>NZ_JBALFD010000015.1:0-50642 GCF_036916985.1 Nostoc sp.
CTTATTTTATCGTAGATCCTAGCTAGCTTATGATGATTGCATTTATGTCCTACAACCGAGTCATACAAAGGTTTTAATGGTTTTCGGAGATGTCTAATGGAAAATATTCAGGTTGATTTTTACCATTGATACTAATAATTGCCATACGTCCTTGATTTGGTTTTTTGTTGTCATGGACAATCAAAAAATCTAGTGAATTGCTTTGCTGCTCTATCAAAGCCATACCACTGATACCGAAAGGGATGCCACCGCGAACCGGACGCCAATCTTGTGCCGAAACTTTATGGGATATGAGTAGGAATGCAGCCAATATTACTATGTTTATGATTAACTTGAAAAATAGAGGCATATTGATTTAGTCAAGCTGTGAGTACCAGTAAGATAAGTGTATGAACCGATGCTCAATAATCTCAAATCTAGACAATTTCCAGTCACATTGTTAAGCGAATGGAATGAGACTGTTGGTCAATTCACGGTGGGTTTGACCCCTCACCCCTAAAACATTGGTTTGGCGTTGCATTCCCGCCCTGAAATAAATTTCGGGCTAATAGTTCAAGTCTGTTGAAACGGACTGAAATGAGACTAATGAGGAATGGTGTTAGACCCCCTTAATTCGCCAACAGTCTCATAGAATTCACGGCTACACTGGCATTGTCCACCTCCGCGGACTAAAGTCAAATTAAGGATTTGAAACCCAGGATCGGTAGCTTTTGTTTGGATAGACGCGGTTTCTAAGCGCCCTTTTCCTGCTGTAATTAATTGGCTCAAGACAGTACTTTCTGTAGAGAAAGCAATAATTCGTTGATTGTATAGGGCTTCGACAAAAATGTATTGATACCAATGGCTGCTGCTACACTGAGCTTATTGTCAGACATAAGTCCACTGCTGGCGATAATTTTGACTTGGGGGTTGATTTTTTGTAGGGTACGGATGGCAGTTAAACCATCTAGCGAGGGCAGCATAATATCCATGAGGACGGCACTAATTTTGTCTCTATTTTGAGCGTATAGTGCGATCGCTTCAATACCATCACTGGCAATTAAGATTTTGTAGTTGTGAGCTTCTAATGATGTTCTGGTAATCTCTTGAATGGCAATTTCATCATCCACAACCAAAATCAATTCTTCGTGTCCTATCTGTGGTGGCAAATCTTTCGGGCTGAGTGTTTCCATTCCCTCCACGGCTGGTAAGTAAACCTGAAAGCTAGTGCCAGTTCCCGGTTTGCTATACACGTTCACGAAACCGCCGTGACTTTTAATAATTCCAAGTACAGTGGAAAGTCCCAATCCTGTGCCTTTCCCCACATCTTTTGTGGTGAAGAATGGCTCAAAAATTCGATCTAATATTTCCCCAGGAATACCAATTCCTGTATCGGAGACAGAAATAACTGTGTAAAATCCCACCTTGGCTTCCAAGTTCATGCGGGCATAATTTTCATCAATCAACAGATTCTCGGCAGAGATACTCAAAGTACCGCCATTAATCATAGCATCGCGGGCGTTAACGCAGAGGTTCATCAGCACTTGATGCAGTTGGGTGCTATCTCCAGAAACCATCCACAAATCTTGTGGTATATCAGTACTAATTTTTATGGATTTTGGGAATGTCTCTTTCAGAATCTTGCCAAGTTCCACAATTATATGTCTGAGCTGCAAAGTCATCCGCTTCCCTTCCACACCCCGCGCAAAGGACAGCACTTGTTTGACTAAATCAGCGCCGCGTCTAGCGTTTATTTCCAAAATTTCCAGTAGATGGCGAGTCCGTTCATCGGCATCGGGAAATTTCAGCGGTAGCAGTTGCGCTCCTGCCAAAATCGGTGTCAGGATATTGTTAAGGTCGTGAGCAATGCCGCTAGCTAAAGTACCAATACTTTCCAAGCGTTGGGCACGAAATAATTGGGCTTCTAAGTGTTTTTTATCGGTAATATCTGTATCAACAGTGAGAATTGATTTAGGTTTTCCTTGTTCATCGCATACTAGAGTCCAGCGACTAGCAACGAGGATTTCTTTGTCAGTTTTGGTAAGTTTTGTTAATTCACCCTGCCATTTACCTTGACTAATAACTTGCAATAGAGCCGCTTCAATTTCTGGTGAAGGTTCGTCATACAAAAGCTCACTAGCATTTTTGCCCCAAACCTCTGTAGCTTGCCAGCCATAAAGTGTTTCTGCGCCTTTGTTCCAGAAGATAATTTGATTGTTTAAATCTCGCACGCAAATGGCATCTGTGGTGACATCTAGTAATGCTGCTTGTTCGCGGATTTTTTCTTCTGCCAATTTGCGATCGCGTAGCGCAGCCTGTCGTTCGCTAATATCTATACTGGCGCATGTCACCCCGACAATTTCTTGGGTTTCATTCCGCAATGGCTCGACAGTTAAATCGTAATATCGAGTTGTCTCTTGAATGGTAATTGATACTTCCTCTCGCGTTCCTATGCCTGTAGTCAGCACCTCACGTTTAATGGTGATGAGATGTTGAGCATCTTCTACTGGAATGATATCTAAGTCTTGTTTGCCCAATATTTTCTCAACTGTCAATCCAGATGGAGGATTGTAAACCCAGGTGTACCGTAAATCTCTATCCTGGTTGTAGACAAAGATTGGAGAGTTTTTGAGAGCCACCCGAAATCGTTCCTCACTCTGCCGCAGTGCGTTATCTGCCTGTTGACGTTCGATAGCATAACGCATAGACCGCACCAGCAAGTCGCCAGTTACTTGCCCTTTGACTAAATAATCCTGCGCTCCTTGCTGCATTGCTCTTGTTGCCAGGGTTTCATCATTTATACCCGTCAGTACAATGATTGGAGTTGCTTTTGCTTGATTGTGAGCGATGACAAAGGTTTGCAATCCCTGGCTATCTGGCAGCGAGAGGTCTAACAAAATCACATCAAAAATTTCGTTTGTTAGGTAGTTGACTGCTTCATAAAGCCGCTCAACGGGCATCAACTCAACTACAACTGTGGTAACTTCCTTGAATAACTCTTTTAACAATAAGACATCACTAGGGTTGTCTTCTACTAACAAAACTTTTATATTTTCACCTGCCATTTCCACTACTCCGGTGGCAGTTTTACGATCGCAAACCAAAAATTTTCTATTGATTGGACAATTTTAACGAATTGGTCGAAATCTACAGGCTTAGTTATATAACAGTTGACAAAAAGGTTATAGGCTTTGAGAATATCTTCTTCAGCTTGAGAAGTTGTCAAAACTACTACAGGAATTCGTTTAAGGTTTTCATCTCCTTTAATTTCTGCTAATACTTCCCGTCCATCTTTTCTTGGCAGGTTTAAATCGAGCAGGATAATATCTGGATGGATTACCTTAGCATATTTTTCTTGTTTTCGCAAGAAAGCCATTGCCTCAACACCATCTTCGACCACATTCAAGTGAATCGAGATTTTGCTATTTTCTAGGGCGATGCGTGTAAGTTGGACATCGCCAGGATTATCCTCTACTAACAAAACCTCAATAGGCATAATCGCTGTTATGGTGCTTACCATTGCTTACCTGCTCTATCTGGAATTGTGAAGTAGAAAGTCGAGCCTTGACCCGGTTTCGACTCAACCCAGATTCGGCCGCTGTGGCGTTCTATAATTTTCTTACAAATTGCCAGACCAATTCCAGTACCAGGATACTTGTCTCTACCGTGCAAACGCTGAAAAATTATAAAAATACGCTCATTATATTGGGATTCCAAACCAATTCCATTATCACGCACCCAGAATAAATATTCGTTTTGAGTGGGGATTGAGGATTGGGGACTGGGGATTGGGGGGGATGAAGAGGCAAGAGAGGGGGGTGCGGGGTGCAAGGGGGATGAAGAAAAATCTCCTCTTTCTCCTTTCTTCCCAATTTCCTCTTCTCCCTGCTCCCTGCTCCCTGCCCTCTGCCCCCCTGCTCCCTTATCCCCCAGTCCCCAGTCCCCAGTCCCCAATCCAATATGAATTCGTGGCTGTTGACGATCGCAAAATTTAATCGCGTTGGCAATCAGGTTTTGAAATACTTGTGTCAATTGGGTAGCATCAGCCATCACTTCAGGTAGGGTATCATAGGTGACAACTGCTCTACTATGTGCGATCGCAACTTGAAGATTAACAAGCACCTGCTTCAAGACTACATTACAATCAACTGGCATAAAGGGTTGTCCACGAGTGCTGACGCGGGAATAGTTCAACAAATCATTGATCAAGGTCTGCATCCGCCGCGCCCCATCTACTGCGTAGCTAATAAACTGGTCGGCATTGGTATCTAGTTGATTTTTGTATCTTCGCTCTAGTAGTTGTAAATAACTAGTTACCATCCGCAACGGCTCTTGCAAGTCATGAGAAGCGATATATGCAAACTGTTCCAATTCAGCATTAGAACGAGCAAGTTCCTGACTTTGCTGGGTTTCTTTTTCTAATAGTTGCGCTTGAGATAAAGCAATGCCAATTTGGTTTCCTAGTTGCTGTAACAACTCCGTCTCAAAGTTATTCCACTGTCGAGGTGCGGCACACTGATGAGCTAGTAACAAGCCCCAAATGCCATCTCTGATCAGAATCGGCACTACCAGATTCGCTCTGACAGCAAACTGCTGAAGAAATTTTCGATGGCATGGTTGGATATGAGTGGCTTCAATGTCTTCAATAGCACTGACTCTTCCCTGACGATATCTTTCTAGATATTGTTCTTTAAAGCAGGGATCAAAAATATTTTCTCCCAAAATTACCGGCCAACCAGGCAGCACGGCTTCTTGTACCACTGTTCCTGAATCGTCAGTCTCCAGTTGAAAAATTAACACACGGTCAGCTTGTAGTAATTTTTGTACCTCTGTCACCGATGTTTGAAGAATTTCATCTATTTGTAAAGATTCTCGAATTTTCAGGGTGATTTCAGCGAATAATTGCGATCGCATATTTTGCCGTTTTAATTCTTCATCTGCCTGCTTGCGATCTGTGATATCAGTATAAGAACCCACCATCCGCACCACATCACCCAATGCGTCCCAAAGTGCCTGTCCTCGATCTAGAATCCATTTATAGCTGCCGTCTTGGCACTGGACTCGATATTCACAGACGTAAAACGGTGTTTTGTTGGCAAAGTGGTCTTGGAAGGCTTGAAGTACCGAATCTCGCTCATCGAGATGGATTCGTTTTATCCATTCATCCCAACAGTTGGAAACTTCGTGGTCTTTATAGCCGAGCATTTCCTTCCATTGAGTTGAGAAGAACACTTCATTAGTCTTGAGATTCCAATCCCAAATACCATCATTATTGCCATGTAATGCTAATTGCCAACGTTCTTCATTTTCCCGTAGTGCTTCCGCTGTTCGCCGTCGTTCAGTAACGTCTTGAAAATAAATAGACAAGCCCTCTTTTGCAGGATAAGCGTGGACTTGAAGCCAGCATTGCTGTGGCAGATAGAACTCCTCAAATTCGACACTCACCTGCTCTAAAATTGCCTTTTGATACTCGCAATAGAATGTTGTGCCAATAATTTCTGGAAACATTTCCCAGATATTTTTACCCAAAAGCTCATTCTGGGTTTTTTGCAATAACCGTTCTGCTTGACCATTAATGTAGGTGAATCGCCACTGTTTATCCAAGGCAAAAAAACCATCAGTGATGCTTTCAAGCAAATTAGTAATGCGGGTTCTGGCAGCTTGCTCGTGCGCCATTAGTTTCTCGGTAATTTGAGATACCTCAACTACATGACGCCTGAGTTCTAATTGGTCTATTACCAGACGACTTAGAGCTACAAGCGCCTCTATTTGTTTTTGGCTTATTTGTCGAGGAACTTGGTCAATCACGCATAGGGTTCCTAGCATATCTCCCATTGGAGTAATTAAAGGTACACCTGCATAAAACCGTATATAAGGATAGCCAGTTACTACTGGATTACTTGCCAATTTTTCATCAGCTAGGGTATCAGGAACCACTACAACATTACGTTGCTCTTGACAAAGATCAGATAACCCAAAACTCCGGGGCATTTCTGATACATCTAAACCTACTTTTGCCTTAAACCATTGACGGTTTTCATCAATGAAATTTACCAAGGATATAGGAGTACTGCAAATAAATGCCGCTAACTGAGCAAGATTGTCGTATGCTTCTTCAGGTTCAGTGTCAAGAATTTGATACTGGCGGAGAGCTTCTAACCTCACCGTTTCTGTATCAAGATGTCTAGCTTTCATTAACTTTTTTTAATAAATCTAGAAAATACGGAGAACTATGAAAATGGGATTTAGACCCCTTCTTCCGGTAATATTAGTACTTATCAAGAAGTTTTAATAAAAAAGATATGTCTTCAACTCCTCTAACATTGAACTTAATTGAAGGTTCAGTCTCCTTTAGTTTTTCACCCCAAGCAGCACGAGAATTAAAGACAGCAACAGATCAACTAATGGAGCGCTTGAAAGCTGTCGCCGCCAAACCCACTCCTGGCGGTGGTAGAGTCACTCCCCAGCCTCCCTTAGAGTATCGTTACACAGGTGAAGTATTTTTAGAAGTTTTTTGTAATCCTAATATCTGGCCAACGCCTTTCGCAGCCAAAGTTTTGCTAACTGTCCGCAACATTAACATCCGCTTGACTACTGAAGCTGAACTTACTCGCATCATCGAAGACATTAATCAATATTTAGAGCAAGTAGGATAATAGTCAAGTAAAGGAAGCAGAAGGCACGATACCCTTACAGGGAAGCAAGCTACGCTTTTAGTGTCTCGTATAAAGCATCGGCAGAAGGCATGAGGGGGAGCCACCTATGAGAAATGGGACTTGAACCTTCCCCCAAAAATGTCAAGGTGATTTTTTTATGCTTGCCGAGATTTTTTCAGAAAAATACTATACAAACAAATTTTGAATTTCGCGAAAATTGAGCCAGTTGCTTGCGGAGGTTCCCTGTTTTGTCGCAACTGGTGACGGTTCGCCTAACATTAGCAAACTTTTCAAGGCTGATTTTGGCTTTTAACAGCAAGCAGACTATCGCTTCCCTCAAGTAAGGGATGCAATAAACTGCGAGTCAAAATTGGAGTTCCTACACTTCTATCGGAGCAATGTAGGAACTTCGCAGAATCTACATACTAAATTCAAGCAAAGACACCAGATGTACACAACAAATGGTTCTGATGCCTTCTTTAACTTGAAAAACTGTATAAATTAAAACTCCAATGCTTCTGTATTAATCAAAAACTCAAGATTCTGTATAGGGCAATGCTCATCAAAAACCAGAGATTATCCCCCAGATTGGGCATCGAATCGTTAATGGTGACATCCACACATCGAAAATAAGCTCCCAATCCGAAATCCGAAATCAAAAATTGATTAGTCGTTGTCCCATTGTTCACGACCAATTAGGTCGCCAATGCGATCGCGCAACAAAAAGTCACATTTCTCTAATTCACATTCAACGCAAACCCACTCTCTAGCTGGAATGTATTGGCAGAGGCTATATATTGGCTGCTGCCGGCTAACCATTCCCTTTTGCACCAGTCGGCGTGCTTCGTCTTGAATCACATCTAGAGAGTAGTAATTGATAGAAGGCACCGTATTCACACTCATGTTTTTTACTCACAAATTAACACTTACGATAGTGTTCCCGTTAATAATTAGGAACAAACATTACAGAAATTAGACTTGTGGCTAGGATTTTGTAGTTTGCTATACGGAACTATTTTTATTTTGACGCTACATCTCCTGAAATTATCTCAAGAAATGTTAAGAAAGTCAACGAATCCTGACATTTCCCTCAAATCCGCTTTACAAAAAAAATTCCGAGTAGTTAACTTAACCTGCTTATGTAGCTGTATGACTTTGATGCCACAAGTCTGAAAATCTTGCCATTACTGTATTTAGGCAAGTTTGGTGGGTGGAAAGAGTTTATATCGCGATTCACTTACATATCAAATAGTCACCTTAAAGCTTGATCTATAACTGCGGGTATTCATCTAAGGGTAAACAACACAATAATATTTGTCAGTTACTAGGGTATAAATTGTTGCAAAACATAACGCCTAAAGTATACTACGAAGGCTTTTACCCTAGCATCAGTTAAGAATTTCTTAAGTAAAACCGTAATTATTTTAGGTTAATTTCAGCACTCACATTAAACAGTTTTCCTTAAATAAACATCTGCAAGAGGCTAGAGTCAGGCAATTCCAAATCAAACAATATCTAATCGCTGTGGGAGTGGGAGAAGGGAGAATACTAGAGTAGAGACGAAAGCCAAGACAAGTACTGAATCCCCGAATTAACTTATGGTTACATTAAAACAGACGCGATCTCGTCACGTCTGTAAAGTGTTTGGCGGATTTGCTGAGGTTAATTGTTCTGAAGTTACATTGTTGTTTTAGTTACTTATTCGGAGAATTCCTCATCATTTTGAACAGTGCTGTCTTCTACTGCTACGAGATTTTCTGGCGGGCGATCGTGATTAAGTTGATTTAGCAGTGCCAATACTTTATTACCGCGTTCTATAGAGCGATCTTCGAGAAATATCACTTCTGGTGTCCGACGTAGCCGTACCCGCGCCCCAAGTTCGCTGCGGACATAACCTGTGGCCGACTTTAAGCCTGCCATTGTTTCTACCTTAGCTTCATCTGTACCATAGATGCTGACGTAGATTTTGGCGTGTTGGAGATCGCCAGAAACATCAACATCAGTAACACTAACCATTCCAGTACCCACACGGTCATCCTTAATGCCGTTGAGTAGCATTTGGCTAACTTCCCGTTTGATCAGTTCAGCAACGCGGGAAACCCGACGATTTGTAGCCATAAAAATTTCGCCTCATCACAGAGGTTATACGACAAAAATAGATGCAGGTTGGGTAGACAGTACTTAGCGCGAGCAACGCCAAGAGCAACCGTCTGTGGGGCATAGCCCCGATATAACGTTAGTCTAGATTGCACTCAAGCCCAGCATTGCCCGTAGAGTGAAAGTCAGGAAGACTAGACTGCTCACCAATAAACCCAAGATAGCGATCGAGGTGACAGGACGTTTCAATAGTGGCACTAATGGCGCAAAGGTGTTTAAAAACAGTCCTAAGACGATAGAAATTAAGTACCGGGGGTAGCGAAAGACGTTATCCCAAAATCCGTCAAACATCTGAATGTAAACTGCCTTGTTATATACTTACGTTTGTTTTGATATGCTTTATCTACTCAATTGTAATATATGTGGCTAGAAATTTAGCCAGTTAATCTAAAATTTGGCTCTTCGGTTATATTGGCTTTATTTAGTTGTGATTATTTTTAGTTAAAGTCAGAAGTAAATGGTAATTCAAGTCTCGAAGGAAACTAGCCCGCGTCCATTTTTGAAGTGGGCAGGGGGTAAAAGTAGGTTGATACAGCAATATATTCCTTATTTTCCCAAGAATTATAAAAATTACTATGAGCCATTTTTAGGTGGTGGAGCAGTTTTTTTCTATCTCCAACCAAGTGCAGCAATTTTAACTGATATTAATGCCGAATTAATTAACACTTATTGTTGTGTTAGAGATCATGTTGAGGAATTAATTTCTCTGTTGAAGGAGCATAAAAAACGACATAATAAAGATTATTATTATAGTGTTAGAAATAACTCTGGCGGTACTGATATAGAAAAGGCTGCTCGTCTAATTTATCTTAATAAGACTTGTTTTAATGGTCTTTATCGAGTTAATTCACAGGGTAAATTCAATGTGCCTTTAGGTAGATATGAAAATCCTAATATTTGTCATGAAAATTTGTTGAGAGTAGCTTCCGAAGCACTTTATTATACAGAAATTAAACAAGCAGATTTTACAGAAGTCTTAAACTATGCTACTAGCAGTGATGACTTTGTATTTTTTGATCCGCCCTACCATCCTATCAGTGACACTAGCTATTTCACTGCTTATAGTCAAAATTGTTTTAGTAAAAAAGACCAAGAGATTTTAAGAGATACTTGTGCAGAGTTAGCAAGTCGTGGTGTCAAAGTTATGGTATGTAATTCTGATAGCGAATTTATTAAAAAAATTTATACTGATATCAATTTTGAAACCTATAGAATTAAAGCAGCGCGTTCAATTAACTCAAATACAAAAAATAGAGGCATGATTGACGAACTACTAATTACATCTTTTAAAGATTTTTATTTGCCCAAGCAATGAATCTGTCTAAACTATAAACTGCTAATAAATTCTGGTTATCATTAACTCTTGCCTTCAGCCATTTGCTTGCGCCCTCTCGCATACCTTCACCGCCTAAAATTACAATAGTTGGTGCAGGGTAATAGTTCTCGATGTTCATATTCAAGTAAGGAAACTTTTCATCAACGGAACCGGGGCTTTCTTGCCATTTGCACTCTAAAATTAAACCAGATGGCATTGCAGATGAGCCGACAACATAAAAATCAACCTTCAGATAGGTATGATAAATTCCAGTTCCAATATAAACTTCCTTGCCATAACGTTTTGGCAATAAAGTAGCATTTAGTATAAATTCTTTTTGGACATAGTTCCCTACTTGGAAATAATTATGCCCATGCAAGATTGCTTCTACATTTGCTTCTAAAATATTCCCAGACTTATTTGCCCGTCCGCCTTGAGTCAGAGCCATCTTCAATCCCTCTGCCAAAAGTCCTGCTTATTATAGGATTTCACAGAAGTAGTAAAAAAAGGTCAGTTACTTAATATGAATTTTTGATTTTGACTAAACAAGGTTGGATTCATAGGTAAAAAATCCGATTTTATTGGTATTTTTGTACTAAACAAATACAAATGTATTAATAATTTGGGTAAGGAACGAGTTACTAATTCAGGTAATAGTTAAAATAATGGATTTATCTTTAGTCTCAAAGACCAACTTATTGCAAGCGACTACGCCATTTTTCTGGGTCTTGGGAACAGTGGAAAACAGCGTAGATAATAATCTCCTGTTCATTAAACTCGAAAAAGACGAGGTAGGGAAAACGCCTAATTGTAGCGCGGCGATAGGTTTCATGAACAATCTGGTATGTGCTGGGGTGACGCTAAATTAAATTCAAGTATTGATTACAGCGTAGGAACTCAGCGCTTAACCCTAATTCGTGCCCCTCGTACCAGTAGCTTTTATAATGTCTAGTTCTGCGGCTGTAAGGATAGTTAAGTTTCTAGCCATGTCGTTGAGAGATTCTGGCTTTTACATCTTCCCAACTACTGCCGATGGCTGGATTTTTCAGATATTCGGCTTTGCGACGAGCTAGCTCTTGTTTCTGCCATCTAACACTGGGAGCGCTGCTGGTGTAGCGGCAATCTCATCCCATAAATCTTCTACCAGTTGGAGTTTTTCCGCTCTCGAAAGACTAGAGAGTTCGGGAAATACTGGGTTCATGGTCTTCTCTATATTTTATTCACCTCTATTTTAGCCTGTCTGGGCTTCAGTATGACCGTTGCGGATAGACCATGCTAGTTCTAAGAGTTGAGTCCAGCGCTTTTGTAGCTGTTTGGGGGTGCATTTGATGGCTTTGGCGATCGCTTGGTCGTTTTGCCTTGCAGTTTTTAACTGTAATATTTGCTGTTGCTGTTCTGTGAGTTGATTCACAAAGATTTCCCACTGCTGGGAAGATAAACCCAATTTTTGCTCTAAACCTGCGCCTAACCATTGATGTACTAATTGCCAGTGGTGTTGTTTGGCAAACTTTTCGACGTGGTATTTAAAGCGTTGTTGGAGATAATCGCGCTGACGGCTGGTTAAACCGAGAATTTGGTCAATTTCTGGGGCTGAGAGGTCTTGAAGTTTCAAGCTGAGGTAGTTCATACAATCAGATTGACCTTGAGACTCCAGGTATTTCATCAATTCACTGATGACGCGATCGCGTTCTGATTCTTCTGATGGATCGAAATTAGTTTGAGCAATCATTTGCGATCGCAGCTGTTGCACCGCCGAGTTACGCTGATAAGATTCTGCTTCTTCACCCTTAGCAGATTCTACCGCCAGTTCAATATCCACAGTCGTTTCTTGAGGCTGACGACGAGCAAAACCTTGGGCGCGCAAGATAATCAATTGCTGATTTGCACCACCAGGTAAATTGATCCGGCGTTTGGCGTACTGTTCTGTAAAAGCCATGTATTCAGCTAATTGCAGCTGAGTACGCGGCGTGTGATTTTCTGGTAGTTCGTTTTCTCTGCGGAAAGCTTTGATCGCTTCGATATAAAATGCTTGTAAAAAATCTTCAATCAGGCTGTAACGAGCCTCAAAACCCAATTCAGAGCCGGACATAGTTACATGACGGTAAACCATAGCACCCAAATTGCTATGTAATTCCACCCGCCCTTGTTTGGAACCTAGTTGGTAGTAACGTAAGCACTTTTGCATCCGATGCCTTCCCAACGTCATCTGCCAGGACTTGATTTCCCCAGATGTTTGAATACGGGAGCTTTTATCGCAAATGCGTTCTACTTCTACGGCTATGCGCTTTGCTAAAGCTTCTACGCACTTGGGTGTTGCTTTCACTTGCGCTTGCATTTCCTCACACAGCAATTCAATTAAGGTATCACTGCTGCTATCTGAAAATTCTTCAGTCGAAACGTGGTTCTCAAAAATGGGTGTAGAGTTTGGTAGATTGACGACGTTAGATTTCATGACTTTTCCAGGTAGTAGTATTGCACCGTAATTACAACGCAGACACAGCAATCAAGACCGTCCTTGACTGGAGAATCTTTGGGGATTCATCCATCAAGACTTGCCGTATATTATGCTCACATCTAAAGCTCATATATCAAAACTATAGGAAATACGAAAGAGTTACAGTTATGGCAATGTGTCGGTTTTGATCACAAGCCACTATATTGACGCAGGCACACGAGTCCCTACCATTTTCTTAAAGTTGTCAAATGCCTTACTGTGTCAAGTCTTGCCACCATCCTCTTATATCCACTACCTCACTGAACAGCCCATCCTAGACATCGCTTTTAAATATGACAATTTTAAAACTGGAGTCGTTTTGATCACAATTTCCGAAACGGAGAGGTGTGCTTGTGAAGTGGGGGCTGGCGACTAGGGACTGGGAAGATGAGTATGTGGATTCATACCCCAACCAAATCTTAAAAGAATTTTTTCCCCACTACCCAATACCCAATCCCTAGTCTCAGAATTCTTATACCCATGCTGCTGCTGCTTCCCAACCTAAACCCCTCCGTATAATCACTGCTTCGTCTCCGGTCATATCCAAGATGGTAGACACTTGATATGTAGGTTCCTCGCCAGTATCAATAATTATGTCTACCAACTTGTCCAAACGATCAAATAGCTCTACCCTTGACTGAACAATTTCTGGATCTATCCGAACTATGCCATTATCTGCTTCATCTACTGGCAGATGTGCTGAAGTTGAAATAATCGGATTACCCAAGGCTGCCAGCAACTCCAAACACACGGTATGGTTTGGGACTCTAATTCCAGTAGTTTTCCGCTTGGGGCTTTGCACCAATCGCGGTACTAACTTCGTAGCTGGGAGCAAAAACGTGTATGGCCCTGGAATCAGGCGTTTCATAGTTCGATAGGCTGTGTCACTTACGAAGGCATAAGTTGCCACATTTGAAAGCGAGGGACATAAAAATGTCAATGGTTTATCGTTTGCTAGCTGTTTAATTTGCCGCACTCGTTCTACCGCCGACTTGGCATTCAAATCGCAACCGATCGCATAAACTGTATCAGTAGAGTAAAGCATAACTGCGCCACTAGAGAGCGCCGACTTTATTTCCTCTATTCGGCGAGTTTGAGGATTATCCGGATGAACTGGGAAAATTTTTGCCATAGGACGGGGATTGGGGATTGGGGGATAAGGGAGCAGGGGAGGCAGGGGAGGCAGGGGGAGAAATAAACAATGCCCAATGACTAATGACCAATGACTAATGACTAATAACTAATAACTATGAATAAAATTGCTTATCTTCAATGTCCGACAGGAATTTCTGGTGATATGTGCCTGGGTGCTTTGGTCAGTTTGGGTGTTCCTGTGGAGTATTTAATTGAAAAACTTAATGGGTTGGGTATTGAACAGGAATATCAGTTAAGGGCAGAATTTGTCCAACGGAATGGTCAACAGGCGACGAAAGTCCATGTGGATTTAGTACACGATCGCCATCACCACCATCACCACGAACACGAACACAGTCACCACCACACACGCCACTTGCCAGAAATAGAGCAAATGATTCTCAAAGCAGGGTTGCCATCAAGGGCAGAAGCTTGGAGTTTGGCGGTATTCCGACAGCTAGCGGTTGCAGAAGGGGCGGTGCATGGCATTTCACCTGAAAAAGTTCATTTTCATGAGGTTGGTGCTATAGATGCGATCGTGGATATTGTGGGTACTTGCCTGGGGTTGGATTGGTTGGGGATTGAGAGCAATCAGGAAGGATTGCCCCTACTTTACTGCTCGGCGTTTCCGACTGGTGGCGGCACTGTTCGGGCTGCACATGGTCAGATGGCAGTACCAGTCCCAGCGGTATTAAAGCTCTGGGAAATGCGGGGTTGTCCAGTTTATAGTAATGGCATTGACAGAGAATTAGTAACACCAACAGGAGCCGCGATCGCTACTACTTTGGCAAGAGATTTTGGTTCACCACCTGCGATCGCTATCAAGCAGATAGGGCTGGGAGCAGGAACCATAAATTTACCCATTCCCAATATTTTACGCCTCTGGTTGGGTGAAAGTGCAAGTTTACAGTCAAATTTCAGTGATTCTGAAGATACTAGCTCAAATTTGGAAACCATCTCGGTATTAGAAACCCAAATTGATGATTTGAATCCACAAGCGATCGGCTATACGTTTGAGGCGTTGTTTGCGGCTGGTGCGCTGGATGTTTTTACCCAAGCGATCGGTATGAAAAAGTCCCGTCCGGGGATTTTGCTAACTGTGATTTGTCATCCAGAAAATTTACTCAGTTGTGAAGCCGTTATCTTCCGCGAAACTACAACTTTAGGCATTCGGCGAACAACTCAGCAACGCGCCATTTTACAACGGGAAATTCAACAAGTGGAAACGAAATATGGCAAAGTGCGTGTCAAAGTATCATGGAAAGGGCAATCACCAGAAAAAGTTATTGCAAATGTCCAGCCAGAATATGAAGATTGTGCAGACTTAGCCCGAAAGCATAATATTCCCTGGCGGGAAATTCAGCGATTGGCGCTACAGCGTTGGTATTTAGTCAATACCTAAATCTCCTCGTTCTACTCGTTCCCAGTCTCAGACTGGGAATGCCATCCAAAAGGCTCCGCCTTTCCTCACACATCAATCAACTCTACCTGTAATAACCCCGCCTAACTGGATGTTCTGAATTCCTGGTTTCGAGGAGAAACTGAAGATAGCTAAGATTCTCTGAGAAAATAAACAGATTTCTAGAGAAAATTAAACGAAACTACGCTGTGATATAAGCAAGGATATAGTTTTTTCTACTCGCAGCTGTTTGAAAAAAATTCACTATTTTTGAGTAGCAACTTTTAATTGAGATGACAACCTCACTCTGATTTTCTGTCCACCAAATATCTGGGGGTACTTGATGTTCTATCATTGATGCTGTATTGTATCGGGCAATTAGCACCTCTGGCGAGATTTTAACAAGAAGCTCTGAGATTTCTTGAACTTCATTTGGCTCAAGATAGCGTATTGGCCCAAAATCAAACCAAATATCACCAGTATCTAAAGGGACTCCACCAAAGATCAATTTTTTGAGTGGATTGCTTTTATTGGCTCCTGGCCCAACAAGTAAAAAGTCAATTGCTCCCCACCATATATCAATACATAAGTGATCTCCATACGGTGATTCTGTTAAATCACTGTAGATTAAATTCTTCTGAATTATACGGCTTTCTTTAATTTTCTTGAATTCGGTGAAATTCATCTGCCGATAGTAAGCTAACATCACTGCGTTTTTACCCTTATTGACAGAAATCATCCACATCACAAAATAAGTTTTTTTGTCCCATATCTTTATTGAATAAAAAGGAAATATTCACAAAATCGCTAAATTAGAACCTTCATCAAATACTGTGTCAAAGTAAACGCATCTACACCTAATTCGGTACGTTCTTGGGCGGCTATTATACCTGCTTGGGAATGCCACCAAGCGGCAGTTGCGACAATATCTTCTAGAGGAATCTGTTTAGTTCCTGCTTGCGCTAACAGTCCGCCCAGTAGCCCAGTTAACACGTCGCCGCTACCACCACGCGCCAAGGCGGGTGTGCTTTCAGGAACAATCCAAACGTCACCTTGAGGGTTGGCGATCGCAGTTCTCGCCCCTTTTAACAACACTATCGCCCCACTTTGGGCGGCTGCTTCTTGTACGGCTTTCACCCTGTCATGTTTGGCATCGGTGACATCAGGAAACAATCGTTCAAATTCGCCGGTGTGGGGTGTGAGTACGGTTACTGCAAGGCGTTTTTTTAATGTGGCGATCGCTCCCATTTGTGCCAAGATATTTAAACCATCGGCATCGAGAATTAGAGGGCGATCGCTCTTAATTACCTCTTGCACAATGGGCGTAGCATCTCGTGTTAAACCGGGGCCACAAGCGATCGCATTGAAGGAACTTAAATCGGTTTTTTCTGGTAATTGGAGGTGGGCGATCGCTCCGGTTTCCGTCTCTGGACAACCGACAATTAGCGCCTCTGGCAAGTGTGACACCAAAAGAGGTTTTAGGGATTCGGGTACGGCAATGGAAAGCATACCGACACCACTCGCCCGCGCCCCCAAACCAGTTAAAATTGCTCCACCTGCATAGCGCCGCGAACCGCAAATCAGCAGTAAATGTCCTTCCTTGTATTTGTGAGTAACTGCTGGACGCGGTAAAGGTAAAGTAGCAAGTGCTGTTACCGGTGTAATACGTTTAATTCTGGGTGCATCTTGTAAAACAGCTTCTACATCAGCTAAAGGAATATCAAAATCGATTAACTCAGCTTTACCGAGATATTCCAACGCCTGATCTTGGAAAAAAGCTAGTTTCCATAAACCTAAGCAAAATGTGTGAGTGGCGCGAATGGCAGTTCCTAATACAACGCCTGTATCGGTGTGTAAACCTGAAGGTAAATCGATACTATAAATTGGTACAGATAATTGATTTAGCTGATTAATTGCAGAAGCGATGGGATCAGTCAGGTTTCTTTCTAAACCAAGCCCAAACAAGCCATCAATCAACAAATCAGAATTTGGCAGTTGCTCAATTGTTTGATAAATCGGAATGCCTAAACTGTGAGCATATTGCAAGTGCAGCAAAGTTAATTCTTTGAGCTTAGAAAAAGGTGAATAAATCCAAACCTCACACCCACGAAAGTGTAATTCACGGGCTACTACTAAAGCATCGCCACCATTATGACCGGGGCCGACCAGAATTCCTACACGAGATCCCCTTAAAAAGAGGCTGTTTGAAAGAATCTCTGGAATGCGACGGGCAATTAATCCCGCCACCTTTTCCATCAAAGCAACTACAGGCATTCCTGCTGCAAAGATCCGCTTTTCAACATCGTGCATCTGCCCAGCAGTCACTACGACTTGCGAAATTTGTTCTTGCCTATCTTTCATGAGTGCTGAGTGCTGAGTTATGAGTGCTGAGTTATGAGTTTAATTTTACTCCCCAATCCCCAATCCCCTCTTTCTTACTTCCCATAGTAAACTCTGGCATTAGCGTATCCGATATTTCGCAGATACTTATTCCATTCTTCGGCTTGGTATCGATCGGGGAAAGGCCCTACTGCTACGTGTGGCCCTCGTGGTTGCGTCCTTTCGAGGACTCCGCCAGATCGGCCTAAACCTTGACTAAATTGGGCTATATTCTGCCTAATTTGTGCTGCGATCGCAGGTAACTGTTCTGGAGTGGTGGGAATGGCAACATAATATCTAGAGGTTGGCCGATTAGCAGCATTTATATTACTTGGATCTCTTAACAAGCCTCTATTGCCAGCATCTATTTCCTGTCCGTTAGTAAAGCTAATAATCCGAGCGTTATATATGCCTCGTGACTGTAGTTCATTTACCCGTTGTTGGGCGTTAGATACTCTGTTAAAAACTCCTGACTGAATTACACTCCGTCCTTGGTAATTGCGAATGTAAGCACTGGGTTCAATCTGACGTATTGCTTGTAGTGTCTGAAAATCACTACCATCAACGTAAACTAAGTAGCGCTCAAAATTCTGGCCATATTGACTAAACTGTGCAGGTTGAGAGGGCTGAAAGTTCGGCTGTAATTGGTTGTTCTGTAATGGTTGAGGTGGCTGAAAATTCTGCTCTAATTGATTGTTCTGTAATGGTTGAGAGGGCTGAAAGTTCAGTTCAGATTGATTGTCCTGTACTAGTTCCGTCGGTTGTAACTGCGGTGATGGCTGTTGATCAGAGGGAATTGGAGGTGGCGGTAAAGTTTCACGAGTTTGTTGAGCTAATAGCACATTGTTGTGGATTTGTGCTTGTGCTGGGGTAGAGTTAGGAATCAGCACTAACCAGCCTCCCACTAACAAGGAGAGAAGTCTAACCGTGGGCTTCCAACCCTCAGAACTTCGACGCAGCATTTGAAACGGGATAAATTGACTGGGTATTTCTCTCGACATAATAGTTTAAAAAGTAGTCAAACAATTTTGGATTTTAGATTTTGGATTTTAGATTTTAGATTTTAGATTGACTGCACCCACAAGGGATGCAGCTTGATAGCGCAGCGTTAGCGAGTCCGCGAACGTCGGATTTTGGATTGACGATAGCATAGCGTTAGCGACGCATGAGGTCTTTGAGATTTATTCCGCTCACAAGGGGGAGCCACTGCGGTGGATGGGAAACCCTGCATAAAGCAAGTGGCATCAGGGCTTGTACCAAAAACAATCCAAAATCCAAAATCCAAAATCTAAAATTCGGTGGGTCAAAGTATTTTTAGGCAATTTTCATCAGGAACTAATTAGTTCACCGTTGTAGCAACTATATAGCGTTAACGTAAAATTAGTCATCTGCGTGGCAAAAAATACATCTGTAACTAATTTTAGATAAAGGTGATGACGGAGTGAATAGCGATATTTACGAAGGGCTACGCCTACACTAATTCAATTGCTTTAAAACTGAAGTGCTTTAGTAGCAAGGCTTTGAATAGTTTGTGCTACAATTGGACAACCACGCAGCTATCGTGTCGTGCTTTGTATGAAAAAAGTCGTCGTTGGTCTTTCTGGTGGCGTTGACAGTTCCACCGCCGCAGCTATCCTGCACCATCAGGGCTATGAAGTGATTGGTTTGACTCTTTGGCTAATGAAAGGCAAAGGTCAATGTTGCTCTGAAGGTATGATCGACGCGGCTGATCTCTGTGAACAACTGGGCGTTCCCCATCAGGTTGTAGATATTCGGGATCTGTTTCAGACGCATATTGTCGATTATCTGGTGACTGGTTACAGTGCTGGGATTACGCCATTGCCTTGCTCCCAGTGCAATAAAACGGTGAAGTTTGGGCCAATGGTGCAATATGCTCGTGAAGAATTGGGATGCGATCGCATTGCCACTGGTCATTATGCCCGAATTAGCCATGACGAAGCAACTGGACGTTACCAGTTATTAAGGGCTATTGACCGCAACAAAGACCAGTCATATTTTCTCTATGATTTGTCTCAAGATTTACTTGCAGCAACCATATTTCCTCTGGGCGAACTAGAAAAAACTGATACGCGCCGCATTGCAACTGAATACGGATTGAAAACTGCTGATAAGCCAGAAAGTCAAGACTTATGCTTAGTGGAAAGTAACGGTTCCATGCGGGCATTTTTGGATAAATATTTAGCTCCCAAAACAGGCGATATTGTCGATACTACAGGCAAAATTTTGGGACAGCATGATGGTGTCCATCACTACACCATTGGCCAGCGCAAAGGCTTGGGGATTGCTGCTGCCGAACCGTTGTATGTGATTGAATTAGATGCGGAAAATAATAAAGTAGTAGTAGGCGATCGCACTAAGGTAACTCAGCCAGAATGCACTGTAAATCGGGTAAATTGGGTTTCCATTGCCCAACCATCCACCCCAATTCATGTCGAAGTGCAAATTCGCTATCGTTCAACGCCTACACCAGTGACGGTGATTCCGTTGGAAAACTCCCGTGTGCGTTTGGTGTTTGATGAACCCCAAATTAGCATCACCCCCGGACAAGCGGCGGTGTGGTACGACGGCGAGAAAGTGTTAGGTGGCGGAATTATTGAACAATTTGGTTAATAATAATTCTTACCCTGTTTTGGCATAAACTAAAACCACCCTGTCGTGACAAACGAGGAAGGGTGGTTTTAGTTTTCAATGGATATATGTCGAAAGAACCTATCTCTGATCAGTTTTTGATACAGCTAAGGCAATGAATATCTGATTGTCAAACCTGACCGATATGGTACTGAAAAGATAGTTACTTATGGAGTCAATGATGACTAAAGCAATTTTAAATCAGCAAGAATTAGTTAAGAGAAATATTAGTCAGTTATTAGTACAATTGACTAATATTTCTCAAAATACACGTGGCGAACGACAAGAAATTTCTATTCAGTTTCCACCAGAAGATGAAGAGTTTTCACTTTTAGAAGAACTTGAGCTTTTAACAGTAAATCTCAGAGGTTATGCAAGTCAAATTCAAAGCACAGGTTAAATTGTCAATCAAACCGAGGCAATTGAGCAATTACAAGCTATGCGAGTTTTCAATATACCTCAGATTGCGAGTTTTTATTTTGGCAGTAATGGCAATTATGAGCAGATAAAGAGTTATATTAGAACGTTAGATTACTTGCGGTTACTACTGTTGGAATATTTGCAGTTTCAGAGTCACTAAAATTATTATTTATTAACCTTGGTTTGACCCTTTATGCTTGGTGATTCTTTCCCGCACAGCTTGGCGTATATCTTCCCAATCGTCAGGAGTCATCTCAGTTGCATTCCCAGAATTTAAACCTTCTAAAAGCATCGTTTCCAAACGTTCAGCCGCTTGACGCTTTTGGTCTTGGCGCACTAACTCACGGAAATATTCACTGACACTGCTGTAACCACCAGTCGCCACTTTCTCTTCTATATAAGTCCGCATCGCGTCAGGGAGAGATATATTTATACTTTTCACTGGCACAACTTCTCTAATTTTTCCTTCATAATATTATCTTATGGCAGTTTATGCCATTTATTGCCATATTAGGCTCAATTAGCAAAAGTTAATTCTGAAAAGCGATACCTACGGCGGGCTACGACTACCTACTCTCTATCAAAAATTACTTCTACACTTGTTGTCGTTACTCTCGCACTGATTTATTTATAGGAACATATACTAACTAACTGATTGATCCAGCTTATCTAACGCTTCGCTCAGAGCTTGACGACAAAACTCTGGATAATTGTCAATAGCTTTAATTTTTTCAGCCATTGACTTAGTAACTCGAATAGCAATCCGTTCTGTTAAAGGCTCATCTCTATCAGTTTTAAATCCATATTTTTTAATGTCTGGGTTGCCTTCAGGGTTAGGCATTTTTTAAGTATTGTGAATGTAAAGTACGATCAATTGGGCAACACATTGTATGCTTAAATTTGGCGAGTATTTCCCCTAGAGAAGTTAATACCCGCCAATGTCCACTTTTAGCAAATAGACAATTCTATTTTATGTTCACAAGGTCAGAACTCGAAATCAAAACTACTCTTGAATTACATGATTTGTGTCATAGGTACGGGATTAAGCCTACAGGAAACCCAGGTTACAAGACGAGCTTCATCGTATCTCTAATGGCATTTCCCCAACTAGCGCTACAGCAGATGAGACAAGGAAGGGGATTGAAGACTCCTGACTTTAACACTATCCAGATCATAAGTACTGCAATTGATGAAATGGGTTCACCTACTGATCAACAGTCAGCACTCATCAAAATTACTCTTGAGGGAAGGAGAATGAACTATCCAGACAGATACGATCAAGAGAAACTGCTAGCTTTGCACATGGCTAAGATGAAACTGGAGCAAGTGATAGGACTGTTAGAAATGCAATAACTCTTCACTAACTCTCTAGACTCTCTTCATTCACTTGAGGGGAGTTTTTTGTTAGGGTATACCCTCAATCTCTTGGAGCGCTGATACCAATTTCAGAACCCAGAACCCAGTTACTAGACCCCTATATCCCTAAACTCTTTTTCTCTACGTACCAGCATTTGATAAGTTAGTACATAATCTGAAACAATAACAGTTAATACAAAGAGGGGATTACGTTGAGTCACAATCCAGATGCCATAGCCCCCCACGGTGGACAGTTGGTTAACCGTATCGCCACACCAGAACAAAGAGCAGAGTTTCTCTCAAAAGCTGACTTTTTGCCGCGAGTGCAACTTGACGATCGCGCCGTTTCGGATGTAGAAATGATTGCGATCGGTGCTTTTAGTCCACTCACGGGTTTTATGAACCAGGAAGACTACGATCGCACTGTCACAGAAATGCGATTAGCTAACGGTCTTGTGTGGTCAATCCCGATTACACTATCGGTAAGCGAAGAAGTAGCTTCCCCGTTGCTAGAAGGCAGCTTAATCCGTCTGGATAACTCCAGAGGCGAATTTATCGGAGTTTTGCAACTCACCCAAAAATATAACTACGACAAAACCCGCGAAGCAATAAAAGTCTACCGCACTGATGATGTCAATCATCCGGGTGTACAGGTACTCTATAACCAAGGTACTGTACATCTGGCGGGTGATATTTGGCTGTTGCAGCGTGAACCTCATCCCCAGTTTCCCACTTACCAAATCGATCCAGCTGCCTCACGGCAACTATTTCAAGACAAGGGTTGGAAAACCATCGTCGGCTTTCAAACTCGCAACCCTATCCACCGCGCCCATGAATATATTCAAAAGTGCGCTTTAGAAATCGTTGATGGTTTATTTTTGCACCCATTAGTCGGGGCGACAAAAGAAGATGATATTGCTGCTGACGTGCGGATGCGCTGCTATGAAATTTTGCTGGAACATTACTACCCGTTAGACCGGGTAACTTTGGCAATTAATCCAGCCGCAATGCGCTACGCTGGGCCTCGTGAAGCCATCTTCCATGCTTTAGTCCGCAAAAACTATGGCTGTACTCACTTTATCGTCGGACGGGATCATGCTGGTGTGGGTGACTATTACGGCACTTACGACGCACAGTATATCTTTGATGAGTTTGCGCCAGGTGAATTAGGTATTGTGCCGATGAAATTTGAACACGCTTTCTACTGCACGCGCACTAAGCAGATGGCAACATCTAAAACCAGTCCCAGCAAGCCAGAAGAACGCATTCACCTATCGGGGACAAAAGTTAGAGAAATGCTGCGGCGTGGTGAATTACCTCCACCAGAATTTTCCCGTCCAGAAGTGGCGGCAGAGTTAGCGCGGGCGATGCGGATAGAAGTGCCGGTTTAGGACATTGGGCAAAACAGTTCTGAGTGCTGAGTTAGGAGTTAAGAATTTTCCCCCTGCCCTTCCACTCCCCACATTTTTGTAACTTTACAATACAGAGTTCAGCCCTGTAAGCTGCTAACTGATAGCTGAGGGCTGATAGCTAACTATGGAACGGCGCACGTTTTTACAGAGAATTGGCTCAATACTCGCGGTATTGGGGATAACTGAAGCTGAGTGGTTGTCTTTGGGAAATCGCTATTATCAGGCTTTGGCACAACCCAGTCCGCGCAAGTTGGCATTACTGATAGGTATTAACCAATACCCAAAAATCCCAGCCCTCAGTGGTTGTCTGACGGATGTCGAACTACAAAAAGAGCTTTTGATTCATCGTTTTGGCTTCCAAGGATCAGATATTTTAACCTTAACTGAGGAAGAAGCCAGCAGGGAATTCATTGAGGCGGCTTTTTTGGATCACCTGGGCAAGCAAGCTAAACCTGGTGATATGGTTGTCTTTCACTTTAGCGGTTATGGTAGTAGTGTCAAATTGGAAACATCGTCAGATATAAGGCAAAATGCTCTAGTGCCAGCTAATGTGAGCTATAAATCACAAGACGAAAAAATAGTCAACTATATATTAGAAGAAACTCTGCTGCTATTATTGCGATCGCTCCCCACAGAAAGAGTCACAGCAGTATTAGATACTAGCTATTATGCTCCTACCACAGTTTTAGGATTAAAAAGTCGCACCCTTCAAGAGTTAGTAGAGGCAAAGTTAGCACCAGAAGAACTCGACTTTCTCCGACAACTCAAAACTCAGAAGTTACCCAGCACTCCGATTGTTTTAGCAGCTACCTCAGAGCCAAAGCAGCCCGCAAGGGAAGGAATTTTCGCTGGTTTTAGTGCTGGGTTATTTACCTACGCCTTGACGCAGTATTTGTGGGAATTCACCCCAGCCACCACAATTCAAGTTTCCCTTTCCCATGTAGAAAATTCTCTATCTAAATTGGGTAGCAAACAGCAACCAGCGAATCTGGAAAACCTCTCTCCAAACCTCTCTCCTCAGAGGAGAGAGGCTTTGAATTCTCCCCCTTCCCTTGTAGAGAAGGGGGGGTTAGGTTTGCCAGAGAGTATCGTTGGTGCAGAAGGCGCGGTGACAGCCATTGAAGAAGACGGCAAAACAGTCCAACTGTGGTTGGCAGGATTACCGCCACAAGTGCTGCTATACTACGGAGTGAATTCTCGATTCACCCTAGCAACAACAGAAGAATTAATATTGCGATCGCGGACTGGGTTAACAGCAAAAGCCCAAATTTCCCAAACCGAAGGTACAAATTCCCTACAAGTCGGGCAACTTGTGCAAGAAGCAGTCCGGATTTTACCCCGAAATATTAATTTAACCATAGCTCTAGATACTGGATTGGAAAGAATTGAGCGGGTAGATGCGACAAGTGCCTTCGCTGCATTTCCTCATATCTCCACTGTAGTAGTGGGCGAAAAACCTGCTGATTATGTTTTTGGTAAGTTACAGGAAATTCCTAGTCGTTATGGTCTATTTTCTCTCGGTGGCGAGCTAATTCCCAATACCACGGGGGAAGTAGGAGAAGCAGTAAAATTAGCAGCGCAAAGGTTAGCGCCAAAATTATCAACCTTGCTAGCAGCCAAGTTATGGCGACTCACAGAAAATCAAGGTTCTTCTCGCTTGGCTCTCAAAGCAAGCTTAGAAATAATTAGTAACATATCGCCTCGCGTTGTTATGCAGCGCGAAACAGTCCGAGCTTTTAAAACTGAAACTCCGATTAAAAAATCAGTACAGACGCGATTAATCACGTCTCTCCCCACACCGATTGTCCCTATCGGTAGTCGAATGCAATATCGAGTGGAAAACCAGAGCGATCGCCCAGTATATTTAATTGTGCTGGGATTAAACAATAATCATACAGCGATCGCTTTCTACTCTTGGGAAACTCCCCAAGAACCAAATACTGAAGACATTAAGCCCCTCCTCAAAGAAGTTGTCATCGCCCCAGGTGAAACCCTCACCTTACCCCAAACTAATGCTGCTTCCGAATGGGTGGTTTCAGGGCCAGCTTTCTTTTGCGAACAACAACTAATTTTTAGTACTACCCCTTTTAGCACAACTCTCGCCGCTTTGAATACTGCTAAATATTCCCCAACCGAACAACGGCTGATTGCCCCATTGTTGAATTCCTTAGACATTGCACAAGCCTTGCTCCAAGACTTACATCTTAAAACGGAGATGAACGGCACAGCAGCCGACTCATATATCTTGGATATGAATAATTGGGCAAGTTTTAGCTTTAGTTTTCAAGTGGTTTAACGAACCCACTGCACATTTTTTCTAAGTCCTTCCAACAAGGCTAGCAACTACTGTTGCTAACTCAGCGGCTTCAATCGGTTTAGGTAAATGTAGCTGATAACCTTCTTGTATAGCTCGCATCCGATCTTCTGCTTTAGCATCAGCTGTCAACGCTGCGGCGGGAATATTTCCCCCTAGTTCTGGTGGTTGCGATCGCAGTTTACGGATCAAAGAGTAACCATCTTCCTGATGCATACTGATATCGCTAACTAAAGCATCTGGTTTCCACTGTATAATTAATTGCCACGCTTCTGAAACTGATGCGACAGCTTTAACTTCAGCTTGGCACTGTTCGAGGACTGTGGTGATGAATTCACGGGTATCGGCTTGATCATCTACAACTAGTACGCGCACGCCCAGGAGTGAGAAGGGCATAGGGGCAGAGTGGCGGAGGGGCGGAGGGGCGGAGGGGCGGAGGGGGGAACTCTTTAGAAGTGGTAATTTGACTGTAAACGTTGCTCCTTGTTCTTTGCCTGGGCTATCTGCATGAATAGTACCACCATGCAGTTCTACTAAATGACGAACGATCGCTAATCCTAGTCCTAATCCACCATAAATTCTAGTGTTAGAACTATCAGCTTGACGAAAGCGATCAAAGACGTAAGGAAGAAAGTTAGTATTAATCCCAATGCCTGTATCAATTACCTGAATTTGGGCATATTTATCTGTTGTCTGTTGTTTTTCTTGGCCACTGACTACTGACAATTCCACCTCTACCCTTCCTCCGACGCGTGTGAATTTGATGGCATTGGATAGCAGATTCCAGACGATCTGTTGCAAGCGCTCAAAATCACCAGCAACTAAGAATTGAGAATTTTCGCCAAGATTACTTGGGGATTGTGCTTTTGGAGATTCGAGATTTTCATGATTGATTTCTAATTCCCCATTTGAGTTTGGCGTTTCTTTGGAGGGGATAATGGAAAATCTCAAATCGATTTCCTTGGACTGGGAGGCGAGATTAACAGTCTGAATGGCTGACTCAATTATCGGAACCAAATTACAAGTACTGACATTCAGGCGTAATTTCCCTCTAATCATCCGTGATATATCTAGCAAGTCTTCAATTAGCTGGGTTTGGGCTTTGGCATTGCGCTCAATTGTCTCCGTAGCCCTAGCCATTTGGGTTTCACTCAGCTTGCTTCGTTGCAGTAATTGTGCCCAGCCCAGGATGGCATTGAGGGGTGATCGCAACTCATGAGACAATATCCCCAGAAACTCATCCTTCATCCGGTTAGCCTCTTGCAACTGCTCAGTTTGATGTTGCAAAGAAGCAATTAAACTAGCCCGTTCCATTGCGATCGCTATTTGGTCGCAGACTGCTTGCATCATCCCCTTTTGATTGTCGGTGAAGCTTAACAGAGTGCGGCTGCCAAAGGAAAGAGTACCCAATAGTCGTCCTTGGGCAATTAATGGATAGGCATAATAAGCAGTAATATTTAAAGAGCGAATCAATTCTGTTTGCGGGTCAGTTGATTGCTGCACATTCTCTACAGCTATTGCACAACGTTCCTGGGCTACAGTACCACAAACCGATTCACCATAAGCCAACCACTCAATTTCTTTCGCCATCTCCGGGGAAATGCCGCTGTAAGCCCCTAACCGCATTCGCTGAGAGTTATCCTCAACCAAATAGTTAAAGTAAACATCTAAATCAATTTGTTCTGAGAGTTTTCGGTAGACGCTATCGATTAGTACTACTGGTTGCTGACTCGATAGTAAATCGTTAACTGTGTCGAATAGTAGCTTTAACCGTTTGTAACCTAACGAGAGTGCTTTTTGTACCTCTTTGAGATTGCTAATCTCTTGGAATACCAAGATACAGATAGATGGATGACCGTGCATTGCTGGCAAAGTATCAGCAAATACAAGTAGAGAGCGCACACCACTGGGAGTATGCCAGTCTACCTCCAATCCATTCAGACGTTCGCCAAGGGCAACCCGTACTCCTGGCATAAGTTCATTGGGGATGCGATCGCCAGCCGCATCTGTGTAGTGGTAAACTGTGTGATAATCTGCGGCTGCTACGCCTTTGGGAAATTCGCCCCCAGCTAATTCGTCAGCAGAGCGATTGGCAAAAGTTACCCGCGCTGTTCCTGGTTCGATAAACAGCAACGGTCTTGGCATCAGATTTAACACATCCTCTAGCCATTTCTGCTGATTTAACAGCACTTCTTCTGCCTGTTTGCGTTCTGTAATATCTAAAAATGCACCAACACTTCCTCTAGTTTTACCCTCTTCGTCAAACAGAGGTGCAACATACTCCAACAGGTTGACGATTTTACCATTGTCATGGACAACATCAACTTCAAAATCCACAACTTCAACACCATGAGCAGCAGAATACTGCATTGGGAGTTCTTCTGTGGAGAGTTCCCTGCCTTCTCGGTAGATTTTAAAGCTTGTCGGTTTTTCGCCCAAGGGAGGATTTGTATCTGAAGATATTCCCAACTGCTTGGCAAAAGAAGGGTTGACCTTGATATTTTGGCATTCTGGATCTTCGGCAATGCCAATTCCAATCGGAATTACCTCCAACAAAGTTTGTAACTCAGTAATGCGGCGCTGTAGATCCCTGTTTAGTTGTAATATTTGTTCCTTAGCCTGTTTTTGTTCGCTGATGTTACGAGTCACAGTTGCTAAGGCAATTGGCTGACCTGTGTTCTTGTCTGTAACAGTGAAGATGTTGTAATCAACTGGTATCGGTTGACCTGTTTGGAGGTGACAAAAGCAGAATTCTCCTTGCCAGCGCCCTTGTAATCGCACAGTTTGCAGTATATGTTCTTGAAAATAGGCTTTGTCTTTGGGCATGACGTAATCTAATACTGCTTTTTGCCCCACTTCTTCCAGGCTTGTAAGCCCTACCAGCTTTTGACCTGCATCATTGATATAGAGTAATTGACCCTCAAGGGTAGCAATACTGATAAAATCAGAGCTATTTTCTACTAACGATACTAATTTTTGTTGCTCTGCCTCTGCTTGCTTGCGATCGCGTAGCGCAGCTTGCTGTTCGCTTAAGTCGAGAATAAATGCTACCGATTCTTTCCGGTCGTCTCCTAGCAACACGTAACCAATTAACACCGGAATACGGCTACCATCCTTGCGAATATATTCTTTCTCATAAGGTGTACAAGCAGCGTTGGTGTTTTCTTGTGCTTCCGCAACACCTCGTTCATCCAAGTCTAGATACTCTGGTGGGGTGATATTGCTCCAATTTAACTTACCTGCTAACAAATCCTCTCGCGTGTAACCAATCATCCTGAGAAATTCGTCGTTTGCCTGTTGGATATTGCCATACACATCGCCAAACAGAATACCGATGACATTTGCATCGACAAAACTCGCCAGTTTAGCTTCGTAGGTTCTCAGTGCTTTTTGAGCGCAGTCGCGTTGATAGCTGAGGCGTTCAATAACCCTGGCACTTTGCCAAATCAAAATAGTAAAAATTACAATCAGGACGATGGCAAAGACTGATACCGCAAAGGCTGAATCGTATTGTCCTGCTCGTTGACCTTTAACAATTACCCACCCCAATATAAAAGGTATTGCGATCGCAGCAACTAATAAACGACGTGCAAGTAAGCCGCCGTAAGTATCACTTGTAACTACCCACATTAACCCCTGTTCTGCCCGCACCCACAAAATGCCCATACTTAGTAAGATGAACAACCCAGCCGTATGTAAGGCCATTGATGTTGTATAAGGGACAAGTCCATAGAGAACTTTCACTTTGTAGGCATAGC
Organism: Nostoc sp.; assembly: GCF_036916985.1. Classification (GTDB taxonomy): domain Bacteria; phylum Cyanobacteriota; class Cyanobacteriia; order Cyanobacteriales; family Nostocaceae; genus Nostoc. Next base: position 29,423 of record NZ_JBALFD010000015.1, read on the forward strand.
CCATTAGCGCCTGAAAGGAAATTAAAGTCGCAATCAGAGCCAGAATTTGGGCATACCAATAACTGCGGTGGTTTTTTGAATGAATCAAAATCTGTAGGGCTACACTCACCAGCATAAAGTTTAGTGCTGTGTTCACCCCCATTCGCCCCTGGTATGATGTCGCCATACTAGTTGGCGAATCACGAAACACCAGTTCATCAATGCCGAGATTCCAACCGAACAGATATTGACAGAGTGTGAGCGCTGCAATTGTGGTGACGGCGATTGCACATACCTGAGAAATTAGTAGAGTTATTGGGGTCAAGAGACCTTTTTTGGAATTGGAGGCAGTGGAACTGTGGGGGTAATTTTGAATTATTCTTTCTCCCACGCTTCCGTGCTGACCTGCTTTTGAAAATAACCACAGGGATAGACCACACAGGATGAAACACAGCGCTGTATTGACTTTCATTGTGGCAGGACTACCGGGAAAGCCGCGTTTGAGAACTTCAAGGCCAAGCCACCAGCCAACTAGTACTAAACTGCCAACCAAAATAGGGATTGCACTCGCGATTTTTGCCACAAGTGAATTTGTCGGAATTTTCAATATATCTTGCAGCCGCAAGCGGTTAACATTTAACATTGAGTGTTCTCTAACCGCATCTATCTAGCGTAGTAAACTTCCGTATTTCTTACGGGTTAATCATTTATATCTTTTGTATTTTAGGCTACCTCTTGACTGATTTTTCATCTACCTCTGTGCATATTTTTTCTTGCACAATTTATAGTAGGAAGTAATGGTGGCTCAAAAAACAACCTTTGAGAGGATTTTAAAATTGCAGAGTATCCTCAACGTAACCTATACAGTTTGAGATTTTGAGTTGAGGTTTTGGACTTTAAATATAAAGATATACATCTTATTTTAAGGGAAATATAAATTTCCCATAAATATATCATCATAATATTCAGTTTAAATGCTGAACGATCGTGACAGTAAATTAAGTTATCAGATCGGATATTTGTCAGTAGAAATACATTAAATAAAGAGCTATTTAAATATATAAATAAAATCTAAAATAAAGATTGACTTTACTAAAGTAAAGCTGTTAGAAAGTAACAAGCAACACAGACTGATTGCTAAAAGCATTACTGTCTTAATTATTTTCCCTACTTAATAACTCCTGACATGAAACAGATTTTTCTAACTGCTTTAATCGCCGCTACAGCTACCTTGACTGGATTAATTTCTAAAGTAGAAACTGCATCTGCTGCTGATTTTAGTTGGAATAGTTCTTGGACTCAACCAACGATATATAGTGAATCTCAAACTGGTTTTAAGGATACTCCTTTTCAAAAATTTGTCCAACAAGAAAGTGTTTACCTCACAAATAGCGGACAATTTAAACTAGATCCTAGTCAATTAAAATTAAAATCCGACTATGACGTATCTGTTTACTTTATCAATGAGGGCGCTAGTTATAGAAACCAATTAGCCTTCAATGCCACAGGAACTACTAATAAATCTGGACTAATTTTTAAGGATGCTTCTTGTGACGGAGTTGGGTGTATGATGGGCGGGGGCATTAATGCTCTAAAATTCGGTGATGGAGTCGATATTGGTAATGTTGCCGGAGGTACTCAACTCGACTTCTTTTTGAAAGCTAATGGTTTGAACAGTTCTAATGGCAATATCTTTGGTACTCAAACTGCCTCTAATGCTGACAGACTACAGCACGCAGTTGCTTATGCTTATAACAACTACATCATCCTAGCATTTGAGGATTTATACGGAGGCTTACACGCTTCAGGGATAGATTCCGCAACTGGTAAGTCTAACCAAAATTCTGACCGTGACTTTAATGATCTTGTTGTCGTTCTTGATATCGGCGAGGCAAATGTTAAAGCGTTAATTGGTGCTAGCGTTCCTGAACCATCTGTTACTTTATCAATATTTGCGGTGGGAGCAGTTGGTATGTTTGGATTGCGCCGCCGTCAAACTCGCACTTCTAACTAAGCTTTGAAACGTGCTTAAGATAGTGTGCATTTAGTTTCATTGGAAAACGACAAGTGATTGATTGGATTTTCACCCGTATTAGTGTACAGGTGAATTTACATTTGTAGTAGTATTTATATTTTATCTACCGTGATCGCGTTCTAAATCATCAATCACTTTTTGCAAATACCACTCGTCTGACATCCCAGGATGGTAATTCTGCTTTTGCTGAATCAATCGTTCGGCTATTTCCCAGTATCCTCCAACCATTCGTAAAATTCGCTGACGTAGCAGGTTATACTTTTGCTTTTTCGACTCTGGACTAAATTTTTGGATTTTTTCTAGGCTACTTAAGACTTGTTGATAATTTCCCCAATCTTCTTGTTCACAAAAGATACTCGCCGCTCGTTGATAATCTTCCACGGCTTTTTGTATTTCTTCTAAACAAGTATAGGCAATGCCGCGATTGTAGTAAGCTTGAGCATCATCGGGGTTGATTTGCAGTGCTTGGGTGTAATCTTGAATTGCACCAAGATAATTGCCTGTTGTTCGATAGGCATTACCTCTGGCAATATAGACTAAGGGATCTTCAGGCTGTATCTGGAGTGCTTGGTTAAGGTCTGCGATCGCTCCTTGATGATCTCCCAATACAGAACGTGCTTTACCCCGGTTACGATAGACAATGGCATCTTGAAAGTTTAGTCGCAATGCTTGATTAAAATCTGTGATCGCTTCTCGATAATTACCCATTTTACAACGCACAACCCCACGACAGCAGTAAGCTTGGGCATCTTGCGGATCGGCTTTTAATACCCAGTTTAAATCGGCGAGTGCCTCTTGGGTATCTCCTTTCTCAGCCTTTTCTAATAGTTGCGTGAAATAATCATTGGTGGATAAAATTGGCGCACTTATAGAATGTGATTGCTCAAGGGCTGGTAATTCTTTGGGTTGTAGCTGTTTAATTTGTTCCAGACACCGACGACAATTCTCTTTGTCTTGTTGCTCTAAATATAGCTGTGCAGCTTTTTTAAAGTTAGCGATCGCATCTTGAATATAACCCTGTTTGCGCCGCACCATCCCCCGCAGATTATAAGCAGCAGCATAATTGAGATTGAGACGAATAGCGCGTTCTACGTCCTCCAGCGCCCCCGACAAATTTTTCAGCGCCACTCTTGCTAATCCCCGACAATAATATGCCTCTACACTCTCAGGATTCAGCTTCAAGGCTTCGGTATAATCTGAAACAGCCTTCAGGATTGCTCCTGAGTCATAATGTGCCAAACCCCGTTGTAAGTAAGCTTCGGTAAAGTAAGGTGTTAATTGTAAAGCATGGTTAAACTCCTCAATTGCTCCAGCGTAGTCTTTTCGCCTAGCCTTTTCCAATCCTCTATTGTAGAATTCGTCATTCATAGCATTTATTTGGTTGATTCAGTTAGTTGAATTCCAGCAGGCTTGTTTTGTAGTCTAACTTATGCACTCACCCTTAATATTCTAAGTATCCAGCGTGGCTTTGCTGAATTTCGGATTTTTAATGAAATAAAACAAATAGGAAAGTGGAGAATAGGGAATTAGCCTTTTCTAGTTGTACGGAGTTTTTTAAAAATCAAATAGGAGTATAAGTAGCTGGACAAAAATATTTACAGTCGTTGCGTTAGCTTTTAGGGTTCCCGTAGGATATGAAGTGTTCGCGGAGCGTCTCGTAGACAACCAATCCCAAGCCTTTGCGATTGCTTCACTTCGCTTTGCTCCATTCGCAATGACGTTATGTAATTAATTCTATCTGACTACTTATATAACGATAAAAAATTACTTAATATCATCATGATTATTTCCAATTAAAAACAAAAAATAGGGTAATTGAATAGATTCAATTACCCGTATCTCGTAGATTATAAAATATTTCCAGGTTACTAAAATTATTCCGAAAGTAAGCTAGGAGAAGTTAGTACAAAAACATCCCAACTTCCTTGAGCATCAGTTTGTGGTTTTATGGGATTGGCAAAGTGGAAAAATTCATGGTCATTGACCAATAATAGTTCCCCAGGATTTAGAACTTTGCTAAACACAGGCTTTTCTTTTTTAGCTGTATATAGGTGTGTTTCTCCACCTTGAATATTCTCTCTAGTTACTGAGAATATGCCAATAAAATCAGTGCCATCTTGATGGATACCTTCAGGTGCCGGATTACCAAAATTATCTGGAGAACAAATAATTCTAATCTGATGAACTCCAATTTCAGCTTCAGGATGAAGTTTACAAGAATCACTAAATGCTAAGACAAGATTTCTAAAAATATCCAGTTCTATGAGTGCATCATCTAATTCTGCAAACTCTCTTTTTATATCACCTACTAATGGATTATATTCTTTACTTTGAAAGAAATGTCCATGAGGTAATTTGATTAACTGATTTCCAGAGACAGTAAACCGAGATAATCTTCTGGAACGATAATTGCCTTTGATATAAGAGTCAATAGGCATATTACTAAAAAATGGCTTGAAACCTTCTAGATTGATCGAATTTACTTTTCTAAGGGTAAACAAAAAAGCATATTCTAATTCCGTTGATGCCCAAATTTCTTGCATAGGATTTACCTCCTTGCACGTTACAATTCTCCCGGATTTTTTATGGGAGGCTGATAACACTTAGTATATGCTACTTTTTATTAATATGTTGTTAATTTGACTACAAAAGTTGACAATCCATGATATGTAAAATTACTCAAATTTTTTCACAGGGCAGAGTAGCTGCTGAAAGGATTAACCATACTCAGTGCTGAGTGCTGAATTCTGAGTTTTGAGTAAACATACTAGTCCCCAATCCCCAGTCCCCAGTCATTCTTTCATGCAAGGCTTTTGAAATTCGTTTCATCAGGAATGCCTCATGCCTCCTTCAACACGAATTACTATTAACTCCGTTGCCAAATTTTAATTGTCTTATCCAAACTCCCGCTAACTAACATCTCACCGGATGCTGTGAAGGCTAATGCTGTGACTATATTCCCATGACCTGTAAATGTACCCAGCAATTCTCCAGTTTGGAGATGCCACAATTTGATGGTTTTATCAGCACTACCGCTGGCGATAATTTGTCCATCGGGACTTAAAGCGATCGCATATACTCTATCTCTATGTCCTTTAAGAGTATGAAGTAATTCTCCAGTTTCCAATTGCCAAATTTTAATTGTTTGATCCCAGCTACCACTGACGAGTAGTTTACCATCTGTACTGATTGCTAAGGAACGCACGATATGAGCATGACCCATGAGGGTATGCAGCGGTTGTGCATCTTTTAAACTTTTGATTCCTGTCTGCGGTAAGGTGCGCCAAACTTTGATTTTGCGGTAGCTACCTGTAACGAGAGTTTCCCCATCTCGACTCAAAACCAGGGAATGAGCAGCTGTATCATCTAAAGAAAGTGCGATCGCTACCTGACGTTGCATCAAATCCCAAAACAGAATTTTTCTGTCATCTCCGCCTGTCGCTAACATTCTGCCATCTGGGGTAAAGGCAGCACACCGCACTACCCCATTGTGTTTGTGCAAAATATCTATCAAGTCTAAAGCGCCTACGTGCCAAAGCTTAATTGTGGAATCTGCACCGCAACTCACTAAAGTCTGTCCATCTGAACTAAAAGCTAGGGAATTTACTTCATCCACTAGCCCAGATAGTACCCAAGGATACTCTGATAATGTCTCTATTAATTCACCCTTGCTTAAATCCCAGAGTTTCGTCTCGCCACGGCTACCACTTGCCAAAATGGGTAAAGCTTTACCATTGTTACACCCAGAACTGAAAGCTAGGCAATTAATCCCTCTGGTGTGTCCTTGCAAAGTCTGCCAGCATTCCCAGTCGCCGACTATATCCTTGAGGCAATGCTCTGATGGTAGAGTCTGTATTGTATCTGCGATCGCTCTCTCATTAATTATTGGCGACGTATCTTTTTTGCCAGTAAGTGATTCTAAATACCAAGTTAATCCCCCTGCATATAACAAGTTACTCGGAGTTACATACAGTTTTGGTTCAGCAAATTCAAGTTGATTTGTCGGTAAAAAGCCTGTTATTATGCTTTGCCTCTCGTAACCTAAATTCCCTGTAGATGGATAAAACAAACATAGAAAAATTAATACTTGGTGATTTTCCAAATCTTCTTGAGTAATCGACCATTTAATTTTGTCTTTCTTAATACCATTAAAACTTTCCCCATCAGCAACGTAAACTTGAATACTTAGCTGAGGATGATCTTTAAGTATATAAGGAAATTTACTTTCGCCACACAAATTTCCTTCATCATCTAAAATCATATTTTGTAAGGTATCTTGTGACACCTTTTTGACCAATTTGCCCAACCGTTCAGTTATTACTCGGTCAACAATATACTCCCGTAAAAGATAATCTTGGGCTTGTTGTTGGAAGTATTTCGGGAAAGGTATCGTCCAGTCAGGAGGCTCAGGATATTCAGGTGGCGTTGGCGGCGGATTTTTGGCGAGAACTTCTGCTTGTTGGCGAGAAAGTTCTTGGAGTCTAGCCAATGGCTCACCCCAAAAGGCCATAACTTCAGTGTGACAACCTTTAACTTGACTTTCTAGCAAAGACAAGTCGTAAGTTTTAGGCTTTTTCACACGTTGAAGAAAGTCTGTTTGTTGAGCTTTGAGTAAGCTAATCCAATCCATCTGCATTCCTGCGGCAAACTGTTGCATACCTACGGTAAGCTATACCAATGCAATTACTCAAGTTTATAACCTTAGTTAATTAAAAATTCAGTAATCTTAGCAGTCTAATAAAACACAGCCATTGGCAGATGTTTCCGGGAAAGAGATAAATAAACAGCACTTAGACGTTTCATGAATTGATGCAGTTGAAGTGTATAGAATTTAGATGATGTCAGTCAATTCTAACGGACATGGACAAAGAGATACTGTTTTCCTAGAAACACTTCTAGCTGCAAAAGAAAGTTTAATTGGAGACGGATTTCCAAGATTACAGATACATTAAGTCAACAAATACCTACACAAAGATAACCTAGTACAGCACGGCGGAAGTAAGCTGTTGTGATTATAGTTTGCACATTGAGGCGGCAGGGGAGCAGGGTGCAGGGAGCAAGGGAGAGGATTTACAGATTTTGCCTAATCAATGCTTGTGATGCAATTTGTAGGCGCAACGGCTTAAACCACCTATTCCAAATCAATGAAACTCTTGCGGTATAGGAATTACATAGCTTAGTTTTCGCCTTCTCTACGAGATGCTACGCCAATGGCGAGTATTACGAATTATTTTAACCTTTACGTTTTGGTTGTCTGGGTGTAGTACTGACATCAGAGGAGTTGCCAAAAGTATCCCTTGCTTCGATTTGTTTAATTTTCATTTGCAAGTTCAAGTCATCACTGCTAACAATTGTTTCTAAATTCGCTAATCTCTCCTCTAGCAGTTCTATTTGCTGCTGTTGCAAATAGTTAGTTTTTGATTTTTGCTCATCAGAACGCCAAACAGCAACAGTACCAACAGCTGCACCACCAATAGCAACTAAAGGAAGAATAGCACCGCTTCTAGTGATGGCTGACAGTGGGACGCAAACTCCGAGAATTGCTACTGTAATCACCCAAATTCTAGTAGTTGCAGATAATCTGACATCATGATATTGCTCTAGATTGGGTTGAGATTTTTTAGCCATAAGTAAATCCATTGAAAAGTTATTTGCTAGATTGACACAATTACCTATTACAATACTTCCTACCATTGGGTTAGGTATAATTGCTATACTAGTATTTATGTAATTATAGTTACTCAGTTATTTGCGATCGCTAGATTGAGGGTGAGGTAAACCACGGACATAAATTGTATGTTATTTGATTCTTATTCCTAAGTGCTGCCAATCCTCTGATAAAATCCTTTGAGCGTAAGTAGTTAAATTTATTATGACAAGTGAATCTTATATTTTTCTAGCTGGAGCAAGTCGCGGTGTTGGTCGAGAAATTGCCCAATATCTGAGAGCGCAACAGCTAAAGGTTAAAGCACTCGTGAGAACAGCAGCAGTTGCAGCTGAACTAGAGAAAACAGGTATTCAAGTAGATGTGGGAGATGCCTTGAATCTTGAGGATGTAGAAGGCGCAATTCTCAAAGATGAACCTATTCACACCGTTATCAGTACAATTGGCGGTTTACCGACAGATGGAGAAAGAGCAGATTACCCTGGTAATAGAAATCTGATCGATGCAGCAGTTAAAGCTGGAGTGCAAAAGTTTATTCTTATATCTTCTATTGGTGCTGGTAATAGTGTTGTTGCTTTGTCACCGCAAGTTTTAGCAGCACTGGGAACAGTTTTAGTTGAGAAAGACAAAGCTGAACAACACTTAATCGCCAGTGGACTCATCTATACAATCATCCGTCCTGGTGGACTAAAGTCAGAACCAGCAACGGGTAATGGTGTTTTGACTGAAGATCCGCACATTATTGGTAGCATCAATCGTGCAGATGTCGCGCAGTTAGTTGTCCGTTCTTTAAATAGCCAACGTGCCAATAATAAAATCTTGTCAGCCGTAGACCGAAATATGCTGTTTGGGCCAAGAGAATTTGCAGAATTTACTTTGGAGTAATTTAAGCACGCCAGCGCAGTATTTGACCTTTAACAGGATTCACAAATTCTCGTCCTTCAGCAACAGAACGAGCATACTCCCGCTTTAACTGGTAGTACCACTGCGCCTGCATATCTGAGTCTTTAATCAGCCGTAGCACAGGATTATACTTGAGACCAATCTGCTGTTTTGCCACAACTGTTCGGTCTTGGTCGATAAAACTCCGTGCTAACAGATGTACTAGTGGCTTGAAAAACCCTACCCAAGGGAGTGTCCAGTAAAGAGCAAAAGTTACCTCTGTTTCTGTGTCTGAAATCGGTGTAACAGCCGTTAAATTAACGACTCGATGATTGGCAATTGTGGTTTCTTCGATTCTGACTCCAGGTAAACGAAAAGAAATCTCCGTTTCTGGCACACCACCGCCAATCAGCCAGTATAATCGACCCCCATTTACTGGTAATCGGTGTCGTCGCATCGTGAAGCCGTAGGGTGAAGCATCAAACTGCTTTACTTCTTCATGTAATTGCTCATTTCGCCACCACCAAGCGCGATGAACATAAGGTGAATGAGCCGGGTCCATCAAACCTACCACTGCATGATCCACAAAACAGGGAAATTTCACAACTTTTACGAACTGGGGCGGCTCATCAAACCCAGGAATCACCGGAATTTCCTTTTCAGATGCAGGTTGAGGGTTATCTGGATCGGCGATATATATCCAAATATTTCCTTGAGCTTCGCGAATTGTGTATGACTGCACGTCGAAGCGACTCAAATCCATCTGCTGTTCTTCTACAAGAGATGGTATTGTAATGCAGCGTCCACCCTCGTTAAACCGCCAACCGTGGTAACAGCATTCCACTTCCTGCCCATTGAATCTACCGCAACTCAAGGGTACACCACGATGAGGGCAAATATCCCGCATCGCTGAGACTTTGCCATCCTGACTACGGATTAGCAATACTGGTTCTCCCAAAAAAATGCGGCTGATCATCATACCTGGTTTGATTTGGTTGCTAGGCAAAGCATAGTACCAAGTATTACGTAATACAAAATTATCGTTATTTTTCATAACTAATACCAAATTAAGATAGATAGGATGTTGGACATTACTGGAACAGACTTTAGGTAAAGACGTTTAATCTAAAATCCAAAATCTAAAATCCAAAATTGGTATAATTGCGTCTACCTTTGACACAACAAAAGTCCTGGTTTGTGGAAAGGAAGGTTATGTTTGAAAACATTCTTTCAGATTTTTAATTGCTGTAAGTAAATTCAACTGATACATTTGTTGGTCATGTTCGTGATTCTCTTAGTTTTGGGTTTATCTGGAATCCTTGCAGGTGTGAAGTTGCATTATTCACCAGAAATTTGCACAAATATAGTTCTTTGACGCGGGCCGTCTAACTCAAAAAATAAAATAGATTGCCAAGTTCCTAATACTAATTTACCATCCACAATGGGAATTATCTCACTTGTGGTCAGCATCATTGCCATTAAATGAGAGTGAGCATTTATCGGCTCATTTTCTGGGACATCTCTTAAATGCAAATCATTATGCAAATAACTGTCTGACTCAGGTGCTAGTTTTTGCAAGAACACTTTGATATCTTCTAACAATCTGACTTCATTTTCGTTGATAGCTAGTGCTGTTGTTGTGTGTTGAGAAAATACTAAAACTTGTCCATTTTTAATTGATGTTGAGGCAATAAAATCTTGAATTTGTGGCGTGATATTATGAATATTAATTTTTGGCTCAGTTTCAATTTCAATTAACTTATTAATAATCGGCATCTGTTGAATTTGATATTTGCAATTGCGGACAATATATGCTAAAGCAGCCTTGAAGAAGGCAGAAATATGGATGACTTCTAATTCCTAACTATAGTTTCCAAACCCTGCACTAATCTTTCTATTCCTTCTTTTGCCGTCTCTTTTTGCAGCGCCCCATAAGCGACGCGTAGGTAGCATCCGTCATCTATGCCAAAGATTGTACCTGGAATAACTGCTACTTTATGTTCCTGGATTAGTCTTTTAACTAACTCAAAAGCATCCATTTGGGTATGAACTTTGAGGAAAAAGTAGAACGCACCATTGGCGGGGATAATGCTACACAAGCCCTGTAGGCGATTAAGGGAGTCTAATACTAGTTGGCGTACTTGAGCGATGCCTACGGCGGGCTGCGCCAACGCTCCTATATGACTCTGCAAATACTCCTCTTTTGCTTTCAATGCCCCTAAAGCTGCATATTGAGAAATGACTGGCGGACAAATCAAAATTGTATCCTGGACTTTTTTAATAGCGACAAGTAAGTGTTTGGGAATCACCATATACCCAATGCGCCAACTAGCAAAACCGTATGCTTTGGAAAGGCTATAGAGAGAAATGGTGTATTCGCTATTATTAGCAAATGCGCCAGGTGAAATGTGTTTTATTCCGTTATAGGTAAAATATTCATAAGCTTCATCGCTGATGTGGTAAATACCGCGAGTACCACAAATTTGATTTACTTCGCGCAAAACTGCTTCTGAATAGACAACTCCAGTCGGGTTATTTGGTGAAATCGTCACCACAGCCCGTGTTTTGGGAGTAATTGCTTGAGCGATCGCATCTGGGCGCAGTTGGTAATTTTCATCTGTCGCCACTAACACCGGATGACAACCAGCGATTGCGATCGCCATTTCGTGGTTGAAATAATAGGGCGTATTCAAAATAATTTCATCGCCTGGGTTAGTGATCGCAAGAATGGCATTCATAAATCCCATATTGCTCCCTGCTGTCACGACGATACAGTTTTCCTGGTTGATTTCAATGCCGTTGAAGTCTTGCAATTTTTCTGCAAGCGCTGTCAGCAATGGGGGAATTCCCTCAACTGATTTGTATAAATTATTGGCTGGTTCGGCTAAGAATTTGGCTAAAAATTCTATGGCTTCCGGTGGTGGGTTGTAAGAAACTACACCTTGTCCTAGAGATATTGTTCCGGGAGAATTTTTAATCAGTTCCCCAACCACAGGAATAATCGGTGACTGTACCGCTTGCATACGAGAGGTTAGGGATTCCATATTTTCTTGCTTATGTACCTGACTTTTGTATCTAGTACGCCAAAACAGAAGTGTTAAAAATCTTGTTTTTTCGACCAACTACCACGAGGATTATCCTCTCGCGGCTTGGCTTTATTAACTTTGAGTTGACGACCCATCCATTCTGCACCATCTAATTCTGTGATGGCTGCGTCTTCTTGAGCATCTTCAGTCATTTCAACAAATGCAAAGCCCCGTAATCGTCCTGTGTCGCGATCGGTAGGCAAGACAACTCTTTTGACTTCACCGTAGTCTGCAAACACTGCTTTTAAGTCTGCTTCAGTAGCGCGGTAGGAGAGATTTCCAACGTAAATAGTCATCTGGGATCAAGTAATTTTCAACAAAGAGCGATTCGATTAGTTCAGCTAAAAAAAACAGACCTAACAAAATTGCAAATATTGCATAATCTCCTCTGATTCACCAATGGTAAATGTTTTAGAGTAGCAGTCAATCAGGTGACATTGGCTGAATTTACTATACATACGCTCATATAATAACCGATTGTGACATTTTTCAAAGTCTGAGATTTCACAAGAACTTGTTTGGTTAATTGAGATAGTACTTAGATTTACGTATTTACTTAGATTTAAGTGGTAATGCGCTAGTATTTTCCCTGATCAATATGATAAGATTCTACAATAAGCTACGCGAATATACTCTTTTGGCAGGTGGAAAATAAATTCTTACCTTCTGCCCTTTAACGTCTGCTCTTGTTTGGTAAAGGTTCTATCCGTGATCCGGAGTCGCTGATATCGTTTCTCTGTGAAGTTGTATATATTTACCCCCCGGCTACGCCGTTCCCCTTACTAAGGCGGGACTATATGGGGGTTTTGTTATATACATCTTCACCCAGGATTGGTATGAGTCAAGAACAATACAAAACCAAAGGAGTAAGAGAATGCGTCTGAGAAAGCTAGTCAGCTATGGAATTTTTGTGCTGATGCTCGTCATTGGCATCAGTTTCACGGGAATTGCCCATGCTTTTGACTATCCACCCCCACCAGGGAAGGTTGCGATCGCTCAAGAGACTAGCGATCTCATGCTCAACACGTTGTTCGCGGCGCTGACGCAGGAGTTTAACGAAACCACGCCGGCAAATGTGGAGCAAGGTAAGCACTCCATTTCGCTGATATTTAACGATAAGAACAAGGATATGCGATTAGTTGGCACCGTTGGGCCGCTTCGGGAAAGCGATCGCCCCAGTGACAGCTTTGAACGTCAAGCAAACGCGCTAGCAATGGCGAGCCAACCGCAGCCATACGTGTCCGTTCAGCGTGTGGATAATAAATGGTACTATCGACGCTCGATCCCCCTCAGCAACTTCAGGGCGGAATGTGCGCTCTGCCACGTGAATTTCCCGGCTGGCCCTACATCAGACCCGGTGGGTGCGCTTATGCTCAGAGTGCCAATTAACTACTAAGTGACTTCCAAAAAGTAAAATAATCATTTTAGAAAGTAGGGTTCAGTGCTGCGAAGGGCAGAACTGACTCCCTATTTTTTAGTAAATTCAACTATGTATGGTTGGAGTTTTTAGTCAATGGAAATCTGCTGAGGGCCATTGGCTTTACCATTATGAGCATCAGTTGTGGTGCGGCTGTAACTATTTGAGCGGATCTGTTTATCTAGCCAGCCTTTAACGGGATCGTCTGCGAGATTGAGCCGAAGCACACCAGAGAAGAACCCACCCACAAATGAGACTGGATGCTGAGTAAGTTCCCTGAATATAGGTGACAATTCATCAATGAACATTAAGAGACTCCTGGCACTGCCGTAAAAAATTATTACTTCTTAATTGATCGTAACGTGTTTGGACATGGGGCATTGAAAAGAGGCAGAGGGGCGGGGTGCGGGGGGCGGAGGGGAAAACTTTGCTCCCTTGCTTCTTCTTGTCTCCCCCTGCTCCCTGCTCCCTGCCCCCTTGCTTCTTCCCCAGTCCCTAATCCCCAGTCATTGGTTGCTGATCGGGAAACATACACTTATCAGAATCACAACCACTAGGGCCGGCCTCTGACATTTCGCCTAAATCGTAGCGGCTTAAGACTGCACAGAAGTCATCTGTTTTGCGCCGTGCTTTCACCTCTTGAGTTAAGCGATCGTAGGTGGATTTGTCTATTGGTTCAAACGGCAAACGCGGGAATGATTGCAAATCGTCAAAACGGGCTAAAAGAGCTGCTGAAATATATCCCTCATCATTCTGGATGGTTTCGTAAATGCGCTGCCCCAAAGGCTCGATTTCATCAGAGCGGAGTTCCAAAGTTGCTGATGTATTGTGAGTCACGTACCAACGTTGAACTTGAAGGACAAAATCAAATTGGGCTAAGGCTGAAAATTTAGAAACATCAATTTCATCAGCCCCCGGTAAATCAGCCCAAGTTACAGAAACAGGGATTTCCACTAGCCATTCACTCACCCGTGGATCAAAGGGATCGTTGAGCAAATTGCCCTGTTCATCTTTGTCTGATTGAGAGGGAATGACGTTGTAACCATAGTCAATACAAGCTAAGGCTACTGGGTCATTTTTGCCGAAGGTGATGCGGCGAATAAATCTTTGGGCTTTTGGGGGATGCCAGCCGGAACTAGCATTAGTTAATAAAGCCTTAGTACCACTGGGTTGCACTGTGGTACAACGATTTGGACGCTTGAAATTGTGGCGATCGCAATAATCCCAAACTACCCGATGTACAATATCTCTCCAAGAACTTAGATATTTTTCTTCCTCACGCTTGAAAGCTAATCCTTGTGGAGTTGCAGGCCTTCCTGCTTCCCACCAGCGCAGCCAATCAACACCAAAAGCATGGACAAAGAAATCAAATAAACCTGTAAAAGAAACTCCCACAATTGGGTCTAATTCACGGCTGTATTGATAGCGTGGTTCCAGGAATTTGTGATTTAAAAGTGCTGCTACAGATAACGCCCCAGCGGTGAAAGCCTCCTCTTGTTCTTTGTAGTTACGTGGATCGATTTGATTAAGGTGAACCTCTGACAAATTGCAGTGAAAGTTACTACCGATGATTTCCAAATTTGTTACCCTAGAGGCTTTTTATCCCCTAGTTCTACTGCTTGATTATTCGCAGTAGTTCCGCATACATTTTGCATATATGACCTCAACTAATAGAGGAATTTCTTTTTGCCAGATGCTTTATCTGCAACTAGAAACTATTTATCACATACGCCCCCGCACTCTTGGAGAGATTATATTCTAGATACCAATTTTTAGGATAATCTAGTTTCACTCTCTACGCTGTACGGTGTCAAAGGCTTTTTAGTTCCTTTGATTACCACGGGATTAGCATCTCAGCTTTCCCCGTTTTTGCGAGGTTTTTAACGTGAGGCAAAATCACTTACCACACGGATTTAGCCCATAGCGAGCTAAACGATGTTCTAACTCATTAGCATCAAGATTTGAATAACGTTCTTCTAACCACTGTTTTGCTGTTCCTTGTTCATAAGCTTGCAAAAACTCAACTTTCAAAGCTTGTGTTGGTAGCAAATCAATGTTTGATCGCGCTACGGCTTCACCAGCCCATTGAATTGCTCCCTCGCCACTGTAATATTGTTTGCGGACAGCACCAACACATTCTTCTAAGGTTGGCTTGCGGTGAAAAACTCTGGTATGGTTTGCCATCCTGAGTGCATCACGCTCTGGATCGATTCGCCAGTTGCCATTTTCATCTTGCTGCCATAAGTTATCTTTGGCATCGGCAAATAAACTATCTTCGCTAGAACCTTGCCTCATGCCAGCACTATTGTGTGTTAGATAGCCATCACAATAGAAACAATGAGCTTCTTCGACTTCAATATCGTAAGTGTGGACATGATCATAACTTCCCAGTCCTTTAACTGTGACTGGAATATCTAGCGAAATATCAGCTTCAACGATATAGCGTTCATAATTGGCATCAACGGTGCGAGAACCTTGGAAGCCCATATCTCGCATCTCGCTATAGGTGTAAGCTTCCCGCATAATTGCACCAGGCACGGTGAAACCATACATTTTCAGCCCTTGGCGGAGTTCTCGTTTAACTGAATGAGGTGCAATAAGGGCGTTATAACGTTCTTTTAAGGCTGGAATTGTGAGGTTGTACTTAACTTGCCATCCCGACTGCTGTGGATGGGTAATGCTAATTCTGCCAGCGATCGCCAAACTGGATAAAACTGCACTAACTTGTCTAATAAATGACCGATAGACTGAGGTAACTAAGTGAGGGGGTCGGTTATTGACAGCACCATCACTATCCATCAATCCAGCAAGGTAAGCCGCCCTGATATCTACTGAACCCTGCAAAATAAAACTAGGAACTGCTAGGGGAATATTAGGTTGCTTGATATAGCGATGGAAGTACTCAGCTAGTCGAATAGATGAGCAGATTGATTTGGCAGTGTTTTCGCCCTTGATGATCCCATGAGTAGCGGTCAATCCAAATAAAGCTAAAGCAGCATCTATTTTGGCTTGAATTCTAGTTGTGAGTTCCGTATCTAAACTGTTCATTGCCCATTCAACCCGGCCATAAGGTTTATCATACTTATTGCGACCGAGAGCAATATAGCCGTCACCGTGGGTTAACCCAATTAGCCAAGCAACCTCAGATGTCAATTCGGGAATTACAAACGATTTAGCTGTGCGACTGTTTGAGGGACGAGATTCAGTAAAATCAGGGGGGAGATGGGTAACTGTACCAGGTAGAACTTGTGTGTTGTGCAGTAGGCGATCGCCCTCAACTAGATTTGCAATTGACTTCCAGGTAATTCCCCCTTGAGCATCTGCAAGAACTGCTTGTCTGTGGTTTAAAGTTGCTCTAGGGTAAGTTGCATTAGTTTCAATTTCATAGACATCCTGAAATCCTTGGTCGAATTTATCAACAACTCGCCGAAATCCTAAAGGAGTTTGTACTAGATCGCCCACTTGGACATCGCAAATGGGAACAAGACCTTTGGAAGTATGAACCAAGGCATCTTCAGGTAGGCAGCGCCGAATGTTACCAGCAACAATTGTGACAGCAGCTTGATCGATTAATAGACAGGATTCAACTGAATTTAATTGTCGTCCTAAAGCTTTATTGAGGATGGAAGCACAACGCTGATAGAGTCCGGGCAATTTCACCGGATTTGCAACTCCTCCAAAGCCGTTGAGAGTTTCTCCTGCTTTGCGGACATCGCTGATATCAACTAATACTTCAACTTCTGCGGAAAATTGTTCATCAGTGGAGAGTTCTAATAAGGCTTGATATGATTCAACCCAACCTTCACGACTATCTCCAACGTGAATAGTGACGTTATTTCCTTCTATATGAGTTTCAGTATATTCACGTCGCTGTTGGACAGGAGTGCTGCCAATTTCACCTTTTACAGTCACATTCAGTTGATTACGGATGGGGGGCAACTGGTTAATAAATTGTGGTTCTAGGACGGCTCCAGTGCCACAGCCCATCATTGCCAAATCCATCATTAAACCGAAGGCACTCCAGTCTTCAAGATTGGTAGAGGTGCAATTATATGCCCCGGAAAAGTTCTTTGGCTTGGTTATCCAGTCTGTGCCACCAACCCATAGCCAGCGCCCACTGGGCATAGCTTTCAAGTTGCGCTGCATCTTATCCAGTGTGGCAGCTTCTTCTTGAGTGAGCTTTCCCAACTCGACTAAGCCGAGGAGAGTGCGATCGCACACCTCATCCCATGTTTCCCTTAGTCCCGCCTTTGTACGACGGCTATAGGTTCTAAAAAATACGGGATTTGCAGCCGGTGCTGTTTCTGGAAACCTTGCACTCTGGCGTGTTCTTTCGAGATTCTGAACCATATATTAAGTGTCTTGCGTTCTTCTTGCGTGCGGACAGATTATGACTATACGCCAAGTAGTTTTAGTATTAAAGATTGTCAAATTGTCCACTTTACGCTAGCTCTACCCTGCACTAATTACAACAGAAATTTATAATGTATAATGTCCTTCACCCTTGGATGGAAGATATATACCCTGTTCTAATTTACACCAATTGTTTTATAAGTAAATTATCTCTATCGCCTGATCTTCAAGCTGATTATCACTACTCGGTACTCAGTAATTTTCATTACTTTCCTACAACTAGGGTGACGGTTAAACAAGTTGTGGTTGTAAGTCAAATCCCAACAATTAATTCCCATCTCTTGGGAACTATAAATTTAGTTACAGGAGATTGACTATGAATGATCAATGGGAGCCTCTAAATACTGATGATGATGTTGTGCATTTTCACCAAGAAGCATTTGAAAATTTACCCCGCACTCAAATGGTGTTTCAGTTATTAAAGGAAATCAAGAAAATTTGGGCAGAACACTGTACATCGTCAGGATCAAGAATATTTGGGGAAGGATTTGAATGTTGTGTTTTAATACCTGGTCAACAATGGCGAACAGGTAAAATTAGAGTGAGCCTAGAATTTTGCCCTGATGAAATCGAAGATTATCGATTAGACATCAAACAGGAAAACTCTCCCCTTGACGATCTTCGGCAGCAACTAAAGGAAGGTAAAAACTAATACCAAAGTTTATCTACACAGATATAATAGAAAATTATCTTTGTCTGTGTGCGCTGAAAAAAAAATGGTATGGACTCCCCTACATGCAAAAATACATCGCACAATCCGATCGCGTCACTTATTTGAGCGCAACCAACGGCTATTAGTCGCTGTCTCCGGCGGACAAGATTCTTTGTGTTTAATCAAATTAATTTTAGATTTACAATCCAAATGGGGATGGTATTTAGGGATTGCTCACTGCGATCATCGCTGGCGTTCTGACTCTGAAGCTAATGCTCATCACGTCGAAAATTTAGCGAAAACTTGGGGTATATCCTTTTATTTAGAAACAGCGAACAAACCGATAAATAGTGAAGCTGCTGCACGCGATTGGCGCTATCAAGCTTTAAGTGCGATCGCCCAAGCAAATAATTATCAATATATAGTTACAGGACACACCGCCAGCGATCGCGCCGAAACTCTCCTCTACAACTTAATTCGCGGTACTGGTGCTGATGGCTTACAAGCCCTGACTTGGCAACGTCCCTTAACTACAGGCATTATGTTAGTGCGTCCACTTTTAGAAATCACTCGTTCGCAAACAGAGCAATTTTGTCAAGAATTTAAATTACCAATATGGGAAGATTCCACCAATCAAGATTTGCAATATGCCCGCAACCGCATTCGCCAAGAACTGATACCATATTTGCAAGTAAATTTCAACCCTCAAGTAGAATCAGCCTTAGCCCAAACAGCAGAACTTTTACAAGCAGAAGTGGAATATTTAGAAAAAGCTGCCCAGGAGTTGCGGGATGGGGCATTGGGCGTGAGACATGAAGAAGATTCCCTTACTCTTCTTCCTTTACGGTTAAATCGTCGGGTATTACAAAAAGCACCACTGGCGTTGCAACGTCGGGTGATGCGTCAGGTATTGCAGCAAATACTGACTGATGCGCCCAGTTTTGAACACATCGAAAAATTAACGGCTTTAATTATAGCGCCCAACCGATCGCAAACCGATCCATTTCCTGGTGGTGCGATCGCTCAAGTAGAAGGCGACTGGATTTGTTTGAAATAGTTTTGAGTATTGCTATTGCAAAGCAAGGAGAGGTTTGTCGAATTCACGTTAAATCACACTCTCGCGTTCTTCTAAATTGCTATCAAAATTTATTAATAAAATAAAGACGTACTAACCACCGAAAAACAGCAAGCCCATCATGCTAAATTACGATCCATTAGCTTGTTTGCCCTCATCAGAGGAACTGCCCGACTCTGACGATACCCCAGTGGATAACGAATTACAAGATTTAATTCCCGGTTTACTCAAAGCAATACTCGCAATGGCTTGGTCAGAACGCATGGATTGGTATTTTGGCGTTGATATGGGTATTTATTATGACCCAGATTTACCAGCGATAGTCCCAGATGGGTTTTTGAGTTTGGGCGTTGAGCGATTTTATGATGAAAACCTCCGTCCCAGTTATGTGCTTTGGGAAGAGAAGAAACTACCGATATTAGTGCTGGAGGTGGTATCTCAGACATATCGCGGTGAGTACTCAACCAAGAAAGCAGAGTATGCAAGATTGGGAATTTTGTATTATGTAGTTTACAATCCATTTCGTCGCCGTAAGCCACGTTTAGAAGTTTACAAATTAGTTAATAATGTTTATGAATTTCAAGATGGTAATCCTGTTTGGCTACCAGAAATAGGTTTAGGAATTGGCATCGAACGAGGAACTTATCTAGGTATACCACGGGAATGGATGTATTGGTATAACCAACAAGGACAACGGTTGTTAACATCAGAAGAAAAAGCTCAACAAGCGCAGCAAGAAGTTCAAGTCTTACGAGAACGGTTGCGAGCGCTCGGCATAGATCCTGATTCTCTATCCTAATTTGCTGTAGAAGCTCATTCACGAAGGTAAAACTATGACTATTGAACAAACAGTTCTACAAACATTCCGAGAATTACCACCAGATAAACAGCAAGAAGTTTTAGATTTTATTCAATTTCTCAAAGAGAAATTATCAGTTAAAAAACCATTTTCTATATCTGAACATCAAAAAAGTTTAAGAGAAAGTAAAGACATTACTGATTTTTGGTCAGCTTTACAAGACTTTAGACAAAGGGTTGACTTAGAAAGTATTGATGATGACACTTTTGAAAATATACGGGATGAGTCACCAGGAAGAGAAGTTAATTTATGAGTGTAAATTATTTACTAGATACTAATATTTTGTCGGAGGCTAAACGACCTCATCCCA
The DNA here is from genome assembly GCF_036916985.1 of Nostoc sp. Classification (GTDB taxonomy): domain Bacteria; phylum Cyanobacteriota; class Cyanobacteriia; order Cyanobacteriales; family Nostocaceae; genus Nostoc. The sequence continues at coordinate 49,796 of NZ_JBALFD010000015.1, forward strand.
ACGAGAAAGTAATGGAAAGGCTAAGATTATATAGACAAGAAACAGCCACAGCTATCCTAGTTATCCATGAAATGTTATATGGTTGTTTACGTCTTCCTATTTCTAAAAAACATCAAGATATAGAGGATTATATCAACAACGTGATTTTAGCAGAAATCCCTTTATTTGATTACGAGCTAAAATCTGCACAATATCATGCTCAGGAAAGAGCTAGATTATCAAAAATTGGTAAAAATCCTGGATTTATTGATGGGCAAATTGCGAGTATTGCAGTTACAAATAACTTGATTTTAGTAACGAATAATGTAGCAGATTTTCAAGATTTTGATGGTATAAATATAGAAAATTGGTTCATTAATTAAGATGCCGCATTGTTTCTTTCCAAAGACTGCTTGAAAAGTGCGTAGGCGTAGCCTGTCGTAGACATCGCTCGGCATAGATCCTGATTCTCTCACCTGAATTGCTATCAAAATCTATTAATGAAATAAATCCCATAATCACGAAGACGCGATTTATCGCGTCTTTTGCCTTAACCGAACAACATTGCGAGGTTCACAAATGAAGCTCCGAGGTTCATCAACGAAGCTCTGAGGTTCACGAACGAAGCTCCGAGGCTCATCAACGGAGTTCAAAGACTCATTCACGAGTATCAAAGACTCGTCTACGAATATCAAAGACTCATTCACGAGTATCAAAGACTCGTCCACGAGTATCAAAGACTCGTCCACGAATATCAAAGACTCGTCCACGAGTAAGCTGTTCCACATTTCAATTGCATAAATGGTAAACTAGATATATCCGTGCATTCAGCATTATTATGCCTGCCAAAGGGTTTCTAGCTCAATCT
>NZ_JBALFD010000016.1:0-203837 GCF_036916985.1 Nostoc sp.
TTGAGCTAGAAACCCTTTGGCAGGCATAATAATGCTGAATGCACGGATATATCTAGTTTACCATTTATGCAATTGAAATGTGGAACAGCTTATCATTGCCAGCACCACCTAATAATCTGTCATTTCCTTGTTCACCAAATAAACGGTCATTTCCGCCATCGCCTTGCAGGGTATCGTTACCGAAACCACCAAACAAATCATCATTGTAAGCAGTTCCTATAACGTTGTTATCTACAACTGCACTGTTGAAAATAAAATCACTCGCTTGTAATTGGCTTTTGCTAATGCCATTAAGTTTCAATCGATAATAATAATCGCCATCTAACACTCGATATCTGACGCTAATGATGACGTTACCATCGGTATCATTAGTCGTCAGCAATAACAGATTATTGAAGTCACTGATGCCTAGAGTTCTCAAATCTATTTTGTCTTGTCCTTTTTGAAAATCTGTGACGATATCTTGCTCTTTGGCACCGATAGAATTATTAAAGTACTCGAAGACAAATTCATCATTCCCGGCACCACCATACAAGGTATCATTGCCAGCACCACCTAATAATCTGTCATTTCCTTGTTCACCAAATAAACGGTCATTTCCGCCATCGCCTTGCAGGGTATCGTTACCGAAACCACCAAACAAATCATCATTGTAAGCAGTTCCTATAACGTTGTTATCTACAACTGCACTGTTGAAAATAAAATCACTCGCTTGTAATTGGCTTTTGCTAATGCCATTAAGTTTCAATCGATAATAATAATCGCCATCTAACACTCGATATCTGACGCTAATGATGACGTTACCATCGGTATCATTAGTCGTCAGCAATAACAGATTATTGAAGTCACTGATGCCTAGAGTTCTCAAATCTATTTTGTCTTGTCCTTTTTGAAAATCTGTGACGATATCTTGCTCTTTGGCACCGATAGAATTATTAAAGTACTCGAAGACAAATTCATCATTCCCGGCACCACCATACAAGGTATCATTGCCAGCACCACCTAATAATCTGTCATTTCCTTGTTCACCAAATAAACGGTCATTTCCGCCATCGCCTTGCAGGGTATCGTTACCGAAACCACCAAACAAATCATCATTGTAAGCAGTTCCTATAACGTTGTTATCTACAACTGCACTGTTGAAAATAAAATCACTCGCTTGTAATTGGCTTTTGCTAATGCCATTAAGTTTCAATCGATAATAATAATCGCCATCTAACACTCGATATCTGACGCTAATGATGACGTTACCATCGGTATCATTAGTCGTCAGCAATAACAGATTATTGAAGTCACTGATGCCTAGAGTTCTCAAATCTATTTTGTCTTGTCCTTTTTGAAAATCTGTGACGATATCTTGCTCTTTGGCACCGATAGAATTATTAAAGTACTCGAAGACAAATTCATCATTCCCGGCACCACCATACAAGGTATCATTTCCAGCACCACCTAATAATCTGTCATTTCCACCTTGACCAGAAAGGCTATCATTACCATTTAAGCCTTCAATCGTATCATTTCCAGAAGTGCCGACTAAATTATCGTTATTGTTTGTTCCTTGAATAGCCATCGTTTTACTAGCCTTTTTTGGGTTTAAGACATGCAGATATACTTTAGCATATTATGTAATACGTATTACATGATTTTTTTAGCTCAATATTTAGTATTGAATATTAATTATTATGTTGTTCTCTGGTTTTGAAATTTTGACAAGGACTCTTATAGATTGAATATCGAAATATGGTTTTTTTTGAAAAAGACCACAACAAAAGACGGGATTAAACTTCATTCGTTAAACCCATAAAAATATCAAGCGATCGCTTGCTACTAAATTGATACTGCTACTGAATTGATAGTATAATAATCGTAGTAATTAACTAGATTAAGTATACAGATAATAAAGCGATAAAACTTCATTTAAGTAATTATTTAATACCTGATAGTTTTCGGTAATTGACTAAGGTTTAACCAAATATCATATTACGGATATTAAACTTGTCGTTTTCAAAAGGGAATCGCCCACACTTGTGACTCAGGTGTGGGCGATTCATTCTACAAAGAATTAGCTAAACCACAGCCGATACTTGCTGCTTAAAGAAAGCTTGCAAAACTCTCTCTGCTATTTGATGGCTAGTTAAACCTAGTTCTGTTTTAGATTCATTGGGTTCTGCATGATCTACCAATACATCTGGTACACCAAATCGCTTGACAGGAACCAGAATATCTGCATCTAGTAAAGCTTCAGCGATCGCACTACCAAACCCACCCATCACGCAGCCTTCTTCTAAGGTGACAACCCGGCCGATTTTCTTAGCTAAAGGCAAAATCAACTCGGTATCCAAAGGCTTAACGAAACGGGCATTAATTACAGTTGCTTCAATGCCATGTTCACCGAGAATTTCAGCGGCTTGCATTCCTGGATAGACCATTGTGCCATAAGCAACGATTAACACATCATCACCTGTACGCAGAATTTCACCTTTGCCAATTTCCAAAGGTTCCCAACCTTCCTCCATCAGGGGAACACCATAGCCATTACCACGAGGATAGCGCATTGCAATTGGGCCACTGGTATGGTTAACGCCAGTTACTACCATGCTTTGCAGTTCTGCTTCGTCTTTGGGGGCCATGATTACGATGTTGGGAATGCAACGTAGATAGGCAATGTCATACATACCTTGGTGGGTGGGACCATCCGATCCTACGATTCCTGCCCGATCCAAGCAGAAGAATACTGGCAGGTTTTGGATGCAGACATCATGAATTATCTGGTCGTAGGCGCGTTGCAGGAAGGTGGAATAAATAGCTGCAACGGGGCGCATACCTTCGGTTGCAAGTCCTGCTGCTAGAGTAATCGCGTGTTGTTCCGCAATACCGACATCAATATATTGATTCGGCAGTTTTGCCTGAAGTTTATCTAAGCCTGTCCCCGTTGCCATTGCCGCAGTAATGCCGACGATTTTCGGGTTTTGTTCGGCAAGTTTCACCAAAGTGTGAGAAAAGACTTTGGCATAAGCCGGGGGTTTGGGTTTACTAGAAGGAATGGCTTTGCCAGTTGCTACGTTGAAGGGGCTTTGGGCGTGGTAGCCAACTTGATCTAGTTCGGCAATTTCATAGCCTTTGCCTTTTACTGTTGCGACATGTACCAAAACTGGCCCTGGTATCTGATGTGCCTGTTGGAAGGTGGTAATCAATTCTTCGAGATTATGTCCATCCACTGGCCCAATGTAGGTAAAGCCGAGTTCTTCAAAAACTGCACCTACCTTGGGAACAGCCAAACGTTTCATACCTTCTTTGATGCGTCCGAGTTCGGGAGACAGGGATTCACCCACAAATGGAATTTGCTTAAACTGTTCTTCAAGATTATCTTTAATAAATTGCACCGGTTGGCTAAGGCGCATTTTGTTGAGATAGCGGGGAATCGCGCCGACGTTGCGAGATATGGACATGTCGTTATCGTTGAGAACAACTAACAGGTTAGTTTTCGGCATGTGTCCGGCATGGTTGATGGCTTCTAAAGCCATACCGCCAGTTAGTGCCCCATCGCCAATCACCGCAACAGCTTTAAATTTTTCCCCTTTCAAGTCTCGCGCTAAAGCCATGCCCAATGCTGCGGAAATACTTGTAGAAGCATGTCCAGCCCCAAAGTGGTCAAACTTGTTTTCACCGCGTTTGAGATAACCTGCAACTCCGTCCTTTTGTCTAAGGGTGTGGAAGCGATCGTAACGTCCGGTAAGCAGTTTGTGGGGATAAGCTTGGTGTCCTACATCCCAAATCACTTTATCCCGATCTAAGTCTAGTGTCTGATAAAGTCCTAGTGTCAATTCGACAACACCCAACCCTGGCCCCAAGTGTCCACCATTAACTGCTACTGTTTGGAGATGCTTATCTCGAATCTGACGGGCAATCTGTTGTAGTTGGCGAACAGATAAACCGTGCAACTGATTAGGATGGGTGATTTCGCTCAGATGCATATTATAAGGTTTTCCTCTCTAAACTTCGAGTTTCGGTATTTTGATTTTCCCACGGTCGGGTTATCCACAGAATCAAACTCTTACATTGTTACTAAGTTGTAGTGGAAAGTATAACTTCGTAATTAATAATGGTGAAAAATTTGTTAACCATTAACAATTCGTCAAATTAGATTGCAATCAGTTAAAGTTATAACACATTTGTCAATGAGTAATGCTACTTAAGATTCGTTTGTAAACCGTATAGAAAAACAAGTTTTTCAGAAGTAATTTGCGGAAGTTCCCTACGAGGATTACTCAATTTCACCTTTTTAAGTTAGTAAAAAAGAAAGTTAAATATTTTATTTCTAACTATATATCTAGCATATTTGCTGGTAAATATTTAACTATTGTTTCTTCTGTTCTGCGTTGACAGGATGCTAATTTTATCAGCGATCGCTAGTTTAGCTAGGCGCAATAAATGTGTATATAAAAGCACTTAATTGGTTTAGGAAAATCCAGTATTACCAGTAACCTAATATTTTTCTGAATCATTCGTGAAAAACAAGATCCCCGACTTCTTCAAGAAATCGGGGATCTACGAGTTGCTGCTATATCTATTCTTTATTTACCAAAAGCATCTTTAATGTTTTCGACGGTGCGTTCAACAGCATTTTTTGTTTTATCTACTGCTTCTTTAGTCCGAGATGCATCTTCATTTGCTCTTCTTTGAATTGTAGCTGCATCTTGCTTGGCTTTGCGTTCAGCAAAACTACCATTATCTGTTGCTTGGTCAACTTTACTGGCATTGCTCTTGGCAGCTTGCTTAACTTTGTCTGCCGTATCATCAATGAAATTTTTGGTTCGTCCAGCATCTCTACTGGCTTTTTCTTGAGCGCGATCGCTTGCGTCTGAGGATGCAATCAAGGTTGCAGCAGGATCGGCCATTGCTGAGGTGTTCGAGAAAAATGCACCTTGCCAAACAAAAGCGATCGCTAACATCCCAAGCAATGTTGTAGCCATCCAGCGTTTTACTGTGGAAAGCTGTTTTGTAACATAATTTAGTTTCATACAAGACAATCTCATGTGATTTAGTATAGTAAATTTACTTTATTTAGCTTATTTGCCATATCGATCCCTAGATAGAAATTCTGGCGTCAATAGTTATGAAACGAATTCACTATTTTGATAGATTGAATTTTGAGTAAAAATTATTTCTTGGTAATCAAGGGTCGAAGTAAACAGGTTACAAATTTTGGATATGGGCGATCGCCCTTGAGTTAATTAACTTGCGATCGCTTCCAGTGGGTTGTTACGCTATCGCAACTGACTTTTTACGGTTGGGACGCTTGCGTTCTGATTTTTTCTTCAGTCCGACTGCTTGGGCTTGATCGCTATCTGAGCCATATTGGCCGCGAATCACTTCTTTCATGGCTAATACAGCATTGTGAAATTCCCATTCTGCTAATCGCGCCGCGTCAGCAGCAGCACGGTATAAAGTTAGTTTTTCAGTTTCGGCTTGTTGCTGCACCAGCATCGTCTGATAAGCTTGCTGTAAGTTTGCTACAGAGGCATCAGTACGGTTGGTGTTGTATGTGCTAATGGTTTGTAAGCCGTGCAATGAGTTTATATCTTGACTAATCGATTGAGAAGGCAGACGGCGGGTTTGATCTTGGGCGGGCATATAGGCATACTGATATAGGTCATACATTTAATGTGCCCATTAGAACAAAAAAACTAACGATAAAGTGAGATTTTTAGATTGAACAAGGTTAAAAAAAGTGTGAATTAATTTTTGCATGTCAAAACAATGGCATTGTCAGCCGAAACAATGGCATTGTCAGCCGAAACAATGGCATTGTCAGTCGAAACAATGGCATTGTCAGCCGAAACAATGGCATTGTCAGCCGAAACAATGGCATTGCAGAACGTTGCATTAGATAGCGTGGCGATCGCAATTACGTCTAAGAGGTTTGCAGTAAGTTTTGAGAATCATTAAAACAACCTGAGTTCGACTGCTCATTGCATGTCCACCCAAAAGACCTCTCCCTGGTTTTACTACGCAAAACCTGTCCCTCTCCGACTCAGAGAGGGACAGACTTGAACTTTAGTTCAAGGCAAGGAGAGGTCTGTCAAACTCACGTCACGTTAATTCATAGCGAATTAACTTTGGCAAAACTCTGCGTACCTACCCTGCGGGAACGCGAAGCGCCTATGCGTTTACCTCTGTGTTCCTCTGCGTTTAAAAAAGTTACGAACTTATGCAAAGTTGTACTCAAAAAGCATCACGCTGACATCAATTGCTGGATGCGCTGTGGTTCCTCTCCCAGCCAATCTGGATTTTGGGCAGTGCTGTCAAAGATTGATGAGGTTTTGAACGGCTCAAACTCGCCGCGTGATGCCGCTTCTGCCGTTTTTGCTAAGAGCGATCGCACTTGCTCGTCATTCATAGGCTGGAATGTCCGCACTGCTTCAAAAGCTTGCTCTAGAATTTCCATACTGTCAATTCCGGTAATCACAACCGATGTCGGCAGATTCAAAGCATAGTGTAAACACTCAATTGGCGTTACAGTCTTTGACCGTAAAAGAATACCGTTTGCCAAGCTTTTCATCCCCAAAACGCCGATGTTTTGTTTCACAAGTTCTGGTACGACTAGCTTTGCAAAGCTTCGGTAGTGGGCATCCATCACATTTAGCGGCATCTGCACTGTATCAAATTTAAACCCGTGAGCAGCTGCAACTTCTAGCGTATGTAGATGAATATGGGGATCTTTGTGCCCAGTGAAGCCGATGTATCGGAGTTTTCCAGCTTTTCGCGCCTCAATGAAGGCAGCATTCGCCCCTTCTTCGTCAAAAATTCGATGGGGATCTTCGTATCGAATCATTTCGTGATGCTGAACCAGATCGATGCAATCAACTTGCAAGCGTTTCAGTGATTCGTCTAGCTGTTTTGCAGCTTCTTTTTTAGAACGACCATCGATTTTCGTCATCAGAAACACTTTATCTCGGTAGCGATCGCGCAGCGCTTTTCCCATACGAATTTCGCTGACTCCACCGTTGTAATCCCAACTGTTATCCATAAAGGTAATGCCGCGATCGATGGCTGTTCTCACAATACGGATAGCCAATTGCTCATCAACGTGCTTCAAAGCGATGTGCCAACCGCCCAATCCGATCGCGGAAACTTTCTCTCCTGTGCTGCCGAGTACTCGATATTGCATTTCTGAATTTGACGTAGTTCCTGACATGTGTTCTCCAAGTCTTTCAGCTATTACTCAAGTACATATAGCCACCTGCTAATTCAAACACAAGGCAAAGTTGACAATATCTTGCTGTAGATACACTTTTCAACGCGATCAGGAAAAGACTCAAGAAGCCAAAATACCGATGGCAATTTAAGATATGTGAGGTAAAGAATTGAGATAATTGTAGAGACGGCGATTCATCGCGTCTTTTGCCTGCGATTCATCGCGTCTCTTGTCTTAAGCGAACAGTATTAAGGGCACAGCAATGCTGTGCCCCTACAACATATTTGGTTCAAATAAATGAAAACTGTTGTCAAACATCAACAATTATTTACCGCTATAGAAAAAGGCAATTTCTTTTTCTTTTAGGGGTGCGAAATCAGCATCTACAAGTAATTGGTCGAGTTCTGCTTGGGGAATGTGCTTTGCACCAATTCGCACAATGCGCGATCGCATCGTATTAGATACACCACTGCGCTGTCTATTGCCTTCTAGCGCCATAACTTTACCATAAAGTTCTAACTTGGCAGGCGGAATGGGAGAACCATCAAAATCAATTCCCTGTGCGATCGCTTCATCAATCGCATCAGCCCCAGTAGTAGTTTGATTCCCTGAGTTAGTTTCGGTAGGCATGGTGATTTTCTCTTCTTAGCTATGGGTAGATTTTACCAGCCTTGCTGACACCAAAGCCGCCAAAGGTTAACTAATCACGAGCTTGTCGCGTCACCACACCACCAACAAACGCCCCTAAGATAGTGCCTGTCCAAAGTCCTGTTGTGCTACCTTGCCACATTGCCCCTGGCGTCATCCAAGCATTGCACATCTCCTTTAAACCCCAAGGTTGGTTTTGGCACTTTTGGCTATGCAGCATCATAGTAATTTGCCCACTGGTGTAAGCACCAAAAAAACCTGATGACAAAGCTAAAAAAGTGCAAATTAAAATTCTATTTTTAGTCATTAGTCATTAGTCATTAGTCATTAGTCATTAGTCATTAACTGGTTCCCACCCTCCAGGCTGGGAACCCATTCTGAGAGGCTCCGCCTCCTCTTTCTTGACCAGAGGCTCTGCCTCTGGGAATACATTCCCAGCCTGGAGGCTGGGAACGAGGCTAATGCCCAATGCCCAATTCCCAATCAACCCGTATTTCTCATCCCAGCAGCAATGCCATTAATAGTTAACAATGCTCCTCGCAGTAACTCGCCTTTGCTATAACGAGAATGAATTACTCCAGAAGTAGCAGTTGTATTTAGTGACTGCCGTAGACGCTTGAGTAGTGAAACTTGGATAAATCCCAAAGGTACAATTGTGCCATTGCGTAACTGTACAGATCGTTGCAGTACAGGATCGCCATCTAACAGGCGATTGTGATCGGTGATTTTTAACACCAAATCCCTTGTTAGATAGAACTCACTGGCAATTTGGTCAAAAACCTTGGCAAAACGAAGTTTATCTTCTGGCTTGGACAATTCCTGGACGTAGTGATGTGCCATTTGCATATCTACTTTTGCCAAAGTCATCTCAGCTTTAGAAATCACCATCTTGAAAAAAGGCCACTTAACGTAAAAGTAGCGCAGTAATTTCAAGTGTTCTTCTGGTTCTTCGTTCAAGAATTCTTGTAAAGCTGTGCCAACGCCATACCAGGAAGGCAGTAAAAAGCGGGTTTGTGTCCAGCTAAATACCCAAGGAATCGCTCGCAGACTGCTTAAATCTTTCTTACCAGATGGACGACGTGCGGGACGAGAGCTAATTTGCAGCTGGCTAATTTCTTCAATTGGGGTTACTTGGTGGAAGAAGTCAACAAAATCAGGTTGTTCGTAGATTAGGGCACGATAATGTTGACGCGATCGCGCTGCTAATTCTTCCATAATCTCATTCCAGGGTTCAATATCATCAAACCCTGTCCGCAGCAGGCTAGCTTGAATCACCGCAGTGGTGATGGTTTCCATGTGGTATAGTGCCAAATCCAACAAGGAGTATTTGGAAGCCAAAACTTCTCCTTGTTCGGTAATCTTGATTCGCCCATTGATACTATGACCTGGTTGAGCCAAAATCGCTTCGTAAGCAGGGCCACCACCACGTCCCACAGAACCGCCGCGTCCGTGGAAAATCCGCAAATTTATATCGTAGTTTTCTGCTATTTGTTGCAGTGATTTTTGAGCTTTATGAATTTCCCAGTTGCTACTTAAAAAACCAGAGTCTTTGTTGCTGTCAGAATACCCCAGCATTACTTCTTGTAAATTAGGGGTGAGGGGGGAGGAAAGGGCAGGGGAAGTAGGGGAAGCAGGGGGGGATAAGTTTTCATCCACAACATTCTCTGCTTTTGTTTGTTCGTAGCCGCCGGCTAACAAAGCACGATATAAGGGGAGTTCAAACAGGTTTCGCATGACGCTTCGGGAGCGTTGTAAGTCTTCTACTGTCTCAAATAGAGGAACTACTTGAATGGTTCCCACAGCTATGGCGGGGTCAAAAAGTCTGGCTTCTTTGGCTAAAAGCAATACTTCCAGCACATCGCTTACGTCGCGGCACATGCTGATAATGTAAGTTTGGCAGATATTTAGACCAAATTCTTGTTGGAGCGATCGCACGACGCGAAAGGTTTCAATGACATCGTTGGTTTTCTCAGAAAATGGCAATTCTGCCGGAATTAATGGCCGACGGGTTTGCAATTCTCCTGTCAGCCAAGCGACTCTCTGCTCCTCAGATAGGTCGTTGTAAGGTTGGGGTAATAGTTGTAAATATTCCAGTATCTCATTGAGCGCATCGGCGTGGCGCGATGATTCTTGACGAATATCTAGCTGTGTCAAGTTAAAGCCAAAAATTTCTACCTGACAGATGAGATTTTCTAATTCTCGACAACTTAAACCTGTTTCTGTCAAGTTGCGCTGAATCATCCGCAGTTCTGCTAAAAAATCGTTTCCCGAACGATACAAGGGACTATCTTGATTTGTTGGCGTTTCCCGATTGTACAAAGCTAGATTGCGATCGCGAGTATTTTCTAGTCGCTTCAGTACATAAGCCAGTTTCAGCCGATAAGGTTCTTGTCGATAACGTAGCGCCAGTGCGTCGTAGACTTCACTCAACTGGGATTGATCCGCTTCTAAAGATTCCAGCAAGTCTGGTAAGACATCACTCCAGTGCATCGACACACTCAACAACTCAATCAGATTTTTCACTGACTGAATATATCTCCCTAGCACCATTTTGCGCTGATAGCAAGCTGTCTGCCAGGTAATTTCGGGTGTAACTGATGGGTTCCCATCTCTATCTGAGCCTACCCAGGAACCGAAAGAGCAAAAGTTTTTACTCGGTGGTTCTAGCCAAGGAAAGGTATTAGATAGGGTGTGTTTGAAACGTTTATAAAGTTGGGGAATGCCATCAAATAAAACTTCTTGGAAGTAGTGTAGGGCATAATCTACTTCATCTAGCACCGTGGGTTTAAACTGGTGAAGTTCGTCTGTGCGCCACCAGAGGCGAATTTCTTCGAGCAATTGTTCCCGAACATCTGCTGCTTCCCAAGGATATGCTCCTGGTGTAGTCCCAGAATGGTTTTCTAAGGCATCCAATTTTTGCAAAAGTTGTACCACTTGTCGCTGCTTATCCCGGATGGTATGACGAACAATTTCCGTCGGGTGCGCTGTGAAAACTAAGCGGACATCCAGATGGGCAATTAGACGTTGAATTTGCTGGGGTGGTACATTCAGTTTGAATAAATAGGGAAATAAGGCAGCAAAAGTACCTTTGGGTTTGACTTGCGCCTTTTCTAGATAACTCTTTCTCAGTAACTCTGCTGCTAGTCCCTTGCTAACAGGCGCATCATCTTCTCTTTGATTAGAGGAATAGTTGACATTGGCTGCTGTTTCCGGCTCTGTTTCCTCGCTTTCTGCCTCATAGCGACTCAATTGCTGCCGTTGTTCGTATTCCTGCTCTATGATGTTAATCAGCTGAAAATATAGAGCGAAAGCACGAGCCGCGCGAATTGCTTCGTTGATATTTAGTTGTTCAATTAATTTGACGGCTGAGGATGCTTGGTCATTTGTTGCTTGTCCTTCTGGGGAACATAAATCGCGCAACTGCCGCAACAAATCTACCATATTTTGACCACATTCTTGCCGGAGAACTGACTCCCACAATTCTTCCACTACCTGGAGACGATGGCGCAAAAATAATTCCGACACCGGGTATATATCCGCAGTTTGAGACGAAGAGTATAAAAGGGAACCCATATTCTCTATTCTTGTAAAGCTAATTAGTGTTTACGGTTCTAGGTTTTGCACTTAATGCTCAATGGGTTGTTCCTGAGCAAATAATTATTTGGTGTATATCTTCTCATCTTGATTGATTTCGTGTTCATCTGGGAAATCTAGGTTGGGTAGGCGATCGCCTCGAAATAATTCTTCACTGGCTTCCCCTATGGCTTCTAGTGCTTTTACTGTAGTTTTGCCGGTAATCAGCAGCAGTAATATAGACGCTGTACCAATTTGTAAAAGGAACGACGGGGGAATGGCAAATAAATCCAGATTGGATGCGGGTTTAGGTGAAGACTGTTGGTTGGCAGGAGGCATTGCTAATTCTGGGTTATGGGAATTATTGTAGAGACGCGATTAATCGCGTCTGTCAGGAGTCTGTACAAGGAGTTAAGGTAATTCCAACGATCAAGCGATGGAGTTGAAATGGGATAAGCTTGTTGTCTGTTTCGCCCATCAAGGGTTTACGCAAATCCGGCTTTAAAGGACAAGTCATCAGCCAGTCATATAAAATTATTCTGACCTCTAACTGCTAACTTTTGAATTTTGACTCCCTATTAGTAAAATAAACGCAAAACTCAACATTAGTCAGACTTACAACCCGTACAAGACTATCTTGGCCGATTTTATGAGTTACGAAGGTAACAAAATTGTTAAAAAAAAACGTCAGAGTGTGATAAACCTATGGTTCTAGTTTACAAGTGCAGGCACTATCCCCCAACAATCGCTGACTGTAAAGTTAACTGAGCATGAAAACAGTATTACCAGATCGCCAGCAGTCCTTAGCGCAATGGGTAAGCCAGGCAACAGGAATCAACACTTTCGGGGTGAAAGTCCGGTTGCGGGGAAATGACCTTCATATTCTTTGTGAAGGTACTGAATGTCCTCAGCGTTGGCGTACTTTGTCTGACTTGCTGCAAGCATTACAGCAAACAAATTTAGATATCCTCACAAGTAGCGAACAAACCTCAATATATCAAGTATTTGTCTATGGCCGCAGAAAAGGGGAACAGCGCCCCTCGTGGTGCCATCGAGTTCACTTGAATCAGATAGATAAGCATTTGGATGAGGTGCAGCAAGCGCTACTAGCAGACTCAGAAAAATCCAAACAATCGGGCGGGGCGCTAATTGTCTCTAACGAAAGTTTGGCACGCCAAGGCAACCCAGAGGCGATCGCTCGATATCTTAGCGAAACTCTGAGTACGTTAGGTGTATCAGTACAGGCAAAGATTAAGCCATATCAGCCCAAGAATTCTCAGCCAGCAGAAAATCGCCTGTGGATCTTTTGCCAGTCGAGCTATAGCCCTGATGCATCGTTGCTTGCTGAACCAATAGCACAAAAGCTGCGTTATCTCAAGCTTTCCGGCTACCAAGATGCCATAATTGTTTCTCAGGTGAGCGGCGAAACTGCCCCTGATTGGCTGCTGCGGATAGATTTGACCCCACCAGAGGTAATGCTCAAAGAGTGGGCGCGTTGGGGAGATGTCCAAGCGATCGCTCGATTATTAACTGAGGTACTATCAGGGTTAAAAGTTGCTGTCCAAGTTTCTTTAAAAGAATCAACGCTACATATCTTTTGTATCCCAGCTTTTGATCTCTTAGGAACTGCCCCTATTCCAGACAAGGCAGTGTGTTTAGAGGCAATTTTACCGCAACTAGAAGCGATCGCACCTCAAGGCATTCTCGCCGCCACAGTCTACGGACAAAAAGCAGGCGACATGCAGCCGACTTGGATTGATTGGCTAACTTTACCCGCAGCAAATAATCCCATCTTTGCCACATCACCACTAGATTTAGCCAATACTGGCGATGAACCTGCGATCGTATTTTTACTGGAGCGTTTACTTAATCCTGATTTGGATTGGCGGCTATTAACAGGTGGAACTCGCGTACTTCTACTGAACAAAAATGATTTATTACACATCATGTGTGATGCTCCTGTTTGTCCAGTGCGACAACAAGTAGCAAGTAAAATTACGCAGTTTATCCGCCAGTTAAAAATTCCCGGTATCATGGGAGTACGTGTCTACGGTCGCCGGGCTGGAAATAAAGAACCTTTTTGGCATTATGGCGTCGATCTTGAACATCGCCAACGTTTAGTACCAGAGGCAACCCCAGAATTTGCTGCTACTTCTCAATACATTAATGATTTAGTAACCTCTGAGACTAGTGAGCCAATTTTGCGCCCCGAATTAACCACAGAAGAAGTTCAAAGTTTAGTAACCGAAGTAGCGCGAGATTGGCTGACAACGGCGAGGGCAACAGCAAAAAAATTCCTGTTGAACAGCCAGCTATTTACCGAAAGTAACCAATCAGCAGAACATAACCCTGATGTTCAAGGAATTAAGATTGCTCTAGTTTGGGGAACACTGGGATTATTGCTCACCCTCCAAACTGATTGGGTACTGGGTCAAATTATTGCACGTACTATACCAAGTTCGTCAAAAGTCGCTAGCGTCTCCCTCCCATCATCTTCTGAACGCCAAGCATCTTTGACATCTGGGAAAAATCAGAGTGAGAAAACAACATTTTTTACCAGCACTTCCAAAACGAAATCTCCTCCAAATCAGAGTTCTGTATTTAACGCTTCGGAATTTACCCAAAGCGATGATACTCCGAAAAATAATTTGGCAGCCGCACCACTGAAGGAAAAAGCTACCGCAACAGCTATTCTTTTAGCAGCGCGATCGCAACTGCCAAGTTTCAACGTCAGACAATTAGACGAGCAACTAGCACTGTATAAACAGCGTCTAGCTAGAACTGGTACTCCGCCAGACGTGTTGATTATTGGCTCCTCCCGCGCCCTCAGAGGAGTAGATCCCGCAGCACTTTCTAAAGCTTTAGCAACTCAAGGCTATCCAAATCTTGATGTATTTAACTTTGGAATCAACGGTGCTACTGCACAAGTTGTAGACTTTGTGATTCGCCACGTACTGGAACCATCAGAACTACCCAAAATAATTATTTGGGCAGATGGCGCTCGTGCTTTCAACGGCGGACGCGAGGATATTACCTTTAAATCGCTTGCTGCATCAGCTGGTTATAAACAAGCATTCCAAAAAACAGCAAACCCTGTAAATAGCAATGATTTGCCAGAAAATATAGTAAATTCAGGAGAAAAAAAGACAACCGAAGAAAAACCGGAGATCAGTACTTATGAAGCTGTCAATCAGTCCTTAAATCAGGCTCTAGCGTCTGTTTCTGCTAGTTATAAAAATCGTGACCAAATAAAAGGTTTACTGCAAAAACAATTCCTCGTATTTGGTCATAATCAGACAGTTACATCAGAAAAACAGCTAACAGACGGGACTTCAGATGAAAGCATTTCTCAGCAAGCAGTTGACTTTGATGGCTTTCTACCCTTGTCTATTCGCTTTAATCCCGCGAGATACTATCAAAAACATTCTAGAGTTCCTGGAAATTATGACAACGACTATAAATCTTTCCAGGTAGAAGGACAGCAAGATACTGCTTTTCAAGAAGTGCTTCAGTTTACCCAGGCTCAGAAAATTTCCTTAGTGTTTGTTAATATGCCTCTGACGGCAGATTATTTAGATCCAGTGCGTAGACAATATGAGCAACAATTTCAACAATATATGTTGCGTTTGGCTACTAATCCCAACTTTATTTATCGTGATTTGAGCCAACAGTGGCCAAAAGCAAATGACTACTTTTCTGATCCTAGTCACCTCAACCGCTTTGGCGCATACGAAGTCTCGAAAAAGTTGGCTAACGATCCGATGATTCCTTGGCCAGTGAAGTAGGGGATTGGGGATTGGGGATTGGGGACTGGGGACTGGGGAGAATAATCTACAATACCCAATGACTAATGACTAATGACTAATGACTAATGACTAAAAAATGAACTTTATATCAATTTTCTATGGGCTGTTCTTGTTGAGTGTATTAGGAATTTACTGGTCTTTAGCACAACAGAAATTTCGATTATGGACGTTGCTAATTGCCAGTTTAGTTTTCTATGCATCTTTGCACATCCAATACATACCATTGCTCTTAGCTTTGACCTTTATTAATTTCCGTGTGGGACTGGAAATTGGTAAAAACACATCACCAGGAAAACATTCTCTTGACTGGCAAATCTCTAACGAAGAGTGGCAATTTGCTCAAGTTGATTGGAATCGTCGCCGTCTAAAAGTTTTGTGGGTGGGTATAACTCTAAATGTTTTACTGTTATTAGCTTTTAAGTATTTAACCCCCTTATTCAAGTTTGTCTTTAATATACAAACCAACTCACCAGATAGCTCTTTTAAATTGATTGCACCCTTGGGAATTTCATTTTTCACCTTTGAATGCATTGCCTATTTAATAGATGTCTATCGCGGTGCGCCTGCCACTGATAATTTTCTCAAATTTGCTACATACAAATTATTCTTCGCTAAACTGATTTCAGGCCCAATTACGCGTTACCACAACTTAGCAAATCAATTCAATACACTAGATTTACCCAGTGCTGATAGAGTAGCTGAGGCGTTATGGTTGATTGCTAGGGGCGCAGTCAAAAAGGGAATTTTTGCAGACCATTTGGGAATTTTCGTCGATTTATGTTTTGGTAATTTGCAACGGGCGGGTAGTACCGATCTTTGGTTAGCGACATTCGCCTACGGCTTGCAATTATATCTAGATTTCAACGGTTACGTAGATATTGCCCGTGGGAGTGCTTTGCTTTTCGGCTTGGTTCTACCAGAAAATTTCGATTTTCCCTATTTCAGCACCAATATCTCAGAATTTTGGCGGCGCTGGCATATCACTTTAGGAGATTGGCTGCGTAACTATGTCTACTTTCCTTTAGGTGGTTCCCGTAAAGGTTTAGTCCGTACCTGCTGGAATTTATTTCTTGTAATGCTAATTGCTGGTATCTGGCACGGTGCTGCTTTGGGTTATGTTGTTTGGGGCATATTCCACGGATTAGCCTTGGTGGTTCATCGACTTACAGATTCTATAAGCGATCGCCTTGAAAATCTAGAACAATTCTGGCAAAATCCTCTGGGTATCTTTGTCGCTTGGTTATTAACCCAACTGATGGTTTTTACCTCTTGGATTTGGTTCCGTCTACCTAATCTCCAAGACTCTTCTTTAGTAATTCGGCATCTTTGGGGTTATCCGGCTGACGCCCAATTTGCGGAAAAGGTCTATGTGGAAGCCCTAAATATGAGCCAATCCCAACTCACTTGGGTACTTCTAGCTTTAGCTGCCCTGATGGCTGTAGTCTATACCTTCAACCGAATGCTGAAGTTAGAGTTTAACTGGCCCCTTAAACTTGTATTCGTTCCTCTATGTTTCTACGCTGTTTGGTTATTAGCTCCTGAAGGCAGTTTGCCCTACATCTACTTTGATTTTTAACTGAAACATCAGAGAATATAGAGCTTATTATTTCGTTACAAATCGACAAGACTTAAAATGTTTCTCATCAGCTAATTGTAAAGAAGTGTAAAGGTAAATAAATAGGCGATCGCATCCTCGAAAGTGATAGCTAGTTAGGTGTTGAAATGCCTTAAAAAGCCTCAATCCATTACTTATTTAATAGTAGAAAAACTTTACAGTTCGACTAGCTTGTTAAAGAATATTAAGTCACAGATTGCATCCAAGTAAATTCATGTAGACTATATTTCAACAGGCGAAATTTATTTCGTTTGTTCCATATTTAACTAACCCATAGCACTTATAAAACAATGACCACAACCTTACAACGGCGCTCTGGCGCTAGCGTATGGGATCGCTTCTGCGAGTGGATCACCAGCACCGAAAACCGTATATACATCGGTTGGTTCGGTGTTTTGATGATTCCTACCCTGCTAGCTGCAACCACCTGCTTCGTAATTGCTTTCATCGCTGCTCCTCCTGTGGACATTGATGGTATCCGCGAACCAGTTGCAGGTTCTTTGATCTACGGAAACAACATCATCTCTGGTGCAGTTGTTCCTTCTTCAAACGCTATCGGCTTGCACTTCTACCCAATCTGGGAAGCAGCTTCCTTAGATGAGTGGTTGTACAACGGCGGCCCTTACCAATTGGTAGTTTTCCACTTCTTGATCGGTTGCGCTGCCTACCTTGGTCGCCAGTGGGAACTTTCTTACCGCTTGGGTATGCGTCCTTGGATTTGCGTAGCTTACAGCGCACCTTTGGCTTCCGCTACCGCAGTATTCTTGATCTACCCAATTGGTCAAGGTTCTTTCTCTGATGGTATGCCTTTGGGTATCTCTGGAACCTTCAACTTCATGATTGTGTTCCAAGCAGAACATAACATCTTGATGCACCCCTTCCACATGTTAGGTGTGGCTGGTGTATTCGGCGGTTCATTGTTCTCTGCGATGCACGGTTCTCTAGTAACTTCTTCCTTGGTGCGTGAAACCACCGAAACCGAATCACTAAACTACGGTTACAAGTTCGGTCAAGAAGAAGAAACCTACAACATCGTTGCGGCACACGGCTACTTCGGTCGTTTGATCTTCCAATACGCTTCCTTCAATAACAGCCGTCAATTGCACTTCTTCCTCGCAGCTTGGCCTGTAGTCGGTATCTGGTTCACCGCTTTGGGTATCAGCACGATGGCGTTCAACCTGAACGGTTTCAACTTCAACCAATCAATCATTGACTCCCAAGGTCGCGTCATTAGTACCTGGGCAGATGTAATCAACCGCGCTAACTTGGGTATGGAAGTAATGCACGAGCGTAACGCTCACAACTTCCCCCTAGACTTAGCTGCTGGTGAAGTTACTCCTGTAGCAATGACTGCTCCTGCTATCAACGGTTAATACTGAAGTTTAGCTAAATAAGAAGCGCCCCCCATTTCTGGAGGGCGCTTTTTAATTGAAGAAGCATTCAGCTAAAACTCTTTTAACCTCGTTTCCAGTATCAGACTGGAAATGCAACTCAAAAGCGGCTCTGCCGCCAGCAAGGGAGGCGGAGCCTCTAAGATGGCATTCCCAGTCTCCGACTGGGAACGAGATAACGAGATAATATCTAACACCAATGGCAAGATGCCCACCCCACAATAAATAGTTGGATATTTTTTGATTTAGAAGTCCCTTACTTCCCGTATGTATCGCTCTGCGTCAACAAAATAACTTTTAAAATAAAATATCCAGACAATATCAAAACAAGTTATAACTATAAAAAACGAGATAATCTTATTACTCTTGCAAGAAGAACCAATAACGCCACCAAAAGAAATAATTTTTAATCCCTCTTATACCCAGCAGAATGGAGCCGCATATTTAGGTGATAGCCTTAAACTTATTAAATTCATTGACGATAATAGTATCAATTTAATTATTACATCACCGCCATTTGCTCTTACACGAAAAAAAGAATACGGTAACGAAAGTGCGGAAAAATATATTGAGTGGTTCTTACCTTTTGCATCGGAATTTAAAAGAGTGCTGGCAGATAATGGCTCATTCGTACTAGATTTAGGTGGTGCTTACTTACCTGGTAATCCAGTTCGGAGTATTTACCAATACGAACTTTTGGTTAGATTATGTAAGGAAGTAGGTTTCTTTCTTGCTCAAGAATTTTACCACTATAATCCGTCGCGACTGCCAACCCCTGCTGAGTGGGTGACAATCAGACGGATTCGTGTGAAAGATTCTGTAAATACAGTTTGGTGGTTGTCTAAAACACCAAATCCTAAAGCAGATAATAGAAAAGTTTTAAAGCCTTATAGCCAAAGTATGAAACAGTTACTCAAAAATGGCTATAAAGCAAAAATACGTCCTAGTGGACATGATATTTCTGATAAATTTCAAAAGGATAACCAGGGTGCAATTCCACCAAATTTACTAGAAATTGCTAATACTGAATCTAATAGTGCCTATTTACGACGCTGCAAAACAGCAGAAATTAGACCCCATCCAGCACGTTTTCCTCAAGGGTTCGCCGAGTTTTTCATCAAATTCTTAACTGATGAAGGTGATATAGTATTAGATCCATTTGCAGGTTCTAATACAACTGGCTTTGTTTCTGAGAATCTACAACGCCGCTGGATATCTTTTGAAATTAATGAAAATTACGTAATGGGAAGTCGTTATCGATTTGGCCAATAACTAAATTAAGTGAAGAGTCAAGAGTCAGAAGTTAAAATTTATAAATTATAACTTGTAACTTATAACTCATAACTACTTACTTAAATTTCTCCATTTACCTGCATTTGATGAACTTGATCTGCTAACTCTTGACGACCTTGATCATCTAGTTTGTCAATAGCTAACATCCCCATGAGAATAACTTCTTTCAGGGTCAAACGTGTAGAATGTGCCTGTTTTTGCACAATCTCTTTAATAATGGGACTAACACCAATCGCTGTACTAGCTCTAGCCACGTAAAAAAAGGGAGACACTAATGATTCAGCCTAAATCTTAGCACTTCTAATGAGGTTATTCTCTAGAGTTAAAACTTAATTTAAATGTGTTTCAACTCATACTTCAATGAGTAAACATAAATTTCAAATGAAGTATATAGGAATCCGATTTGATTACGGAATTTATTTGTGTAGGGAGGGAACGGGTAACAGAGAGGAAGGGAATAGACGTGTACTGAGTTTTTTCAAAAATCAAATATGAGTCTTATAGTAAGTTATCAAAATCTCAGTATGGCAAACTTAATACTTGCCCATTGACGACACACCATCGTATGATATAAATATTATCGATGGTTACACTTACACCTATTACTCTTTAGATAACTGATGCATTTGAACTGCTCAATTTCACATAACAAAGTGAAAAGTATGGTAATTTAATTAAAAGCAAAAACCTCTCTCCTGAGATGCTCACAAGTCAATCACTAATCGCCGAGTTTGGCAACACTTAATTTGTGACAACTGAGTGTAAAAAGTGTAGACTAACTAAATCAGTGCTTTCAGTAGAAATATCTCACAAATAATACTTCTATACTACTGATAAAACCCTACTTTAAAGAGATCGTAAATTGTCAAATATAATCTCGTGAATACGCTTTACAGAACTATACAGTGTAAATAAGAATAGTAGATTAACCGAAGTAAAATTTTCCTGAATACAGACAACGAATGCTGTGATATGGAAAAGCAGTGAGTAGAGGAGAGAGAAAGCGATGAGGGACCCTTATCTGTTGGCAGCAGGCTTGTTAACAGGATTAGCAATACCAGCATCGGCTCTTCCACATCTGTCCATTGTTCTGCCAGAAAATTCTAGATTCCTGTGGGATTTAAAACAGGGCTGGCAGGCAATAGTCAGTACAAAAATTATCAAGAATGTTGATCTCTCCTTACCAGAACTGAGCGGCCAAGCGTTCCAACCCTTAAAAAGTTCGCAGCTATCAGAAGGTGAGAAAAGCATCCCTAGCGTACCAGAATTCGGCAGTCCGGGATTACCAACCCCAACAGAGTCATCACTTAACCCCAGCACCCAAGCAACTACCCTCTTATTGACATCTGGGAATCAACTTTACTACCAAAGATTGGCGGCTCTGAAAACAGGTCAGATTTATACACGCGTAGATAGTGATAATTTACAATCATTGTGGGAGTCGATCAAGAAACGTCAACTAACTTATGACGACTGGAAAAGTTTACTAGCTTTAGAAGCGAGAGCGATCGCTCAAGGTCAAGGTGCAAATCATCTAAGTATCTTAGTTGGTGATTCTTTGAGCATGTGGTTTCCGAGAGAAAAACTACCTGCTGGTAAATTGTGGCTGAATCAAGGCATATCTGGAGATACCTCTAGTGGCGTTTTAAAAAGATTGGGGGCATTTTCGGCAACACGACCCGATGTGATTTACATCATGGCTGGGATTAACGACTTACGAAAAGGTGCTAGTGATGAAACAATTTTGCGTAATTACCGCCGGATTGTCAGGCGTTTACGACAGACTCACCCCCAAGCTCAAATTATTGTCCAATCAATTTTACCTACTCGTCTACCAAAAATTCCCAATAGCCGCATTCGTCACATCAACATCCAATTAACCGTGATTGCCAAACAAGAAGGCGCTAATTATCTAAATATTTATAGCTGGTTTACAGATATGGAAGGCAATTTGCGCCCAGAGTTGACCACAGATGGGTTGCACTTGTCTCAAGAGGGATATGACGTGTGGCGAACAGCACTAAAGCAGATAGAATACAAGCTGACTCAGCGTGAGAATTGAGCGATCGCTTTGCCGACATTGGAGCGATATCTACGACGGGCTGCGCCTACGCAATTTTTAAATTTATGGAAGTTACTGATACCGATACCATCAAAATACGTTCTGTAATTGAATACCAATTGGCAGCTTTTAAAAAAGATGACGCTCAAGGCGCTTTTACCTTCGCTAGTCCGGCAATTCAGGCGCAATTCGGAACCGCAGAACATTTTATGCTTATGGTAAAAACAAGCTATCCAGCAGTATACCGTCCTCGTTCTGTCTTTTTTGAGAAAATAACAACCATCCAGGGAAACATAACTCAACCAGTGCTGCTACTTGCTCCTGATGGAGTTCCCTTAAGGGCTTTATATTTTATGGAAAAACAGCCCAATAATATCTGGAGGATTAGCGGTTGCTTTCTAGTTTCTCTAGAAGGTAAATAAACTCTATCTGTATACAACCAAAATATTATTTAACGCCCAAGGCTTCCCGATTTAAAACCTGATTCAACTTACCGCTACGATAACCTTCTAAATCTAAGGTTACATAGGTAAACCCAAAATCTTGAAATGCTGAAACTAATGTTTGTAAATCGTTAGTTGACACAAACTCTTTAATTTGTTCTGGTGGTAATTCAATACGTGCTGTATCTCCTTCCGATCGCACGCGCAAATTCTGCCAACCTAGTTTTCGTAGATAAATTTCTCCTCTACCGACTCGTTGCAACTTAGCCACAGTAATCTCTTCACCGTAAGGAAAGCGGGAACTCAGACAAGGTTGAGCAGGTTTATCCCACCAAGGTAAACCGAGTTGTTGCGAAAGTTGGCGGACTTCTATTTTAGTGACACCCACTTCTGCTAAAGGCGATCGCGCCCCTCTTTCCTTAGCCGCCTGAATTCCTGGACGATAATCATGCAAATCATCGGCATTTACCCCATCCACGACATAAGGATAACCCAACTCTAAAGCTAAAGGTTTGAGTGTGTCGTGCAACTCACTTTTGCAAAAATAACAGCGATTAACTGGGTTAGAAGTGTAATTGGGATTTTCCATCTCGTGAGTCTGGACGATTTTATGAGGAATCCCAATCGTTGCAGCTTGAATTTTCGCGTCTTCCAACTCTTCTGGTAATAGTGAAGGAGAAACAGCCGTGACAGCCAAAGCGCGATCGCCCAAGACATCATAGGCAATTTTGGCAACCAAAGTGCTATCAACGCCCCCAGAGTAGGCAATCAACGCCTGCTCCATTTCTGTAAATAAGGCTCTTAATTGCTCAAATTTTTCTGTTAGCATCATTTCCCAATCCTGCCAAAACCCTATAGCACCTAACAATTTCTATTGTAGTCATTAGTTATGGGGCATTGAAAAGAAACAGAGGGGCGGGGTGCGGGGGGCGGAGGGGAAAATTCTTCTACCTGCTCCCTGCTCCCTCGCTGCTCCCTCACTCCCCATCAAGCGAAGTTGGTGCTTTACTGTACTTGGCTACCAGACTGGCTAAAAGTGGTAAATCAATCGGTTTAGAAATATAGTCATTTACTCCAGCAGCTAGACAAGTTTCGCGATCGCCTTTCATGGCCATTGCTGTTTGAACAATTACCGGAATCGTCCGATATTGCTCATGTTCTCGCAATTGTTGTACTAAGCTCAGACCATTTCCATCTGTTAGACAAACATCCATTAAAATCACTGCTGGTTCTAACACAGTTAGAGTTTTCCACATCTCGCCAGCATTCTTAACCCAAGTCACTTGATATCCCAATTTACGTAGGTAAATTTGCATTAAATCAGCATTTGGTAAATCATTTTCTACCAGCAAAATCTCTACAGAGGAACTAGGTGTGAAATGCAGAGGAAATGAAGAAAATTTTGCTCCCTCATCCACTTCATCTCCCTCATCTCCCCCCACTCCTATTTCTTGTTTAAAGGGAAGTACCAGGGTAAAACGGGAGCCGCGATTTACTTCAGATTCCACTTTCACAGAACCACCGTGAATTTGGGCAAGTTTCTGAGTCACTGCTAAACCCAAACCAGTACCTTCAACACCACCTGCTACAACCTTAGCAATTTGGAAATAGGGTTCAAATAGTTGAACTTGGTCTTCTTGGGAAATGCCACTGCCTGTATCCCAAACTGTAAAATGCACAAATACACCTTTGGCAGTAACCCGTAAGCCAACACTTCCTTCACTGGTAAACTTTAGAGCGTTGAAGATTAAATTCAACAGCATTTGCTTGAGTCGTAATGGATCGGCTACTAAGGTTTTAATATCGGGTTCAAGTTCTAAGCACAGTTTCAAACCCTTATTAGCGGCTTTCTCTTTCACTAGTGCCAAAACATTGCTACACAGCAGTGGCACATCTATTATTTCCCACTGTACTTCTAGCTGATTTGCTTCAATTTTAGAGAGATCCAAAATATCATTAATCAGAGCTAGCAAGTGCTTGCCGCTAGACTGAATGATATTTAAATACTCTTGCTGGCGTTCTCTAGTTGGTTCGTACCCTGGTGCTAAAAGCAGGTGGGTAAACCCAATAATAGAACTAAGCGGTGTGCGAATTTCGTGGCTGGTATTGGCCAAAAACTGATTTTTGAGTTGATTAGTACGCTCCAATTCTTGATTAGAGTTACTTAACTGTTGATACCGTTGCGACCAAGACAGGATATGTCTCAACTGTACCAACGCTGTAGTACAATACCTAGCACACCTTGCCATCAATTGCGATCTGAGTTGAGCTTGTGATTTGATCAGCGATTCACGATCAGAGCTTAGGGAAGCTGTGGCGATAATCAGCCAGCCTATGACGTTACCAGAATCATCAGCTAACCGCCAAGCGCTCTGTGGTTGTTGATGCTCAAGCTGTTGCAAATCTTCAAGTTTTATGACTTCTTGCAATCTCAACAGCAGCTTTTTTTCTGCTGTCAGCACTTCTACAAATAAAGGTTGTGAGTTTGGGGATGGAGAATGAGAAGCATAGCAAACTGTGGCAACGGTTTCTTGTGGTTGAAACAACGCGATGCCTACGGCACAATCTGTAAGTGCCAAATTACTGCTGTGAACAGCACTGTTAATTTCGTTAACCACAGCTTGGAAAATTTCTGCTTGTGCGGCTCCTGCCTGTGGGACAGTGTTACAAGCAGAAAGTAGGCAATCATTAAGGCGACTTTGCAACTGGTTTAAGCTGCTCTCCAGCCACAGCTGTGCGCGAAGTTGCTCAATTGTTGTCAAAAGTTTTGGCGTTGCATCTATCAGTGAGTTCTGGTCTGGTAAGCTTGAGTACTGCTGCATGGTCAACTAGACCGCTGAACAAATTTAGCTTTGCATAAAAATCCGAATAGGATTTTATGCATATTAGCCGAGAATTCTTTTTTATTTATAAACCATAACTTATGTTGTTATAAACCATAGCTTATGATGCCGAATTTAGCAGCTAGACAAAAAAATTATTTTATGAACCATTAACCTAAAATTTTTTAAAAGCAACTTGAGACTTATGGATACACAATTCGCCCAACTAATGGTTAATGGGATTGCGGTGGGGAGCATTATTGCGCTAGCCGCAGTCGGACTGACTCTTACTTATGGAATTTTACGACTATCAAATTTTGCTCACGGTGACTTTCTCACTTTAGGAGCCTATCTCACCTGGCTGATAAACTCCATTGGAGTCAATATTTGGCTGTCGATGATTTTGGCAGCAGTGGGAACAGTCGCAGCAATGCTGTTATCAGAAAAGTTACTGTGGTCAAGGATGCGCGCTATCCGTGCTACTTCCACGACGCTTATTATTATTTCTATCGGACTTGCCTTATTTCTTCGCAATGGGATTATTTTGATTTGGGGTGGCAAGAACCAAAATTATGATTTACCTGTGACGCCAGCTTTAGATATTTTGGGTTTAAAGGTACCGCAAAATCAATTATTGGTATTGGGGTTGGCGGTGCTAGCAATCTTGGCGCTACATTACCTGCTGCAAAATACCAAAATTGGTAAAGCGATGCGAGCAGTTGCCGACGATCTGGACTTAGCCAGGGTTTCAGGTATTAATGTTGACCGAGTAATTTTTTGGACTTGGGTAATTGCTGGCACTCTAACGTCATTGGGTGGAAGTATGTATGGGTTAATTACAGCCGTGCGTCCAAATATGGGATGGTTCTTGATATTACCATTGTTTGCCTCAGTAATACTTGGCGGCATTGGCAATCCCTACGGTGCGATCGCAGCAGCTTTTATCATTGGCATCGTCCAGGAAATCAGCACTCCTTGGCTGGGTTCACAGTACAAACAGGGCGTAGCCCTGTTGATCATGATTTTGGTGCTACTCATTCGCCCCAAAGGTTTATTCAAAGGAACGATCTGAGCAGCACCATTCCACTTCTAATTACTCAATAATGTGGAAATAGTAGGCTGCTACCAGGAAATTGATAGCTAATAAGAACAGCGCCCAGCCTGTGCGAAAGGCATAGGGAGGTTTAGCTCCACTGTCGGCAACTGGGGAAATCTTAGTTTTAGCAGTCATAATTCAATTCTCCTAATGTCAGGACTTTTTAAGAAATACCAAACTGGCGTACCAAATACTCAAATTCTTTAAGAATATTTGTGTGAAGTTGGGAATTGGGCACAACAGTTCCGAGTTCTGAGTAAAGAAGTGAGATTTCCCACTCAGCACTCAGCACTACTACTTCCCCACTCCCTCCTCTCCAGCATGATAGGAACTGCGAACCAGAGGCCCAGAACGAACATGGTTGAATCCCATTTCCCATGCTAATCTGCCAAGCTGATCGAATTCCTCTGGAGTCCAATATTTTTGCACTGGCAAATGTTCTAGGGAAGGACGCATATACTGACCGATAGTCAAGCGATCGCACCCGACAGCCCTTAAATCAGCCATTGCTTCAACGACTTCATCAAGTGTTTCTCCGTGTCCCAGCATTAAACCTGATTTGGTGGGAATGGTCGAATCGATTTCTTTGACCATAGCTAGTACTGAGAGCGAGCGATCGTATTTGGCTCCCCGGCGCACTGGCCCTGTTAACCGCCGCACTGTTTCAATATTGTGATTGAAACAAGCTGGTTTGGCTTTCACAATCATCTCTATCCGCTGGCGTTGACCTGATTCCCCAACACCAGCACCACCCCAAAAATCTGGGGTCAGCACTTCAATTTGAGTCTCTGGGTTGAATTGGCGGATAGTCGCGATCGTCTTCACAAAATGCCCTGCACCCTGATCGGGCAAGTCATCACGGGCTACAGAAGTCAGCACCACATAACGCAATCCCAAAAGCTGCACCGCCTGGGCTACCTTTTCGGGTTCCTCTAAATCAAGAGGCATTGGTGCATGACCTTTATCTACTTGACAGAAAGCACAAGAGCGTGTGCAAGTAGGCCCCATTAGCAAGAAAGTTGCAGTTTTTTGGGCGTAGCACTCTCCACGGTTAGGGCAGCGTCCTTCTTCACAAATCGTGTGAATTTGGCGCTGCTTAATAATGCGTTGTACGGTAGAGATTTCACTGGCTTTGCCAATCGAGCGACGTAACCAGCTAGGCATTGCCGTAATTTCAGACTTTAGTTCGGCTTGTTGTGACGAAATCATAGACATCCAAGCAAGATGCGGATATAGATGTAGTGGTCTATCGGTTAAATATCACCATGACACAAATTGAAAAGAGCGCGAGCAAAAGTTTTGCAAAATACCTCTCACAATGTCATTTATACCGAAATATACTATCCCCCAATTGCTAGAAATTTTGTATATAGTGGGAGGATTCTCAAGGACAATCGGCAAAACCGCTATTTACACTTATAGTTTCTGTTAGAGCAAACAGTCGTGGCAAGCAACAAGATTTTAGTTATCGATGACACTACAGTTGTCAGGGTGAAAGTACGAGAAATGTTGCCTCCGGGCAATTTTGAGGTACTGGAAGCAAAAGACGGTGTGGAAGGACTAAATTTCATCCTTCAGGAAAAACTCAGCCTAATTATGTTGGATTTCCTGTTACCTAAAATGAGTGGCTGGGAGGTTTTTCAGAAAGTTCAAGCCGATCCGGAGTTAAGGAAAATTCCTTTGGTGATCATGTCTGGTCGCAAGGAAGAGGTGACTGAAAAAATCACAGAACCCTTTGAATACTTTGAATTTCTGGGTAAGCCTTTTGATCAGAAGCAACTAATTAGCGCAATTAAGTTAGCTATGACCAAGGCGAAACAGCCACGCCCAGAACTAGTCGCAGTGGGAGCAGTAGCGGCCGTTAAAAATAGCACAGTTGCAACCTCTAATGTTGCAACTGCTACAGTAGCAGCCCCTACTGTCGCCAATGTTGCAGTCGCAACTCCTAGCGTCGCCAATACTGTGATGCCTACGGCGGCAAGCAACGCAACCCCTAGTGCTGGAGGAGTCTCCGACGTAGAAATTAATGCGTTGAACGAGAAAATTGTCAAAATGCAGGCAGAAATTGATGGTTTGAAAAAACAGCTAACTCAGGTTGTGACTTTTATTAAACAAAAAATCAAGTAGTATTTGCGCTCGTTATTATTATCGCAGCCAAAAATACACCGTCTCTAATAACGAGTGTCCGATTCAAAGCGGGTAAAAATAGTTAGTTCAAAAATACTTATGTTGATAAGTCATAATTATCCAGTGAGATACAGTTTAACCTCACCCCGATAAAGCTATGCTTTATCTCCCCTTTGCTCACAGAGAGGGATTAGGGTGAGATTTTTATATGTATTTAACTAGATGAGGAAAGGCTATAGTTCAAGATTCAAATATTTAGTAAAAAATTATATTTCCTAATATAAATTAAACAAAAAAATCCTATTTCATGATGAGGATAGTCTTGGCACGGGAATAATAAGCCATAGACACAATAATTATGAGCATAGTCTGCAATGTTAGTACTATTAGATACATTATATTCCTTCCCTGGCTATCGGATTACCGAGCAAATCTACTCAGGCAGTAAAACCCTAGTTTATCGGGGCATCAGAGAAGAAGATAAAAAATCAGTCGTTCTCAAATTGATGCGGAATGAATATCCTACCTTTGCAGAAATCGCTCAGTTCCGAAATCAATATATCATCACCAAAAATCTTGATATTCCTGGCATAGTCAAAACCTATAGCTTAGAAAACTACCGTAACAGCTATGTCTTAGTGATGGAAGATTTTGGTGGCATTCCCCTCCAAGACTGGCGACTGGAGGACAAGGGGAAGAAGGAAAACTGGCTTTCTCTCAACGAGTTTTTTCCCATTGCGATTAAAATTACTTCTACCCTTGAAAGACTGCATCGCGATCGCATTATTCACAAAGACATCAAGCCTGCCAACATCCTCATCAACCCTACCACAGATGAAATAAAACTCATCGACTTTAGTATTGCCACCCTCCTACCAAGAGAAGTTCAATTTCTCACCAATACCAATATCTTAGAAGGTACTCTGGCTTACATTTCTCCAGAACAAACCGGCAGGATGAACCGAGGTATCGACTACCGTACTGATTTTTATTCCCTTGGTATCACCTTCTTTCAACTCCTCACCGGACAGTTACCCTTTACCAGCAAAGATCCGACGGAGTTAGTTTACTCTCACATTGCCAAACAACCACTAAAAGCTAGTCGGATTAACTCTAATATTCCGTCAATTTTGTCTGACATCATCAGCAAGCTGATGGCAAAAAATGCCGAAGACCGCTATCAGAGTGCTTTGGGGTTAAAGCATGACTTAGAGGTGTGCCAAAGCCAGTGGCAAGAAACCGGAAATATTGCACCCTTTGAACTAGGCGTGAGAGATATCTCAGACCGTTTCGTAATCCCCGAAAAACTCTACGGTCGCCAAAGTGAAGTTGAAACCCTACTCACAGCTTTTAAGCGCGTAACAGCTGGGGCAACAGAAATGATATTAGTCGCAGGTTTCTCTGGCATTGGCAAAACTGCTGTGGTCAATGAAGTCCATAAACCTATTGTGCGGCAGCGTAGTTACTTCATCAAAGGAAAATTTGACCAGTTTCAACGCGATATTCCCTTATCAGGATTGGTGCAAGCTTTTCGGGACTTAATCGGGCAACTGCTCTCAGAAAGTGATGCCCAAATTCAACAATGGAAAGCCAAAATTCTGCGGGAATTGGGTACACAAACTCAGGTGATTATTGATGTAATTCCTGAACTTGAACAGATTATTGGCAAGCAGCCTCCAGTTAGAGAACTCTCTAGCAGTGCTACCCAAAATCGATTCAATTTATTGTTTCAAAAATTCATCCAAATCTTCACAATGAAAGAACGCCCTCTAGTTATCTTTCTCGATGACTTGCAATGGGCAGATACAGCCTCTCTAAAATTAATCCAGTTATTAATGTGTGAAAGTACGTTATCTTCTCTATCAGAAGAGACAGAACAATTGGATGAAAATCAGGGTGATTTATTGTTAATTGGTTCCTATCGAGATAACGAAGTTTCCAAGGTACATCCACTTTATTTAACACTACAGGAGATTGAAAAAGCAACAGTAAATATTAATACGATCACCCTAGCACCTTTAAATCAGGGTGATTTAAATCATCTCATTGCTGATACCCTTCATTGTCCTGAAGTCGCTGCGGTTCCTCTCACCCAGATGGTGTTTGCCAAAACGAAAGGCAACCCCTTCTTTTCCGTCCAATTTCTCAAAGCTTTACACGATGATGGGCTAATTTTCTTAAATCTTGATGTTAGTCATTGGCAGTATGATATTTTAAAAGTCAAAGAATTAGCTCTCACAGATGATGTCGTAGAATTTATCGCTCTGCAAATAGAAAAATTGCCAATACATACCCAAAAAGTTCTAAAACTGGCTGCCTGTATTGGGAATCAATTTGACTTAAAAACTCTAGCGATCGTCAATGAAAAATCTGTAGTAGATACAGCATCAGACTTGTGGCAAGCGTTACTTGATGGGCTAGTTTTACCGCAGACTGAAAATTACAACATATTTTCAAAAGATAATGCTAATGAATTTATTACTCATGGAATAGAATCTACGCAATTTTCAACTTCTAATTTACAGCTACCTAAATATAAATTCGTACATGACCGAGTGCAGCAAGCTGCTTATTCTTTAATTCCCGAAGAACAAAAAAAGCCAATTCACTTAAAAATTGGGCTACTGTTATTGAACAATATTCCAGTTGCCGAAAAGGAAGAAAAGATTTTTGAGCTTGTCAATCAGTTTAATATTGCAGTGGAATTCATCTCCCCTCAAGCTAAACGAGATGAACTGGCCCAGATGAATCTGATTGCTGGACGTAAAGCGTTAGCATCAACAGCTTATCCCGCTGCCGTTAAGTATTTAACTACTGGCATCCAACTGCTAGCAGATAATAGTTGGGAGATGAAATATCAGCTAATCCTAGCTTTGTATGAGACAGCGGCAGAGGCAGCCTACTTGGACGGCGACTTTGAGCAAACTGAGCAATTAGCAGAGATAGTATTGGTAAGAGGGAAAACTCTTATAGATAAAGTTAAAGTTTACGAAGTAAAAATTAAAGCATCTGGGGCACAGAACCAAGCACTCAAAGGAATTAATACTGCACTAGCCTTTTTGAAGCT
This sequence comes from Nostoc sp., assembly GCF_036916985.1. Classification (GTDB taxonomy): domain Bacteria; phylum Cyanobacteriota; class Cyanobacteriia; order Cyanobacteriales; family Nostocaceae; genus Nostoc. The sequence continues at coordinate 31,142 of NZ_JBALFD010000016.1, forward strand.
TTTGGGAGTAGAGTTTCCTGAACATCCAAGCCAATCTGATGTTCAGCTAGTAATGGCAGAAATAGCCTCAAATCTGGCTGGTAGGCAGATTGAAGATTTAATTGACCTACCAGAAATGACAGAAGCTAAAACACTAGCAGTTATGAATATTTTGTCGAATATTCATGGTTTGACCTATCAAGCTATTCCTGAATTATTCCCACTAATTATTGTTAAACAAATCAACTTATCTCTACAATATGGCAACGCACCATTGTCTGCATTTGCCTATGTTAATTATGGACTAATACTGTCTGCTCTGGTGGGAGATATTGAGTCAGGGTATAAATTTGGTAAACTAGCTGTAAATCTTTTATCTAGGTTACAAATTAAAGAAATTAGCGCGAAAGTTCTTGGAGCTTTTCTTTCACTTATTAGACCTTGTAAGGAACACGCCAAGGAAATATTAAAACCTTTGTTGCAAGCTTATTCTATCGGTATTGAAACAGGAGATTTAGAGTATGCAGCTTATTCTCTACACATTTATTCTTACTGCTCCTATTTTATCGGTAGAGAACTTTCAGAGCTAGAACAAGAAATGGCAAATTATAATAATGCCATCAAACAACTCAAGCAAAAAACAGTATTCCAATGGAGTAATATTTATCGACAGAGCGTATTGAATCTACTAGGGTGTGCAGAAAATTCCTGTTCTTTAATTGGTGAAGTTTATAACGAAGATAAAATGCTGCCGCTCCATTTGGAAACTAAAGATGGACTTGGACTTCTATATCTCTATGTCAGCAAACTTCATCTCTGTTATCTATTTCAAGAATTTCATCAGGCAGTTGAAAATGCCACACTAGCGAAAAAGTATTTAGATACTGCAATAGGACATCTAGTTGTTCCAGTTTTCCATTTTTATGATTCTTTGGCAGGTCTAGCTGTGTATTTTGAGGTATCCGAATCTGAGCAAAAATGTATTCTCGATCGGGTTCAAGCCAATCAAGAAAAAATGGAGCATTGGGCACATCATGCCCCAATGAATTATTTACACAAATATGATCTTGTAGAGGCTGAACGCTATCGGATTGGTGGTCAATATCTTGAAGCAATGGAATTCTACGATCGCGCCATCTTACTTGCCAAAGAAAATGAGTATCTTAATGAAGAAGCCCTGGCTCAAGAACTTACCGCCAAATTCTATTTAGAATGGGGTAAACATAAGATTGCCCAAACTTACTTAATAGATGCTTACTATAGCTATGTTCGCTGGGGAGCATTAGCCAAAGTTGACGATTTGGCAAAACGCTATCCCCAATTACTGGCTTCTATATTTCAGCAAGAAAAACTGAGTATCCATTCCAGCGAGGAAAGCACTTCTTTATATAACACATCTATATCATCTTTATCTACCCTGAGTAATCAACAAACTGTTATTGGCTCGAAGACAAGTATTTCTGATTCTCTGGATTTAGCCGCATTCATTAAAGCATCTCAAGCACTCTCTGGCGAAATCGAGCTTGAGCGATTACTTTCTACTTTGATGGAAGTTGTGATGGAGAATGCAGGAGCTTCTAAATGCGCTTTAATTTTGAGCGAAGGTGATAACTTAGCATCAACTGTTACAGCCATTTGCTCAAGTTCAAATTTTGACCATACCTACACAGAGTTTCCATCAATTTCTTTGGAGTCCAGCTACGATGTTCCGATTACTTTGATTAACTACGTTAAACGCTCCAGAGAAATTTTGGTTATTGATGATGCAACGACTGTTTCTTTTTTAGCAGGTGATAGCTATATTCTGAGTGAAGAACCTAAGAGCTTATTGTCTATACCTCTTCTAAATCAAGGTAAATTGATTGGGATTATTTATCTAGAAAATCATTTGACGACAGGAGCATTTACACGCGATCGCGTAGAAATTCTCAAGCTCCTCACCACTCAAGCAGCAATATCCCTAGAGAATGCTATCCTCTACAAAAATTTGGCACAAGCTAAAGAAAGCTTGGAGGAATACAACCATACTCTAGAAGAGAAAGTCCAGAAGAGAACGCAGGAACTCAACCACAAAAATTACTCTTTACAACAAACTCTACAAGAATTACAACGTACCCAAATCCAATTGATTCAAAGTGAAAAAATGTCTTCTTTGGGACAAATGGTAGCAGGAGTTGCCCATGAAATCAATAACCCTATTAACTTTATTCATGGCAATATTAATCATGCTAGTGAGTATGTCAAAGACTTGCTGGATTTGGTAGTTCTTTATCAGCAAGAATATCCTCATCCTTCGCCTTTAGTTGAGGAAAAATCTGAAGAAATTGACATAGATTTTCTCACAGAAGACTTACCAAAGATTCTAGATTCAATGAAAATTGGGAGTTCGCGTATCCGCAATATTGTTTTGGGCTTACGCAACTTTTCTCGTCTAGATGAATCTGAGATGAAGCCTGTAGATATTCATGAGGGAATAGACAGTACCTTAATGATTTTACAACACCGAATTCAAGAAAAGAACAATTTTCCTGAAATTGAAGTCATCAAAGAATACGGCAAATTACCAGAGGTTATGTGTTACCCTGGTCAACTAAATCAGGTGTTTATGAATATCCTGAGTAATGCGATTGATGCTTTAGAAGAGTCATTTGTCATTGTCGATCCATCACTGGTAAATAATAAAGAACAAATCACAAAGGACATAGAAGCATCAGCAGTTTTTGATATGGTAGGACAAATTCACATCTTTACTGAACTAACAGATTCTAATACAGCAATAATTCGGATCGCTGATAACGGTTCTGGTATGACCAAAGCAGTGCAGCAAAAAATCTTTGACCCATTTTTTACCACCAAATCAATAGGAAGTGGCACAGGTTTGGGGTTGTCGATTAGCTATCAGATTATTGTGGACAAACACAAGGGTAGTTTAACCTGTGATTCCACATTAGGAAAAGGGACTGAGTTCGTGATTGAAATACCGATGCAACAATCAGATATCTAGACTATGGCAATCTTAGTTTGATTTGCTCTCCAGCGAGAGGCTCAGATCCCCGACTTCTTCAAGAAGTCGGGGATCTTTTTGTTCGTAATTCCTACACTTCTGTTAAGATACAAAGTTCGGTTAAGTAAGGTGCGTTCTACCCAATCTACAATTGTAAAAACCCAGTTTGTCACACAAACTGGGTGATTTCTAAGATTCATCAAAACAACTCTGACAAGCTACTAGGATATAGATGTAATTGTCATAAGCTAAAATACATCTAATTTGCATATTAAATTCTCAATATCTTGTGGGTGGACATCTTGCCCGCCCTGATTATGTAACTTAAATGCCGATGAGTTTATTCACTAAAGGCTCTTGAGCCTCACGTCGTCGTCCTGTAATTACCATCTTGACTCCACTTGCAGATGCCAGGGTAAAACCTCGACGCTGAGGCCGCTCAGGTTGCTGATTAACTACCGCTAACTGATAGCGTGATAAGATGGTTGCCAATACTAATTTCATTTGAAACAAACCCAAAGCCTCACCAATACAACGACGGACACCACCACCAAAAGGCAGAAATTCATAAGGAGAAAATTGGCGTTCTAGAAAACGTTCTGGTCGAAACTGCTTAGGTTGGGGATATAAATCTTCACGTTGATGAGTAAGATAAATACTAGGAAGCAATACTGTTCCAGGCTCTAAAGAATGTCCCAAGAGTTTAACGGGTTCTTGTACTACCCTTGGGAAACAGAACGGTAAAACAGGGCTAACTCGCAAGATTTCATTACAGACAGCCGTAAGATATGGTAGTCGATAAATGCTCATAGGGTCTGGGGAATCACCGAGAGTGTCCACTTCTTGGAGCAGTTTTTCACGGACTAGAGGCTTTTGGTGAATCCAATACAATCCCGAAGCTATTACAGATGCCGTAGTTTCATAAGCGCCAATTATTAGGGTCATTAACTGATCGCGCAATTCATGATCTGTCATAAATTGACCAGTTTCATCTTGAGCTAAGATCAGCAAGGAAAGGATATCGACACATTCTGAATTAGGTTGTCGCCGGCGTTCAGCAATTTCGGCGTAGAATAATTGATCGGTTGTCTCCCGATCGCGCAGAAATTTTCCCCAAGGACTCCAAGCTCCTAAATCCTGTTGCAAGAATGGGAGCAAGAAAAAACTAGAAGTGATAGGTGAATGAGAGAGATTTAACAGCAATGGTAGTGAATGCTTAAGTTTTTGAAATCTTTCTCCCCCATACAACCCTAAGACAATCTGTAACATAACTTGTAGAGATATTTCTTGTGTTATGTTACGAGCCAAAAAGGGCTGATTTAGTAGTAAGTGACTAAAGGCATTTTCGGTAATATTACGGATTTGTTGGCCATAGCTTTGCATTCGCTCTCCATGAAAAGAAGGCATTATCAATTGTCGTTGTTGTTTATGACGACTGCCATCAAGTATGAGAACTGAATTTTTTCCTAGCCAGGGTTCAGTAATTTTATTGAGTTCACCGGCAGCGACAAATTTCTTTCTATCATTCGTTAAAATTTCTTGGATTCCCTGAGGATGATTTACAAATACTACAGTATCGCCAAAGGCAATTATCCTACCAGTAAAAATGTCGGGATATTGTTGAGCTGCGTTTTCCATGTAGCTCACAGGGTCAGTAATCCACTGAAGCTTTTGTAGCAAAGAAGGGGTTTTGAGAGGATTAGGCAGTTGCATATGAATTTTAAGTCCAAACCAAAGTCGAAAAATTGTATTAGCGAGGATAAACCCTTAACAAAATAATATGGGTTCATCTATGATGAGCTTTCAGCAAAATAGGATACCTGTTAGGTATCCTATTCCCTTATAAAAAGAGAGTGAGAATTTATTGATTTAACTCCAAGCTGTCTATAGTTTGATAGCGACCAGAGTGAAAATACCAATTCAGATTGGCAGATATCCAGCTATGTAGTCCTGATATATATTTGGCAAGTTCTGCATCTAATTCCTCTCCAAAAGATGGAAGAGATGATTCAAACTCTTTCAAGCGATGTACTTCTTGATCGTGCATTTCGCTAACTATGAGAATTGCTTGTTCTAAAGAAACCTTTTGTTGATAATAAATTAACAATGCTAAATTATGAACATCGCCACTTGACATTTCTCTATGTACGGAGAAAATATCATTACACCAAGCAAGAATATTAATTGTCATCGCTTTTAATTCTTTCATCACCTCATGATTTCGGAGAGAATCAGGAATTATTAAATAATTGCAAAATTCCATCAATGCAAGGAAAACATATCCACCTAAAGTTAATCTACGTATAAGCATATAACTGTCAACATCGGGTGTAATTTCCTGTGCGCGGTTAACAGCTTCTTGAACACAGCCATCGAAATAGCCTTCATAGCGAGCAACAAAGTAATGAAACCATTCTTGACTACCTCTTTGAAGTATCCGTTGTCGTAAATCACTTAATGCATAAGCAAGTGGTATATCCTTACTCGTGAGTTCTGCACCGTTCAATATTTCCAAAAATCTCTTATGAAAATCTTTGAGAACATCAGGTTGTCTTCCTAAATTTGATAAATCACACTGGTCATCCCAAATAAACGCCCAACTCAACCAATCATTTGCAATTTTCAATTCTTCAAGCTGGCAGTTGGGATAGGCACTTGCCGCTAGGAAGAAAAATTTTGATTTGCAAAAACGCTGATAAGATGATTCATTTGCCAGGAGATTGAAGCGAAGTACCCATTCAAGAGCGTGCCTTTCTAGAACATCAATATGTTTATTGATGTGGGATGGAAATGGGCAGTATAAATCAGGGTAAGCTAATTGATTCATAAAAAATGAATTAGTTTAAAGTACCAAAAAAATCATCACAGTAGAACAAAGATAATGGCTCAATATACTGTTAGAAATCTTTGAGAAAACTTTTGCAAAAATTCACACCGATCCCATATTTCTAAAGTGTGTAAGTCATCTTTACACCACCATCAGTACTATGTAAGCCTATATGAACTTTTAAAAGCTATCTCAATATTGTTAAATATTTCTTATTAAAAAATAACCGTAATTATCTGGAATTATATTTTTTTAATAAAAATAGCTATCTCTGTGTATATTCGTTCATGAGAAATGCTGTTGACTAACTGAAAAAGTTAACTTATGACATCAAAAATATTGTTCCAATTAGCGCTCCTTTTATAAAAAGACAAGGGTAATAATGACTAATTTCAGAGCGATCGCTTTCATGAAAGAGGATCTTAAACTCCGGCGAAAATGAAGATTAGCGGTCAATGTCCATGCTGTAGCGATCGCCCCAGCTATAAGCTATGGGCAATTTAGTGTGAGAATGTTGCTGTTGTAATAATTTTTGGGAACTATAGGGTTGTCAGACTAGAAAATTGTTAGTCAGTCCGCCAATAAAATAGAGGTGACTTAGCTGCGATCGCCAGATGAATAGTGAATAACTAACAAGGAGTTCAATCAATTTAAATACATGAATGAAACGCTAGATATGAAAATACTTGATGAACCAGAAGATAGTTTAATTTTAGTAGTTGATGATACTACTACAAATTTAGAAATTGTCTTTGACATATTAACTAATGTTGGCTTCAAAGTAATTACAGAAAATGATGCTAAGAGGGCAATTAAAATTGTTGAAGACACAGTACCAGATTTGATTTTATTAGATGTAATGATGCCAGGAATAGATGGATTTGAAACCTGCAAAATGCTAAAACAAAATCCAGCTACTTGTGATATACCCGTAATTTTCATGACAGCTAATTCTGATACTGATAGTAAAGTAAAGGGTCTAAATATCGGAGCAGTTGATTACATTACTAAACCTTTTCATGAAGAAGAATTATTAGCTAGAATTAAAACCCATCTTCAATTACGAAATCTCACAAAAACTTTAGAAAAACGAGTTTTAGAAAGAACAGCAGCTTTATCCAGAGCATTAAAAGACCTACAAGAGTCTCAACTCCAGCTTGTACAGACAGAAAAAATGTCTGCTCTTGGTCAATTAGTAGCAGGAGTTGCACATGAAATTAATAATCCAGTTGGTTTTATTCATGGCAATCTGGGACATGCTTCAGTATATTTTCAAGACATGGTTAACCTGATTGATCTCTATCAAAAGCACTATCCTAATCCAGTTCTAGAAATTCAAGAGGAAATTATAGCAATAGATTTGAAGTATATGCTTGCCGATCTACCGAATTTAATTTCCTCAATGAAAGAGGGTGTTCAGCGCATTCGTAACATTAGTACTAGTCTGAGAACCTTTTCTCGAGCAGATAGCGATCGCAAAGTTTCTTGTAATATTCATGATGGCATAGACAGCACTATCATGATTCTCAAACACCGCTTAAAAGCATCCGAGGATCGTCCTGATATTCAAGTAATTAAAGATTACGATAAATTGCCAGATATAGAATGCTTTATCGGACAACTAAATCAGGTATTTATGAATTTGTTAGCTAATGCTATTGATGCTTTAGAGGAGTCTAATATCGGACGTACTTATCTTGAAATTGAAGCAGATCCCAATCAAGTTTTGATTCAGACTCTACTCACTGAAGATAAAAATCATATCTTGATTCGGATTAAAGATAATGGCGTAGGAATGTCAGCTGATATTCAGCAAAAAATCTTTGACCATTTATTTACCACCAAGCCTGTGGGTCAAGGTACAGGATTAGGACTGTCAATTGCCCGTCAAATTGTTGTCGAAAAACATGGCGGAACTCTAGAGGTAAATTCAGTACTAGGAAAAGGTTCAGAGTTTATCATCAGGCTTGCCATTTAAAAATCAGAGCAAATCGCATTCATCAATATAATAAGTAAATCTATGTTCAAGGTAGTAGTAGGTCACAGTAACGATCCAGATTCTCTATCAGCAGTTGAAGAAGTTCTTCAGCAATGTGCTAGTTCTCTTGCAGGAGATATACCAAAAGCTGGAATTATTTTTGCTGCAATTGACTTTGAACATGCTCTGATTTTGCAGCAAATTCATCAAGCTTTTCCCGGTATTGAGTTGATTGGTGGAACAACAGATGGAGAAATTTCTTCAGTCTTAGAGTTTCAGCAGGACTCAATCACCTTGATGTTGTTTTGCTCAGACGAAGTTGAAATACATGCAGGAATTGGACGCAAAGTTTCAAGCGATCCAATTACTGCAACTAAACAAGCTGTGAAGCAAGCCAAAGCAAAAAGTACCGCACCCCCAAAGCTATGTTTAACTCATCCAGAGAGCCTCACAACTAGTGGTGTCTCTATATTAAATGGCTTAAAGCTAGCTCTTGGTCAATATGTGCCAATATTTGGTGGTTTGGCTGGCGATCAGTCAAGATACCAAAGTACATATCAATTTTTTCAAACAGAAGTATTAACTGATTCTGTACCAATTCTACTTTTTTCCGGCACAATATTGTTTTCCCATGCTGTTGCAAGTGGTTGGCATCCTATTGGTCAAACAAGCAAAGCTACTAAGGTAGATAAGAACATAGTCTATGAAATAGATGGCAAGCCAGCTTTAGATTTTTATCATCATTATCTAGGTTCGCTTCCTCCTTCAATAGAATATCCACTAGCAGTGTTTGATCAAAATGGAGACAATTTTTATATAAGAGCGCCTATTGCTTATAATCATGAATCTGGTAGCATCACCTTTTTTGGCGATATTCCCGATCAAGCAGTTATTCAAATTTCAGAAGCAGATCATGAGGATATTTTGGCAGCATCCAAGGCATCATTCATGAATGCTTTAGATAATTATCCAGGTACGAAACCAAGTGCTGTTTTGTTTTTTTCATGCGTAGCTCGTCGGCAAATACTTGGCACGAGGGCACAAGAAGAGTATCGAAACACAAAACTTTGTCTGACTGAGTATTTACCTGCCTGTGGATTTTATTCTTATGGAGAGATTGCTCCTATAGATCGAATTAGTCAGACGCAATTCCATAATGAAACTTTTGTAACTTTAATTTTAGGAACTCGGTAAAAAGTGATGGAAATATTGGATTATCAACAAGAAATTAGGGAACTAAAAAAAGCGAATAGAATTATCCAAAAAAAACTGGAGCGCTCCGAATCAGACCGGATAAAACTTGAAGATACAAATAAAAAAAAAGAATTTTTGCTCAAAAAAGTAATTGATGATTTAAATGAATATCAATACAAACTAGAAGAGAGAGGACATGAGCTAGAAACAATGCTTCTTAATATTCAAATAATGCAAAATAAGATGTCTACTTTGGGAAGTCTTGTCGCAGATGTAGCTCATGAGATTAATAATCCAGTTGGGTTTATAGCAGGTAATCTGACTCCAGCTAAAGAGTATATTCAGAATTTGTTACATCTCATTAACCTCTATCAGCAAACATATCCTAAAGCATCTCAGGAAATTGAAGAAACAATTCAATTAATTGATCTGGAGTATGTGCGCGACGATCTACCTAAACTCATTTCCTCAATGAGAGAAGGCACGGATCGTATTTCCAACATTAGCAATAGTCTCCGAACTTTCTCTAGAGCAGATATAGAACAAAAAGTTCTGTTTAATATTCATGAAGGTATTAATGGCACTCTGATCATTCTCAAGCACCGTTTGAAAGCTAATAAAATTCGCCCTGCTATTGAATTAGTTCAAGATTATGGAGAATTACCCCTAGTTGAATGCTTTCCAGGACAACTAAATCAGGTATTTATGAATCTATTAGCAAATGCTATTGATGCTTTAGAAGAGTCTAATTATGGACTTAGCTTTGATGATATTAAGCTAAATCCTAATCAAATTACTATTCATACTGCCCTAACTGAAGATAAGAATCATATTTCGATTCGGATTCAAGATAACGGAGTGGGAATATCAGCTGATGTTCAACAAAAAATGTTTGACCATTTATTCACAACTAAATCTGTGGGAAAAGGAACAGGATTAGGATTATCAATTGCTCATCAAATAATTGTCCAAAAACATAAAGGAACTCTAGAAGTAAATTCTGTGTTAGGAGCAGGCTCGGAATTTATAATCACTATTCCTATTTTTTAAATTAGCAACTATATTAATTATTAAAATTAATTGTAGAAGACAAATAAATGTTAAGTTTGATCTTAGATCATCACAATATAATAATTTTTAACGTAGACGCAAAGCGGTGAAGCAACGCGGTCTTCTCCCAAAGGGAGAGGCTAGCGCCAAGGAGGTTTCCCCCATGAGCGACTGCTGTCAGCGCAGCGTAAAACCTTCTCTATGAGAGGCTCCGCCAACGGCATGGCAACGTATGAGCGACGTTAGGAGCGTCACCCGGAGGGCTTGCCGTAGGCTACCCCATTCGCATTAGCATCTCCCCTTCTGGTGTACACACAAGTCCTTTTCACCCCCTTTAACTCCCCTTGGTAAGCAGGGCTGATTCATTCCCCAAATAGCTTTAAAAATCAAGGGTTCTAGCGATTAAAAATTAGTTATTTTGTTACCAACGTGCCGATGAAACCAACTATTTTAGTGATATTTCAGTGCTTAAATGTTCATCTCTTCGTCACGCTTACTTACAATTTTCTTGCTAACCATCTTGACAAATCCTGTTTGAAATGGGATGAATTAGCCCTGGCTTGGTAAGGGGGAGAACCCGGATATTCCCCCCTTAACAAGGGGAGATTAAGGATGGTAAATCCAGGGTTTGGGCTTCATTACCAAGATGTTTGTACACCCTAGCTGCCAAAGAGAGAGGCTAACGCCAAGGGAGAAGCATGCAAAGAAAGAGAAGGAAGAGAAGTTTAACTGAACTGTATTGTCTTATGAACAAAAGCGAGCATCAAATTCTCTGAATAAAGAGATTAAGCAGTTACTTTAGATGTATTTTTGGGAACTCTATAACTGTAGTTACAAGATTATTTCCTCAAAACTTATGAGTAATGCACTTGACCACTCGATAGCTACCCTTAATCTTTCTTTAGAACGCGATATATTTTTACGTACATTAATTAGAGAATTATCTGGCACTTTACAGGATGTAGTTGGCTTAAAAGAAGCTTCTGGATTTATTAGCGTAGTTGGTGAAAGAATGGGTAGGCAGATTGACCAAGATTATAAATCTGCCCTGGAAGTTTCCAGCCTTTCTCGTAAGCAAGTAGCTGATGTCTTGATTGATTTAAAAAAACGAATCCAGGGCGATTTTTATGTCATTGAGCAGAATGATGAAAAAATTGTCTTTGGTAACCGCGTCTGCCCATTTGCCGAAAAAGTACTTAATCGTCCTGCTATGTGTATGATGACTTCAAACGTCTTTGGAACGATCGCAGCTAATAACCTGGGATATGCGAAAGTAGAATTGCAAGACACCATAGCCGAGGGTGCTTCTGGATGTAGAGTTATTGTTTACTTAAAACCGACAGAAGAAGCAGAAGATGCAGAAGGTCGAGAATACTTTCGGGGACTGGAATCTGTTTAAACCTTTAAATACTAAACCAACCCCAGGATATAAACTTGAGTGCAGATATCTAAAGTAGACTTCAACCCTGAAATTGGAAGCCTCATGACTCCTGAACAATTTCTTGAACTTGCCAGAGTTTTACCAGAACCTTTACTCCTGGTAAGTGGAGAGGGTCAGTTGTTAGCTACCAATCAACCAGTCGCAGATATGTTGGGGTTACGTCGTCAAGAGCTGCGGGGAAGGATGCTTTTTGAACTTGTAACTGAGTCTAACAACGATGTTGTAAAGTATCTGCAAGCCTGTTCAAGTAGCAGGGCAATGGTGATTGGCTCCTTGACTTTACGAAAAAATGATGGACAAACCTTAATATGTCGTAGTCAAGGAGCAGTGATTCAGCCTTGGTCTGCGGAATCTTCAGCTTTAATTCTCTTACGCTTGGAAAATAGAGTTGTAGCTAGCAGTAATTTTGTTCTTTTGAACGAAAAAATTGATGAGTTAGCAAAGGAAGTGCAAAAACGCAAACAAGCGGAGGAAGCACTTAAGAAAGCGAATCAAGAGCTAGAAGTTCGGGTTGAGGAACGCACAACTGATTTACAAGAAACACTAAACGAACTACAAATTACCCAAATTCAGCTTATCCAAGCTGAGAAAATGTCTAGTTTAGGTCAGATGGTTGCTGGTATTGCCCATGAAATTAATAACCCCGTGAGTTTTATTTATGGGAACCTTCACCACGCCCATAAATATACTCAGGATTTACTAACATTGGTACAAATTTATCAACACCTTTGTCCAAATATTCCTCCAGAAATCGAAGCAAAAGTAGAAGAGATAGACTTAGATTTTCTGATTCAAGATATAACTAAACTCTTCGAGTCAATGAAAGTGGGAACAGAACGCATTCAGGAAATTGTTAAATCGCTACGTAATTTTTCCAGACTTGATGAAGCAGAATTTAAGCAAGTTAATATTCACGATGGAATTGATAGTACTTTAATGATTTTAGAGCATCGTCTGCAAGCTAGGCATGAATACCCAGAAATCAAAGTTATCAAAAAATACAGTCAATTACCCAATGTAACTTGCTACCCTGGTCAACTCAACCAAGTGTTTATGAATATTCTTACTAATGCAATCGATGCCCTAGAGTTATTGGCTAATAATGGTCATTGGTCAGCCGTAAATCCCCAAAATACTGACAATCAACAACTTGCAGATAATAATCCTAAAATTCAAATAAAAACTGAGTTAATCAATCAAAACTGGATAAAGGTTACTATTGCTGATAATGGTTTAGGGATAAATGAACAAGTTCGTTCAAAGCTATTTGATCCTTTTTTCACCACTAAATCTGTGGGTAAAGGTACTGGACTAGGGCTATATATAAGCTATCAGATTATAGTTGAAAAACATAACGGACAACTTAACTGTTTTTCTGTTCCCGGAAAAGGTGCAGAATTTGTAATTAAGATACCTGTTAGCTCTGTCTCATAAAAACGTAAAAATTCAGCACCCAAAAATCAAAAATTATCAGTAATTTAGAATAATTTGTATATTTATTCATCAATACTGAATTCTAACTATTTTAAGTTGATATGAAAAACACCTGTCTGCTAATTAGCAAACAGGCGTGTCTTTGAGTACGAAGTTTCGTTGAAACTAGGTTAAATCTTAGCAGTAGAATCAACTGAGGGTTGAGACTGACTAACCGAATCTAACTTTGGCAAAAGCACTAGATTTTGTGCTTTTATATTACTGTTGATTGTTGCTTGCAAAAATGGGGTATGGGAGATGGAATTGTTAGCCAATGTAAACAGTGGATTTGACAAAATCCCTGCTACAGTAGTGGCAATTAATGTTACCACCAAACCGACCTGCAAAGGTCTTAACCCAGGCAAATCCCAACGCACTTGGGGATAATTCTTCACTGCGTCGGACATTTCATGGGGTTCTTTGACTACCATCATTTTAACTACGCGAATGTAGTAGTAGATGGAGACGACGCTGGTAACTAGGCCCAACAAGACTAACCAATAAAGTCCGGCTTGCCAACCTGCCCAGAATAAGTAAATCTTGCCGAAAAACCCAGCTAATGGTGGGATACCACCCAATGAAAGCAGGGAAATACTCAAGGCGAGTGTTAAGAGTGGGTCTTTTTGATATAAGCCAGAGTATTCGGCAATCTGGTCGGTTCCCGTGCGTAGTGAGAACAGAATGATGCAGGTAAAGCCGCACAGGTTCATGAATAAGTAGACAAGTAGGTAAAATACCATACTGGCATAACCCGCCTGTGTACCAGCAATCAAGCCAATCATCACAAACCCGGCTTGGGCAATGGATGAATAAGCTAGCATCCGTTTCATGCTGGTTTGGGCTAAGGCGACTACGTTACCCAAGATCATGCTGAGAACGGCTAAAGCGGTGAAGACAAACCTCCACTCATCAGCAACGAGAGGGAAGGCTGTTGTTAGCAAGCGGATGGCTAGGGCAAACCCAGCCGCTTTGGAACCGACAGATAGAAAGGCGATGACTGGGGTGGGTGCGCCTTCGTAAACGTCTGGTGTCCACTGGTGAAAGGGTGCGGCGGAGATTTTGAAGCCAATACCTGCGATCGCAAAAACCAAGGCAATCACTAAACCTAAAGATTGTCCCACTTTCGCTGTGGCAATGCCATTAGCGATCGCACTTAGTTCAGTTTGTCCTCCAGATAGTCCATACAGTAGGGATACACCGTACAAAAATATTGCTGTACTGGAAGCTCCAATTAACAAGTATTTCAGCGCCGCTTCATTGGAGCGGGGGTCACGCTTAGTATAACCTGTTAACAAATAAGAGGAGATACTCAGGGTTTCTAGCGAGATGAAAATCATCACCAACTCACTAGCCCCGGATAAAAACATCCCTCCCAAAGTAGCACTGAGCAAAATAGCGATGAATTCGGCTAAAGCAGTGCCACTCTGCTCAACGTAGCGAATTGACATCAGTATAGTGGCGATCGCAGACAAGGCAATAATACCGCGAAAGACAATACTCAGGTCATCACTGTTAAAGCTACCGGTAAAACCGATGGGATTAGGAGAGTCCCATTGAAAGTATAGGGCGATAATCGAAGCAAATAAACCTGCGATCGCTAGATATCCAATCCAGCGCGCGGATGTACGCCCCAAAATCAAATCAACAATCAAAACCCCCAAGAGGGTGAGAATAACAATCCCCTCTGGCAAAATCGTTCCAGCGTTTAGCTGGGATGCAATATTAGCAAAATCCATGAGATGTATAGGTTTTGGGGATTAGACATTAAGGCTAACTCTGTTCACTCTAGCAAGTTTTCTAATCCCCGGACTAGCTCTTTTAACAAGAGCTTAACAGCTTGGGTGCAGATGGCGATTGCACTAACTTCACTGGCTTACCAGCAGGTTTCTCAGTATTTAGGGATTCACCTAAAAACTTTCATACTTGTTTTTTACCTTAAGAAGATAAAGCCCAAATTTGTTGGGTGTAAGCGTCAGTACTTCTCTTAAGCCGGGAATTTGGCGATACACTAAACTCACAACGATGCCTACGGCGGTTCGCAAAGCGACCGTCGCCATCATCATCGGTCTGACTTTTCACGGTATCTGGAAAACCTCTCTCTAAATATCTCTCCTACAAGGTAGTCCTGATCAAACAAGTTTCACAGCCTTGAATGAAAGAATGACTGGGGACTGGGGACTGGGAACTGGGAACTAGTATTTTTACTCAGCACTCAGCACTCAGCACTTTCAAGCTAGGGGGTTAGGTCAATCGTTAGCTTTTCCACATGACGTGAAAAGTCAGCATCATCGGTAAGGTTAATATTATTCTGTATCATAATTTTTTCTTCTGTTTGTCTTCATACAATCTCAGGCGTTTAAAACTCACTGGAGATAGCAATGAAAAGGTTTCTTTCTCGATTTCCTCTATCGGCGGTGCTGGCACATGTTTTTGCTGCCGCAGGTCTGGGTTTCCAATTCTGGCTGGACGTTTTGTAGCCATGATGTAATCTAAGAACATCAATCAGAATGTTCTTAGATTAAGTAGGTAGACACAAATAAACCTAACTATGTAACGAAAAGTAAAAACGGTGAAAGCCTTGCGATTGCTTGATTCCACTTCGTTCCATTCGCAATGACATAGTTATAAATTTTCTCATCCACCTACTTACATCTTATGTTGACTTTTTGCTTAAGTTGACACCAATCCACTGTTGTAACGCACTGCCTGATTCATCACGTCTCTACAATAGAACAGCAGTGGTTTGCAGTCGGGGGCTAAATATGCTGGAACATGATGTGATTATTGTCGGGGGTGGATTAGCAGGATGTCGCGCTGCTGTAGAAATTGCCCGCACCGACCCTAGTTTAAATATTGCTGTGGTTGCGAAAACCCACCCAATTCGTTCCCACTCGGTTGCGGCTCAAGGTGGTATGGCTGCATCGCTGAAAAATGTTGATTCGGAGGATAGTTGGGAAGCACATGCTTTTGATACTGTCAAGGGTTCTGATTATTTGGCAGACCAAGATGCTGTAGCAATTCTCGCCCAAGAAGCACCAGATGTGGTGATTGATTTGGAACATCTTGGCGTTTTGTTTTCTCGCTTACCCGATGGGCGCATTGCTCAACGGGCTTTTGGGGGACACTCCCACAACCGGACTTGTTACGCTGCTGACAAAACTGGTCACGCGATTTTGCACGAATTGGTTAACAATTTGCGGCGTTATGGGGTGCAAGTTTATGAAGAGTGGTACGTGATGCGTCTCATTTTGGAAGAAAATGAGGCAAAGGGTGTGGTGATGTTCCACCTTTTGGATGGACATATAGAGGTGGTGCGGGCTAAGGCGGTGATGTTTGCCACAGGGGGCTATGGTCGCGTTTATAACACTACCTCTAATGATTACGCGTCTTCAGGTGATGGTTTGGCAATGACTGCGATCGCCGGTCTACCCCTAGAAGATATGGAATTTGTGCAGTTTCATCCCACTGGTTTATATCCGGTAGGGGTGCTGATTTCAGAAGCAGTACGGGGAGAAGGGGCGTATCTGATTAATAGTGAAGGCGATCGCTTTATGGCAAATTATGCCCCCAGTCGGATGGAACTAGCTCCTCGTGATATTACCTCACGAGCGATCGCTTACGAAATTCGCGCTGGTCGTGGTGTCCATCTTGATGGCAGTGCTGGTGGTCCCTTTGTCTATCTGGATCTACGCCATCTAGGCAAAGAAAAGATTATGAGTCGCGTTCCCTTCTGTTGGGAAGAAGCACACCGCTTAGTAGGCGTTGACGCGGTAACTCAACCGATGCCAGTCCGCCCGACAATTCACTATTGTATGGGTGGTATACCAGTTAACACCGATGGTCAAGTTCGTAGTAGTGGCGATGGTTTCGTTGATGCTTTCTTTGCTGCGGGTGAAACATCTTGTGTTTCCGTACATGGTGCAAATCGTTTGGGGAGTAATTCACTTCTGGAGTGTGTAGTTTATGGTAAACGGACTGGGGCTGCGATCGCCAAATTTGTCCAAAAACGTAAGCTACCTTCTGTAGATGAGCAACGGTATGTAACAGAAGCCCAGCAACAAATTCAAGCTTTGCTAGAACAACCAGGACAGTACCGCATTAACCAAGTCCGTGAAGCTTTTCAGGATTGTATGACTGAGTACTGCGGTGTTTTCCGTACTGAGGCGTTAATGACTGAAGGTTTGCACAAACTAGAAGAAATACAACAGCAATACCCTCAAATTTATTTAGATGACAAAGGTAGTTGCTGGAATACAGAACTCGTAGAAGCCTTAGAATTGCGAAGTTTGATGGTAGTAGGGCAGACTATTTTAGCATCAGCTCTAAATCGCCAAGAAAGTCGTGGCGCTCATTTCCGCGAAGATTATTCCCAGCGAGATGATACTAACTTTCTTAAACACACAATAGCTTACTATTCACCAGCCGGCATTGAGATTCAATATCGACCAGTGGCGATTACTATGTTTGAGCCAAAAGAGCGGAAGTATTAGTTAAAGGTAAATTTAACGTGAGTTCGATGAACCTCTCCCTCCCAACCTCCCTCTCCGAAACGGAAAGGGAGGAGCAACGAAAAATTAAGCTTTTTGCTCCCCTCTCCGTGTCGGAGAGGGGCTGGGGGAGAGGTCAAATAAGACTTGTCGAACTCACGTGAACTCAGGTTGTATCAGCCTATCCAGGTTTTCCGCTATGACCAAAAGCTGAAAACGCTTTATATTCAAGCTGGTTTGAACGATGAGATTGCAGTCATAATTGATCAAGATGGGAATTGGAAATTTGTTCTATGATGCAAAACCTCAACCAGATGACCAATACTGAAATAAAACGATATATTTCAAAACATAGAAATGACGAAGAAGCGTTTCGGGCTGCATTACAAGTTTTGATAAGTCGTTCTGACTTCTCTACACAACACCCTTACCCTTTCGATATTGACAATCCTGAGAGCGAGGTAGAAGCTCTTCTCTTAGAGAAACTCAATCGGACTGAGTGATTGCCTATCCGCCCATAGTTTAAATTCAGGCTTAGTAAAGCTTTGCGTAAGCTCGTAGGGAATTGATTTTTGAGGATAGGGTAAGCAACAGGAACTATCCTCAAGCATCCAAGATTATGATTGCTTGGCAAAAAAGCTACAGAGTTATACGATCGCACCTAAAGAATGTAGGATTTAGCAGTAAGTACGAAGATATTTTCTGTATGCAGTAAAATTCTGACTATAAAAACAAGATTTTTATTTAAAATATGAATAAATCACAAACTTGGTATATTGTCAAGCGCTCTGGTGGAAACTGTGAAATTATCCCCAGTGACCAAATTGCAGACGATAACCCAGAAATTATAGAACAATGGGGGCCTTTTAGTTCGCCAGAAGAAGCGATCGCTCGGCGTGTCGGACTTATTAGGGCTGGAAAATGCCAACCAGTTTAAGTTAGGAGTTAGGAGTTAGGAGTTAGAAGTTAACAATGATAGTTTTTATTCCTAACTCCTCACTATTTATTCACTCCTAACTTTATTTTTCTGCTGTGGGTGTGCCCTTATCAGCAATTTTTTTACCTATAACTTCCACTGCTTTAGCGAATTGAGGGTCTGCGAGGGTAGCGAGTTTGTCGCGTCCATGCAGCCACAAATCTTCCATCTGCTTTTTGGTCAAATCCACCTTCACATCTGGCTCAATGCCTTTATGATTGATGTCTGTACCATTGGGGGTATAGTAATGAGCAATTGTTACCGCCAATCCTGAACCATCTTCCAGAGGACGTACTGATTGCACTAATCCCTTACCAAAGGTTTGAGTACCTACCAAAGTCGCGCGCTTATTATCTTTCAAAGCCCCTGAGAGGATTTCACTGGCACTAGCTGAACCTTTATCTACCAGTACTACTAAAGGTTTATTTGTTAAGGCTCGTCCGTTTGCCTCTTCTTTTTCTGCCTCTCCTTGGCGTTCAACGGTGGAGACAATCTTACCTTTATCTATCCACATCCGGGCAATATCCACACTGGAGAAGAGTAAGCCACCTGGATTACCACGCAAATCCAGAATATATCCAGCTACCTTTTTGCTTTCTAAATTTTTGATAGCGCTTTGCATTTCTTTACCAGCATTGGCACTGAACTGGTTCAAGCGGATGTAACCAAGATTCCCCGCTGGGGTTTGCTTTTGGGAAAATTTAACTGGATGGATTTCAATTCGTGCCCGTTTGATGTCAAATTGTTTTGTCTGCCCGTCGCGCTGAATAATAAGACTGACTTGCGTCCCTGCTTCACCCCTAATTAAAGATACTGCCTGATTGGTATCCATACCCTTAGTATCTTTGCCGTCGATTTTGAGGATGATATCTTTTGCCAAAACACCAGCTTTAAAGGCTGGTGTATCTTCGATTGGCGCAATTACAACCAACTGCTTGGTTTTTTCATCCTGGCTAATGGTGATCCCAATACCTGTCAATTCTCCAGAGGTATCAACCTGCATATTCTTGAATTCCTCTGGGTCCATAAATCGGGTGTAGGGGTCTTGTAGCTTTTTCAGCATTTCCCGAATGGACTTATACGCATCCTGTGGATTACTGTAAGACTTGCTCAAGTATTCCTTACGAACAGCCTGCCAATCAACCTGATTAAAAGTACCGTCTACATATTGGCGTTGAACAATTTGCCAAACTTCATCTACTAATTCTTTAGGACTTGCTTTAAATAAAGCCTGACCTCGCGAATGAATGCCAAGGCTAGTAACAGCGATCGTGGAGAGTGTCACTGCCGTAGCACCCAAAACAAGTCTACTTTTTGTAATCACCATAATGACAGCTGCATCAGAGGGAAAATTTATAGTCAGTATGCTCAATCTAACACAGGCTACCACTGTACAGACGGAGTATGTATTCCTAATTTACACAAAATACTTGACAATCTGGCAAATTGGGGGGTTGGGGACTGGGGACTGGGGAAGAAGCAAGGGAGCAGGGAGCAGGGAGCAAGGGAGAAGAGTTTTCCCCTCCGCCCCCCGCACCCCGCCCCTCTGCCTCTTTAAGGTTCTACCCAGCGTTCATCTGCCTTAATGAGGTTAATTAATTCCTCTACACCTTTATCTTCTGGGACTTTTTTAATTTCTTCTCGACCACGATACAAAGAAATGTAACCGGGTGTTTTGCCGACATAACCATAGTCGGCATCGGCCATTTCTCCCGGGCCATTGACAATGCAACCCATAACTGCAATGTCTAAACCAGTAAGGTGTTTAGTGGCTTCCCGAACTTTGTGCAGCACTTCTTCTAAGTTAAACAACGTGCGTCCACAGGAAGGACAAGCGACATATTCCACCATCGTTTTTCGCAATCCCAAAGCTTGGAGAATGCTGTAGCAGACGGGGATTTCTTTTTCTGGTGCTTCTGTAAGTGAGACGCGGATTGTATCGCCAATGCCATCAGCAAGTAACGTGGCAATACCAGCCGTAGATTTAATTCGCCCGTATTCGCCATCACCGGCTTCTGTAACGCCTAAATGTAATGGATAATCCATACCAAGTTCATCCATGCGCTTGGCAATGAGGCGATAGGCGGCTACCATCACTGGGACTCGTGAGGCTTTCATGGAAATTACCAAGTTGCGGAAATCCAAAGATTCACAAATGCGGATGAATTCTATAGCAGATTCCACCATTCCTTCGGGGGTGTCACCGTAAGTAAATAGCATTCTCTCCGCGAGGGAACCATGATTTACCCCAATTCGCATCGATTTTCCTTGATCGCGCAAAGAAACTACCAGAGGTTCTAAGGTTTCGCGGATTTTATCGCCAATTTCGTCAAATTCGCTTTTAGTATATTCAGTTCGATTGATATTTGGCTTTTCAAACACATACAAACCCGGATTAATCCGTACTTTCTCTATGTGCTTGGCAACTTCCACGGCGATTTTTAGCCCGTTGTGATGGACATCAGCCACAATTGGCACGTCTTGGTAAGTTTTAATTAATTTTTGTTTAATTTCTGCTAAAGCTTTCGCATGAGCCATACTTGGCACTGTGACACGGACGATTTCGCAGCCAATTTCGTGCAGACGACGAATACCAGCCACAGAACCATCTATATCAAGAGTGTCTTCGTTAATCATGGACTGCACCACAACGGGGTAGCCGCCGCCAATGGTGACATTTCCTACCTTTACAGGGCGGGTTTTACGCCGCTTGATAGTTGTATCAAAGGTGGCTTGAGTTGATGTGATGCTTGAAGTGTTTACTGTGGGCAGAGTTTGCATAACCTGATTAGGTAAATTTGCTGTAGCTCAAATATCAGATTTAATAAATCTCTGTTTCCCAGATTGCCACAGGTGGTGGCTCTTTGGGTGATTAGATAGAAAAAAATCAGACAAGAACACAGCACAACAGATCAAGAGCGATCGCTTTTGTGACTAAGCATAGTGCGATCGCTTTCCCATTCTCATACACAATCAACTGCGTCAGCTTTTCTCACTACCCACAGTACGATGTCCTGCATGATGAAGTGCGCTGGCGCAGCCCGCCACAGTCATCGCAATTTCTTACTTGAGTTAACAAGACTTCAATAACCATCATTTTATAATAGAGTCAACCAGCATAAAGCGGAATTTATGAATGCCAAACAGAAAATAATTGAAGAGATAGAAAATGTACCAGAAGAAATTGTATACGAGGTTCTGGACTTTTTACTTTTTTTGAAAGCCAAAGAAGATAAAGAAGATTTAGAAGATGCAAAAGCTGCATTAAAAGAAGCACAAGAGGTTGGTACGATTTCCTTGGGTGAACTCAAAAGGGAATTAGGTTTGTGAGTTACGAAGTAGAAATTGCTCCGGCTGCAAAAAGACAGATAAAAAAATTACCCTATGATGTTCAACAAAAAATAGTTGCTAAATTGGAAGAACTTGCTTTTGAGCCTCGTCCTGATGGTGTGAAAAAATTAAAAGGTTCTGATAATTTATTATAGAGTCAGATTGGGAAAATATCGAATTATTTACGAAATACAAGATGGTTTATTATTAGTCACGGTGGTCAAAGTAAAGCATCGTAGTGATGTTTATAGATTGTGAACAACTAAAAATCGGGAGCATCCCAAATGTGCAAAATCGCCTTACCGCTTTCGCATTCTCATACAGAATCCAAGTGCGATCGCTAAATTTATGTTTTTATAATACAAATATACTATTGAATAAACAGATTACACATCCCACCAGCTAAATTAGACTTATCACCAAATGCTTTAACGCCCATGCTAGAAAAAACATCTACATTCCAGAAAGCCATAGAAGCAGTAGAAGCATTAGATCCAGAAGCTCAGGCTATTCTTGTAGATATTATCCAAAAGCGCCTCAAGCAACAACGACGGGATGACTTATTAAAAGAAATCGCGCAAGCAGAGAGTGATTATGCTCAAGGTAATGTCCGGCGTGGTTCAGTTGCAGATTTGATGGCGGAGTTAGACGAGTGAAAAATTTGGTTTGGAGTCCGACTTTTGTTCGTGCTTTTAAGCGTGTAGTCAAGAAAAATCCTGAGTTACGTTCTCAAATTGAGCAAGTATTACAACAAATCGCTGAAGATCCATTTCAACTCAGTTTACGTAGTCACAAGCTAAAAGGTGATTCATTGGGTAGATACTCATGCTCATGTTCAATTGATTATCGGAATCGGATTTTATTTAAATTTGTTACAAATCCTGAATCAGGAGAGGAAGAAATTTTGTTGCTAACTTTAGGTTCCCACGATGACGTTTACTAAATTCAGCATTATTTTTGACTAAGGCAAGCCTATTAACAATTCAAAATTCAAAATTCAAAATTCAAAATTCAAAATTAAAGACATTTCAGACGGGGATTTAAACCCCGACTGAAATGGGTGCTACATATAGATGTAGGGGTCTTAAACCCTTTAATTTACGATAATTAGAAAATAAGTACAGATTTTAGATGAACACCCAAATAACACCCCAACTATCCATTCCTCCACATTTTAACTCAGAGAAAGTCGGCGAAGTCTGGCGCGTACCTTACCAAAAACGTGCCGCCGAAGCTGAAATTTGGGCTAAACAACACGATATCAAACCAGCATCTTTAGATAAAACTCGTATTTGCTTACTATTAATTGATGTCCAAAACACCTTCTGCATACCTGGATTTGAATTATTTGTAGGTGGAAAATCCGGTAATGCAGCGGTAGATGATAACGTCAGATTATCTGAGTTTATCTATCGCAACTTGGGAGTAATTACAAAAATTGTACCTACTCTAGATACCCACACCGCAACCCAAATCTTCCATCCGATCTTTTGGGTGAACGCCGCCGGAGAACATCCCACTCCAGCAGCGACTAGCATCACACCAGCAGATATTGAACAAGGTATCTGGAAAGTCAACCCAGCAGTTGCTGACAGTGTTACTAATGGGGATTATGAGTTATTAGAAAAACACGCCTACCATTACCTTAAAAAACTTAGTCAAGATGGGAAATATCCTCTCACTGTTTGGCCTTATCATTCTATGTTGGGCGGTATCGGTCATGCTCTAGTTTCATCGGTAGAAGAAGCGATATTTTTCCACGGCATTGCGCGTCAGAGCCAGACACAATTTGAAATTAAAGGTGAAAATCCCTTAACAGAAAACTATTCGATATTACGCCCAGAAGTGTTAGAAGATTTTGAACAACGTCCACTTGCTCAAAAGAACACGCGCCTGATTAAACAACTTTTAGAATATGATGCAGTAATTATTGGTGGTCAAGCTAAAAGTCATTGCGTCGCTTGGACAATTGACGATTTATTAACAGAAATTAAACAGGTAGATGCTACCCTGGCGAAAAAAATCTATCTGCTAGAAGATAGCACTTCTCCTGTTGTTGTCCCTGGTGTTGTGGACTACACAGAACAAGCAGATGCAGCATTTACAAGGTTTGCAGAGGCAGGAATGCACATCGTAAAATCTAGCGAATCCATAGCATTTTTTTAACGCAAAGGATCGCAAAGGTTTCGCAGAGGAACACAGAGATTTCCTCTGCGTTTCGTTTTGCGCCCCTGTGCGTTTTAAAACAAGTCTCATTTCTTCAAATAACCCTTGGGATCTTCTGCTACCCAACCCAGAGATGAGCTAGAACGCACTTCAAAATGGAGATGGGGTTGAGTGGAACTTGGTTTTCCACTAGTGCCTACTGTTCCTAGTAAGTCTCCTTTTTTCACTTGCTGACCGACAGTAACTTTAATACTGTAAAGCTGGGCATAGCGGCTTTGGAGTCCGCCACTGTGGTTAATAATGACCAACTTGCCATAAGAACCTTGATCACTGGCAAAGGCTACGGTTCCAGGGGCGATCGCTTGCACATTCGTACCAACTGGTGCTAATAAGTCAACGCCACTATGGAAGAAAACTTCACCTGTCGCAGGATTAATTTGCCAGCCGTAAGCTAATCCCACTGTCGCCACTTGTGCTAAGGGATATCCAGATAGCGATGCCCGATTTGGTGTACCTGCATCACTGGGTAAAGGGGATTTAGTTACAACACCATTGGGCGACCAATTTACCCCCGGAACAAATACGATTCTGGGGTCTGGTTGGCAGCCATTCACCTCAAAAAGGCTATCAGCACGAACTTTGTATTGTGCCGCTACTTGTCGCCAAGTTTCACCGCGAGGTACTTCGACTACAATCCCATTGTAGGGAGGAATTTGAAGCACACTTCCAACGGCTGCAATCCCACCATTCTGCAAAGCTGGATTCATGCCAATAATAGTTGTAGGAATGAGATTGTAGCGCTGCGCTATGCTCTCCAAAGTTTCACCACGAACAACTTTATGGCGTTGGAAGCGAGATAAGGCTGGAATTGGGCAACCACCTACAGCAGCGTTAGCACTATTCGAGTATGGCAGTATGCTTACTAGGCCCAAGGCGCTAACTAAGCTACAGAGAAACAGTTGACGAAAGAGTAAAGTCATGTATAAAGGTCAATAGCGCATTAACTTTAGATTTTAGATGGGAAGAGTGGGGATTGGGGAGTGGGGACTAGGGACTGGGGGAGAAATCAATTCACAATTCACAATTCAAAATTAAAGAACTTCTGTCTTCTGCCTCCTGCTTCCTCTTTCCCAATACCCAATACCCAATCCCCAGTCTCCAATTTCTCGTAAATTGATCTGTCCACTTGCCATTAGCTTGACTACACTTAGAAATTAGCAACTGCATTGCTGTCCTTGAGTAAAAAAATTATGAAGTTATCCTTAAAGCAACTGGCGATTTATGTATTTTTACTAGTGATTGGCGGTGGTGCAGGCTTGTTTGGCAGTCACTATCTCCTGCCACAAAACCGATCGTTCCAACAGTTAAAAAATGTAACGATGTCTTCGTCTCCAGAATCCGTAGTTCCAAATTCTCCAAATGGAGCAACTGGTGCTACTGGAGGCGATAATGTGAATTTTATTGCGACGGCAGTGCAAAAAGTTGGCCCGGCTGTGGTGCGAATTAATGCCACTCGCAAAGTAGCTAATCCTATCTCTGACGCGTTGAAAAATCCCCTCTTGCGACGATTTTTTGGAGAAGATGACCAACCAATTCCTCAAGAACGCATTGAGCGCGGTACCGGATCGGGATTCATTTTGAGCGAAGATGGCGAATTACTCACTAACGCTCATGTGGTAGCAGATACAGATACAGTACAAGTAACTCTCAAGGATGGTCGGAGTTTAGAGGGAAAGGTGATCGGAGTTGATTCTGTGACAGATGTGGCGGTGGTGAAAATACAAGCGAATGATTTGCCGACGGTGAAACTGGGGAATTCGCAAAATCTGGTGCCAGGACAATGGGCGATCGCTATTGGCAATCCTCTGGGTTTAGATAATACTGTCACTATGGGCATTATCAGTGCTACCGATCGCACCAGCACTCAAGTTGGTGTCCCAGATAAGCGAGTTAGCTTTATCCAAACTGATGCCGCGATTAACCCTGGTAATTCTGGTGGTCCCTTGTTAAACGCCCAAGGTGAAGTCATTGGTATTAACACTGCCATCCGGGCTGATGCTCAAGGACTCGGTTTCGCCATCCCCATTGAAACCGCCGCCCGTGTTGCCAATGAACTTTTTACCAAAGGGCATGTAGAACATCCCTTTTTGGGTATTGAAATGGCAGACCTTTCTCCCATCAGAAGACAGCAGATTAATCAAGACAATCAACTGAACATTCAGCAGGATGCGGGGATTGTCATTAAAGGCGTAACAGATGATTCTCCAGCCAAGCGTGGAGCATTGCTTCCTGGAGACGTGATTCAAAAAGTTAACGGTAAACCAGTCAAAACCTCAGCCCAAGTTCAGAGGCTAGTAGAGTCCAGCAAAGTTGGGGACATAATAGCGCTCGAAGTCAACCGCAGCGGTAAAATTCAAACCCTGAAAGTAAAATTAGGAGCTTATCCTGAAAGGAAATAATCAATAGTCAATAGTCCCAGAATGTTTGACTATTGACTATTAATTATTGACCATTAGACAAATGCTCTAACTGCATTCTTTGTTCCATCTGGCGCAGGAAATACCCTGTCATCATTGCCGACGCTAGAAGTCCAGCTAAGTTCTCCCGATCTGTTGTGATTTGCACGTTAAAATTTTCTGCCGGGAGCATTCCCACTAGCCCTTGAACATTTTGCGAGATGATTTGTTTAATTTCGGGGCTGGCAGACTGAGCAACCCTAGCTAAAACATCAGGAGACTGATGCTGTAGATATTTGAGTAACTGATTGGGGTATTCCTCAGAGTGGTCGGAAAGAAGTTGATTAGGGTGTTCCTCGGAGTTGTCATTCAAAAAGTCAGGATTAAACACCATTGGCAGTTTTATTTAGCTTAATTGCTAACTCTACTCTAAACCATAGTACAAGAGTAGCGCATTCACCACGGGTATAAGTCAATAGGAATGGGGAATTGGGCTTTGAAAAGATGCAGAGGGGCAGGGTGCGGGGGGCGGAGGGGAAAATTCTTCTCCCTGCTCCCTTGCTTCTTCCCCACTCAGCACTCAGCATTCCTGAAGGGCATTGCTATTCTCCTCATCAAGATGCTGGAAAAAATAACCGCAGGTAGCTAGACAAAATGGCTTCGCCAACAAACAGAGTAATTACAGATCCTAAAGCCAGAAAAGGCCCAAAAGGCATCTTTTGTCCTAACCTTTGTCGCGATCGCATCATAGCACCGCTACCAATTAACGCTCCCAGCGCACAGGCAATAAAACTAGCCAAGAGCAAATATTTCCAGCCTAGCCAGGCTCCCATCATGGCTGCTAACTTGGCGTCACCTGCCCCCATTGCAGTTTTACCAAAGGCAATTGAACCCAATAAGGCGATCGCATCAAATAGCCATAAGCCCAATACTGCACCAACTATCGCCATCATTAGGTGATTTACCAATGCCACAAAACTAGCCTCTGGTAAAAAACCAACCACCATTTGAAACAAAATCCCCACCACCAAACCCGACTGAGTAAGTGCATTAGGTAGGGTCATTGTATCTAGGTCGATGAGCGATAGCGCCAATAACCAACTGCAAAAAGCCCAATAGCCTATTGTTAAAGTCGATACTTTAAATACCAAAAAAATCAGTAAAAAAATTATGCCCGTTACCCCTTCTACCACGGGATAACGGACAGAAATTTTGCTTTTGCAATATCGACACCGCCCTTTTAAGTATATCCAGCCGAAAACTGGTACATTTTCGTAAGCTTTTAGCTGGTTTAAGCACTTAGGACAACGAGAAGGCGGCCAAAGAATTGACAACCCAGCAGGTAGCCGATAAACAATAACATTGAGAAAACTACCAATAGATGCACCTAAAGCAAAGACCATTACACTCGCCGGAATGGCGAACAAAATGTCCATACAGTCATTTGTCCTTTGTCATTTGTCCTGTGTCATTTGTCCTGTGTCATTTGTCGTTTATCTTTCGTCCTTTGTCCAGAACTAATGATTAATGACTAATGATTAATGACCAATGACCAATGACTAATACATGTGCGATTCAATTTGACTCAAGGGCACAAAACATTCTTGAGGTAATAGAACTGGTTGGTTAGTAAAAATAACCTTACCTCGATGAGTCATACGATTAATTGCTACACCGGAAGGTTGCCCAGCTATTTCGGGATGTACTTCACAGTGAGTGTAGTAAATCTGCCCAGCGGCTCTGATTACGGCGGGATCAATCAAAGGTGACTGGTTCTTTGGGGCGGTAAAAGTTGTTTGTCCTTGTCGTAATGCGTACACTATCGACTGTTATTTGATTGCTAGATTTCCCTCTAGTCTACCCGAAACTTTTAGCAAAGGTTGCCAAATTGCCCAGGTTGCACTTTAAAATTCGCAATTTGTAATTCGTAATTCCCTGAGAAGGGGTATTTAGCCCAAAATTCGGAGTCTAGGAAACCTCTGTAGACGTTTTGCGTTGAGTCAGTCGCAGCCTTGGCAAAAGTGAACAACTTTTGCCTACTGCCTGGTAAACTGTTGCGCCTGCAAATTGCATCACAAGCATGATTAGGCAAAACCTATAAATCCTCTCCCTTGATCCCTGCACCCTGCTCCCCTGCCGCCTCAATGTGCAAACTATAATCACAACAGCTTATCCATCTTCACCCAATAACTTTAAGGTTGGTCGAGTACTTTTATCAAGGCATCGCCCATAGCGCGGCAACCTAAAAGATTTTTTCCTGGGGAAATTATATCTCCCGTGCGATCGCCTTGTTCTAAAACTTGCAATACGGCTTGTTCGATGCTATCTGCTGCTTTTGGTTGGTCTAAACCGTAGCGTAACATCATCGCCGCACTCAACACTTGTGCTAGAGGATTTGCCTTATCAAGTCCGGCAATATCTGGGGCGGAACCATGAACTGGTTCAAATACACCAGGCCCAGAAGCGCCTAAACTAGCTGACGGTAACATCCCAATACTACCTGTGAGCATGGCAGCAGCATCAGAGAGAATATCGCCAAACAAATTGCCTGTGACGATGGTATCGAACTGCTTGGGAGCGCGTACCAACTGCATGGCAGCATTATCTACATATAAATGAGAGAGTTCGATATCTGGATATTCCTGAGAAAGTTGAGTGATGCGATCGCGCCACAACTGAGATACTTCTAATACGTTCGCCTTATCCACCGAACAAAGTTTTCCGCCGCGTTTTTTAGCCGCCTCAAAAGCCACCCGTCCAATGCGTTCAATTTCCGATTCGGTGTAAACCATTGTATTTACACCACGTTTTTCACCAGTTTCCGTAGCAAAAATCCCTTTAGGTTTACCAAAGTAAATCCCACCAGTGAGTTCACGCACCACCATAATATCCACGCCTTCGACAATTTCGCGTTTCAAAGTCGAGGCATCGATTAGCTGGGGCAAAATTTTCGCTGGGCGTAAATTGGCAAATAATCCCAAACCTGCACGTAGTCCTAACAAACCTGCTTCTGGGCGTAAATTAGATGGCAGTGAATCCCACTTATAACCACCAATGGCGGCAAGTAACACAGCATCACTATTACGGCAAGTTTCTAGAGTGGCAGATGGTAGGGGTTCTCCTGTGGTATCAATTGCTGCACCACCAATAAGCGCTTCTTGGAATTCAAACTGAATATCAAATTGCTTCCCTACAACTTTTAGCACATCTACCGCCACTGCCATAATTTCAGGGCCAATGCCATCGCCGGGAAGTAGAGTAATGCGGTAGTTATGTGTCATAGCTGGTTATTACTAGGTAAATGCTTGCAGATCAAATATCATACCGAGCAAGATGTACCGATGGAGTTTTTAATTTATAGCAGTTCTTGTTTGGATGCAACAGACAATAGGGGCACAGCATTGCTCATTGGTGTCAACTTAAGCTAGAAATAGCTTATCTGTTGGCTTCCATGCCCGCCCGGAAATAAATTTTCGGGCTAATAGCTTAAGTCTACTGAAGTAGACTGGAGATTTTTGGCGATATTTAGTCATCTTCAGATGACTTTAGCTATTATACGGGAATTTCAATTCCCGGCGGACAAGCGGTTTCGCGTTCAGTTGATACCAGTACCTCTATGAGTGGTACATATTCCATACAACTAAGAACCGCTTTATTTAACGCAGCTGATAAAAAATCGGTATAAGTAAGTAGATTTGTATCGGATTTTGTATTGGATAAAGCAATCACACTTTGCCGGCCAAGTTCATTAACTGTTTGAAGTTCACAAGATAATTGATGTTGTTGGCACTATCAATCTTTATCCACCCTTTTTCATGTAGTTTCTCCATGATTTTGGTGGTTTCTTCAACACCGAT
Organism: Nostoc sp.; assembly: GCF_036916985.1. Lineage (GTDB taxonomy): Bacteria > Cyanobacteriota > Cyanobacteriia > Cyanobacteriales > Nostocaceae > Nostoc. Next base: position 61,360 of record NZ_JBALFD010000016.1, read on the forward strand.
TTCTGTCACCTCTGCTAAATCTTTAAAGGGAATGTTAAAAATTTCTCTTCCTAAGTCTGAGTCTTGACCATAGCTTTCGCCTAAAGTTACTAGGGTATGAGCAAGTTTAACTGCTGGTGGTGAAGACCGCATTTGTAAGCGCAGGTTAATTTGTCGCAATCGCCGCACCATCAGTTGCAACATCCGGTGATGTAGCTGCGGATCTTTAAACAATATTTGAATAAAACGCTCTCTGGAGATACTAAGCAACTTCACGGGTGAAAGGGCAATGACATCGGTTGAGCGTGGAGATTCATCTAAAATTGCCATTTCTCCAAAAAAATCACCACGGCCAAAAATTGCTAGAGCTACTGAATCTTCCCCAAGGGTACGCCGGACTTTGACCCAACCAGAAACTACGAAGTAAACTGCATTACCCCAGGCATCTTCCATCACAACGGCTCGCCCAGATGGGTATTCATGTTCAATTGCAACGTTGAGCAGCCATTCCAAAGTCTGTGGATTGGCTGTACTCATTAAGGGGAAAAGTTCACTAAAAACCTCAGTTAACATGAAATATTTGCAACAAATTAATGTAAGGGCGGGAAACTAACTTTGCTACTATAAGTTTTTTTAAACCGTAATCTTACTCAGAATACGATCGCAAAATTTGTATTTATTGAAGATGAACCTCTAAGCTTTATCAGTCTAGGATTCCATTACAACATAACAATTATGTATGCGATCGAAATCAGCGTTTTCACTTACAGACCGATGATTTACTATTTGTTGGTAAATTGCTATCTAGTGCGAGTATTTTGATCTGTTGGTCTAAATTTTTCACTAACTGATTCAGGGTAACTAAAGCCTCTAATTGCTGAGAATCAAGGACGGGATTCAGTAAAAGCCGTTCTTGTAGTTCGTGCAACTTGAAGCTTAGTTGCTGAGAAATTCCTAAGGCATCGCGGCCCAGACGCGTCAACTGTTGTTGTTGATAGAATTTTAAGGCTGCTCCCCGCAATACTTGGAGTGTTGCCTCTTCGCCGTAGATTCCCGGCATGACTCGCAAGCGTAATAATAAGCGGTTTTTTTGATATACGTATTCTTTTTCTACCTGTTTTGGTTCTGCAACCGTTGTGACAGGTAGAGAAGCAAACCGCTTTAATTCATTCAGTACTCCTTGGAAAACCGAGAGCGGCAGTTGGTCTAATACAGACTGTAAAATTCCATTGTCACTCCACAGTATCCTACCTTCATACGCTTGTCTTTCTAAGTACAGTCGACCAATTCCCCCAGCCAAGATTCGTCCCAGTAATTCTTCTAGTAATTTTTTGGGTGGCAGTGTTGGTAGCAACTCGATTGGACTCAGTAGTTCAGAAGCCTGTGTGGGCAAAATTGGTAAATTGTTTGGTGATGTGGCTTCGGAAGTCTCTCCCTGCTGAGTTCTGGAAACAGGAGTCGAGAACGTCGTAGTTTCAGATGATCGGTCTAGCTCTGGGATAGGAGGTAAGTCTACCCGCTGCCCAGAATGTTGACGCTTTGGTGTCTGAAATATCATCAATACTGGTTGCTGATTTGATTCTGAGTCGTTTAAGGAGGGAACAGGTGTGTCAGGAATGCTCGCTGGGCTATGTATTGGAGAAGAGTCTGCTGTTAGCTGATGCACAAGTTTGGCATCTAGCTGAGATGTGTTCTTATGGTTGAGGTAGGCTGATAATATTCTGCGGTGAGCGTCGGCTGCGATCGCTTCAATCATCATTGTGCAATTGATAGAAGACAAAATGCGACCAACGTAATCTAGTGCCTCGCTATCTTGTGGATAAACCATACCTAGCAAGAGGTTTTTGCCTTCTAATCCAAAGGGTAAAATCTGGTGGTAGAGGCAAGCTTCAAAGGACAAAAGACTATCAATTAGTTGGAATATTTGCTCGCGATCACCTTTTTCTTCCCACTTCATTTGAGTGGCAGTTAGCATTTGCCGTCCATTTGCTGCGGTATCATTTATTTCACCCTCTGAAGACAACATAGATTTGATGCGTTGGTTTGATGCGTTGGTATTTAATTATATTTTGCCTTGAATTTAGTAGGTAGTTAATAAAGATACTTTGTTAGATTGTTAAAATTTAAATTATATATACTTAAGTAAACGTAAGTAGAGTATGAATTTTAGATTATAGAGTAGGGATAATACTGAGGGTTGGGCATTGAAAAGAGGCAGAGGGGTGGAGTGCGGGGGGCGGAGGGGAAAACTCTTCTCCCTTGCTTCTTCCCCAATCCCCAGTCCCCATCTTCGACTACAGCTTACTCTTGAGTTCTTAAACCTTGGGCTGCAAGATAGATTTTTGTCCATTCGCCTAGCACTTGATGGGTTTTGAGTTTTAATTGTTCAGCTATTGCTTCTATTGAATTACCCGCTTTCCGCAAATCTAGAATCTGCCGCCCTAGAGGGGTCAATTTTTCATCAAGTTGCTGCCATTGGTTTTGCGTTAATCCTAAGTTATGTTCTTGTAAGGAAATTGAGAGCCAGCTGTCTACGAGTTCTGGTTTACCTTTGAGGGCAAAAACACGGACAGCGTGGTAACTAATTTTTTCTCGCAGACGGTAAACTTCTTTAGTCTGCTTATTCAGTTTTTGGGCGATCTCTTCTTGGGACTTACCTTGCAGATAGAGTCGCAGCCAACCTACTGCGTCTGTTCCCAGACTTTCTTGTAAATAATTTTCAAATTCTTTTTGTACTGACTGGCGTAGCCCCTGTTGTTCTTCTAGTTGTTGTGCTTCTTGATATTCTGCGATCGCTTGACTATCGACTAAGTTAACTCGATTATCACTGTCGTCTGTAAGAACTTCTTCTGAAACTAGTCTAATCAAGTCACGGCCAGGAACTTGGGTTAAACCACCGCGCTGAGTGCGACGCAAGTAATTCACAAATCGGTAAGCTAATAGGGGTTGATTGCGTACTGGGCGCAGAGAATATTCTTCTAAACTGGCAAATAGCAGAGCATCACCTAATCGTCTATCGGTTGTATATTTGGCAATATCAGCCATTTGCTGTTGCATCTGGCTATCGCTTTGGAGTAATTCTTGGATTACTTCTTGTAACACATCGATTACACTGCGCTGGCGATCGCGGCTGAGGGAAACCCAAGTCTGAATCTTATTCCGTAATGTTACTAAACTTCCCAATCGCACGATCAAGTTGCGATAAGCACGTTCTCGCCCCAGCCCTAAGTAGCGTTGACGTAAAATCCTCCAGCGATATTCCATCGCTTGCTTGGCAATATCGAGTTCTTTAGGGTTAAACAAATCAAACCGTTTTGAGTCAGATCCCAATAACCAAAGAATAATGCTTTGTCTAGCAGCTTCATTTTGGTCTGGACATTCCACAGCCAAACGCTTTTGCCAATCTATAGCCAGTTTTTCCACATCCGTTGTCATAGTGAGATTGCATTCCTCGAAACTCAATTTTGAAGTTTGCATCACAACCCCCATTCGTCCCACTTAATTATTTAACTGGCAGCTGCCCCTGATTTCATGAGTTTCATGAAAATAGCTCAGTGATTCTACTTTTATTACGTCTCAGTTCACTGAAATTATGCAGAAATTTCTACATTGATGTTTTATTTTCAACTCACAACATCTAAGACTCTTGTATATCAAGCATTTGGGTTGATTTTGCCAATTTAAACTTTTTGTAAAGTTATGTTTTCTCACTGAGAACAGAAATCTGCCTAGAGTGTTGAAGATACAACCTTTGCACGAGATGAGTCAGGTAAATCTGACATTTTGTAACAGATACAAGGAACGAATCTAATCTAACTCAATGTCAGACGTTATTTCACCCGTATAAGTTTCAACCTTCTCTAATTCATTACGTAGTCAAATACTTAGTTAAATCTCAGTATAGTTGGTGTTAATTGAGGTATGGACTCAGTAAATCTCCCAACCCGTCTGAGAAGTTGGTTTATCGTAAATTAAAGAGTTTAAGAACCTGCAATCTATATGTAGCACCCATTTCAGTCGGGGTTTGTCTTGAGAAATCGCTCCACTTGGGCAAAGCCCAAGACCGCGTTTCTCGCTAAATCCCCGTCTGAAATTTCTTTAATTTTGAATCGCCAAACCAAGGTTTTAGGGGTGAGGGGTCAAACCCACCGTGAATTGAACAACAGTCTCATTCCATTCGCCAGGTCTTAAGTTGACATCGATAGGCATTGCTGTACCCCTATCGCGTGGTCTATTTACCTAAAAATAGCTGTAAACTATATTCATTTACAACTATGCCTCTAATCATTGGCAAGTTATTCTTAAAACTTTTATATTCCTAATAATGAATAGTCAACAGTCAATATTGATTTTGACTATTGACTCTAACTGTTGCTCTCCCTCTGCTTCAAAATTCAACTTATGCAAAATCTAAAAACATAAAAGTTTGCAACGCTCTAAAGTTTTGATGGTCAGAAGCCTTACAATAAACTTCTCTTTAAATTTATTTATGGGCATTCTTCGTTTTTAATTTACCCACAGGTGATTAAATCTATCGATTGTTTGATCTAACAATGGGATTTTCTACAGATTCTCGATACTGTTGGACTTGTTCTGTGTAACCAATTGGCAAAACAGCTTCAACGTTTTCATGGGGACGAGGAATAATCACCCAGGATTCTAGAGTACCGCCATAAACATTTTCTGCGGCTTCAACACCAGCAGCCATCGCGGCTTTTACTTCAGAAACATCGCCACGAATATTAACTGTAAAGCGAGCGCTACCTACTCTGATATAACCAACAAGGGTGACTCGACCAGCTTTTACCATAGCATCTGCTGCTGCTAGCACCGCCGGAAAACCTTTCGTTTCAAGTGCTCCAACTGCCTGTAATGACATTATTAATCTCCTGTATAAACAAACGATATGGTGGCTACAAGTTAATTGTACGAAGCTTCGCTACAGATTTTGATAGCAAAATTGCTTAGAACATACGGAAAGGTTCTGATTCCTCGGTAAAATGGATTGGTAATATGGTTTCCACATTTTCCGGGGGATTAGGAACAATGTAGTAGGTAATTACTGTACCAGCTTTGACTTGCTCTCCCGCTAAGATTCCGGCTTCAACAGCTCTATTTACTTCAGAAACGTGTCCCCGAACGGCGACTAACAAACGAGCGCTTTCTGCTTGACCATAATACACAATTGTGACTGCGGCAGCTTTGACCATTGCATCTGCTGCTGCTAAGACACTAGGAAAACCTAAAGTTTCAATTACGCCAACCGCCATTGGCATGGCATTAGCTCCTGAATTAAGGGATAAGCGATTTTAATTGTACGTGGCTTTTGTCCCAATTTTGACATTTTGGAAAACTTTCTTGGATCTATAAATTTTGGGGGAGTGGGTAGAGACACGATTAATCGCCTCTGTACAGGAGTTGGGAGTTAAAATATTTTGATCCCGGCTGGTTTATATTTTTAGATATTACAAATAATAATTATGCATATTAGTTTTTGTGATTTTGTTAAACAACAAAATCACCTATGTGTGGAAGTAAGCTAATACGATAAACTGAAATTTATGTTTCCGAATTTTCTGCCTACAGCAGTCAAGCAACTAACAGAACCTACTTCGATCGCACTAGCTCGGAGTATTCAAACCACTGCGATCGCTACTCCTTTAACTAATCAACCAGTTACTACAGCATTTGTCAAACAAGGGTGCGGTGGAACTCCGATTTTATTAATTCACGGTTTTGACAGTTCTGTATTGGAATTTCGGCGGCTTTTGCCACTACTTTCTGAAGATAATGAAACTTGGGCAGTGGATTTGTTGGGTTTTGGGTTTACAGATAGACTCTCAGGAATTGCCTACAGCCCAACTACAATTAAAACCCATCTTTATTATTTCTGGAAAAGCTTAATTAACCAACCTGTAATTTTAGTGGGCGCTTCGATGGGGGGTGCGACAGCGATTGATTTTACGCTGACATACCCGGAAGTAGTAAAAAAGCTAGTGTTAATTGATAGTGCCGGGTTAGCGGGTGGTTCACCATTGAGTAAATTAATGTTTCCCCCGTTGGATTATTTGGCAACTCAGTTTTTGAGTAATCTGAAGGTTCGCGATCGCGTTTCCCGCATTGGATATAAAAATCAAAGTCTCGCCTCCTTCGATGCGCTGTGTTGTGGTGCATTGCACCTACAAAGTCCGAGTTGGAATCAAGCTTTGATTGCTTTCACTAAAAGTGGTGGTTATAGTGCTTTTAGATTTGATATATTATCACAAATTGTGCAACAAACGCTAATTTTGTGGGGCGATTCTGATAAAATTGTGGGTACTAAGGATGCCACAACTTTTCAAAAGGCAATTCCACACAGTATTCTCACCTGGATTCAAGATTGCGGTCATCTCCCACACTTGGAACAACCACAAATCACTGCACAGCACATTTTAAACTTTTGTGGTTCGGTTTGAATTGTGGCTTATATTTGGGTCAGTGCAGCGTTAAGATCATCTCGATCGCATTCTGTAATGCAATATTGTAAAGCGTTTCAGCTTCCTTAGTGCGATCGCCCAAGGTTTGCCACAATGCTAATTGTTGATTGTAAGTTGCGTAACGCACGAGTAATAGCCAATAGAACTTACACCTTGTACATAAGCACTACAGCAATTTGGATATTTCAGCCATCTTTAGCAGCTAGCGATTTCTACGACGGGCTACGCCTACGCTTTATGTGTGAGTCAATCAGGGTTATAGTAAGCGTCTGAAACGACTAAATACCATAACTCACATTATGCTTAATTTGTACAGTGCGTAAGTCATAGTGAAATTTTTGGACAAGAATTCCTCTTTTCTCTGTGTTCTCTGCACCTCGGTGGTTAGATAAATTACTTTTAAACCGCAGAGGTACGAGAGAAGAAAAGAGATTTTACGAGTCACCTTGAAAGGGCGAGTCCTAAGTTATTAAATGAGCAAAGGTAACTTTGATATGTCGTATAAAGTTAGCATCATTATCGAAAAAGACGAACATGGATATTATGCCTATTGCCCTGAACTACCTGGTTGTCAATCTCAAGGTGATTCCCTAGAAGAAGTACAGGCGAATATTAAAGAAGCAGTTGAACTTTATATAGAAACCTTGTCAAATTCAGAAAAACAGGCACTTCATAACAAGGAAGTATTCACAATAACCTTGGAGGTGAAAGTTGCCTAAACTCCCACGTATAACGGCAACGGAAGCTGAAAAACTCTTATTAGATGCAGGCTTTATTCAAATTAGAAGCAAAGGAAGTCACAGGATTTATTTTCGAGAACAAGTGAGAGTGGTTATTCCTTTTCATTCAGGAAAAATATTGCACCCAAAAATAGTAAAACAGGTTCTACAAGCCATTGATATTTATGAGGATGAAACTACAGCAGAATAACTAGTAACTAAGGTAGATGAATAAGAATCCCACCCTGCCAAGAGGCAGTTAGTTTTGTGTCTTCCCACCAACATATACTAATATGGCATATAGTGATTTTACTTTAGAAAAAGTCAAACAAAGCTTTCAAATAAATACTATTGAGAGAACTGATATTTTTGCTAATACACCTGCTATAGAATGTAGTGAGTTATTAAAAGAAATTCTTCAATATAATTTACCTATAGCTATTGCTAGTAATAGTGAAAAAGCTCGATCTGAGATGATTATTTCTCCTATATTACTAGATTTGAGACGACAATTAAATGACCAAATAAATTTGTTCTCTGGTGTTGAATTCAATGTTGACACTGCACAAGGTTTAAATGGAATCTGTGATTTTCTAATTACTCGTTCTCCAGAAAGACTAATTATCACAGCACCAGTCATTATTATTGTGGAAGCTAAAAAAGAAAACATTCCTGCTGGTTTGGGACAATGTGTAGCCGAAATGCTAGCAGCAAGAATATTTAACGAACGAGCAGGTAATGAAAATTTGATAATTTATGGAACTGTCACCACTGGAAGTATTTGGCAATTTTTAAAATTAGAAGGGCAATCTATCCAGATAGACTTAAGTGAATATTATCTTAAAGATGTCAATAAAATTTTAGGAATCTTAGCTAGTGGTGTACGCTGAAAACATTATAGTTAAGTAGCGATCGCATCCCTAAAATACCCGTTTAAAAGGCTTTTGACATCCAAAAATCTCACGCCCAAACAGCAAAACACAACTCTGCGTCTTTGCGCCTCTGCATGAGATTTTCCAATAAATTAGTAGTCAATATGCATAGCCTACTTTAACCATCGCGCCGCATCTTTGGCATGATAAGTCAAAATTAAGTCTGCACCAGCCCGTTTAAACCCAGTTAAAGTTTCCATAACCACCCGCTCTTCATCAATCCAACCATTGAGCGCCGCAGCTTTTACCATCGCATACTCACCAGAAACATTGTAAGCCGCAACTGGTAAATTACTCGCTTCCTTCACCCGCCAAATAATATCCATGTATGCCAAAGCTGGCTTAACCATCAGCATATCAGCACCTTCGGCGATATCCAATTCAATCTCTTTAATTGCTTCGCGGGAGTTACCTGGGTCCATTTGGTAAGTTCTTCTGTCCCCAAATTGCGGCGTTGAGTCTGCTGCATCCCGAAATGGCCCATAATAACCCGAAGCATACTTAGCAGCATAAGACAAAATCGGCGTATCTTGAAATCCTGCTTCATCTAAACCCTGACGAATTGCTTGCACAAACCCATCCATCATCCCAGAAGGCGCGATGATATCGGCACCAGCTTTGGCTTGAGAAACTGCTGTTTTCTTTAATAAGTCCAGAGTTGGGTCATTTAAAACTCGTCCTGTTAAATCACCAACTTGTAAATAACCACAATGACCGTGGCTAGTATACTCACATAAACAAGTATCAGCAATTACAATCAAATCTGGCACTGCTGCTTTTACTGCCGTCGCCGCTTTCTGGACGATACCGCAAGCATGCCAAGCACCAGTAGCATCTACATCTTTATCAGCCGGAATCCCAAATAAAATAATCGAAGGAATTCCTAAGTCATAAACTTCTTTTGCTTCTTCAACAATTTTATCTACCGAAAGTTGGTAGACACCGGGCATGGATTTCACCTCATTAGCGATTCCTTCACCTGGTACGGCAAATAATGGGTAGATTAAATCGTTTGTTGTTAAAACAGTTTCACGAACCATCCGGCGCAGTTGGGGATGAGTACGCAGACGACGGGGGCGATGTGTAGGAAACATAAAATTTTATGAAGAAAAACAACGCAGATGGACACAAAACAAAGCGTCACAAAAGCAGGCTAAAATTTTCCTGCCGTCAGACAGACTACAAACAGTGCTTAACTGTCCTTTGCCCTACTCTTAATCAAGTTGTGGGGCAATTTTGTATTCTACAGCTTGGTTGCACCTATCCGACGGACTGGAAAAAAAACAACATAGTAAGCAATTCAAAATTCAAAATGATAAGACTGTCTGTTGGCAAAATCTTGGCGAATTGAGGGTTGAAATTTAAACGCAAAGTGGCGCAGAGGGAAACGCAGAGGCACGCAGAGAATTCGCTACGAATTAATTAAATTTTGTATTTGGTAGCAAATAACTGACAATTATCAATGTCCCATGCCCCATGCCCAATGATAATTTGTGTTAAAAAACCCGGAAAATATAAGGATAACGGAAGGGTATATCAGGATTGCTGAAAACTCCGATGAGCGCCCAAATTGTTAATCCCCAGTGTAATATATATCCCAGACCAGCTAGTGGCCCCAACAATAATAGTGGTAACACTAACCAACCGAATAGAAAAAATAACGCTCCTAGAATTCCTCCATAAAGCCAGACATTGAAGTGGAAATTGATGGATTCTCTGGCGTTTTCTTTAACAACAGGATCGTCAGATACGAGCAATATGGCAATAGGTATACTTACTGATACCAAAGTTGTGCTGAAAAAAATCGCTCCATGAGACAAGGCAGATAGAAGCTTTCGCTTGTCTGTGTCGTACATTCTTTTCTCCTATTTAGTCAGATTGTTGATTCCACTACGACCCTATCACGAGCATCGTTGTCTTAAGATTAAAAGACTTACTAGAGTCAAAAAAAATTAAGCAAGCTTTCAAACAAATACATTTATGTCTACTGAACTTCAGTCTGAACTTATTCAAGCAGTTGAACTTCGCCGCAACTTTGCGATTATATCTCACCCCGATGCAGGTAAGACTACACTAACTGAAAAACTACTCCTGTACGGAGGGGCAATTCATGAAGCTGGGGCGGTTAAGGCGAGACGGGCACAGCGCAAAGCTACATCTGACTGGATGGCGATGGAACAACAACGGGGTATTTCCATTACCTCCACGGTGTTGCAATTTGAATACCGGAATTGTCAAATCAATTTATTAGACACACCAGGACACCAAGACTTCAGTGAAGATACTTATCGCACCCTCGCCGCCGCCGATAATGCCGTGATGCTGATTGATGCGGCAAAAGGTTTGGAACCCCAAACCCGTAAGTTGTTTGAAGTGTGTAAGTTGCGGGGTATCCCGATTTTTACATTTATCAACAAGCTCGATCGCCCAGGCAGAGAACCTCTGGAACTGTTAGATGAAATTGAGCAAGAATTGGGATTGCAAACCTATGCGGTAAATTGGCCGATTGGTATGGGCGATCGCTTTAAAGGTGTTTTTGACCGACACAAGCAACAAATTCACCTGTTTGAACGCAGCGCCCACGGCAGCCGAGAAGCCCGTGATACCATAGTGGAATTAGGCGATCCGAGAATAGAAGAACAGCTAGAACAAAGCCTGTATCACCAACTGAAAAATGATCTGGAACTGTTAGAAGGAGTTGGGCCAGAGCTAGATTTACAGTTGGTACATGAAGGCAAAATGACGCCTGTGTTCTTTGGTAGCGCCATGACTAACTTTGGGGTAGAGTTATTCCTTAAGTATTTCCTCGACTATGCCCTCAAACCCGGCTCTCATGTCAGCAGTGTTGGCGAAGTTCCCCCTACATACCCGGAGTTTTCGGGGTTTGTCTTTAAACTGCAAGCGAATATGGACCCGAAACACCGCGATCGCGTCGCATTTATCCGGGTTTGCACTGGTAAGTTTGAAAAAGATATGATGGTGAATCACGCCCGCATTGGTAAACTCATCCGTCTATCTCGCCCGCAAAAACTCTTTGCTCAAGAGCGAGAATCTATTGATGTGGCTTATCCTGGCGATGTGATCGGTTTGAACAATCCCGGTGTTTTTGCGATCGGGGATACAATTTACACGGGACAAAAGCTCGAATATGAGGGAATTCCGTATTTTTCGCCGGAACTGTTCGCTTCTCTGAGGAATCCCAACCCCTCGAAATCTAAACAATTCCAAAAAGGCGTTGCGGAATTGCGCGAAGAAGGTGCTGTGCAAATTATGTATTCAACTGATGAAGCCAAGCGCGATCCAATTTTGGCGGCGGTGGGTCAGTTGCAATTCGAGGTGGTACAGTTTCGCTTACAAAATGAGTATGGTGTAGAAACCATCTTAGAGGTATTACCCTATAGTGTCGCCCGTTGGGTTGAGGGTGGTTGGGAAGCATTAGAAAAAGTGGGACGGATTTTCAATACCACTACAGTTAAAGATAGTATGGGACGCCCAGTGTTGCTATTCCGCAATGAATGGAATTGTCAACAGTTATTAGGCGACCATCCAGAGTTAAAATTAAGCGCGATCGCTCCAGTATTTTCTAGTCAACAACCAGTGGAGGAATAATTCACTACGAATTTTAGATTTTAGATTTTAAATTTTAGATTTTTTTGTTCATGCCTTGCTCCTAGTGGGTAGAACAAATCTAAAATCCTTAATTTAAAATCCTTGAGCCAAGTAACCTTGTGGTCAGGGTCAATCCAAAATCCAAAATCCAAAATCCAAAATTGGTTGACAAGCAAAACTTGAGCGCGGTTGATTTCCACGGCATCCGAGGTTCGCGCTTTTGCACAAACGTGGATCACTTAGAAGAGATTGGAGTGCCAGAATTTGTATGCCTTCACATGCCAAACCGTCTTTGGAGGCTGGTTTAGTTGCCCTCAAGCAGGGAAATTACCAAACAGCGATCGCTCAACTAGAACCTATTGCTAGCAGCCAGAGTAATGGTACTGCTAGTTTACAAGCCCAGGTTGGTTTAGTGATGGCTTTTGCTCGCACTGGCGAAGTTCCCAAAGCGATCGCTATTTCCCAAAACCTCATTGAGAGTAACAACCCACAAGTTCAAGAGTGGGCAACACGCGCTCTCGAACACCTGACAAAACGTAAAAAAACTGAGCAAGAATCAACAAATGTCGAAACTGGATTTGTTGCCTTTGAGAATTCAAATCCAGATTCAACCCCAGATTCAACCCCTGTTACTCCCCCAGAAACTCCTACATTAGAGGAAAAGCCAGACGATCGAGTAATCGAAACCAAGAGCAACGAAACCCCACCGATGGTGCCACTACCTAAACTCAAAGCTACAGTGGCGACACCACCACCCCCACCTCCACCGGCTACACCCCTAAACGGCTTCATGGGTTCTGTAACCCGCACTCAAGCCAAACTATTCGGCGTTATTTATTGGCGACAAGCACAACGCGCCAGAGCATGGCAACCACTACGTAAACCGAAATTAATTCCCTTGCGGTTACTTTCAGCAGGAACGTTCATTGCCCTGTTTTGGGTGATGCGGGAAATGCTCAAGTTAGTAATGGGATTCATCAACCAGACTTTAGTCAAACTTCCTTATCTGGAGCCTTTGCAGCTTTTATATCGCGACCCTACTAAGTTGTTGCTAATAGTATTGGTGATTTTACTTGCAGTATCACCTTGGTTACTGGATCTGCTATTGGCGAACTTATATGGTCAGCGAGAATTTTCTAAAGATGTATTAAATGCTCATAGCCGCGAAGCCGTTCGGGTGCTACAACGTTGTTGCCAGCAGCGCCACTGGCCGTTACCCAAACTGCGGATTTTACCAACGGCTGCACCAATTATTCTGACTTATGGTAGTTTACCACGTAATGCCAGGATTGTTGTGAGTCAAGGGCTGTTAGAACAACTGGCAGATGATGAAATCGCCATTATTTACGCCACACAGCTAGGGCATATTGCTCACTGGGATTTTGCTGTAATGTCTTTGTTGTTGCTGGTGACACTACCAATTCATCGCCTATATCAGCAAGTGTCGGAGTTGGGTGACAGAATATCAGCAAAAATTTGGCGCTGGCCGGTGACAATTCTGGCAACTTTAATTTATGGAGTTTGGTGTTTGCTGACTGGGACTGCATTGTGGTTGTCGCGGTTGCGGCTTTATTATAGCGATCGCGTTGCCGCTGAAATTACTGGTAATCCCAATGCCCTAATTCGCGCTTTACTTAAAATTGCCATTGGCGTTGCCGCTGACATCCAAAAAGAAGAAGAGACAAGTTGGCAACTAGAAAGCTTAAATCTCCTGACACCAGTTAGCCACCAGCAGAGTTTATCTTTGGGCACTATTGCCAGCAATTTATCTTTTGAATCATTTTTGAAGTGGGATACTGCCAATCCCTATCGCCAATGGTTTACGATTAATAATAGCCACCCTTTAATGGGCGATCGCATCGAACGCCTCTGTCAAATAGCCCGTCACTGGCATCTAGACACCGAACTACATTTTGCAAGTGAACCATCAAAGGTTAAGCGTCAGTCTTTCTTATTACAAATCGCTCCCTGGTTGGGAATTCCTCTAGGGGTTTTGTTTGCAGCTTTAGTCTGGCTAACTTGGCAACTAGCATTCGCACTCAAGTTTTTAAATCTAAAGTGGATCTATGAAGATTGGTCTTTCATTACAGGCTGCCTTTTGATTGGCTTTAGCATCGGTACAGTAGTGCGGATGAATTCTTTCTTCCCGGATATTAAACCTGCCACTGTACAAACTGATGACAGCTTACCCAACCTGTTATCTGACCCTTCTGCCTTACCCATTGACAGCATCAGCGTGCGTCTGGTGGGCAAATTATTAGGTCGTCAAGGCACTAGCAACTCCCTAGCGCAAGATTTAATCTTCCAATCCAGCGCGGGTTTGGTGAAATTACACCACATTTCTTGGCTAGGACAGTCAATCAATCACCAGGATCTAATTGGTAGGCAAATTATCGTCACAGGTTGGTTCCGGCGAGGAGCAACACCTTGGATTGATATCCAAACCCTACAAACTCAAAGTGGTAAAACCATTCATAGCCCTCATCCCATTTGGTCTACTTTTTTAGCAGTTGCAGCACAAGCTTGGGGCGCATACGTTTTTCTTACTGGTTAAAGATAGTGCTGAGTGCTGAGTGAGGAGTTAAGAGTTATTTAACTCCAAAGGACAAAGGAAAAATCAGAATGTAAACAAAAGTTGCAGGTTTTCTTTACAAGTGTTACATTTATTCACACAAACAATAGCAGCCAATATAACTCAGCACTACTGCTTAGTTGTTAATTCGGATGCTTTTTCCCCTGCTTCATACCTTTTATCCTCCCAACACAGCAGAAAATTAACCAGCCATTGGCTGGTTTTTGTCTCAAAATATGCTCTCTTGAATAAAAAAATGTGTTTCATGTTACGATGCAGTAATACTAATGCCAGAAATATATGCGCTAAACTAGCTACGTAGAAAATACCGTGGTAATGTAGGGAATGGTATTTGATTCTGCGAAAAAGAGCATGGAAGAAAGCGTGTACTTTAGCAGGCACTAGGCTATTAAATTTACAATTCTTAGAATTAAGGTGTTATTAGCTCACCATAGTGTGAGCCTTTTGATTAAACAAGCTTGATCCCGACGAAAAACTGTATTGTTGTATAGGTTGACAGTTTCGAGCAAAAAAATTGGTTGATGGCAGTCTTGGTCAATAGCATCTATTTAAAAGTTAAAAGCCTAAGCCAAGTGATTGTTTTCTCGCCTTGCCATGTTCATTTAACTCTGGAGGTATAGTTCATGTCCGTTCGCCTATATATAGGTAATCTGCCTAAAGATGAAATAGATCGTCAAGATCTGCAAGCAGTTTTTGCAGCAGAAGGTGATGCTGTAACTACTAAATTAATTAAAGACCGTAAAACTGGCAAATGCCGTGGTTTCGGTTTTCTGACAGTCAACAACGACGAACAAGCTGACGAAATCATTGAAAAATATAATGGTCAGCTGTTCAAAGACACTCCCATTAAGCTAGAGAAGGCATTACCTCGGACAAAGGGTGAAGAGGGCGAGGAGCAAGCTCCTAAACCAGTTACTCTTGCTAGTAGTAGTACCCCGACTCCTAGCCCCAGCAGAGAAGGTAGCCGCCGCGAGAAAAGTTCTAAAAAGCCTCGTCGTGGCGGCGGTGGCGGCGGTTCTCGCGAAAGCAGTACCACAACTACCGATTCAGATGCTATTCGTCCAGATCCTCGTTGGGCTTCGGAATTAGAAAAGCTGAAGCAGATGCTAGCTGCACAAACTACGAATTAATCTGTCAGGGAGAGAAGTTAAAAATTAAAAATCAGAATTTTTTTGATTTTTAATTTTTAATTGTCGATTATTATCTAGCTGCTTAGTTAAATCTACTTGCAGCTAATTTTGTAATCGCTTACTGATAGGAGCTAGTAGCGTTAAAAATCTCAATCAAATCAAACGACATATAAATTTCACCCATTAATCATACTTACGTAAGAGAAAAAGTATATATTGATGCAACTATAGTTTTTGTAAGCTTGCTTATAAAAAAATTAAGTTTTTGTCATTAGATGCATTAAAAAATCTGAACGATGTGAATGCAAATCGCAGTAATTGTCTGAATTTGACAAGTTATAATCAATAATATTTGTTATAGCTAGCTGATATGGCGACGTGAACCGGAGCGCGTAAGCGCAGCCCGCCGTAGGAATCGTTCTAAAGATAATTTAAACTCAAAGTGGTACCGATCGTTTGCTGCTTTTGTTATGTCCTCAACTCTAGATTCTTTGCCACCTGCGCTAGCTAAAATTGTCCAGCGCTTTCAACGCGCTTCTGAACCGAAGCGGCGCTACGAACAGCTAATCTGGTATGCTCAGAAGCTCAATGAGTTCCCAGAAGCCGATAAATTACCCGAAAATAAAGTTCCTGGTTGCGTGTCTCAAGTTTATATCACCGCAGCCTTGGATGACGGTAAGGTTATCTTTCAGGGCGATTCCGATTCCCAGTTAACTAAAGGATTAGTAGGGCTTCTGGTTGAAGGATTGCAGGGACTAACGCCAACTGAGATTGTCCAACTTACCCCAGATTTTATTCAAGAAACAGGTTTAAACGTTAGCCTGACACCTTCCCGTGCTAATGGGTTTTACAACATTTTTAAAACCATGCAAAAAAAAGCATTGGAATGTAAGTTAGATTTGCCTAACTAAACTTGGTCAACAAGAGGACAAGGAGCAGGGAGCGGGGGGCAGGGGGAGAACCCCATACATAAATGTATTTGCTCTGAACTAAGTAAGGACGCATTATTTCTCTCTACGAGACGCCAAGGGCGAACGCGCTGCGCCACTCGAAATAAATATTTTTACTTTTGGGCATAAATAAATTTATTGGCTCTGAAACCCGGATGGCAGGGGAAATGAGCGAATTTTTCTCCCCTGCTCCCTGCTCCCCTGCCTCTTTGGTCATTGGTCATTTGCAAAGGACAAAAGGACAACTGATCAAATAACGTACAACTACCAAAATTTAGTCTTATGTCAACCAATGTATTATCTACCTTTGCTGCTATTGGCTTTGGCGGAGTAGTTCAGGAGTATCTCTGGAACTGGGAAAATCAGCAATTACGCGTTGTTTATGAAACCCTTGGTAAAGGTTCTCCGCTATTGCTACTACCAGCTTTCAGCAGTGTTTCGACGCGTTTGGAAATGGGCGAACTTGCCAAATTACTAGCTCCCCATTTTCAAGTTGTAGCCATAGACTGGCCTGGATTTGGTGAATCTTCTCGCCCCAGCTTGAATTATCGACCGGAAATATATCAGCAATTTCTGGAAGATTTTGTCAAAGCTGTTTTTATTACTCCGATTACCGTGGTGGCGGCTGGTCATGCTGCTAGTTACGTTTTACAATTAGCTGTGAAATCAGCTGCTTTCTCAAAGATTGTATTGTTAGCTCCTACTTGGCGTGGGCCTTTGCCGACAATGGGGGCAAGTCAGCAAATAGCTGGCATTGTGAGAGGATTGGTGCGATCGCCTATACTTGGTCAAGCTCTCTACAAACTCAATACTGCCCCATCTTTATTAAGTTTTATGTACCGTCGTCATGTCTTTACTGACGTGGCTAAAATTACACCCAATTTCATTGAGAAGAAATGGCAAACAACTCAACAACCAGGAGCGCGATTTGCATCTGCTGCCTTTGTAACTGGTAATCTTGATGCTATACACGCACAATCTGATTTTCTCAAACTTGTGCAGTCTTTAACCGTACCGCTCATGGTAGTAATTGGGGAATCTAGCCCTCCCAAATCGCGAGAAGAAATGAACGCTTTGATAGCCTTACCAGGAGTGAAAAGTGTTGTCATACCTGGTTCTTTGGGACTACATGAAGAATACCCAGAAGTTGTTTTAGAAGCAGTTCAAGATTTTTTGTTCTCTTCAGAAAATTAAATCCTCGCACCAAAGTGCAAAATCATTTTGCACCTTGGTGCGATCATCAGTATAAAACCCTGTGACAGGTCATACAGTGTTTTCTTCAAACCACCACATTGCATCAAAGGATAATTTTATGATTAAGCAGGTACTTATTTAAAAACCTCAATTGGTATTGAATTGTTTTTCCAAGGTGTTAAAGGCTGATTTAAGACATCGTTAGATTTGACTATTAGTATTTCAAATAAAATATTTCTTGATTAAATTATGTGATTATTTTGCTGAAACCTAAAATAACAGCAAGTTCGCACAAAAAAATAAAAACAATTATCATAGGCGATAATGATTATCCATAAGGTGAGAAAAGAGGAATTTAGAGTATGGTGGCTGACGTAATCAACAATTCAGTTCCCGTTACTGTTCTTACAGGCTATTTGGGAGCAGGTAAAACGACTCTACTCAATCACATCCTCACCTACGAACATGGCAAAAAAGTTGCTGTGATTGTTAATGAATTTGGGGAAGTGGGTATTGATAATCAATTGATTATCGATGCAGATGAAGAAATTTTTGAAATGAACAATGGCTGTATCTGTTGTACAGTGCGGGGCGATTTAATTCGCATCATTGGCAATTTGATGAAGCGGCGCGATAAATTTGACCATTTAGTAATTGAAACAACTGGATTAGCCGATCCAGCACCAGTAATTCAGACATTTTTTGTTGATGAAGATTTGCAAAGCCAACTGTCTCTAGATGCAGTGGTGACAGTTGTAGATGCCAAACATATTTGGCAGCACTGGGATGCCGACGAAGCTCAAGAACAGATTGCCTTTGCCGATGTAATTTTACTTAATAAAACAGATTTGGTAGCGCCAGAAGAGTTGGATGAATTAGAAAAACGGATTCGGGCGATGAATGCGATCGCAAAAATCTACCGCACCCAAAATTCTGAACTAGGAATGGATGCTTTATTAGGTGTCAAAGCCTTTGATTTAGACCGTGCATTAGAAATTGATCCAGATTTCTTAGGCGAAGATGCCCACGTACACGATGAAACTGTCTTTTCAGTGGCTTTAGTAGAAGCGGGTGCAGTTGATGGAGAAAAGTTAAACACTTGGCTTTCGGAGTTACTGCGTACCCAAGGGCCAGATATCTTTCGGATGAAAGGCATTTTAAATATTGCGGGAGAAGACAATCGATTTGTATTCCAAGGAGTACACATGATCTTTGATGGCAAACCCGATCGCCCCTGGAAACCCAGCGAAACCCCCAAAAACGAACTAGTCTTCATCGGCCGCAACCTTGATGCAGCCCAACTCAAGCAAAATTTTCTCGCTTGTCTAGCTTAAAAGGGGATTGGGGACTGGGGATTGGGAAGAATTTAGTCCTTAGTTCCCAGTCCCTAGTCCCCAGTCCCCAATACCCAATAACTATGAACTCCACAACCAAATCTAAGGAATTTGAACAACACTATTCAGGGATACTTTCAGATTATGTAACTGCGATCGCTTGGTCGCCACAAGGTCAAACTTTAGCAGCTACTTCCGCGGCCGGGGAAGTAGTTTTGTGGAATGATGGCGCACTCACAACCTTACAAACTGGTAATGGTAAATCGGTAGACTGTCTCGCCTTTTCCCCAGATGGCAAATTTTTAGCCGTTGGCGGACAAGATGGACAGGTGAAAATTTGGCGCGACACTGAATTAATCGCCACGTTAGAAAATGCCCCTGCATGGGTTGACAAGCTAGCTTGGAATTATACCAGTAACCAACTGGCTTTTAGTTTGGGGCGTTACGTCCAAGTCTGGGATGCAGATACTCGTGAAGTTATCGTGACCCTGAATTTCGATAACTCTTCAGTATTGGGTATAGATTGGCGCATTGACGGAGAATATTTAGCCATTAGTGGTTATAAGGGAGTCAAAATTTGGGATAGTCAAAATTGGGATGAAGAACCATATAGCTTAGATATGACTACCGTCAGTGTAGCGATGGCTTGGTCGCCCGATGGCAAATACCTTGCTTCTGGCAACATGGATCGCAGTGTCACACTTTTGGAATGGAACAACCCCGATCCTTGGGTAATGCGTGGTTTCCCTGGTAAAGTTCGTCAATTGGCATGGTCAGAAGCTACGACTAAAGTGGGTGCGCCAATACTGGCGTCTTCTAGCGTTGAAGGTATTATAGTGTGGGAAAAGCTAGAGGATGATACTTTAGGTTGGGAAGCACGAGTGTTAACTAATCATGTAGGCGTGATTAATGCGATCGCCTTTGCACCCAAAAGCTTCCTTCTCGCTTCTGCGGCGGCTGACGGCTGGTTATGTTTGTGGAACAAAGCCAAGGAAGTATCCCAAATTATTACAGGCGTATCAGGAGGCTTTTCTAGCCTAGCTTGGCATCCCCAAGGTAAGTTATTGGCCGCAGGTGGTGAACAGGGCGAATTAGTTATTTGGTCAAAGATTTTACGGGGTCAAGGATTCGGGCGTAGTTAAGCAATACTTGGTAATTAAAATTGAAGCTGGGCAATTTATTAGCTATGCTGTATCAGCAAAGCTATCTTTGTGTAAATTATGAACATAGTCAAACTGATTTTACTTGCCTGTCCCGCATTTCTGGTATCCATGCTGCTGATCGTCAATCCAGCAAACGCATCCAGCCTGAAATCTTTATACGCTACCCAATTTATGACGGTAGTATCTACACAACAAATTCCCGATCTAGCAACACCAAACTTGATTCAAACATCTCATCCGATTATTGATCAACTTGGTTGTAATTGTGCCAACTGTGTTCAGTCTAAATTTCAGTCCCTACAAGGCAAGTTGCCATCTGTCGGTTTTTGATAAAGTTAGGAGTTATGAATATTGTAGGGGTACAGCAATGCTCATTGGTGTCAACTTAAGCAAAAAGTCAACATAAGATGTAATCTAAGAACATTCTGATTGATGTTCTTAGTTATACATCATGGCTACAAAACGTCCAGCCAAAATTGGAAACCCAGACCTGCGGCAGCAAAAACATGTGCTAGCACCGCGGTCTTCTCCCAAAGGTAGAGGCTAGCGCCAAGGCCAAGGGGGTTTCCCCCCCATGAGCGACTGCTGTTAGTGCATCGTTAGCGACGTTAGGAGCGTCACCTGAAGGGCTTGCCGCAGGCTACCACAGAGACGCAGAGGGCACTGAGAGAAGAAACAAATGCTTAACTGAACTGTATTGGCTTATAGATAGGGATGTTATAAAAAATTTTTAAATTAGGAGTGAAAAGTTAAAAATGAAGAGTTATGGGACAGATAGAGTGACTCATAACTCCTGTAGAGAGGCGATTAATCGCCTCTCTACTCCTAACTCCTAATTCTTTAGCTCGTTGCTTGTACAGGTTGTTGCTGAGACACATTACCTGGTATGGGTTCCAATTTGGTTCCTGGCCCTACAGGAGCGACTTCAATATGATTTAACAAGGTAGTGACAAAGGCAAACAACAAGAAAGGTAGCGATAGCAGAACGACAAGACCCGCTGTTGCTAAAGCATATACGGGTCGCTTGGCACCCATCAATGCCAAAGCTGATGCCAAACTGAGAGTAATTGTAATTAACCAAACAATTATTTGACCGTAGATATCACCGAAAGTCAGGGTACAGACAAACCGATACTTTTGAATATTATTTTCGCTCATCACATTTGCCTCAAGTCTCTCCTAATAGGTTCTACGTTAGAACTATGTTTGTCTTCTAGACAATTTCTAAATATTTTTGCAAGCTTCGTAATATCACTTCACAATCAAGCCACCTTTGGCAGAAGGCAGCTATTCTGGAAGCAAACTTTTTCTCTTCGTGGGAGAGGTAGCAATTTTCATAACCTCCTAAACAAATAATCTCTTTGCTTAATGTCATCTATCAAATTCAGGATATTTCAGAATATCTAGCAATTGTATTTGATTGTAAAAATCGCAACTCACAGATCGCTGACTTCTTTAAGAAGTCAGCGATCTTGTTTGTCACAAACGATTCAGATTAGTATAGTATTTAATTTTTTGCGAGTAAATATTAACTAGAGAAATCAAGTAAAGTCAGGATGTAAAAACAGATTTTTTGATGTTAAATTTTGAGTATTGCCCGAATTTATTGACTTATGATCAACAAAAATCTTTATTTTTCGTGGCAACATTGTTTTAGGAGTGAACGTGAATACTATTTTTCTTCGTAAAGGTGTTTTTTTGTTGCCAAGTGTAGCTGCTCTTACATTCCTGAGTAGCAGCTTCTCTGCAAGTGCCCAGACTGTGGACAAGGTGAGCATTCAGCCATTAACCGAGTCTTCTGCAACCGTAGCGTCTCCCAACGAGTTTAGTCCAGAACTAGACACTGAAAGCCAAAATCTTTCTACAGAAACAACTGAAACATTTACAGCGACAAATTTAGTTAAGGTAGAGCAGTTGCCCAACACTGCGATGGAACAAAACACCAGCACAACAGCTACACCTGTTCCAGGTACAGTGTCAACCTCATCTGCGACGCTCACCTCTGAGGTTGTACAATCGATTTCTCAAACAACTGCTCAACCATCTGCTACCAAAGTAGCACAATCTGATATTGATTTAGGTAGAACTACCCGTGGTGGCAGCAGCTATCTTGGCGTCGCTGCTAACATCGGTTTGAGTGGTGATGGTGACACGTCTTTGGGCGATGGTAATTTTGCGGTAATCAGCAAAATCGGACTGACAAATTCTATATCGGTGCGACCCTCAGCCGTATTCGGGGACAGCACGACAATTTTGCTTCCGATCACCTATGATTTTACCTTCAAATCAGCAGATGCTTTTAGCGAACCATTAGCGATCGCACCTTACGTCGGAGTCGGTGCAGCTTACAAAACAGGTGATAACTCTAAATTCGCTTTTTTGGTATCTGGTGGCATTGATGTACCTCTAACTCCTCAATTTACAGCAACCGCTGCTATAAATGCAGGATTTTTCGATAAAACTGATGTGGGCTTGTTGTTAGGAATTGGTTACAACTTCAATGGGCTTTAGAAGTTAGGAGTTAGGAGTTAGGAGTTATGAATTTAATCTTAATAACTCGTAACTCCTAACTTTCTATTTAGGTGTAACTTTATCAATTACCTTGATTTTGCCATCGTCTCCTACCGTCCAAACATCGTAAACACCAACGACATCACCGTTAGCATCAATATCTACGTTGCCACTGGCTCCTTGGTAGTTAATCTTTTTACCATCTTTAAGTAACTTCAGTCCCTCGCAGACATCAGTAACTTCTGTGCCAGGCCCATCAGCAACTTCACGGATTTTGCTGGCTATGCCAACGCCTGAATTTTCCTTGGCAGCTTGTGCTGCCAATGTCAATAAAGCAGCCGCATCCCAAGCTTGAGGAGCGTATTCCCCTGGCTCATTACCCTTTTTATCCTTCCACAGCTTATTGAAAGCTTCTAGCGCTTTACCATCAGAACCGGGTACTGTACCGATCGCTCCAGTTAAAATATATTTACCATCACTGCCTTTACCAACTTGCTCGGGAAAAGTCGGTGATTTTACCCCATCTGTCAGCAGAATTTGCACTCCCTTCGCCACACCTTGCTGATAGGCGGCTTTTAGGAACAGACTACCAGTTTCCGCGTAGAGTACTGCCAGTACTGCATCTGGCTTACCTGCAAATGCAGCAGCCGCCTCTGTATCAAATGTCTGAGCTTTTGGGTCGTAGCGGACAGGCTTATCTTTATTAACGATGGTTCCACCCAATTTTTCAAAGGTTTGCACGAATGCTTTTTCAAAACCAACGCCATAATCGTTATTAATCACGACTGTAGAAACTCGCTTGAAACCTTTTTTTCTGGCAAGTTGGGCTAAAGCTAATGCTTGGTAGGTATCGGGGGGAGCAGTACGCGCCCAAAAGCCTTTATAGTCACCTTTTTGGGCTTTTTCGGTAAACACAGGACTGGTACTACCAGGGGAAACCAGCATGACTTTATTCGGTGTGGCAATGGAAACTGCTGCACTTGAGACGCTACTGGCGAAGGAACCAACTACACCTGCTACCTTATCTAAAGTTGCCAGTTTGGTCATACCAGCAGCTCCAGCTTTGGGGTCGGTTTGGTCGTCTACTTGCACCAAGGTAACAGGTTCGCCATTCACTCCACCGCAAGCGTTGACTGTATCGACTAGTAAAGGAACTGAACCTAGCATCTGCTGTCCCACAGAAGCCAAGTCGCCTGTTGTCGGTAGCAGGGAACCAATTTTTAACCCTTTAGCACTACTTGTAGTAGTTGAGTTTGCCGCTGGGGTAGCGGTGCTGCCGTTGGTAGCTGTGCTGTTGGGGGTACTGTTATCACCACAAGCCCCAATTAGAAACCCAGTTGTTAGGGTAGCTAGACTTAAGGCTAAGGCGGCGCTAATTTTTTTCATAAATTTCTTTCACTCCTCAGATATTTAGGAGCCTAAAAATAAGATTCAACCTAGATTTGTAAATTAGTTGGATCTTAGTCAAGGTTCCAAAGGATAAATCATATCATCCATCTTTGGGAGTAGAAGTATTTACCCAGACATTAATATTTATTTTTGTACACAGAATATACTCCGTGTATCAATTGCTGAAAAACGGAGAGGG
This sequence comes from Nostoc sp., assembly GCF_036916985.1. Lineage (GTDB taxonomy): Bacteria > Cyanobacteriota > Cyanobacteriia > Cyanobacteriales > Nostocaceae > Nostoc. The sequence goes on from NZ_JBALFD010000016.1 coordinate 85,538, forward strand.
AGGGATTCGAACCCTCGGTACGGAGTTGCCTGCCGTACAACAGATTAGCAATCTGCCGCTTTCGACCACTCAGCCACCTCTCCTGACTCACGAATATCAATGTTACCAGACTTGCCAGTAAGAGTCAATAGTCATTTGTCATTTGTCATTGGTTATTCACAAAATACTAAGGACTAGGGACTGATGACTAATGACTAATTTAAAGGACTTGCGATCGCATCCAAGCTACGGGCAAAGTGCGTAACTTTTTCCACTGGGGAACGAAAGCCCGCTGACTGAATACATCGTAATCGTTGCGTTCAATCGCCTCTAAAATTTGACCGTAAAGCATTGATGCTGCCCACACAGGCCAACGGGCATCGGATGCTAAATAAGTAATTCCCTGGTCGGATGTGGTATAAAATTGGCGGGCGCGGTCAATTTGAAAGCGCATCAATGCCCGCCAACGCTCATCTACCACACCTTTGAAGAAGTCTTGCTCGGTATAGTTGAATTTTGCCAAGTCTTCAAGGGGAATGTAGATCCGTCCCCGTTTGGCATCTTCTCCCACATCCCGCAGGATGTTGGTGAGTTGATTGGCAATTCCGAGAGCGATCGCTTCTTCTGTGGGAACATAAGGTTGTTTATTTTGCCGCCACGGTGCTGCATATATGGTGTTATCCACACCCATAACTGATGTTGACATTAAGCCAACAGTACCAGCAACGCGGTAACAGTAGAGGTATAAATCCTCAAAGGTTTCATAACGACTGCGATATAAGTCCATGCGCTGACCGGCAATCATATCCCGAAAGGGCTGAATGTCCATCGGAAAGCGCTGAAGGGTATCAACTAAAGCTACATCGTAATTTTCTAATGGGCGTCCCGCAAAAATCGATTCCAGCTGCTGTTCCCATAGGTCTAGGGTTTCTGGCGTGGTAATAGCAGATGCGGGGCCATCCACCAATTCATCTGTACGGCGACACCAAGCGTAAATTGACCAAATAGATTGACGTTTTACCGGACTCATAAGCAAAGTACCCAGGTAAAAAGTCTTGGCATACTTTGCTGTGAGATGCCGACAAAGTTTGTATGACTCGTCTACAGAGACCAGCGTTTTCATGCGCGGCGGGGAATCAGGCAGTTGCAGCATTCGTTGCGGGCGGTCGGGTGAGCGTTTGCAGGTTTGAGGAATTTGCTACCGGGAGGGCCTCAGAAATCGCCTGCGCTGTCAGCTTACCAGAAAGTACGGCACCTTCCATACTGGCTAAGTAGCGTTGCATGGTGTAATCCCCTGAGAGATAGAAGTTACTAATGGGGGTTGTTTGCGAGGGACGGTACTGTTGACGACCAGGGGTCGCTTTGTAAACTGAACGGGGCGTTTTCACCACATGAGATTTCAGCAATGTTGCTGGATTGTCTCCCCCAAAGTGGTCGGGGAAGAGTTTTTCTAACTCGGCAATAGTGGCAGCCACAATCTCCTCATCGGATTTGGCAATCCAATCTTTTGCCGGGGCTAGAACTAATTCCAGCATCGAGCGTTCGGGGTTGGCGTATTCACGGCAGGTATTGCTCATATCAGCATAAACGCTTAGGAGGGGCGATCGCGAGAATAGCAAGTGATCAATTTGCGTAAGTTTACGATCAAACCACAAATGCACGTTAATCACAGGTACGCCTTCTAGGCCTTCTAGCTTTTGGAAAAACTCCATTTCTTTCCAAGATGCTGGCAAAATCACCTTCAGAGGGTCAACTGGCATGGCAGATACATACAAATCCGCTGTGAAAACTTCATCTTTGTCCCCATTCAACCCCCGAATCAAGTATCCTTTGACGCTACCATCGGCGTTTAGCAAAATCTCTTTTAAAGGGGCATTCAAGCGGACTTCTCCACCGCGTTCGGTGATGTAATCCACTAGCGGCTGACACAATCGTTCTGTTGGCGAACCATCCAGAAAGGCCATTTTCGAGCCGTTTTTTTCCTGGAGGAAACGATTGAGGGCAGTTAAAAGAATGGTTGCCGAAATTTCATCTGGGTCGATGAAGTTCAGCGACTTGGCCATGGCAATAAAAACTTCTTTATTGACCCGTTCTGGTATGTTGTGTTTACGCAGCCAATCTGTCCAGGAATATTTGTCCATTTCTTCAACGTACTTTTGCCCCTGAATCATGACCGGCAATAATCCGATGCCAAAGCGGATTTTTTCTGGCCATGTCAGCATGTCGTTGTTTCGCAGAATTGCCACTATACCATTAATCGGTGCTGGCAAATCGGGGAAATCAAAGCGACTGTAAGTACCTGGTGCATCTGGCTGGTTGAAGATCATTGTGTGTTCTTTCCACTGCAATCGATCTTCAATATCCAGTTCTTTGAATAACTGCAACATATTGGGATATGCGCCAAAAAAGATGTGCAGACCTGTTTCGTACCAGTCTCCATCAGCATCTTTCCATGCGGCCACTTTACCGCCTAGAACGTCTCGACGTTCCAAGACAATGGGTGTGTGACCTGCGTCTATAAGATATTTCGCGCAGGAAAGTCCTGCTAGTCCCGCTCCCGCGATCGCTACTCGCATGTAACCCTACTGCTCTTCAATATTTCTTAACCGTTTTATCGTTCTCATTATACGTTGCAATCCGTTACATTTGGCAGTTATTGTGCGATCGCTCCCCCAAAAAACTTTTGTCAAAGGGAATTTTACCTACGCGCACCTACCCGAACAAATTGTTAATACCATTGTTGGCAATAGGTTTGAGCGAGCATTTCATCTATCTTTACATAGAAGAAATTTAGGCAAACAAAAGTATTTCCTTTGACTGAAAATAGGGTGATCTCAAATGTGGTCCGAAAGTAGTTGATTTATTTGCTAATTTGTGTATTTGCTCTGAGTAAATATCTGGAGTATTGCTTAAAACTACTTGCAAAACTTTCCGCTTCCCATAAAGGTGTAGGATAAAACTTTATGTCCTCTATGTCCTCTAGGTTGAACAACCCAGTTGTTTACCGCACAACTTATAGGTAAAAGATTATGAGTGTATCGCAGGAGCTAAAGCGCTTTGGAAATCACCTGATTTTAGGTATTTCCGGCACGACATTAAGCGATGACGATAAACGCGCACTCAATGAATTAAAACCGATTGGGGCGATCTTTTTTGCTAAGAACTTTTTGGATGGCACTCCATATCAGGTTTGGTTGGAAAGCTTCAAGGATTTGAACAGGCAGATACGAGAATACACTGAGCGTGATTCCATATTCATCACTCTCGATCATGAAGGAGGTCGTGTAATTCGTACACCACTGCCAATTACCCGCTTTCCTCATGCCTTATTGCTGCGATCGCACGCTTATGAAGTAGCAAAAGCCACAGCTGTAGAGCTAAAATCATTGGGCATCAACTTATCGTGGGCACCTGTAGCAGATATTTTTTCCCATCCCGACAACCCGGTGATTGGGTCTCGCGCGTTTGGTAACACTCCCGAAACTGCTACTCAAGGTGCCCGTGACTATTACCTTGGACTTCGAGATTCAGGAATTTTGGGATGCGCCAAACACTTCCCTGGACATGGAGACACCAGCAAAGACTCTCACATTGAGCTACCAATACTGAATTTAACTTTAGAAGACCTGCGACTTCGAGAACTTATACCCTTCAAAGCCTTAATCGAAGTCCAGATTCCTTTGATTATGACTGTCCATATTTTATTTCCCAGGATAGATGCTGATGTACCAGCAACCCTTTCCCAGGCTATCCTCAAAACCATACTTAGAGAAGAACTTGGCTTTGAAGGAGTGGTTGTATCTGATGATTTAGATATGAAAGCTATCTCAGATATGTTTATGAAAGCTGGTACTGTGGCGCAGTCACTTAATGCAGGCTGTGACCTGTTTATTGTTTCGCGCAATATCAACTCATCATCTTTAGAAAGAACTTATCGGATTGCTGAAGATTTTGCTGATTCGCTCAGTAACGGTAGCTTAGATGAAGCAGTGGTAGAAGCAGCCAGAGAAAGAATTGAGAAACTACTGGCAGTAACACCGCAATATCCCATACATGCTTTGGATAAAGATGTATTATTGCAACATACTCAACTAGCGATCGCTAGTTGCTACTCATAACCCAACGTGCATTCAAGTTGTATATTAGCTAATTCTTAATTTTGAATTTTGAATTTTGAATTTTGAATTGTTTAATGGGTGGTATAGGGGTCGAACCTATTTCTGCGGGTTAAAAGCCCGCTGCACAGCCGGTATGCCAACCACCCTAGTTAATTTGAAAAAAAATGAGCAAGTGCGATCGTATTACATGGCAAGCCTTGTAACACCAACACTAGATATAAATCCACCAGGGAGGTACTGCCCCTCCTATTTCTGTGTTATCAGCACAGCGCCTCGCTTTTCGGCTCCAGGTGGAAAAGATTGCTCAATCTATACTGTGGAATTTTTAGATTGATTTTTCTTAGCCCAGTAACCCCTTGGAGGTCTAGAAATACCGTATTTTTTGCACCACTTGGCAATTGCAACATCAGATACTCCAAACTTGTGACTCACCTCAAGAACAGAAGTTTCCCAAATCATCTTTTCTAGGTCTTCCTTAGAGGGACGCTCAACTTTCCTAGATTTAAGGAAAACTCTGTCTTTCTCTATTAAAGTCACACCAGAATCTTTATCAGTTCGCTGCCTATTGGGTAACACTTTCGTTGATGTATCCTCAACCGAATTACTAGATTCTACGGTTAATTCATTGGCCTCTATTAAGTCCTCAGCTATGTCCTTGTTAGAGTGGCAGATGCGTTGTGGGTTAGCTAACTCCGATATGGAAAGAAGTTTAGATTGATGTACTGTTTTCTCTCTCAAAGCAATATAACTTTTACCAGCAATTTCAGAAGAATGTAGAAAGCACACTTTGTCAAGAGGCTCTATATACACAGCAAGAACATCACAAGACGCAAAATCAAAAGGGACTATGCGATTTCCTGTGCGATTAGAGCGTACACTGGCAATTTTTACTTCCCATGACCCCCACTTGCTTAGTCTCTGGGTAGTTTTTACATTAACTCTGTATAAGTGACCATTCTTGTAGGCTACTAGATCAAAAGGTGCCTTGCCTGTTGTTTGAATAAAAACGTGAAAGCGATGCCTACTTAGCTCTGCTGCCACCTTACTTTCTCCCAAACTACCCAGCCAAGTTTTGTTGTCCATTTGAATTTTCCTTGATTTTTCTTTCACCAGTATGTGATACTGGGTGCTGAGAATCAACAAAGAAGTATAGCCTCCTTATGTTCTATAAACAGAGGAAGATGGAGGAATCGAACCCCTACAGTTGCCTGTACTCCAAGGTTCAAGCTTGGTTGCCGTCCATTCAGCAGCATCTTCCATTCAGGGGTATCTGACGGGACTTGAACCCGCTATGACTGGTTCCACAAACCAGCGCCTCGACCACTTTGGCTTCAGATACCATCAGTGGAATCAATGGGAATTGAACCCATAACCTCCTGCTTGCAAGGCAGGCGCTCTAGCCATTTGAGCTATGACCCCATCAAATAAGTAAAAAGAGCAAAGTAAAAACTAAAAAGAAAGAGAAATATTAAATTCATTCTTTTGACTTTTGACTTTTAACTTTTGACTTGTTTAGGCGGGAGTGGTAGGACTCGAACCCACAACTTTCGAGGTAGAAACTCGAAGCTCTATTCCATTGAGCTACACTCCCAATATTTGGTAGTCCTGGCAGGAATCGAACCCGCAACATTCTTCTTGTAAGGAAGACACTCTACCAATTGAGCTACAGGACTACACAAGCGAGTGGCGAGACTTGAACTCACGCACTGAGTATGGCGTACTCAGATGCTACCGATTACATCACACCCGCAAGTTTTTAAAGCGGATAACGAGACTTGAACTCGTGCCTAGAGTTTGGAAGACTCGAATGCTACCGTTACACCATATCCGCACTATTTAAAATCAAAAATTACTTTTAGAGGTTGCTATTCGTGAGGAAAAAGCTTTATGAATTCGAGGGAAATCGCCTTTGAAATTCTGTGAAAGTCCTGCTTTCTTTGCTCGAATCGAGAACCGAAAATAGAACGCTTTTAAATTTACCCCAAAATTGACCATTCGCTAATAAGAAGTCTGCAAATATCTGAGCAACCATTGATGGATCGTTCCTAAAAACACCGCATCCCCAAGCTCCTAAAATTAAGGCATCGCAACCTTTAGAAGCAGCCAGAGATAATAATTTTTCACCGCGTTTATACAAGATTTCTCTGATTTTTTCTACACTTTCAGGCTCTTTTCTCCAAATTTGACCAGCATTAGGAGCGGAAGTCGTAATAAAATCGACCAAATAAGCTTCTTCGAGCAGAGTGCCATCATCTTTTCGGAATACTGGACAACCAGGAGAGTAAATGATGCGATCTGAGTAGAGCAAGGATTTATGAGCGCGATGAAAATCGTAGTATTCGCGACATTTCAACAAGCTTTTGTACAGTGCAGAACTACGTGTTAAGCTTTCTTCTTGAGCATGAGCGCCTTTGATAAATCCACCACCAGGATTTTTAGCAGAAGCAAAATTGAGAACTCCAATTCTTTCAAATTTCTGCGTAGGCGTAGCCCGTCCTAGACATCGCGCTGTGCGTTCGGCTCCCATAAGCGTTGTCTCATTTCTCACTGTAAATTCAGTCTTTGCAAATTGAGAATTACCTGAGAGAATATTTCGAGCGATCGCTGAAAGAGTTTCCGGCTCGTAGTATTCCGTCCCAGCAATACAGGATACTAATTCTCGGCCAATATTAATTTGCTTACCTTCAGGAGAGAAGTAGTGACCGGCTTCGAGAATTTTTAGGGTGTCTTGAGCGATCGCAATTCGTTTCATACTTTTTCATAGGATTTCCTAGTTACAAATTGTCTCACTAATTTCTAGTCAAGCTGGTGACAGGAATTGAACCTGCAACCTACTGATTACAAGTCAGTTGCTCTGCCAATTGAGCTACACCAGCATTTGGTAGCGGAGCCGGGATTTGAACCCGGTACGTGAAGGCTTATGAGACCCCAGAGCGCACCATAGCTCCATCTCCGCGAGTACCCCTGACAGGAGTCGAACCTGCATCCTCTTTACCCTAAATAAAGCGCCTCGTACCAATTGGGCTACAGGGGCAAAAATCAAAGAATATCAATCACATCTGAAGCTTGGAATATTCTTTTTTCGCCCAATAACCTCTAGGCGGTTTTTCAATACCGTAAGCCTTACACCATTTTTCTACCGCCTTGTCGCTCACACCAAAATCTTTTGCTATTTGAGAAGTTGGTTTACTCCAAATCATTTTTTCTAGTTCTTCTTTAGAAGGTCTTACAGTTCGTCTGCCGGCTAATTTAGAGCATTGCTGAGAACAGTAAGTATCTTGATCTGGCTTAGTTAGTAGCTTGCCACAGTACAAGCAAGTTCCATGTGCAAATTGACAACTATAAATGCCATCTCCATTGTTAATAAGTTGTCTTAGTAATAGTGGTATTTTGTGCCAGCGATTGCGACTTTCTGAACTATCAAACACTAAGACGCTGATGAAACGTTCGTTAGCCTCAATCTCATTTATTGATTCTGCCAATTTTAACTTTCGCTCTAAATCTTTGTGAGCCTTGCCTGCATGGTTATCGGTCAAAGCGTGACAGTTAGGACATAATAGTAGGAGATTTTCCAATCTATTGTCATGTCGATCTCCATTGATATGATGAAGCTCTAAAGGAATAGTACCATCAAGCCAAGTATCAGTGTGACACGACTCACACTTTGGAACTTTAATACCATCCCTAATGAGCTTGAGTTTCAAACTATGCGTCTGAATAGTTGACCCTTTGTAACAGTAATCACTTGCTGGCTTTAGCCTATTTGATTTGCGTCCTCTTCCACCTTGATTTCCTTTATAGACAATGTTCAATTTAGCTAGATAAAAATCTAAAGTAAGAGGTTTGCAATTTAATTGACGACAAATAAAAGCTTTAGAACGATGATCGTCAATCCATTGCCTAATTTGTGCTTCTTTTTTTAGGATGTCATTTCTTCTCATACCTCCATATTATGTCATACGCTATTTTATTGTTTTTAATACGTCTGCCTTTTAATTTATGTTGGATGCAGGAGTTGGGCTTGAACCAACCTCTCCTTGATTCAGAGTCAAGGCGACTTGCCAATTGTCCATCCTGCAATGAATGGCTGCCTCAGTAGGACTCGAACCTACAACCGCGCGGTTAACAGCCGCTTGCTCTACCATTGAGCTATAAGGCAACGAAGCCCCCCAGGTCGGAATCGAACCGACGACCTCCTGTTTTTCAAACAGGCGCTAACTACCAACTGAGCTACCGGGGGATAGGAGAAGAGATCATGTAACGAGAGCGGAGGGAATCGAACCCTCAAATCTACCCTTCGGGAAGCAAGCTACAGTTTCGTAGACTGAGATGTTATCCAGTTACACCACACTCTCAAAACGGAGAGAACAGGATTTGAACCTGCGACGGGTATTAGCTACCCGCTTCCTCTTAGCAGGAGGACGCTTTTAGCCACTCAGCCACCTCTCCATAGTGGGTCGAGCAGGATTTGAACCTGCGCGCAAAAAAGAACAGTTTTACAGACTGTCGCCTTCAGCCAGACTCGGCCACCGACCCATAAATCATTCCCTCGACGAGAATTGAACTCGCATCTGTGCTTTGAAAGAACACTGACTTAACCATTAGTCCACAAGGGCATAATTGAGCGAATTTTGGATTTTAGATTTTGGATTAAATTTTTTAATCTAAAGTCGGCAATCCAAAACCCAAAATTGTCTGACGCAGGGACTAGGATTTGAACCTAGAACATCGGATTTGGAGTCACGAGGTGTTACCGTTACACCACCCCTGCATTTGGTGGCAGCGGCGGGATTTGCACCCGCATCGACCTGGTTATGAGCCAGGGGCTTTGCTGGTTAAGCTACGCTGCGACAGAGGTCAAGGCGGGATTTGAACCCGCGCTAATCGGTTTTGCAGACCAACGCCTTACCAACTTGGCTACCTGACCATTTGGGAGTCCCGACGAGATTTGCACTCGCAATCTTCAGCTTGAGAGGCTGACGGCTTAAACTATTCGCCTACAGGACTGCAACCAGGGTGACGGGACTTGAACCCGCAACATTTCCGCAGACAACGGAACGCTCTAGCCAATTGAGCTACACCCCGATTTTTTGGAATCTGTACCTAAATTTTGAGGTTTTTAGGCACAGATTTTGTTGGTGAACTTGCCCATTTCTTATTTAGTTTTCAAGGTTCAGAAAATTTACTTTTAACTGTTAGGAAAACAACCGAAACTCTAGGTAGCAAGCCTGTTGCATATTACGGATGTATTCAGTGCTTTTGATGAGTGCAAAATTAGAACTTTTTTCGTTTATTGCCTCTACTGCCGATGGTTTGCAAGTAAAAGCAGCTTTGTTGACTAAGGACTCTGGTTTGTTTCAACGCCTTTCCTTTAGTTGTATGTAGAACGTAATTTTGACTCTTGGGAAGCTTGTCTCTCGCCTCATTACAAATATACTACAAAATACTACAAGAGGTGTCAAGGGGTTTTAGAAAGTTTTTTTGAAATTGTCTAGAAAAGCTTCTGCACTTAGATTTGAACTTGCTAAACCCTCTGAAAAGTCAAACTACAGCTTATGATTGGGTGAGTCTTTAAAAGCCTGACGTGACAGACAACTACCTCAAGCGACAAAAGATAATTAGTATTGTCGCGATCGCCTCTAGTATTACAGCTTGTAGTATTGCTCCAGGCACCTCCCCACAATCGGGGTTGAACCAGCCAGTAAGCAAAATCCGTACTGCACAAGTTCAAGATCCAGCAAAGGGCCAAATTAATGCCCAGCTACCGCCATCAGCCCAAGTAGAAAACCCTACTTTTACAGTCCCAGCTAAATTTCAGGGAAAAACAGTTTATAAGGTTCAACCCAGCAACAACGAAAAGGTTATTGCTTTAAGCATTGATGATGGTCCCTGGCCAAAGACAACCCTAGAAATGCTGGACATCCTAAGGCAAAATGATGTTAAAGCAACATTCTTTTGGGTAGGACAAGCTTTACAAGCAAATCCCGACCTAGCCAAGCGTGAAGTAGCCCAGGGACACGCCATTGGCAACCATACTTGGCATCATTGGTATCGGCGAATGGATGAAGCTACAGCCAAGAGTGAAATCGATCGCACAGCCGATTTGATATACAAAACTACAGGAGTCAAAACGGCTCTGTTTCGTCCTCCTGGAGGCTTTTTAAATAACGGACTAGCCGCTTACGCCAAAAGCCAGAAGGACGCTGTAATTATGTGGTCGCTAACTTCAGCTGATACCGATCCTCACGCCAAACCGCAGGCATTTGTAAATAATGTCCTGAAAGGCGCGAAACCTGGTTTTATTGTTTTAATGCATGATGGTGGTGGCGATCGCCGCAGAACTGTAGAAGCTTTGCCACAAATCATTAGTGGACTAAAACAACAAGGCTATCGATTTGTGACAATTCCTGAACTGTTGCAAATGAAGGAATGACTCACCTGATTTTAGATTTTAAATTTTGGATTTTGGATTATTTAATCCAAAATCCAAAAAGGTCTGTTCGCGCAGGCGAGAACAAATCTAAAATCCAAAATTGAGTCACCCAACTATTTCGTTTATTCGCTCAGGACAGAAGCACAAGATTGAGCTTCCTGCCAAAGTTTGTGCAAAAAGAACTCAGCGCGATCGCTCATAGCGGTGAAAAACACACCTACAGAACCCTTAGAGCTATCTGATAGCCAAGAACCACGCAGGGTGACTTCCAGATATTCGGCATCGCAGGCACAGAGGGCAATGATTTCTCTGTCATCTCTTTTTACCTCAGCCCTGAGTACTTCTACTCCTGGCAAATCAACAGGAAGCAAAAAGGAAGCGGTACTGGGTTCAATGCATAAACTTTGCCCAACTCGCAGGGCTAAAATCACTCGCTGCGCTACCCATTCTTCTAGCGACAGAGTGACACATTCCAAATCAAAACTGCTTTCAGTGTAAGTTAATTTCAGCATTCCTTATGCTCTCCTGTTATTCCAGGTTTGCTTGCATATCTATCCAAAACTGTTCAGCAAAAGAAATCGCGGGGTGAATTGGCGCTTTTGGTTTGGTACGCAGTTGCATACCAGCTTCAAATAGGGTGCGATCGCCTTTACGGGAGTTACATCTTTCACAAGCTGCGACTACGTTATCCCAAGTGTGAGAACCGCCTTTAGAACGTGGCATCACATGATCTAGCGTTAGATGTTTGCCGCTACCGCAATATTGGCAACTGTGATGGTCTCGTCGCAACACTTCCCGCCGATTCACTGGCGGAACTTTCCACATCCGCTCATTGGAAGTGATTGTCAAGCGAATGTGTTTTGGCACATCAATTACCAAATTGGGTGAGTGAACTTGCCAACCGCCTTCTGTGGTAAAACCCAGCGGTTGCGCCTTGTTGGTTACTAACAGCACAATCGCCCGCTTAATATTGACCCGACATAGTGGCAAGTAATTTTGGGAAAACACCACCACAGATTGCTCCAACACTTGCATTGCGTTCGCGCCGCGCATGGAAGATATCGTCACAGCTTAACTCCTTATAAAAAAACCCCCGCTTCTTGTTTTGGTGAAGCGGGGGTTAGAATTGACCGGAAAATTTTCTGGTCTTATATCGGTACAGGATTCCTTTGTCTGTACCCCCCGCTTTGTTCATCTAGTTGTGGTTTTGCAATTAGTGCAATAATGCTGAGATATTTATGATCATCATTACCTTCTGTGATTTGCCCATGATTCCGGCTACCATCGCCCATAAATAAATACTCCACTTCCATAGCGGCTGATTCCCAACTGGCTCGGCAATTGGTAGCGCACAAAATTGAAGTAGAGATGGGGTAAATGGATTTCACAGAAAATTTCACCTATTGAACATTCCTTTAAACATACTACACTTGTATTACTATCCTGTCTATACCTTTAAGGAGAAAAACTGATGCATACGATCGCCCGCACCCCAACCACCGATATGGAAGTTACCAGCATCCGCCTAGAGCGGGAACTCAAAGATAAGCTCAAAGAAATCGCTGGGAATCAGGGATATCAAGCTCTAATTCGAGATATCCTTTGGAATTATGTCCAGCAAAAATCAGGTGAGTGGAAGCCTCGATTTTCGCGATCCGACATTCGAGCTAGCATAGCTGCCACAGCCCAGCAAGAAGAACGCTGTGTACTAACAGGCCAACTAATTCAACCCCAACAACCGATGTTGTTAGGACTGACAAGAAACGGCGATATGGTTCCTCTGAGTGTCGAAAGCTTGGCTGGATAGTTTTTTATATTCAAACGAATGCAGCCCAGTTATTTTTACTAATAACTGGGCTGCATTCAAAATTTAGCTATCAAGGAAGGCAGTCCCGATGAAACAAGTTTCAAAAGCCTTGAATGAAAGAGTAACTGGGGACTGGGGACTGGGGACTGGGGACTGGGGAGTAGGTACTGGGGAGACAATAGTAACTACTCACTCATCACTCAGCACTCATCACTCAGCACTCAATATTTTACTGAGAGTTACGGAGATCAATGAGTAGCTTGTTAAACCTACTAGGTTTTTAAAGAAATGTAATAAAAATTTATAAAGTGACTTACGTAATTTTACGTGATGTAAAGGGTAATTTTGCTGGAATTCCAGAGAAATTACGGTTTGTGTATACTTACGGACAGGATAAGGTTATTAAATTATTTCAAGATAGAGCAGTTAAAAATAAGCTCACTGAAGCATTTATAGGATATCTTAAATATTCTATTACTTATCTAACACTGTAGCAATTTGCTTGATACAGGGGAAATTTGACCATCTGAGATAGAAAAGGGCTATAACAGGTGAGAGAAAGTATTCACACAAAATTTGTCAATTATCAAGGTGTAGCAACACAACTAAAGGTGAAGAATATGCCAATAGGTTGGGTGCAAGAACAATGGAGTTATTATCCAAGGGCGTGCCAAGAATGAAGAAGCCTTTATCATCGCCGCCACATTACGTAGATGACATAGATCGACTACAACCTTACCAAGTCAAGTTGATGCAGCATCAGGAAGAACGTGCCCGCCAGTTGGTACAAAAAATTAACCAAATCATTGCTAATAGCTCCGCTACGGCATTGATGCTGCAAGAAATTGCCCAATTACTAGGAGTTGCTTTTCAAGTAGATTGCTGCTGCTTGGTTTCAGTGGCGGATGAAACATCAGACGAAGCAACTACTACTAATTGGTGTGCTGATGAGTATCTAGGGTTGCCACACCCAGAAGAAATGTTTTCGATGGAACAGTTACTTATGCACTCGCCAGTGTTGCAATGTGCTGCCCAACCATTGACTATTGAAGACATTTCCATCATTCAGAACAGTCTGGTAATTGGTTGTCAATATTTACCACTACCGATAAAAGCAGTTTTGGCAATCCCCACTCGGTTTGGTGGCAATAATAATGGAGTGATTAATCTGATTAAATTCCAACCTTATGAATGGAGTGAATCAGAAAAAGAATTGCTCAAAGAAGTGGAGTCAGCTTGTGCGATCGCTTTTTCTAGAGTGGCACAAGCTCAACTAATTGCTCATCAAGAGCAGTACGTGCAAAAGAGCAAGCAGCATCAAAGCTTGATCAAGCAACTGACCGTATTAAGTCGTAGCAACTTGGAGCTTAATCAAATGCTCCAGTTAGTTATCGCCTCTACTGCCGAATCTCTACAGGCAGATCGGGGTTTGCTCATATTACTGAAATATACAGATCCATTATTTAGGACTCAAGCTAAAAAACAAATTCCCAAAGCGAGAGCTACTGTGATTGGTGAATGGGCTAGCGAAGCACAAAATTCCCGCACTAGTAAACTAGACACCTTAGCTCAGTCTTTCTTGATTTCAGAGTGTGGTTTATGCCAGCGTGCCTTCATGGATTCTGGAAAACCAGTAATCTTCGATGACTATACAGACCAAAATGAAACCTTGACAGCGGCCCCATTATTTGCGATAGAGGAATTACCTGCGGTACTTTTAGTGCCATTAGAAAGTCAAGGTAAAATCTTAGGATTTTTGGTGCTACAGCAATCTGTGATTCGCAATTGGCAACCAGCAGAATTAAATCTTGTGGAAATGGTTTGCGCTCAAGTGAGTAACGCCATAATTCAGTCACAGACATTGCGCCAAGTGCAAACTTTGGTAGATGAACGGACGGCGAAACTCCAGAGTAGTCTGGAACTCCAAGCGAAACTGCATGAAAGAACAAGGCAGTATGTTGAGCAGCTACGTAAACTTAATGAACTCAAAGATGAATTTTTGAGTAACATGAGCGATCGCCTACGCTACCCCCTGACAAATATGCTGATGTCAATTCGCAACTTGCGTTTGCCAGGAATAGCACCAGAGCGTCAAGCTAGATATCTGGATATCCTTGAGCAAGAATGTTCCAAGGAAATCAACTTGATTAATGACTTGTTGACACTCCAGAAACTAGAGTCGCCTCACGAAGCCCCGCTATTACAATCTATAGATTTAAATACTAGAATCCAGGATATAGCAGCATCTTTTGAGAAAAAACTTGGCGAAAAGGGATTAAGGATTTCTGTAGATTTACCAGAAGATTCGCTAAAACTGCAAACAGAACTGGAGAGTTTTGACCGAATCTTGCAAGAATTATTAACGAATGCTTGTAAATACTCAGAGCATGATACAATGGTCCGCCTAGAAGCGGCTCACCGAGTCGATCAACAAATCGATCAAGTTATCATAAAGGTGACGAATATAGGACGTGCGATCTCTGAAGAAGAAGCAACCTATATTTTTGATAAGTTCCGTCGCGGAAAAGGGCGTTGGACTCCAGGGACAGGCTTGGGACTTGCTCTAGTCAAGTCTTTAGTGCAGCACTTGAATGGAGCGATCGCAGTTGAAAGTCTCCCCATCTCGGATTCTGAACAAAGCGAAATTTGCTTCACCCTGACTCTGCCCCAATTTTCTAATGAAAGCAAACCATAATTCTGAAAGTGACTAAAAAACAGAACACAACAGAGAACCCTGATTTGCAGTCTCCCAGTGATGACACCGACCTAGAAAGGGATTTGCTTGCTCAGGTAGAAATTCAAATTGAGAAAATAGCAGAGCGACAGCGGCAAATTAGTGCTAAAGTCCAAATTCCCCATCCAGTGGAGCAAATCTGGAAGGTTCTGACAAATTATGAAGCTTTACCAGACTTCCTCCCCAACCTCGCCAAGAGTTGCCTGATCGAGCATCCCAATGGTGGGATTCGACTGGAGCAAGTAGGCTCCCAGCGCTTACTGAATTTCAATTTTTCTGCGCGGGTAGTTCTGGATTTGGAAGAATGCTTCCCCAAAGCAATTAATTTCCGCATGGTAGAGGGAGATTTTAAAGGCTTTTCTGGTAGCTGGTGCTTAGAGCCTTATTCCTTCGGTGAGTATATAGGAACAAATCTGTCCTACACAATTCAAGTTTGGCCTAAACTCACTATGCCAGTGGGAATTATTGAAAATCGCCTGAGTAAAGATTTGCGGTTAAATCTTCTAGCTATTCACCAACGTGTAGAAAAACTAGCCAGCAAAGAACCGTATGTATAACAGTTAAACCATCATTCAGGAGTATTACTGGATGATGGTTTTCTTCCTTGAACTTTAAACAAAAAGCTTTTGCTTTTTATTGTTTTTAAGTACCCCCAGGGGAATTCGAATCCCCGTTACCTCCGTGAAAGGGAGGTGTCCTAGGCCTCTAGACGATGGGGGCATCTGACTCAGACCTTTTATAAGTTAACCAATTTCCTCGCAGTTGTCAACAGGTTTTGCCAAAAAAAGTTTGTGGCGGCTAAACTGGGTGGAGGCGAAAGCTTGAAAGAGGATACAAGGATATGGAGATACAAAAAGAAGTCCGTAGAAGCTGCTGCGGTCAGCCGCAGAGTTTGTCAGTTAACGACGCTGGCGATTTAGGAGGATATACAGATCGAAAAAACGCTAAAGACAGCAAGGAACAAAGGGTATGATGTTGTACCCTGTAGAGTTAATATCTACGGTTTTTTACAAAAGATTTTGAAATAAATCGCTCAAAATCTACAACATGGAAGCATCTTTTGAAATTACCATACAGATGGCGATCGCTGTCTTTGCAGGCATTAGCGCCCAAGTGCTAGCCGCATACCTTCGTGTACCCAGCATCGTCTTGTTATTGCTGTTGGGCATCTTGTTTGGCTCTGATGGCATCGGGCTATTGCATCCCCATTCGCTAGGCACTGGGCTAGAAGTTATTGTCGCTCTCGCAACGGCAATAATTTTGTTTGAAGGCGGACTTAACTTAGATCTACGAGAATTAGGCAGAGTTTCAGTCAGCCTGCAATTGCTGGTAACACTCGGAACGCTGATCACATTGCTTGGTGGGAGTATGGCAGCCCACTGGCTAGGGGAATTTCCCTGGAACATAGCTTTTCTCTACGCTTCCATAGTTGTGGTGACAGGCCCCACCGTCGTTGGCCCTTTACTTAAACAAATTAATGTCGATCGGCAAGTAGCAACACTTTTAGAAGGGGAAGGGGTTTTAATTGACCCTGTAGGGGCTATCCTTGCCTTCGTTGTCCTCGATACGATTTTGAACGGCGATGCTGACCCCATTAACGCGATCGTTGGTTTATTGATGCGTTTGGGTGTTGGTGCAGCAATAGGTGGTGCTGGCGGTTATCTGATGAGTTTGATTTTCAAACGCGCCAGTTTTCTGTCATTTGAGCTAAAAAACTTAGTGGTGTTGGCAATACTTTGGAGCTTGTTTACCTTATCGCAAATGATCCGCAGTGAATCGGGAGTAATGACAACAGTAGTTGCAGGAGCAGTATTTGCGAACTCCTCAGTCCCAGAAGAACGTCTTTTAAGGAGTTTTAAGGGTCAGCTAACAATTCTCAGCGTCTCGGTGCTATTTATCTTATTAGCTGCTGACCTATCCATTGCTAGTGTGTTTGCTTTGGGTTGGGGCAGTTTATTTACTGTTTTGGTACTAATGTTTGTCGTTCGCCCGATTAATATTCTCTTGTGTACCTGGAATAGCGATCTAAACTGGCGACAAAAATTATTTTTAAGCTGGGTTGCGCCAAGAGGAATTGTTGCTGCTTCCGTAGCTTCTTTTTTTGCCATTTCGCTGACACAGCGCGGCATTAACGGCGGTGATTCCATTAAAGCTCTAGTATTTCTCACAATTATCATGACTGTTGTCTGCCAAGGGCTAACAGCTGGTTGGGTTGCTAAATGGCTGCAAATCACCTCTAAAGATGCAATTGGGGCAGTAATTGTGGGTTGTAATCCCTTGAGTCTTTTGATTGCCAGGTTCTTTCAAGAACGGGGAGAAAACGTGGTCATGATTGATACTGACCCCGAATGTCTTGTGCAAGCTGAGGCGCAAAATCTCCGGGTGATTGCCAGCAGTGCCCTAGATGCTGCTGTTTTGGAAGAGGCCGGACTTGCCTCTATGGGTACTTTTTTGGCGATGACGAGTAATGGTGAGGTGAACTTTGTTTTGGCTCAACGAGCCGCAGAGGAGTTTAATCCGCCTCGTGTCTTAGCTGTTTTCCCCCGCGATCCGCAGGCGAGTACTTCGGTTAGTAATAAAGTTAATCAAGCTTTTATCCCAGACTTAGCAATTAAAACTTGGAATGAATATCTGAATGATGGGCGAGTTAAATTGGGGACAACCACGCTAAATGAGTCGGAATTTTCTACTCAATCCGATCGCATCCAAGAAAAGATTCGGACTGGGGTGTTGATACCGCTATTGATAGAACGAGAAGAACGCTTACAGGTAATGCCAGCTAACCAAAATTGGGAAATTGGCGATCGCATTATTTATCTGTTATACGACCCCAGACCTAGCCTTTTAAAACGTTTATCTGGTGCCACCCAATCCACTCCCCTCTCTTTAGAAAAGTTACCGGAGGTTGAAGACCTATCCCTCAGCCAATTTTAGATTTTAGATTTTAGATTTTTCCTTCAATCTAAAATCCAAAATTCAAAATCTAAAATTAAATGGCTTCTAACTCAACTTCCGATTCCTGCCAGAGTAAAGCAGAGAAATGGACTATGGCCAGAATTAGGGTTGCCACCGAAATTAGATAACTGTGTATTGTGTAAAGGTGTTCGACGGTAACTGTGTTAATGGCTCCACCGCCGGTTAGGATGTCGCGCAGTTGCCCACCAATGAAAGGAATAGCTTCGATGGTTCCTAATTCAATGCTAAAACGCCAGTATCCTTCCTGAGTCCAATCTAAAATCATTGCTGTCCAATCCAGACCGATCGCACTTAGGGTCAACAGAATCCCACTAATCCAAGCTGTTAGCCAACTCTGGCGAAATTGCCTACCTAAAAACATCACCACAATTTGAATTAGGGCGATCGCAATTACTGCGTTACCAGCAATGTTATGCGCTCTCCAAAACAACCAGCCGTATGGTAATTGTGTATTAATCATCTTTAAGGAGTTATAAGCCCCGCCTGCTGTCGGTTCATAGTAAAAAGACAGCAGAACTCCGCTAGAAACATAAATTAAACATAGAGTCAAAATCACGACCGATAATATCGTCGCTATTCGTCGCAAAATCTGATCGAACTGGGTGCTTTGCATAGTTCACCCCTCCTGTTCTTAACTAAGTATTTATTCTTGTTACAATTTTAGCTAAGAAATATTAATAAATGTTGCATTTATCAGAAAAAGATAAAGTTTTTTAAATCTGATATCTTGCGCCATTCTCGATGAACCAACTAGCCCGCCTCGCACTCGAAGTGCAAGGCTAATAGCCTAAGTCCACTTTAAGTGGACTAAAACCGTTAGCTATAAGCAAGAGTAATTCATTACTATGCGATTGCTGGAACTAGTGCAAGATATCAGTTAAATCAAATATTGCACCCAAGCTTTTAAGGGTTCTGCTGAACCGTACCAAATTCCAGGACTTCTCGGAGAATGCCTGACACCTTCAATCACCAGATTTTCTGCCCCTTCTAAATGAGCAGCTGCAATGGGCGTGATTCCATCTCCCCAAGTGTTACCCTGACCACAGGTTAATTGATAACTGCTGTAAGCTAACCAACTACCAGGCTGCCTTTGGCCAAAGATAGTTTTGCCAGCCACACAAATGTAACGAACGTTTTTGTGAAAGGCTCCTGGGTAGTTATTGGTGACAAAATCTAAATTGAAGCGCGTCCAACGTTCTTGGCTAATGTGAGGTGTACCCAGGGTGATGAGATTAGCAACCAGGGGATGTGCTTCCCAGAGAAATGGTTTGACAGCACCGCGTCCCAAATAGGGTTTTTCTCCCATATAAATGCGGGATATCCAACCTCCGGCTGAGTGACCAATTAAGTTAACTTGAGTAGCATTATATTGCTGCAATGTATCCTTGATTGTGCGATCAAGTTGTTGCAAAATTGGTGTTACGGGTCTTCCTCCCAGGGTGGGGAGCCAGTCACGCCGTCGCAGTGGTACTGTAACGGTGGGGAAGTTTAATTCTTGTAAAGATTGTTCTAGTTGGCGATAAGCGATCGCACTTTCTAGATATCCAGGTAAAATAACTGTTGGTAACGGCATTTTAAATTTTGGATGCAGTGATTGAGGGTTTGAACTTTTTTGCCGAAGAAGTAGTCATGATTCAAGAGCTAGAATTGCGATCGCTTGACTCACTCCTTTAATAGAAACCCAAATAGCTCTGCTGGGGTTTAGAGCGAGAATGCTCATAAAATTGTACAATCTGCAACAGTTTTAGGGGCTGCCGATGTGGTAGTATTTTCACATAGGGACTAGTCTTGGATCAGCAAGTGTGCCATCTGTTACAGGAGCGTAGTTGACTGGAAACCAGTAGAAATAACAAGGCAACATCTGCTGAAGTTGTAATTTACCCAGACTTGTGCATTTACTTAAACTTTATAAATATCCCAGATATTAATTTTAATTAGGTTTAATTGGGTGCGTCATAACAATAAGAAATCAAAAGTAGTAATTTTTCAAATATCTCTTTAGCAAGTTCAAATTTTGAAGATTATGATATAGCGTCATTGATTAATTAGAAACTTGAATAAATGGCAATTTTGGCGTTTTGATTGCCAGCAGAGGAAGTTACTATTTCCTTAGAGGAACGCATCTCTTACAAGACATTAAAATATAGTCGGAAAGAGAAAATCGCTAGTCAACTGCAACTGAGTCGAGTGAACGATAACAGCCATGTCTTACGTCTCCCTGCTGAAAAATATACCAGAAATCTTAAGCCAACCAATTGGGATAGCAGCTATAGCTTCCCTTGGCATCCACGGTGCGATCGCCATGATTGTGCCATTGATGCCTATGGAGTCTAACAAGCCCAAAGAAACAGCATCATCCAAAACAGTCGGACTTTTAGAATTGAGCCAAGCCGATCAAAATCGGTTGCCCCAAACCACGCCCCAAGTTGGTTTACAACAATTTCCTCCAGTAGCACCACTTTCGGCTCCGAACTTTAGCCCCCAAACTGGATTAACCCCATTAGCACCACCGCCATCCAGCCAATTCGTACTGCCTCCGCTACCCGCATCATCGAATAACTATTCAGTCTCATCCTTGCCTACAAGGCAATCTTTGCGGATGATTCCTAGTGATAATTTGCGATTTGACGCCTCTAAATTTGACAGTTCTAGATACAATACCGGCGCCAAATTTTCTCCATCAGTTCCTCGTGTCAATAATATTACTAGTAATAATATTGCCAGCAACAATATTGCTAGCAATTATGAGCCATCTAAGCCGCTAGCTCTAAATAGATTGCCAGAATTACAGTCACAGAAAATATCGGATGATATTCTGCGGAATCCCCAATCTCCAACATTCTCTAACACTACCCCTATTGCACCAGCACAGGGAAACATAACTTCGCCAATGACGCAACCAGTTAATAATGCGTCTAGAATTGCTCAAAACCCCCTGATAAATTCTCTAAAACAAGCTCCAAGAAATGGGGATGCTTTAATTGGGAGTAGGGGAATCACACCCCAGACACCTGATTTATCGGTGAAAGGAACTCAACAGGCGATCGCACAGCTAGAATCCTACGCAAACCTGAGAAAAGAAGTCCAGCAACAATACCCCAACGCTGAACAAAAACCAGTCATTCGCCAAACATTACCTACAGATCAGCCGAATCTTCAAGGTGCCGTTTTGGGTGTATTGGTTGTAGATCCTGATGGTAAGGTCTTAGATATCAAGTTTCAAGACAAGCTAATTTCCCCGGAATTGCAACTAAAGGCAAGAGAATACTTCAACAAGCAATCCCCCAAGGGAGATAAACAGATTAGTTCTTATCCCTTTAACCTACGTTTCCAAAACAGCACTAACAATACTACTGGCACTACTCAAGAGCAAAAACCCTCGTCATTATCTACACCAGGAATAAATAACAATCAACTTACGCCTTTACCAGCCGCTACTTCTAAACCGTTACCTGATTTGCGAATCAAAAATAACCAGCCTACGTCCTTACCGACAGGTATTCTGAAACCATTAGCTACGCCAGGAGTCAATGGCAATCAACCTGAGTTCTCACCGGCAGCTACTCCCAAACCATTATCTGAACTGAAAATCAAAAATAACCAGTCCATACCTTCATCGGCAGCTACTAATTCCGAAGCCTTATTGCTGCCAAGAATCAATAATGGTCTAGCTACACCCTCGGTTGAATCCGAGCAAAAATTAGTAGAAGTATTGCGTCAAGTCAAGGAAAACAGAGAAAAGTCTAATCCAGAGAAATAATCATCCGCTCGTGATTTTGGATTAAGAAGAAGCTAAAAGAGATGAATGATAAGAATTCTAAATTTATCATTCATCTTTAAAATATAGTTTTTAGCAATTGATGAACTAGCGATCGCTAGTTCATCATACATTCATAAATATAGTTAATTTTGGAGTTCGTTAGCTTAAACTTACTCCCATTAGTAGGGCGGGCTTTCGGACCCACCCTACAAGAACTAGACGGTATAGCTGCATTTACCAGCCTTGTTCTGCATTTTGAAAAACGTAAGCAGCTACCTCCAGAATATCCTCAGCACTTAACTTATCTTTAAAAGCAGGCATGGCATTTTTACCATTTTGTACTTGGTGGATAATCGCCTGGATTGAGTCACTATCATAATTTTCTAAGTATTTTGATAATGCTTCCTTTTTCAAAGTTTTCTGGATAATCAGGATATTACCGCCACCGATATGGCAAGAAGCGCAGTTAGCCTCAAAAATTTTAGCACCGTTGGGTGTTTCGGCAGCTAGTGCTGGACTAATGAATGTCAATTTGAATATGGCGATCGCCGACATTAAAATTAATAAAAGTATTCTCAACAGAATTTCCTCGCAACAAGCCTCCAGCAAGAGTATAAACGCGATTAATCCCCGATTAAGTCAAATTTGATCAAAATTGGCGGTAACGAGTTCATTCCTACGTCGCTACAGGTTACTTAGCGTCTTCGAGAAGGATAGAACTTGTTACCGCCATTGATGTCTTTTGTGCGTCACTCTAGGAGTGTGGCATATTGCGATGAACTAATTTCAGTGAGTAATCATCTTGTGTCAAACGCTAGTGTTCCTAGCCCTCGACAGTGATTGTACCAACCATACCAGCACCACGGTGGGGATTGCAGTAGAAAGTGTAGTCACCAGCAGGTGCATCTGCGGGGAAAGTAGTTGTTTTGGTTTGACCAGGATTCAACAGCAACTTGGTATGAGATAGAGATTTTGCCAATTCAGCGTTTTTAGTGGGGTTTTTGGCAGCATCAAACACAACATTATGGGGGGGAACTTTGTTGTTCACCCATTCAATTGTGTCGCCTGGTTTGATGGTCAACTTTTTCGGTTCAAATGCTAGCAGTCCTTTATCGCTACCCAATTTCACCTTGTAGGTTTCAGCCGAAGCACTGGGAGTAAAAACAGCAAAGCTGCTAACAACTAAAAGGATTGTCAACACAGCTAAACTAAGGCGTCGCCAGCTTACCGAAATTAATTTCATAGCTCTCTCCTAACAAACAATTTTTTTCCCTTTCTCATTTTAAATAAAATCAACGCCAAATATGACAATCTGTCATAGATAATTTTTTTTTTAATATATGGAGAGCAATTTATTGCAAAAACCTGTGTGATCAGAGGGGAATGGGGAATGGGGAATGGGGAGTGGGGAATGGGGAATGAATTCTTCCCTATGCCCTATTCCCAATGCCCAATGCCCTATTCCCAATGACTCAGTTCCAGGATTTAGTAATAAATTTTTCCGCCTCCCCACTTAGTACCAACGATTTTGGGTTGTAAAAGAATATGACCGGCGATCGCCTCCAAGTCCTCATCTGTCAGATTTCGCACTGCGGTGAAAATATCTGCGCTTTTGAGACTGGGGTGTATTTCGGAAATCTCTTCTTCCCCGTCGTAAGTAGTGGGATTTTTCAGGTAATCTACTAAGCCTTCAATGTTATTACGGTTGGGTGTTGCCAGTGCCAGGTCTTCTGGAGTGAGTCCCACGTTTTGATTTGTCTTGGTAACTCCACCAGCATGACATTGGGCGCAAGCGTAATTAAATAAGCGTTTGCCTTCTTTGACTTGTTTAAGGCTAAGTACGACGGTATCACCTTGAGTATTTAATGGCACTGTTCGGGTAGCTTTGTCCAGTTCCACTGCTGTCGCGCTACCGACAAGCAACTGAAACGAGAGTAAAACAGTAGCCACAACAACGCCAATTAGTCTTCTAAACATGTTTCCCCTTAAAAATTTTGACGCTCAACACAGCTAACTAAGAACGCGATTCTCAATCTCCAAGCTGCTAATTGCTAATGACTCATTGTTTTTTGTCATTAGCTATCAGTGATTAGCCAAAGCCGAGATAACCCTTTAGGTGACTTAGTTATCGCCCACCGAGTCGCTAGTACCTTTTGGGCGTATTTCAGACGATATTTGGGAAATAATTGCCTTTGCATCTTCTAACGCCAAACGGGTCTTTTGGTGTTTGTAGGCGATTCCCAGTTGGTTGCACAGAGAAAACACTTGTTCTACAGGAATGCTGTAGTCGGCTGCTATCTCTGCGATCGATAGGTCTGCAAAACCCATAATGCTTATTAACTGATAGATAGAGATTGAGTCTCTGTAATACCAATATCACGTTAGGAGTCCAATTTGTTGCCCAAAATACTGTTTGGGGAATGGGGCATTGGGCATTGGGCATGGGGCATGGGAAGCAGGGGAAGCAGGGGAAGCAGGGGAAGCAGGGGAAGTAGGGGAAGAATTAATGACTAATGACTATTAGCCTTTTCCCCCGGTAAAGGTGACGCTTTGAATAAAGTAACGATTAAAAAAGGCGTAAATACCTAAAGCTGGCAGGGTGAAGACCATAGAAGCCGCCATAATGTAGTTCCAATAGCTGATGTATTGACCTTTGAAGGTGTTCAGTCCCAAAGGGAGGGTAAACATTTCTGGGTCAAATAGGATAACTATAGGCAGCAAAAAATTATTCCAACTTCCCATGAACACAAATACTGCTTGTGCTGCTAGTGCTGGCTTTGCCAAAGGTAAGACAATATGTCGAAATATCCCAAAGGTATTTAAGCCATCGAGTTGAGCGGCTTCTTCTAGTTCTTTAGGAAAATTAACAAAAAACTGCCGCATCATAAAGATAAAAGTGGCATTCACCATGCTAGGCGCTATCATGCCTTGATAAGAATTTAGCCAGCCGATCGCTTTTAAAATTAAAAATGTGGGAATTAGGGTGATTTGTGCTGGTACTGCCAGCACCGCCAAGATTAGGAAGAACCAAAAACGCTTGCCTACAAAGCGCAGTCTTGCCAAGGCATAACCAGCCATTGAATTTAACAACAAGTTTAAAAGGGTGACGCTGATGGCGATCGCTACACTGTTAAACAACCAGCGCCAAAACAGCGGTTCTTGGAGAAAGATTTGCTTGTAGTTATCGAGAGTAAAATTTTTGGGGAGAAAGTTGGGTTCACCACTGACAATCTCTGATAGCGGCTTAAATGATGCTGAAAGTGCCCAGAGAAAGGGTATTAGGGTAATTATGGCATAGAGTGTCAGCAGAACGTATAACAGGGCTTTGAGCCAGGATAAGCCAGAGGTGTTAGTCAAATCGTTCGCCTCCGAAAAGTCGTCGCTGAATCAAAGTGATGAGAATGATCGCTGCTGCTAACAAAAATGCGATCGCCGCTGCATATCCCATTTGTAAATTCCGAAACACAGCTTGATAAATTAGTAGCACCACAGTTAAGGTAGCGTTGTTCGGCCCGCCAGTACCGCCAGAGAAGATATAAGACTGGTCAAAAAGTTGAAAAGTCCCAATCACCCCCACTGCTACCACAAAGAAGGTTACAGGCTTAAGCAGGGGAAGAGTAATGTAGATAAATTGCTGCCACCCATTTGCGCCATCGAGTTCCGCCGCCTCGTAAAGTGTTTGGGGTATATCCTGCAACGCCGCCAGATAAATCACCATGAAAAACGGCGCAGTTGACCAAATGTTCATAATCATAATGCCTTTGAGCGCAACTGCTGGATCGCCCAACCAGTTATAAGTCGGTAGCCCCACAAATGCGAGAAAATCGTTTAGTAGCCCATCAGTGTTATAAATCCACATAAAGATGAGTGTCAGCACTGCTGAAGAAGTAACTGTAGGCAAAAAATAGAGGATACGCCACCAGTTTTTACCACGAATCCCAGAATTTAGTGTTACCGCCAGAATTAAAGCTAGTACGGTTTGAGTTGGCACAACAATTGCTACATAAGCTGCTGTGTTTCTCAAAGCAATCCAAACCCGTTCATCTTCAGCCAATCGCGTGAAGTTCCGAAAACCGATGAACTCGTACTCAATACCGCCGAGAAGTTGGACTTTTTGCAGGGAAAGAAAAACGGCGTAGAGAATGGGTAAGACTACAAAAGTTCCCAAAACTAGAATTGTGGGCATCATGAACATATACCCAGCCAAGTCTTCGGTGATGTTCCACCTGAGGTTACTCCGCCGCCTGTTGATTTCAAACACTACTGAACCTCCATCTAATCTCGCACTAACCCGACTGTAGCGATGGATTGTGCATGATTATTTATCGTACTCCCAGACAAAAATAAAGACATTGCTTGTGTGCGTTAGCTCGATATGTCAGTTAGGGAACTATATATTTAGTTTCTTTGGGATGCTCACAAAATGTCATATACAGCTTATTTACGTTCAATTAAAAGTAAACTTCAGAGAACTGGTAAAACTCAAAAAAGTCTACGGATCAAAACTATCATAGAACAGTTTGGCTACCAGCGTAGAAGTCAATCATTCATAGATGATTTTAATACTGCCCTTGAGGAATTGGGGCTTTGTGCAAATCCTCGGTTGGATTTACATGTTCCCTTAGATACAAAAATAGCTATTTCTATTAAAGGTGTAGAACCAACAAATGAAGTGGCTGAACCTCAATCAATTTCAGCCAAACTAAAAGAGGCAGTTTCAGTCAAACATGATTTTTTCTACTACTTGTTTGATTTTGGTTCTGAACAAGAATATGAACGATTTCAAGCGTGTTTAGATTCTCAACAGCCAGTAGGTATTTTTTTGATTCCACAAGTAGAAGATTTCTTCTGTGATATTGTTGTCAAAATATTTAATTATGAATTAATTAGAAAATCTCAATATGGAGGCTATCATAGTATACCAAAAGTTGCCACTAGGAAAATTTCTACAAGTATTCTATCAGAAGAAGATAAAGATTGTGCAGATGAGCAAGAAAATCCTATCTCCGATGCTAGTATTTTCCAGTTTAATCGCTCAACTATGACCAGTATTATCCTTGGTAATACTGGCTTAGAGTTGCTTGATTCTGAAAAATTCGATCAGCAGTTTGAACAGATATCTCTTTATGCCAATAAATATAATTCCGAACAGTTCTTTATTCTATTTCATTGTCCATCGGCATTAGAAATCCAAGCCCATCAGCAAGAAGATGCTTTAGGATACTTGGTAGATAGAGTTGCTAGTAAAATTCCTTTTACTTTTACTCTCAGGTGTAAATATCCAAATGAAGCATCTATTGAATATAAAGAGGAAGTGTACGCCCATTTCCGTCTACTGCTGGAACTTCCATATTATGAATTAGATGAAGATGATGCATCTTTGCAAGATTACTTTGTCGAATTGCAAAAAGCTCAAATACAGGCTGAGTCTCAGTTATTTCTAAAAATGAAATCTGAACATTTTTACACTCTGAAATGGCAGCAAGAAAGTAAAGAATATATCTACCTTAAGTATTTTGCTATTAAAACATTGGAAAGTTTAGGATATGGATTGTCTAATATCGGCTGTGAAGTTGAATTGACTTCTAGGGATGAAGAAACAATCGATAAAGATACATCAGATGATGATGAAGAGTACCAAAGTGAAATCATAGAAGTCTATGTAAAAAATCAGGTAGTGGTTGAGATAGAAACTCTCAAATACCAAGAATTTCAAGATAATAATCTCTTTTTAGATTCAATTAAAAGAGTTTTGCGGAAATCAAAAGTATGGCCAAATCAACTAGAAAGTCTTTGGTTGGTAATTCCTGGTTTTGAGATAGCACGCAACTATTACCAACTGAAAAAAGCTAAGGAAATATTAGAATATAAGTTTTCTGAATATTATGGCGATCGCTTCCAAGTTATAATCATGGCTCCTGATTATGAAAAACACCAATTACTCCCAGTATCATTTGATTCTATCGAATATCCATCTTTTAAGTATGGAGCCAAAAAAACTAGTTTAGTCCAAGCATATCCAATTACTAACCGCATCAAAGAATTTAAGCTTGACTTTAGCCAAGTACAAGGGTTAAACGAAGAAAAAGAAAAACTAACTAGACTTCTGAAGCTGCAATCTAAAGGACATAAGAGTTCAATTGGTGGAATTCTTTTCTATGGTTTACCAGGATGTGGTAAAACTCTCCTAGCAAATGCCTTTGCTAATGAGTCTGGAAGATACTTCTTTAAGTTCTCTCCTGCCGATATTGTCAGTGTTTGGATAGGGCAAAGTCAAAAGAATATTCGAGATATCTTTGCTCAAGCTAAAAAGAAATCTCCTTCACTTTTATTCATTGATGAGTTAGACAGTATTGGGTTTAATCGTAACGAAGACAACGCACACACAGACCAAAAGGCAACTATCAACCAATTACTCATAGAACTAAATAATCTACAAAATAGTGATGTAATTGTCATTGCTGCTACTAATTATTTGAGTGGTATTGATAGCGCTTTGAAGCGTTCTGGTCGATTGGATTGGAAGATTCCTGTTTTCCCACCTGATCAAGTAGAAAGAATGGATTTGTTCAAACACTACCTATCCAAAATTGATATGAATCAGCTAGTTAACTTTGAAATTCTGGCGGATAAAAGTGGGAGATTTACTTCATCAGATATTGAGTTGGTTTGTCGGGAAGTTAGAAATGCTATTCTTCTAGAAGAAATCAGTTCGGCTTTAACAACTTCAGACGTGATTACTTACATCAATAATCTACAAGATGGCGGCTTAAGTCTTAATGAAGGGCAAGTCAAAGAATTTTTGGAAGAGTGTAAGAGAATGAGTGTAAAAAATCCTAAGTTAGAAAGTTTGAAATTAGAATGGGGATTGTATTAGCAATAGCTCAATAAAAATAGCGTAGGTCGTAGCCCGTCGTAGACATCGCACCTTTTGGCAGTGTTTGGAGAATAACTTTAGGAATATGCGATATTTTCATCCTATAAAAAACCTGCTAAGAAGTATAGAAGTGGTAGCGATCGCCTACGCTTCAACTTTTCTATTACTCTTTTTTCGGCAGCATTACTTTATCTTTCAACCGCCATTTCTCGCTAATTGACCCAGACGCTTTAACACACTCAAAACTGTATACAATTCATTACCTGGATTGAAAATGTAGAACAAGCGAGATAATATATATTTTGGTGTTTCTTGTTTAATTAATTTAACAAAAAGAAAACTACTGCCATTAGAGATTAGTCCATATACTGGTTTATCCGAGTTAGAAATTGCCAGCATATAAGCTAGCAGTTGTGGTTTGCCCATCTCCACGGAAAAAGCTGCTTGTTTGGACTCTATAACTACTACTACTAGCTGTTCAAACAAAACTAAGATATCAATCTGCCCTTTGATTTTTACGCCTTCATCAACAGCCGAAACTTCTACAGATTTTTCAGATTTAACATGAAACGGAGATAGATAAAAGTCTGCTAAATCCAACAAGGGAGACAACACTACCATCTTGACAGTGTTTTCCAGCAGGGGAGGGTACTTGAGCAAATTAGCATAACTTGCCTTAACTCGGTCAAGCTGTTGTTTTTGGGAGTTGGTAATTTCTGGTAAGTTATCTTGCCACTCTCTAAAAAATTGCTCATCCTCAACCAATTGGAGTCCAAAGGTAGTCTCTAAGTCAAGCAGGGTAATTTCTTTAGCCTGTATTGTTTGAACCATAATCCCAAAATATTTTTTGTAAATGATACTGAAAGTAAATGATTAATGCCAAACTGCTATCGACAACACGTACAAATTCTGAACCTAATCCAGAACTACGTTGCTCGTACCATTCAAAACCATCTTGGATATCAAGCTCTGCTTCTCGGCTAATAATTAACTGATAAATCATTGAGAAAAACCCAGTCTTTGCTTAACCTGTTCCCAGCTTGAACCCTGGTTTGGGTTTTGACGATGTGTTTCTAAACGTCTATCCAATTCTTGTTTTTGCTCTTCGCTCAGAGTTACTGCATTAGTGTCAGTCAGAATGCTATCCCATAAATCCTCTGCAAGTTGTATTCGTTCGGATACGCTTAATTGGGAAATATCAACGTTTAATAGGGGATGCATAGTTATTTACTATTGTTGACTAAACATCTACAATTTTAAGTCATTGCTCGATCAGATCCCCAGATCCCCGACTTTTTTGAAAAGTCGGGGATCTTGTCGCTTACGATAAATTTTCTCTTCTTTTTTAATTTATTTTTAGAAATGATCTTAAAACTCCTATAGTCCTATTAGAATATGACTATAGTCATGACTATGGTTATTATGAAATCAATTTCTAAAAGTAAACTCAAATCTCAACTTCTTGAGTTCTTACGACTTGTAGAGTCAGAAGGAGAAGAAATTGTAGTTACTGATCGCGGTAAGCCAGTCGTGAAAATTTCCAAATACGCACAAACACCTTCAACAGAAGAGTTATTTGGGGAGATGCGCGGGAAAGTGAAGTACTTTGAGGATTTAACTACACCAACCACTGAGGAATGGACGCAATTGTGAAGATAGTCCTTGACACTTGTGCCCTAATCTGGTGGAGTTTAGATCCAGTCAACCTTTCTGAACAAGCTAAAGAAGCGTGCAACCAGATGGAAAGGGATAAAAATGGTCTTGTCCCTTCCATAGCTATATGGGAAATTGCGATAAAAATCAAAAATAAAAAACTAGATTTAGGAGTCAATCTTAACGAGTACGTAGTAAGGCTGAAAAAGTCTAGTGTCGTTCAGATTGTACCCATTGATGAAAATATTTGGATGGAAAGTGTCAATTTAGAATGGGATCATCGAGATCCAGTAGATCGAGTTGTTGTTGCACTAGCGAGAAGTAATCAAGCTGCAATAATTACATCTGATAAGGAAATAGCAAATTTCTACTCAGAAGTGATTTGGTAGAAGTAAAAAAGATTACTCACTCCATCGCCTTAATTTGCTGATTAGCTTCATTCTCTGCTTTTACCATTGCCTGCTTTAATGGCTGTTGCCCCAGCAAAGCGCTAACAAACTGGTTATCAAAATTATTGACGATCACCCCTGGATATTTCCCCACCTGCCACGGTGTAGCATAATCAACACCTGCAACTAATGGCGATCGCAATGGGTCTTGGTCATAGCCCAAATTCTTTGCCACTGATTTACGTGTTGGCAAAGCAAACCCTGTTCCTGTCCACTTCTGCATCCCTTCTTTACCTGTGAGATAAGAAATCAACTCCCAGGCTTCGGCTTTGTGTTGTGCTTGCTTATTCATGACGTAGGCAACGGTAAAGACAATCGTGCCTTTTTTGTCATTAATAGTAGGCACTTGTGCGGTAGCAAACTCTACTTGGGGAAAGGTTTCAGTTAGATAGGGAATTGCCCAATTACCTTCAATCACCATTGCTACTTTACTTTGACCAAACATTTCACTACCTGAGTTTGTCCCCACATCAGATTTTTGTGCTGAGGAGCGGTCTTTTTGATACTGGTTTACTACCAACTCTAAACCCTGTAAACCCGTCTCACTAGCAAAGGTAGCATAACCATTTTGATCGATGAGTTGTCCACCAAAGGCTTTAATCTTATAAGCTTGACGCGCTAATTCTGGAATTTCCCCAAAGCCATATTTGTTAAGTTTGCCTGTCAATCGTTTCGAGTAGTTACGTAATTCATCCCAAGTCGCTGGCGGACTACTCAAATTTGCGGCGGCGAAGGCTTTTTTGTTATAAAACAGAGCCAGGGTGGAATAGTCTTTGGGAAATCCATAAATCTGGTTCTGATATTTAAAACTGTCGAGTAGGTTATCCTCAAAGTCTGCTAGGTCAAATTTGGGGGTGATATAAGCATCTAACGGTTCTAAGACATTTTGACTCATCAAGAAAGGAGCTTCCAGCGCATCCAGATAAAAGACATCAGGCGCGGCTTCTCCAACCAAACGAGTTTTAATTACATCCATGTATTGGTCGGAAATTACCTCATATTTGACCTTAATCGTTGGATGTTGTGCTTCAAAGTCTTGCAATACTTGTCTCAAGAGTTTTTGCTCAACGGGAGAGCCTCCCCAACCACTGAGTTTGATGGTGACTGCGGTAGATGCTAACGGTTTGGTTGGCAATTGTAGATTTTGACAAGCAATAATAGCGATCGCTATTACCAATCCCCAAAAATTAAATAATCTTTTCTTGCTCACAGATAGCTCGCAATCTCTTTCTTATTACTTATACCTTCTGTTGCTAAGGAGTGAGATTTTACTTATTTAAAATTCTTGTTTAGAATTGCAAGCTAAAATAACGAAAAATTATCAGCAACGCTAATTAATTCCTCTGCAACCGGATTTATCCAGGGTACTTCACCCATAAGCATAGATTATGGATTCTGTTCAGGTTGAAACAACTGCGCCACTGACTCTAGAAATTGCCCAGATTGCCTCACCACCAATAGCAATCTTTCCAAATTCTCGAATTCCCAAGGATAGTATTCGCACTAGTTTAAAAGCATCCACTGCGGATTCTGTCTTAGCATCGGTTTATTCTCTTGGAACTAGTGGCATTTTACTCAGCAATTTATTGGTGGAATTGGGTGCTAGTCCAGTGGTATTTGGGATGTTGTCTTCTATCCCGATGTTGGTCAATCTTATTCAGCCTTTGGGTGCTTACTTGTCTGAACGCAGCACCAGCCGTTTTCAATATTCGCTTCGGACGCACGGAATTGGTCGGCTGTTATGGTTGGTTTTAGTAATTGGGATTGTCAGCATCAATTGGGGACTAATTGATACTCAGCAGTTAGTAATATTGACACTCTTAATTGTTCTATTCAGCAATCTTTTAGGAGGATTAGGAACTGCATCGTGGCTAAGTTGGGTGGCAATGATAGTTCCCCGGCGATTGCGAGGCAGGTATTTTGGAACACGCAATAGTGCTGCTAACCTCACCACTTTGATTTGTGTACCAATGGCTGGACTAGTTGTATCACATTGGTATGGGGGATCTCTACAAGGTTATGGGATAGTCTTACTGGTAAGCATTGTTTTTGGAATTATAGGATTGGGGTGTCAATATTTCCAGGTGGATATAAATCCCCAATCGCAAAACACTTATTATGGCAAGTCAGCACAAACAAGTGAGATTCAATCAGACACTACAAAAGATGAATCTTCTGAAATCACTCAATCAACAGACTTATTACTTCTGCCTTCAAATTCAATTCATTTGCCACAAGACCAGTTAACTAACAGTATTTGGAAAAATTCTAACTTTTTGATATTTCTGCTGTATTTTAGCTTCTGGAATCTTGCTGTTAATCTCAGCAGTCCTTTTTTTAACCTCTACATGCTGGACACGCTGGATTTGGATGTGAGTTACGTGACTGTCTACAACAGCCTTCAGGCGGGGGCGACTTTGCTAATGCTTATTCTGTGGGGAAAATTAGCAGATAAGATTGGTAATCGTCCCATCCTCATCTGTATTGGGATTTTGGTTGGAGTCACACCACTCCTCTGGCTAGGAATTGGTGCTAATCGCCTTGATATCTGGTTGTGGCTACCTCTATTACACATCTTAGCTGGAGGTACTTGGGCGGCCATTGACTTGTGCAGCAATAATATACAATTGGCGATCGCACCAATTAAAAATCAGTCTATCTATTTTGCGATCGCAGCTGCCGTTGCTGGAGTGAGTGGTGCTTTGGGCACAACTATAGGCAGCTTTCTCGTCCAATTTGCTCAATCTGGAGGCTTACTGGGCTTGTTTGCCCTCTCTGGTCTATTCCGACTAGTAGCGCTTGTTCCACTGATGTTTCTTCAAGAGCCAAGGAGAGGGTGAGGGATTGGGGACTGGGGACTGGGGACTGGGGAGAAGCAAGGGAGCAGGGAGAAGAATTTTCCCCTCCGCCCCCCGCACCCTGCCCCTCTGCCTCTTTTCAATGCCCAATACAATACTTCAGTCTACGGCAGTAGAAGTCAAAGACATTGTTTCCCACAAAACCATGTGAGGTGTTGTTAGTACAGGCTGGTGTAGAGCAATCAGCTGGGCTAGGGTGTTCTTTAATTGAGTACGGGGTACAATATCATCGACAAAACCGTGCTGGAGTAAATCTTCAGCAGTTTGAAAATTTTCGGGTAGTTTTTCCCGCAGGGTTTGCTCAATCACTCGCCGACCTGCAAAACCAATGGTTGCCTTGGGTTCTGCCAAGATAATATCACCCAACATTGCAAAACTAGCGGTAACCCCGCCTGTTGTGGGGTTGGTCAAAACGGGAATATATAATAGTCGGGCATCTTTATGACGCTGTAGGGCTGCGGAGATTTTCGCCATCTGCATCAAGGAGAGCATTCCTTCTTGCATTCTCGCGCCGCCGGAGGTGCAGATGATCACTACAGGATATCGCCGTTGAGTGGCTTGCTCAATCATGCGGGTGAGTTTTTCTCCCACAACTGAACCCATACTACCGCCCATGAAGCGGAAGTCCATAACTCCAAGGGCAATGGGCAAACCATTGATTTGACCTAAACCAGTGTTAACCGCGTCTATTAAGCCAATTTTATCTTGTGTTTCTCGTAGGCGATCGCTGTAGAGTTTGCGATCGCGAAATTCCAGCGGATCGGTTGGACGCAAATGCTCGTCCATCGGTTTCCAGGTATTGTGATCTATCAATTGACGGATGCGTTCATCGCTGTCTACCCGATTGTGATGACCACATTCAACACAAACCATCTGATTGGCTTTCAGGTCTTTTGTATATGCCAAAACGCCACACTTAGAGCATTTATGCCAAAGTCCATCAGCAATTTCACGCTCTTGACGTTCGAGGCTGATAGATCCTGACTTCTTTCGATTTGCAAACCAATCAAATAGAGACTTTAAACCACGTGATTCTTCGTTGTTAGCCATTTTTTATTTTATTTTAAGTGGGTATGAGGTCGAAAACATGTCAAATCGTATTGGGTTGTCCTTAATCATTAGTCACTTGTCTTTGCTAATAGACTAATGACTACATCGTTAAACTACGCTTTTAAGCAATTCAGACCTTAATTTTCATCTTTGGTTGCCAGCTTAACGAAAATACTTATACCAATACAAGTCTCTTGCTCTTTTTTTCAGCAGACTTAATTATATGGACGTACTGACAAAGCTATGAGAATACCAACCTCCAAATAAGATGCTCTCTCCCTCCCACCCAAATCAATTGATTCGTATTTCTAGGTTGTGAACAAGCGGCATCTGTTGCACTAGTTGTACTTGCCAACGGTTAATCGTCGTTAAGAGGGTAATACAAGTCACAAGCTGAATATTATCAAAATGTGAAGGGCAGATGGGGTAATGTTGGTTACAGTCACGAATTTTGAAGAAGAATTCAGAAGTCAGAATTCAGAATTCAGAATCAAGACGCCCAATAGCGACACGCAAAACGAATCCTTGAGCGTCTGACTCGCTCTAGGAGCATTGAAAAGAGGCAGAGGGGCAGGGTGCGGGGGGCGGAGGGGAAAATTCTTCTCCCTGCTGCCCTGCTCCCTGCTCCCTGCTCCCTTCTTCCCCTACTCCCTATTCCCCACTCCCCACTCCCTTTAGTTCTAGTTCTAGTTCTAGTTCTAATTGTTCTTCCTTCTGGCTGGTGGAAAGTATTTGCGGAAGTTGTTCGATTTGGAAATACTGATGAAATTTTGGGGTTATTTGCAATGAGTAGGAACGAGAATCACTGTCTCGGCGCTTGCGGATGAAACCAAGTTCTACGAGTTCTGGAACGTGTTGATATACCCCTGAACCGCGCAGGTTAATCAAGTCGCTCTGGAGTATAGGACTATTAAGAGCGATCGCAGCTAAAGTCCGCAATGCACCTACACCCAATTCCACTGGTATCATAGTTTGCACTAAATCATGAAAGTCAGACCGTAGTTGCAAACTGTAACCATCTGGGGTTTCTATTACCTCTAGGGCGCTATCTCTGTGGGCATAATTGTCCATTAGTTCAATTATGCCTTCCTTGACAGTGGCGCGATCGCACGCGGCATACTCGGCGATTTCGCCGAGCGACAAGGGTTTACCCTTTAAATAGAGAATTGCTTCTATCTTCGTCGCTGTGGCTGTAATCATTTAGTCATTAGTCATTAGTCATTAGTCATTAGCAGATGACAACTAACAATCAACAATGTGTATAGGATTGTATCTTAATAACATAAGTCGAAGAATATTTTGACACTCTCCAATTAAAAACTGAGTATTGAGCATTGGGAACACACTTTTTTGTCCCCCCAATCCCCAATCCCTAATCCCCAATCCCTCTACTTGTGAGAATAAATTCTGCGATCGCTAAATCTTGTGGAGTGGTCACTTTTAAATTTGTCTCCTCTCCCTCGACAATTCGGACTTCGATGCCGCACTTTTCAAATAAAGCGGCGTCGTCAGTTACTTCCCAACCTTGACGGACACCTTCAGCATGACACTGTTTCAACAACTTGACATCAAATCCTTGGGGAGTTTGTGCCGCCCATAGTTGTCGTCTATCGGGTGTTTCTTGAATTATTCCTTGTTCATCGACAACTTTGATGGTGTCTTTGACTGGCACACCAGCAATCAAACCGGGACAATGGCGAATCGCCTCGGCACAAGAGTTAAATAAATCTGGTGTAGCCAAGCATCTAGCGCCATCATGAATCAACACTTGCTCTGCGTCTACTGGCAGAGATTGCAAACCATTGTAAACAGATTCTTGCCGGGTGGAACCGCCTTGAATCAATTCTACTGGTTTGGTCAGCTTCAGATCGGCGATAATTGCATTGAACTCTGGCCAATCGGTAGACTGAGAAATAATCCCGATCCAACTGATGCTACTGGCGGCTTCTGCGGCTAATAGAGTCCAAGCAATAATTGGTTGCGATCGCACTTTCAGTAGGAGTTTATTACGGTTACTCCCCATTCTTTTTCCGATTCCCGCAGCTGGAATTAGTAAATACACAGAATTCCTCAATCTTTAAGCTATATATTTTCCCCTAAAATAGGGAGCGAGTAAGCGTCAATAAATATTATGCGAGTAGTAGCCCTTGTACCTGGCGGAATTGGCGACCAAATTCTCTTCTTTCCGACTCTAGATGACCTGAAGCGCCATTACCCTAACGCTCAAATAGATGTCGTTGTTGAACCCCGGTCAAAGGCTGCCTACCAAGTGAGCAAGTCGGTTCACGAGGTACTGAACTTTGATTTTCAAGACCGTAATAGTCTGGCAGATTGGGGTAATTTGGTCGGCAGCATTCGCGATCGCGAATACGATGTTGCCATTGCTGTTAAGCAAAATTGGTTGGTGGGTCTTTTACTCTGGTTGACGGGAATTCCGATACGTATTGGCTACCAAGGCAAAGGATCGGGTTTTCTTACCCATACTGTGCCGTTCAAACCATCCCAGTATGCGGCAGCATTATACCACGACTTGCTGCAACCATTGGAAATAAATAGCCCCGTCCCAGAGTTAGCCGTAAATGTGCCAAAACCAAATATTGAGTGGGCACAAAAGGAACAAAAACGTTTAGGGGTGAATGAAACAGGCTATATCTTGATTAATGGCAGTTCTGGCCAGTTATCTAAGTCTAAAGAACTGGATAAAATCTACCCTGTTGAAAGTTGGCATCAAATTATTCATGGCTTCCAAGACAAGCAGCCGGATCTGCCTGTGTTGGTCGTTAAGGGGACTGATGATGAGCAATTTGTGCGATCGCTTCTGGAGTCTTCTCCAGATATCAAAGTAACTGCTCCAGATGATATTGGCAAGTTAACTGCCATAATTGCCGGCGCAAATTTGCTGCTGTCTACTGATAGTGAGGCATTACAACTGAGTGTTGCTGTCCAAACCTATACCATTGCCCTATTTGGTCCCACCGATCCGGTTAAGTTGCTGCCGAAAAATGATAAATTTCTGGCCATTGAATCCCCCACGGGAAAAACGGCGGATATTTCACCAAACGCAGTTTTAGAGAAGATTTGGGGCGGCTAAACCAGTCGTTTTTTGAAGAATTCAGAAGTCAGAACAAGAAAGGAAACGGGCGGTTAGAAACCGCGTCTATACAAACAAAACCCACCCCTGTGGGTTTCAAAGCCTTAATTTGACTTTAGTCCGCCTCCGCGGACTTTGCCTGTATAGCCGCGAATTCTATTCGCCAGGTCTTAATTTGACTGAATTATTTCTGATTTAAAATATCCCAAAAAAAGCATCATCTAATTCATAGCCCAGCATTTGGGCCATAGACTTCAGCCGCGATAGGCTGGGGATGTCCTGCTGTTTGAGCCAATCACCTAAGATAAAGATTTTGTGCATCAAAAATATCTCTAGGGCTTCGGGATTGTACTGAATACCTTCTTGGGAACTAAACTGGTGTGGTACAAGCATGGCGGCATAACGAGCAAATTCTCCAGCTTTCCAATCTAGTAAAAATGGCAACCAGGGATATTTGGCATCTAGGCGCACAAACCACAGCCGCACCTCTGGAATTTCTGATAGTTCCCGTGGATCGCCAGGTTCGAGATCGTAATTGATATCAAAACGTAGCTGCTGTTCATGGGATGTAACCCCATCTTGCAGCAGTTTTTCAATCACCGTTGACGCAGGCGACAGATCCAGATTGTTAATGAAGTCATTATTGAGTGCGATCGCAATTGTTATTGATTCAGCAGCCACTTTCTTGATGCTCAACTGTAGGATCGACAATATACAGTAGCAGCTTTCAGCGATTGACGCTACATTGACCTTTAAAAATCAATTAGTATTTACTGATACTTTTTTGCTGATAATTTGGTCAACCTACACAAGGTTTAGACACAAGTCTGACCTGCTCAAATTTATTTGATACTTTTGCTTAATTTTCGCTGGTTATCACAAAGATACATCTAGTTGCTAGCCTTGATATTATCTGTTGGCGATGCCTGCGGGGGCTACACCTACGCCACTCACTTCACTGATTTTTACTAAAATTAAATCTTGCTTTTATCGTTGCTATAATTACTCACACCTAACTAAATAATTACTACACGATTAATATGGTATGCCATGAGAATTAGCCTACTTGGGTAAGGCAATGCCTGCCCCAAGGTGGACATTTACAGCAATTTTAAGTTAAAGTTGTAATGAGTTTGTTTTAGATTAAGGTCTGACAAAGTAGCCGTCATACAAGCCAAAAAAAATCATTATCGCCATCTGTTACTTCCGCAGCATCAAAAGCCAAAACATAAGTACAGGTAAAACAGCGGTGTGCAATATCATTGCATATATTAAATAACCAATAAACATTTAGATGGGAAAATTCCCTCAACAGTTAACAAGCTGTAATATGCAAAAACAAACAATTACTACAAAACCAATTCGTTCCTTAGAAGATGCGCTTGAGCGCTGTCAAATCCTGGGTATGCGCGTCAGTCGTCAGCGTCGTTTTATTCTGGAACTACTTTGGCAAGCAAATGAACATCTTGCAGCACGAGAGATTTACGATCGCTTAAACCTACAAGGCAAAGAGATCGGTCATACTTCTGTTTATCAAAACTTAGAAGCATTATCAAGTCAAGGCATCATTGAGTGTATTGAACGCTGTGATGGGCGTTTGTACGGTAATATCAGTGACTCTCACAGTCATGTTAACTGTATAGATACAAATCAAATTCTTGATGTTCATGTAGAACTGCCAGAAGATTTTATCCGCAAAATTGAAGAACAAACAGGAGTGCGGATTACTGACTACAGTATTAACTTTTTTGGCTATCGTAATTCGCAGGGGGGATAGGGACTGGGGATTGGGGACTGGGGGACATGAGGGAGCAAGGGAGAAGAGTTTTCCCCTCCGCCCCCCGCACCCCGCCCCTCTGCCTCTTTCCAATCCCCTATTCCCCAATAGAATTATTGCCAAAAACTGTTTCATCATCGGCATCATCATCATATAAATCTACTGGCAAAATTGCGCCTTCGCAGCTTTCAATTTGTCCGATCGCAGGGGGATTTTTCCAATTCACATCAATGTTTGGGGTGATTTGGACGGTGTTTAAGAAAGGCTGCTGCGATCGCAAATGTTTCAGTCTTTGAAACGACTCTTTAGAGAACAAAGCACCATTATCAGCAGCAAATTTTTTCTCAGTATCAGTGAGAATTGCATCAAATAAACAGGCATTGGTGAGATTGGCAGAATTAAGATTTGTCCCCCTTAAATTCGCCTGTTGGAGGTTTGCGCCTGTAAGATTTGCCTGTTGCAGGTTTGCGCCTGCAAGGTTTGCGCCTACAAGGTTCGCACCTGTGAGGTTCGCCTGTTGCAAATTGGCTCCAGCTAAATTTGCCCCCATTAACTCCGCATTGGATAAGTTTGTTTGCTCAAGATTTACCCCAGTTAACGTCACTTGTAATAAAGAGGCTCCCGATAAATTGAGTCCAGCCAGAGACTTGATTCGGGTTGCGAAAGCACTTTTATGCAAAACTGTTGTCCTTGCAATTAGCACACTCAGCGCCTCTGGGTTGAATTCTGTCAAATTAACTGGATTCCCACAAAGCCAAAAAGGAATTTTTGTTTCTCGGTAGCAAGCACAAAGCAATAACAAGACATTCAGTCCCACCGCAGCATTCACCTGTTCAACATTCACAGGGTTTTGTAGTGCGTGAAAATTAGTTAAAGCGTTGTGGGCTATCCCCTCATCTAACCAACGTCCTTGACAGTAAGCACGCCAGAAATATAAAAGACGTTGAAACAAGACTTCAAATGAAAACTTGTGCTTTTGCTGGCGGCGTAATCCAGCGATCGCCAGTTCTTCAATTTCTTGGCTAAGTATGCCGTAACCTAGTAAATTATAAATATACTGTGCTGCGCTACTGGGAGAATCAAGCACAAAAGTTGGTGTACCATAAACCTCATCTTGGTACTGAGTCAGAAATTTAAGTTGGGCAGCAATAGCATCTGCACAAAGAAATTCTCCTAACTTGATGTATGAAAACTCAATTAAACTACTTTGTGCTGCGCTTTCGCCTGAGCTTTCTACATCCCGAATTTTAAAATAAAACCCTGGTAGAGTATTAAAATCACCAGCGACATTAATTTGATGACGTTGTGAGTGTAAAATTTTAAGAGCGATCGCTTGCATCTGCTCAAGTAAATCTTGAGGATGACGACCAGCAAGTAAATTAGCGATCGCTTCTGGAGTGCGGTGGATATGAGCCGATCCTGAACGCAATAGCATCGTCTTAATGCCACCACTTAGCGGATATCCCAATAACCATCGACTCAGACGATGATGAATCTCCCATAACAGAAAAGACTTTTGGGTATTAGCAGCTAACTGTAATAGTTCATCATCTAGCAATCCGTCGCGGTGCAAAATGCCCAACAAATGTAGCATTAGAGGTTGACGAACAAGTACAGATAATTCTCTTAATTTGGACTGGCTAGCAAATACCCCTGACTGTTTTAGCAATGTAAATAAATTTTGAGCAATGGGTAATGATTGCACTTTTGCCCACTGCTGAAACCATTGTTTAAGTTCGTCTACATCTAATGGCTGGATAATAATTCGCTTCAACAATAGCGGTAGTTCCGAGACAATTTCTGGTAAGGTTATGGAACGAC
Source organism: Nostoc sp. (assembly GCF_036916985.1). Lineage (GTDB taxonomy): Bacteria > Cyanobacteriota > Cyanobacteriia > Cyanobacteriales > Nostocaceae > Nostoc. Next base: position 126,921 of record NZ_JBALFD010000016.1, read on the forward strand.
TAGTCAACACAATTTTGTGTCGATGCTGAGATTGAAAGTTCAATAATTGCTGAAGAAAAATTGCTTGCGCCCTGATACCCTGAGCAGAATGGGGTAGTTCATCCAAACCATCCAGCAACAAGAGACAAGGGATATTTTCTTGCTCTAACCAAGTTGACAGATTAACACCAAAGGCAGAATTTAAGGTTTCGATGAAAGTTTTGCCGTATTTTACATCTCGTAACCGAATTACTATCGGCATCCAAGTCGGGTATAATTCTTGTGCAACTTGCGCCGCCCAAAGTTGGCAAAAACTAGTTTTTCCATAACCAGGTTCCGACTCGATTACAGCGATCGTTTCTAAATCAGTTAGCTGTTGCTCTGCCCATGTCTTTAAATCAACTGGTTTAACAGTTTTTTTATCCTGCTCAGAAATATTTTCCTCTATTGGTAAGCCTTTTTGTGGCACATAGATATCCTTGAGAGCAAAGGATTCCATCAGCAAAGGCTGACTGAGGTTTTGAATCAAACTTGCACGGTAATGTTCTCGGTGCAAATCAATTTTCTCACCGACTGTAGAACCAACTTCTGGGGCGACGAAGCTGGGAGATAATGAAATCCCCAATCGGAAAAATTTTTGTAGTTGGGCTAAAGGTGCAGCATTTTCGGTGACAACTACCAGCATATCACCCGGAAGTGAGTTGACCAAACGCTGTGTTAGGAGTTTAGCTTCAATTTCCTCTGTACCATTGGCAACTAACCAAGCGATGACAGCGCTATTTATTTGTTGCACTAGCAATGAATCTGCAACCAAAGATAGTGCTTGTTCAGCTTGAGTATCAGTCAATTTACCTGGAGTGAGAGTTTTCAGTAATCCTTGTAGTTGCGGATCTTGAAGGATGAATTTACCCACATCCTCTATCAATATGTGTGGCTGGACAGGTATACTTGCTCGGTCTAGCCACGGTCTTTGCAGCCTTGACTCCTGCTCTAAAATTGCTTGCAAAGCCTGGAGATAGGCAATCTGAAACGCTAGCCAGGTCCCTTCATTACGTTTTAATGGTTTTTTTTGGCTGAGGCTACGCAACAGGTTTTCTGTCAACCGGGAAATGACACTGATTTCTTCCCAAACAATATTTAAGGGCAGTTCTAAAACCTCTACCAAGGTACAGATATCAAAAGGTACAAGGCTTTTGACTTCCATATCCTGAACAATACGGTAGGCAATACCTGCCAACTGCCCCGCTGAAAACCCTTTGATTTGATTGATTGCGATATGGCGTTCTGCCAACCAGTGCCGAATACTCAGGTTCATTTAATTACATAATCAAGGCTGCATGAGGCAATTATGATCGATTTATCAGTTTGCGAAAACAGGTAACAATGATAAAGACTAAGTTTTGTATCAAAGTTGTTTTTTGATTGGTAAAAACACTGCTTGTGTATTGAGTGGATTATGAGCGATCGCCCGATAAAATTATTGTTAATCGACCAAGATCCCATTTTTCGTCTGGGATTACAGGTAGCTCTGGAAGCAATTCCTAACCTGGTAGCGATCGCATCAGTAGAAACTGATACCGTTGCCTTGCAGATTTTAGCAGAAATTGCCCAAAAAGACCCTAACCAGTTAAATTTGGTAGTTTTGGAGTTCGGTAATGGTCGCTCTACCACCAGTCAACAGCTAGGTTTACAATTCTGTCGCCAACTCAGAGCCTCATATCCCAACCTCCCAATTTTGCTCCTCAGTTCTGTCCAAGAACAAGGACTGCTATTAGCAGCAAAATCTATTGGTGTAAATGGCTACTGCCCCAAAGGTACACCACTTGCTGAGTTAGTCGCTGCTATCCAAGAGGTTGCAAATGGGGGTTCTTACTGGTTTGGCGATGCGGAAGCAATCATCACTCCTAATTCCCCACTCCCTAGTACAGACGCGATTAATCGCGTCTCTCCCCACTCCCCATTCCCCTTTTCTAAACTCAGAAATAATTTCCGTTTGTCAGGGAACACTAACATTGATGCCACCCTAGCCGCAGTAACAGCACAATTACAAGTTCCCGGATTACCAGTACTAGATCGAGCAATTCTAGCTGGACGGCGGCGAGAACTGTTAGCCGCTCGTTGGTTGCTAAATCGGTTATTGGTTTCATCACAAGAAAAGCAAGAGGAAATTCCGATCGCTGATGAGCCGCCTTTGACTCCTTCATCAAGCAGTGCCATTCAACAAAGGCAAACTGTGTCACCTTTACTTAGTCCAGGGACACTACAATCTGTCTTGTTTGCATCTTGCGTTACTAAACTTCAATTTCCTTTAAAAAATGTCACAGAGATACCTTTAGAAATTGACATCTTTCGTGAAGATAAAAAGCGGGAATTACTTTATCTAATTTTGCAAAAATTAGCTCAACAGTTGGATGAATTACGTGCTTCTAACATTGAGACAAATCAATTATATGAAGTCAAGAATATCTTAATTCGTGACTTGTGGCAAGTAGCAGTTACAGACTTTTTCGGGAAATTTTCTCGAATCCAAATAGGTAATCAAAATATAGAAATTGTTAACTTATTGCTACAAAATATAGAGGTTGTGCAAAGAGATATTCTCAATAAAATTCCGCTAATTTGTGAGTTGTATTCTTATCTGATATTTCAAATAGAATTGAATATTGATAATACCTCATATTCAGTAGTGAGTGCTGAGTCTAAGTCTCAGGCACTAATGATTTTAGAGAACTTGTTGATTCAGGTAGCGAATGGGGTAGTGCAACCATTACTAAATTCTTTAGCAGATGTAGAAGAGATTAAGCAAAATTTTTATGGGCAGCAATTAATTTCCACAAGAGAGATTGAAAGATTTAGAAATGATTTGTCATGGAAATATAGGTTGAGAAATTATATAAATGAACCAAAAGCAGTATTTGAAAGCCGTTATGAGCTATTTGTAATAGTGCCTCGTGGTATTGCCAATACTTCAGTTTATGCTCCTCGAAATCAGGAATTAGTAAGACTTTCTAATATTCCTTTAGTAGTGACATTGCTCCTAGAATTTAGTGATGCGATCGCACCGCGTCTAAAATCACTATTATCTTTTTTAGGTAGCGGTATAGTCTTCATTCTCACTCAAATAGTTGGTCGTGGTTTAGGTTTAATCGGTCGTGGTATTCTTCAAGGTATTGGTAGCGTTTCGTCAGTAGAAAAGAACTTTAGAAGAAATAGCAATCGACCCAAGTGAAGCACTAATAACAAATGACAAATAATGATTTTATCGGACTAGCAATTTCTTATGTTTACGCCACCAGTCTGCTTATCATTGGCGAGGGACTGCGTAGGCTATTTGGTGTGAAGCCAGATTTGACCCGCAAAGTAATTCATATTGGTGCAGGGATGTGGGTTTTCGGTGTCCTGCTGCTGTTTAAGCACTGGCAAATCGGAATTATACCTTTTGCTACCTTTATCGGACTAAATTACCTGTTTTACCGCTACCGAATTATCGGCGCAATGGATACCCAGGATAGCTCACCTGGTACAGTTTATTTTGCTATCTCAGTGACGCTGTTATTCGGGTTGCTGTGGCGGCCAGATGGGCCAGTAGATAGCGTTGCGATCGCGGTTGCTGGGATAATGGCAATGACCTGGGGTGATGCGCTAGCAGCATTAATCGGTAGACGCTTCGGACAGCATAAATACCAAGTGGGAAATTCTGTCCGTTCCTGGGAAGGTTCGGCAGCAATGTTTGTAGCAAGTACAGTGGTGATTTTCTTGGTGCTGTTGCTGCTACCTGGTTCGTCGCTGAGTCCCCTAGCAACACCTTTAGGTTTAGGATGGGCCTTATTAACGGCAGTGGTAACTGCTACTTTCGCCACCCTAGTAGAGGCAGTCTCACCACACGGTACAGATAACCTCAGCGTGCCTCTAGTAGCAGCCGGAGTAGTGTGGATAATGCAGGCATTTTTAAATAATTTGTAATTCGCCTCGTTCCCAGTCTCCGACTGGGAATGCTATCACGAGGCTCCGCCTCTAGGGGCTTGACGAGAGGTAGAACCTCTCGGAATACATTCCCAGCCTGGAGGCTGGGAACGAGGCAAAACGAGATTTTAAAGTCGATATAGTGTTATGCCCAATGCCCAATAACTCATAAATTCCAATTGCGGCGGAAATGGAAGAAACCTTCTAAAAACTCTTGCAAAGCAATATTGCTATTTAACTTTTGTTTACTCCACTCTTTTGCAGTCTGTTCCAGAATTACTGAGAAACTGGGATAGACGGGAGATAAATTTGCTAAATCTTTGACTTTAATTTTTTGTGATATTGCCAAGGCAATTAAATTAATTAATTCTCCAGCTTCTCCCCCCAATATCGAAGCTCCCAAAATTTCCCCATTGCGTAGCACAATTAATTTACACATACCAGTGGTTTCGCCGCAAATTTGGGCTGCTGCTACTGTTTTAAAATACTGTGGCAAAACTAAAACATCTCTACTAAATTGGCGTTTTGCTTGGGCTTCAGTCAAACCGACTTGCGCCAGCATCGGCACAGAAAATATCGCCCAAGGAGTGGAGCAATAATTTACTCGTAGCCTGGGGAAAAAGAGGGCATTATTCAGGGCAATTTTGGCTTCATAATTAGCAATATTGGCAAAGTCGTAACCACCAATTACATCACCACAAGCATAAATGCGGTGGTTAGTGGTTTGTAATTTATCATTCACCACTAAACTACGCCGATGCCATTTCACGCCTACTGTTGCCAAATTGAGAGATTCAAGATTTGGCTGTTGTCCAGTCGCGACTAAAATTTCATCAGTTTCAAAGGCCTTATCTCCTGCTTGAATCCACTTTTTATCCTCAATTAGCTTCACCTGAGTTACTGGTTTTTCGGTGAGGACGCGCACACCCTCGACTTCCAATTGTGCCTGAAGCAATATGGCTATCTCAGGCTCTAAATAGGGGAGAACATAAGGATGCTTGACTACTAACGTTACACTACAACCAAATCGCGCTAAAGTTTGAGCGATTTCAATGCTTTGGGGAATTCCGCCGATAATTACCCACTTTTTTGGTAATGTCTCTCCCTGTAAAGATTGCCAAATATTAGACAGGGTTAGATAGCCAGTGGCTTGCAATCCTTCAATCTCAGGAATTTCTGGACGTGAACCAGTGGCTAGCAAATAGTTACGGGCACGTAATAGGCGATTGTTAACTGCAAAAGCTAGTTGGGGAGAAGATTGAAATTGACCACTGCCAACTATGACATCGACTCCCTGCGCGGCTAGGATAGCTGGAGAATGCTGTTCTTTAAGATTTGAGGCGAGGCATTGAGCATACAGCATCGCTTCTTGCCATGCCATAGATATATGGCATTTTTCTGAGGTATTAGTGTGTGTGGCGTGAATACCAAAACCGGCTGCATTATTTAACTTCTGTGCCAGTTTAGCAATTTCCGTAAGAGCATGATGATGAGTAAACCCATAATCTACTTTGGGTTCCACCAGGGCAACTGTAGCACGTAGTTGGGTTGCAGCAAGGGCAGCGTAATATCCAGCAAGACTGCCACCAATAATTACAATATCGTAGTCAATTGTCATTTTTCATTGGGCATTGGGCAAAACAGTTCTGTTAGCGGTAGCGAGGCATTGAGCCAGTGCTGAGTAAATAAGTGAGATTCCCAACTCATTACTCATTACTCAGCACTCAGCACTCATTACTCAGCACTCAACGCTGTTAGTAAGCGTTGGTTATCGGACTCTTCACGTACAGCAACCCGGAAAAAGCGATCGCCTAGTTCTTGAAAGCTGAGGCAATCGCGGATTAAAATCTGATGATGTTTGAGTAATTGTTGCTGCAACTGCAAAGTAGACTGTTGAGACTCAACTAGTAAAAAGTTAGCGGCACTTGCTTGGGGGTGCAATCCTGGGATTTCAGCTAAACCCTGAAAGAGTTGGTTTCGTGCAGGTGGTAGCCATGCCCAGGTTTGCTGCTGAAACTCCGTATCTTGGAGTGCTGCAATTGCCGCCGCTGCCGCTAGTGTGTTTACAGGCCAAGGATCGCGCCATAACTGCCATTTTGCTAGACAATCGGGGTGTGCGATCGCATATCCTAATCGCAATCCTGGGAGACTGTAAAATTTGGTCAGCGATCGCAATACTACTAAATTTGGATATTCTTGTACCACCGGAATCAGGCTTTGTTCCTCATTGGGCGGCACAAAATCCATAAATGCTTCATCCACCACAACCAAAGCAAATTGCTCCAAGTAGGGCAATATAGACTCCCGCGAGAATAGCTTTCCAGTTGGGTTGTGGGGATTATTCAGCAATAATCCACAGTGAGTGCTGTTAGCGGCAGTGGAGCGTTGAACTACTGCTGTTAGCGGTAGCAGGGCATTGAGCCAGTGCTGAGTGCTGAGTAAAATCGATAACTCAGCACTCAGCACTCGTTGCTCAGAACTAATCAGGGGACACTCCAGCACTTTTGCGTCGTATGCCTTTAGGGTTCGGTAGTAGTCGCCAAAGGCTGGAGTTATTAGAATTGTCGCGGCTAATTGAGCTAATTCCCTACCGATTAAAGTGAGTAATTCTGCGGAGCCGTTACCCGGCAGAATCCACTCAGACGGCAATTGATGGAAGTGACTGAGAGCTAGTCTCAGTTCACTATAATTTGGGTCTGGATAGTGCTTAAGATTACCAATTTGGGACAGTATAGCAGCGATCGCGCTGTTTGGAGGTCCCAACGGGCTGATGCTAGCAGAAAAATCCAGAATAGCATCAGGGGGACAGCCAGCCAGTGCCGCTGCCCAGGCTAAATTTCCCCCGTGTGCAGGTTGCCGCATTAAAAAAGGGTTCCCGAAGACAGAACCTATGCTTTTGGGGGTGCTACCTTTTCTCTAAACAGTTTTCCTGCGGAGAAAGCAGGTACTCTCGTGGCGGGAATTTCCATCTTTTCATTTGTTTTCGGGTTACGACCTTCACGGGCTTTACGTTCCCGTGATTCAAATGAACCAAATCCCACCAATGTCACCTTATCACCAGAGGAAACCGCTTCAATAATCGTTTCCAAAGCGGCAGTTAAGACTGCATCCGCTTGTTTCTTGGTAACACTAGCTTTTTCAGCTACGGCATCAACTAATTCACCTTTGTTCATGTCAAACTCCTGAAGGTTTACTTGAGATTTCAGTACGTATGCAAATTAATACATCTTGTACCGAAAAACTTGTTCGCAGAAATACAAAAATCATCCTTTGGGAGTATTTTTACTCAAAACGGCTGTACATCCCATCGGCTCGACTTTTCAATGAATCATTCTAAGGTGTTGTAGCCTGATGTGGATAGATGAAAGCATTAATTTATATAGATTTCAGGATGTTTTGTAATTTTAGGGTAGTTGTTTCACTAAAAACCACCCCAAAAATAGGAAAAAATACCTATTAAAAACCACGATTTCCCAAAAAACTGGGAATTAGCGAGGTGGGAGATGGTTAGCGTTTGTTGGGATTAATTACCGATGTTAAAGAGTTATTGCTGAGATTAAGGAAATCCAACCCACATTCTGCACCCTCAAGTCTCACACAGCGATCAAATCGCAGTTAGTAGTACAAATAAACTATATATGATGCAAAAATCCTCTCTATGTGGCAGACGTTTTAAAGCATCTGGAAATATAGCCCTAAGAATCAGATTACGATTTGTAACATTTGTAGAATAGTATCTTAGAAAAGAAAAATTGGGAAATAATGTCGGATTTAAGAGCGGAATTAACAAAGATTTTGGATGAGGCAGAGTGGGAGTGGCTAATTCCTCATGTACAACGAGATGCAGTAATTTTGGTGGCACCTGATTTAAACTTGATAGATGTTGGAGTCGCGATCGCCAGTGATCACATTCCATCAGTGCAACAGTGGATTGATGAGCTATTGATTACCAAACCCACAACAGTACAGGTGGGAGAATGGAATCTTGAGCGTAGTAAGCGATTTAATACTCTCATTGTCCAGCCTTACGTTTTGGCACAAGAAATAGCCGCTGCTTAAATAACTTCTGTAGATTTGGCAGTAAATTTTGTAGCAGAGTTTTAGAACCTGCTACAAAACTTAATTACGTTAGCGTAGCGGTAGCGAGTATTCGTACCCTTACAGGGAAGCAAGCTACGCTTTTAGCGTCTCGTAGAGAGCATCATTACGAATTATTCTAATTAGTTTCTGTGTTGTTTTCGATGACAGTTGGTGTTGGGTTAGTTTCTAAAGAAAGATGGCTTGATTTACTAGTTATGACTTGGTTATTGCCGCGTACTAGCTGGCTGACTTGACCGATTAATTCGCCTAATTTGCCTTCGTCAAGTAAAGTATTAATTAAAGAAAGTCCACTTGTAGATAGTAGTAGTTTGTTAATATCTTGACTGCCATTACTACCATTAGCACCAGGGAATGAATAAATACGAGTATCTCCTAAAACTCCCGGTTGTGGTGCTAAAGCGGTGGCGATTTCTGGTAATTTATCGGCTAATTCTGGCCAGATAGTTGTCAGAATTTTGGCAGTGAGATTGGCGTTACTGATAGAGTTTTCGGCGGTAATTTTTGCTTGAATACCTTCTGCTTCTGCTAAAACTTTATCGCGGTTAGCTGCTGCGAGGGTGCGAATTGCTTCAGCTTCTAATTCGGCTGCTTGTTGAGCGATTTCTGCTTGACGGCGACGGCGGAAAGCATCGATTTCTACAACGTTGCGATCGCTAATACTCCGTTCTTCGGCTTCTCGTTCCGCAGCAATCACCGATAGGCGTTTGTTGCGTTCGGCTTTTTCAACTTCACCTGCTGTCTTAACTGATTCCTCTGCTTTTGCTTGTTGTGCTTGTGCAACAAAGCTTTCGCGTTTTTTGTTAGCAATAGCGATCGCTACATCTTCTTGAGCTAGTTTTGCTTCTCGTTCTGACTCAGCTATCCGCACTTGTGCTTGTAGCTTTCCAGATTCTACACTTTGTTCGCGTACAATCTCTGCAAGCTCAGATTCTTGTTTTTGCAGTGCTTGTGCTACCTTTAGCTGTTTATTCCGCTCTTCTAGAGAAATATCAGCTTCAATTTGGCTTTGCTGCACCGATAACTTTTTGCGAATTTCTTCTTCTTCAATTGATTGTTCTTGCAAAATTTTGGTACGCCGTACTGTTGCAGCCTCCCTATCTTTCGATTCTTGAATTTCGCGTTCTTTCTGGGCTTTTAGTGCTTCTACTTGCAATTTTTGCTCTAGTTTAGAACCTTCTTGTTCTTGGGCAATTTGTAGCGATCGCTTGAGGGCATCTAGTTCTTTTTGCTCAATTGTCACTTGGGCTACTAACTCAACTTCCCGCTTTTGTTGAATTGAACGTTGAATAATTTCGGTTCGCAAGCGCACGCCTTGAGCATCAAAAAAGTTATCTGGATCGTAAGTAACACTTTCTAATATTTCGGAAATGGCGATGTTATTTAGAGTTAATCCGACTTTTTTCAAATCGGTGCCAACTAAGTTCAGTACCTCTTGAGCAAACCCCAATTTATCAGAATCTATTTCCGCTAAATCCTTAGTTTTGGCTGCTGCTCTAATTGCATCATCTGCTCTTTTTTCTAAAGCATTTTTAATATCTTCAGGAGTAATTTTGATGCCATTTTGAGATAGTCTAGCGGCTGCGGTTAAAACATCATCTTCAGAGGCATTAATACATACATAAAAAGTGACTCGAATATCTGCTCGTAAATAATCTTTAGTCCGAACTGCGAGTTTACCAGTACGTTCCACATCAATGGAAATTTCTCGCAGAGGTACACGAGTTAACTGATGAAATCCCGGTAAAACAATGCAACCACCATAGAGAATTACTGATTTCTTTTTGATAAAAAGACCCCCAGTTCTCACGAATGCTTCGTTGTTGGGTGTCACTACATAAACCCGCGTGTAAGCAAACAGGCTAAATAGTAGTAATAAAACTAAAGCAGCAATAACTCCAGGAAACACTAATCCCCCACTAATTTGGGCAACAGTCGGCTGGATTATGACTGGGAGTGTTTGGGAAATTAATGTTGTTTGCTTTTGTTGTGGTTGCAAATTAATTTGTGGAACTTCAGCGATTGTGATGCTAGGTAAAGATTGGATAAAAGTTAACCAAAAAAGCATATTTTTTCCTCTCACTAACTTTAATTTTTATGGGGTGAGTTAGTTAACCAATGTTCTTGATCGGGACTATCTTTAGCAATAACTAGGTAAATTTGTGCCTTGTGTTCAATGATTAAAACTTTTTCTCCACGTTGCGGGGCAATCGTCGCCCAGTCTGGTAAAACAGCACTAACTGTCAAAAGATTACGTTTTGTATCTAGCACATCTACTTGTCCAATTCTGCCTAGATTTTCGGTAGGAATGTAAGCAGACGTAACAATCCCAATGCAACCTATCAAGCGATCGCTACTTGCATCTTCACCAAAATCGGCAAAAATCTTGCCAATTGGTCTTGCTATTAATCCTCCCATTAATAAACTGATAATCAGCGAACCAAATAATATAATAATCCCAATTAAACCAGTAATATTACTATTGGAATTTCCACTAATCCAAACATTTAACATCCAACCCAAAACACCCCACAGACTCAAATCTGTTGCCAATAACAATATGAGTGGTGCTTTCCCAATACCTACCCATCCCAGGAATTGTCCAAAACCCAATTCGCTATTGCTATCTGCATCGAAGTCTGCATCTACATCAACATCTGCATCAATATCTTGCCCTCCCCCGCCAGAAATTATCATAAACAAGAATAGTAAGACTCCGATTCCCAGAAATATCCAATAGGGCAAGTTGGCTGGGCTAAACAGCATAATATTTCGTAAATGATCTGTGCTGGTAGTTTTGTAACATCTAATCTATTTGAATTTATTTGATTAATACTACAAATGTCAATATAACAAGCTACATTATTTATTTCCTGACCATTTGACCAGAAAAATATAGATTTAATTTTATTTAAAAAAAGAATATTTTTCTTAAAATTTTGAATAAAATATTAACCAAAATCTTAATCAATAAAAAATAATTTTATGTCTATAAAAAGTCTCTTTTTTAAGATAAGTAGTCCTGCTGTATGTTTATATAAGGTAAATAAGAATGGTTAACTTTTTTAAGATAATGCCTCCGCATACAATGTATTATAAAAAACATCGGCAGATAAAAATCCAGGTAAGCAGAGAGCAAAATAACTGAATTTTGCGGAAAGTCTATGGTAAGATTTCGCAGAGTGGATTGGCTTAAGGCGTTGCCGCAGCCCAAACCATGCCTCAGACTAAAGCAAAATTTTCTTCTTTAAGATTTATCCATCTAGGAACTATAATTGTTACGATAATTTCAGATTAGATGTTGAAACCTTGATCCAATCTGAAACCTTAGAACTATTAGAATGGAATCGCCTCTGCCAGCACCTTGCCACCTTTGCGGCAACTAAGCTAGGGGCGACAGCTGCGCGTCATCTGAAAATACCCGATTCTCAGATCCAAAGCGAACAGTTGTTAGAGCAAACCAAAGAAGTCTACCAACTGGAAAATCGCCTGACTACGGGACTGTCATTTGAGGGAATTCAAGATATTGGCGATTCCTTAGAACGTGCAGAACGCAGTGGGACTTTGACAGGGGATGAACTGTTAGCGATCGCCACTACCCTCGCTGGTGCGAGAAATTTGCGCCGTGTCATTGACAATCAGGAAGATTTGCCGATACTCACTGATTTAGTTGCCGATTTGCGGACTTATCCCGAACTAGAACAGGAAATTCACCGTTGTATTGATGAACGGGCCCAGGTAACTGATCGCGCGAGTCAAAAATTGGGAGAAATTCGCACAGACTTGCGCCGATTACGCAGCCAAATTACTCAAAAACTGCAAAATATCTTACAGGCAAAATCTGGCGCAGTTCAAGAACAGCTAATTACGCAACGCAGCGATCGCTTTGTCATCCCTGTAAAAGCACCCCAAAAAGATGCCATCCCCGGTATTGTTCACGATACCTCTACTAGTGGTGCAACACTGTACGTAGAACCGAATTCAGTAGTGCCTCTAGGCAACCAACTACGGCAGATCATCAGAAGAGAACAAGCCGAAGAAGAAACTATTCGCCGCATTTTGACAGAACTTGTCGCCGCAGTCAAACCAGATTTAGAAAGATTGTTAGCGATCGCCACCACCTTAGATTTGGCAACCGCGAGATCGCGATATAGTTACTGGCTAGGGGCGAATCCCCCGCGATTTATCCACCGGGAAGACAAGGAAATCATTACCTTGCGGAACTTACGACATCCTTTGTTAGTGTGGCAGCAACAGCACGAACAAGGGCAACCAGTAATTCCCGTAGATTTGTTGATTAGTCCGCAAATTCGGGTAGTGACAATTACCGGGCCAAATACTGGCGGTAAAACTGTAAGCTTAAAAACCTTGGGATTAGCAGCATTGATGGCGAAAGTGGGTTTATTTGTCCCCGCCCGCGAACCAGTAGAAATACCTTGGTTTGATAAAGTGCTGGCAGATATTGGCGATGAACAATCCTTACAGCAAAGTTTATCCACATTCTCTGGACACATCCGCCGAATTAGTCGGATTTTAGAAGCATTGGGGACTGGGGACTTGGGACTGGGGACTGGGGAAAAGGAAATTCCTAATCCCCAATCCCTAATCCCCATTACCCCTTATCCCCAGAGGGGGCCCCACCTTCCCCAATCCCTAGTTTTACTTGATGAAGTCGGCGCAGGAACCGATCCAGTAGAAGGTAGTGCCTTAGCGATCGCCTTGTTGCAATATCTCGCTAACCATGCCCAGCTAACTATTGCTACCACTCACTTCGGCGAACTGAAAGCCCTAAAATACGAAGACGATCGCTTTGAAAATGCCTCTGTAGAATTTGACGAAAGTACTCTCTCGCCAACTTATCGTCTGCTGTGGGGCATCCCCGGACGTTCTAATGCTTTAACTATTGCCCTGCGCTTGGGATTAAAACCTGAAGTAGTACAACAGGCAAAAACCCAAGTGGGAGAGGCTACAGACGAAGTTAACCAGGTGATTGCTGGCTTAGAAGCGCAACGCCGCCGCCAAGAAACCAAAGCTGCCGAAGCCCAAGTTTTGTTGCAGCAAGCGGAACGTTTATACAAAGAAGTATCCGCAAAAGCCGCAAGTTTGGAGGAGAGAGAAAGCAGTTTACGGGCTTCACAAGAAGTAGCAGTGCAACAAGCGATCGCTCAAGCAAAAGGTGAAATTGCCCAAGTGATTCGCCGTTTGCAGAAAGGTACGCCCACAGCCCAAGAGGCGCAGCAAGCCACCAACGCTTTGAATCAAATTGGCCAGCAATATCAGCCAGCAACACCAGCAAAACCAAAACTTGGGTTTATGCCGAAAGTAGGCGATCGCATCCGTGTTCCCAAATTGGGACAGGTAGCAGAAGTAATCACTGCCCCTGATGAAGATGGCCAGTTAAGCGTTCGCTTTGGGCTAATGAAAATGGCTGTGAAGTTAGAAGATATAGAATCTTTAGATGGTCAAAAAGCCGAACCAGTCGTCAAACCCAAGCCAGCCCCAGCAGCAGTAACCCCTCCACCGCAAAGCGTTCCAGAAATTCGGACTTCCCAAAATACCATCGATTTGCGTGGTAAACGGGTAGCTGATGCCGAATACATTTTAGATAAAGCCATTTCGGAAGCTACAGGCCCAGTCTGGATTATTCACGGGTATGGCACTGGTAAGCTACGACAAGGCGTTCACGCCTTTTTGCAACAGCATCCCAGAGTGAACAACTACGAACCAGCAGAACAAGCAGATGGCGGCACCGGTGTTACCGTTGCTCACATGAAATAAAGAGCAGGAAATTTGCTTCACTTCGTACCCTACGGGAACGCCAAAGGCGAACGCAATGACTGTAAATAAATATTTTTGTCCACCTACTTACCCTGCTCCCTCATCTCCCTCTACTTCCCCATTACCCAAGTTGCAAAACTTGCACCTCTTCTTGTGGCAAAATTAATGTTCTACCGATGGGTAGAACAGCTAAAGCATTGGTTTGAGCTAAATTAATTAAATTACCAGAACTATGACTACCACCAGCTTTGTGAAATTCGTAAACTCCATTAATTAAATGCAATTTACCCCAAAGGTAAGTTTCACGCTTGCCATCCGATCGCAATTCATCATGCGATCGCACTTTCAAAAATACTGATTCCCAACTTTCAGTAATTCCCGAAAGTTTTTTAATTGCTGGTAGCACAAACCGCCAAAATGTCACCAATACAGCCGCAGGATTCCCTGGTAAACCAAAATAAAGCGGGGACTGGGGACTGGGAAAGGTGGCGACGGTGAGGGGTTTTCCTGGCCTCATTTCTACAGCCCGAATGTAGATTTTTGCTCCTAGCGATTCGAGAATTTTGTCAACATAATCATAATCTCCCACTGAAACACCACCAGAAGAGATGACTATATCAGCGATCGCAACGGCGTGGCTAATAACTTTCTCCAGAGCAACTGGATCATCTTTCACAATGCCTAAAATTAAGGGTTCTGCGCCACTTTCTTTTACCAAAGCTGCGATCGCATACTGATTAGAATCCACAATTTGCCCTGGTTGTAACGGCTGATCAATTGTTGCCAACTCATCACCAGTAGATAAAATTGCTATCCGTGGACGGCGGTAAACACTTAATTGCGGACACTGTGCTGCTGCCAATACGGCAATTTCTGAGGCATTTAACTTAATTCCTGCTGGTAGTAGTTGTGTTCCAGCTTGATAAAAAGATGCTTTGTGTCTGACAAATTCTTGCGGTTTTGGTGCAGCCAGGATAAATACGCGGTTTTCCTCCCGGCATGTCTTCTCTTGCATCACTACAGTATCCGCACCTGCTGGGATCACCGCACCTGTGAAAATACGTGCGGCTTGCCCTAGTTGAATCGTAGACTGAGGCTGATACCCAGCCGGAATATCTTCAACAATTTCTAAAATGGCTGGTTGTTCGGCACTAGAGTGCTGTACATCTTCGTAGCGAACTGCATAGCCATCCATTGCCGAATTATCCCAATGGGGAAAATCTAGCGAACTGGTGACAGGTGTTGCCAAAATGCGACTATCTGCTGTGAATAAATCGACAACTTCTGTATCCCGTTGACGATCCAACGGTTGTACCAAATTTAAAATAATTGCTTCTGCATCGCTGACTGATAACATAGCGATCGCCTCCGACTTTCTCTTTTATCCCTGTAAAGTAACACTGACCAATTTTAGATTTTAGATTTTAGATTTGGGATTTTGGATTGATTTCTGCTTGAGAGTAAATCCTAAACTACACACTGCCAGTAAACCAATAATGATGTTTCCTTCGGGGACTTTGAATACCTGAACCAAATTGTTACTTAAATCTAGTATTTGCTTTGTGCCTGCTGTATCTCTATTGTTAAAACCAAATTCTCTAACTAGAACCTCATTACTAAAACCTTCATCTATGAGTGCGAGATTATTATTCAGCCATGTGTCACCAGGAAGCTCATCATCCTTGCCAACATCAAAGGGGCCAAAGATTTGTTGCGTAGTGTTATCAAAGTTGAACCTCAGAAAACTGTAGTTAGATACACCATTCAGCACTGGAGTAAAACTATTTATGAGATTATTCAATGGATCAAAAAAGGAAATTGAGAGGGACTGTAAGTTATTTGTAGCTCCCGAACCTGACTCAGAAATGATGTTGGGAGCAGTTGTTGTATCGTAGTTAAATGAACCTTGAGCTAAATAACCGGTGTCTCCCTTCCAGTTAAATTTGAATTCAGCAGCATGAACTAGGTTGTTGGTGGTTATAGCGATCGCTAATCCTAAAGCAGTAGTCGTCACTAGACTAATAGCTGTTTTTGTAAACAGATGCATCATGATACAACTTCCAAATTAGTTAAAATTAAGTTTTTAGGACTTACGCATTGACAATAAACATCAAATATGTAGTATGTAAAAAAAACATATTTGTCGTAGGGGCAATACCCTGCGGGAAGCCGCTTCTCTACGAGACGCTCCGCGAACGCGTCTACATGAATTGCCCCTACAGCGTGGTCTATTGGCAATCATATTAATATAAAAAACAGGAGTAATTATTATTCTCCAACCCCTAAATAAAAATACCTATTTTGTATGACTATCGAACGACTTCCCCAAAAACACTATCCCAAGGCTGAAATTGGGCGGCGAGGTATGGCATTAGGACTAGATTTCCTTGGTGTCTGGTTAGTCAGTTCCCTGCTGGGAGGCGGCGATATCGGGATTCAATTTGTGGAAATCTTAGTTTTTGTCATACTTTGGCTAGTTTCACGGGTACTGGTGCCATACAACAATCAAGGGCAAAGTTTAGGGCGTTGGGCTTTCGATTTAAAGGTGTTGGAAGTCGAAGATGGTGAAGTAGTGGGTAGAATTCCAGATTTGCTCTCACTGGTGAAGCGAGAGGCGATTATCGGCTTGGGTGCTTTATTAGTGTCAATTGCCCTGAGCAATATTAGAGCCAATCCCACTGCTATACTGCTAGTATTTCCCCTAGCGATCGATTGTGGCACTGCCTTCTCTGATACCCAGATGCGGCAGGCTTTGCACGATCGCTATTGTGGAACTTTCATCGTCTCGTCGCGCCGTGGCTACTCGCTCGATATAAAAATTAAAAGATTAGTTGATAATATGCGGCGGAATGTGAGAAGATAGTCATTTGTGTTTATTCTCTTCAGGCTCCACTGTTTGTAAGATTATGGCTAAGAGTAAAGGCGCCCGTATAATTGTCACACTAGAGTGTACAGAGTGTCGGACAAATTCAGATAAGCGTTCTGCTGGTGTTTCACGTTATACCAGTACAAAGAATCGCCGCAACACGACTAACAGGCTAGAACTGAAAAAGTTCTGCACCCACTGCAACAAACATACCGTTCATAAGGAAATTAAGTAAAGATGAGTTATTTCCGTCGTCGTCTTTCTCCGATCAAGCCAGGAGAACCAATCGATTATAAAGATGTTGATTTATTACGTAAGTTTGTCACCGAGCGGGGTAAGATACTGCCACGTCGGATTACAGGGCTGACATCTCAGCAACAGCGAGAGTTGACATTAGCAATTAAGCGATCGCGGATTGTGGCTTTGTTGCCATTTATCAATGCAGAAGGCTAAAACAATTTTGGATTTGGGATTTTAGATTTTGGATTATTAAAGAGAAAGTCCAAAATCTCAAATCTGAATCAGAGAGTGTAAAATAGATTGCTGAATGAAAAACCCTTGGATTTAGGATTTAACACCAGTTATAAGATCCAAAATCCAAAATCTAAAATCTAAAATTATTAGAGTGCGAGAGTTGTGGAGAAGGGGACGCTAGTTGAATTTAGGGTTCAAGGCGATCGCCGTCTGGGCATCGTAGAACGTCCAGACGGGAAAACCCGCTGGTTTGTGGTAGACGAACGTGGTCAATCCCACAGCCTCGCGCCTAGACAAATAACCTATACAGTTACCGGACAGACTTACAAGACCTCTGAGATTGCCAGCTTTTTGGAGCAGGTCAAGCCTTATTTAGACCCATCTAGCTTAGAAGTAGCTTGGGAATTACTGGTTGAAGATGGGGAAACTGTTACTCCCGACCAAATGGCGAATCTGCTATTTTCCGAATCAGCCGCGCCTCTTTGTTATGCCGCCTATTGCTTGTTATCAGACGATAAACTCTATTTCAAGCAAAAAGGAGACGCTTACGAAGCCCGAACTGCTGCTCAAGTTGCAGAACGCCAGCACCAAGTAGAAGTAGAGGCACTAAAAGCTAAGGGACAGCAGGAATTTTTAGTTCGTGTAGAGCAGGCGCTCAAAGGTGAAGCCGTAGAGTGGGGGCGTCACGATCGCCAGCGCTTAGAAGGACTAGAGAAATACGCAGCGTTAATCGCTGATACCGTGCGGACGGGGGTTAATTATGACTCCTTGGCTCGCGCTTATCCGCCCAGTGCTGCCGTATTAGAAACAATGACCATGCTGGGACGACCCACAACGCCCCAAGGGGCCTTTCAATTATTGGTAGATTTGGGTTACTGGAGTCCTTATGAAAACTTGTTCCTGCGTCGTTCTTCAATTCCGATTCAATTTCCTCATAAGGTATTAGAAGTGGCGCAACAGCGTTTGGATTTCCCGCCAATTGACTCAGATACAAACCGCCTTGATCTGACTCACCTGAAGGTGTACACCATTGATGATGAAACGACCACAGAGATTGACGATGGTCTGAGTTGGGAAGTACTACCCGATGGACGGGAACGCCTCTGGGTGCATATCGCCGATCCCACTAGATGGTTAGTACCGGAAGATGAATTAGATTTAGAAGCCAGAAAGCGCGGTACTACAGTCTATTTACCGACGGGGATGATTCCCATGTTTCCCGAAGTATTGGCAACTGGGCCAATGAGTCTGATTCAGGGAAGAATTTGTTGCGCCCTCAGTTTCGGAATTATTTTAGGTACAACTGGGGGAGTACAAGATTATAGCATTCATACCAGCTTGATTAAGCCGACTTATCGCCTCACCTACGAAGATGTCGATGAAATGCTGCAATTACGGGTACAAGCAGAACCGGAAATTGCGGCGATCGCTATTTGGGCACAGCGGCGGAGAGCTTGGCGTTACGCCCAAGGGGCAATTAGCATCACTATGCCCGAAGCGACGATTAAAGTCAAAGGTGAGGAGATCCACATTGATATTTTAGACGATTCCCCATCGCGGCAACTGGTAGCAGAAATGATGATTGTTGCCGGTGAAGTTGCGGCTCGTTATGGTAAAACTCATAACATACCTTTGCCCTTCCGTGGTCAACCGCAACCAGAATTACCTCCAGATGAGGAATTGCTGCTACTTCCAGCCGGATTCGTTCGCGCTTGTGCCATGCGTCGTTGTATGCCCAAGAGTGAAATGAGCATTACGCCTTTGCGTCATGCTGGTTTGGGTTTAGATACTTACACCCAAGCCACCTCTCCCATCCGCCGCTACAGTGACTTACTCACCCACTTTCAAATTAAAGCCCATTTGCGGGGTGAAGTTTTGCCATTTTCCGCAGATCAACTTAAAGAAGTGATGATGACTGTCACCAGTATCACCCAAGAGGTGACGATGGTGGAACGACAAACTAATAGATATTATGCTCTAGAGTATTTACGCCGTCATCCAGAAGAAACTTGGGATGTGACAGTGTTGATGTGGCTGCGAGAAGACAGCAACTTAGCCCTAATTTTGTTAGAAGATTTGGGCTTGCAGTTACCAATGGTTTTCAAACGTTCTGTGAACTTGGGCGAACAGATAGTAGTGAAAGTTAGCCACGCCGATCCACAAAAAGATATGATCCAATTTCAAGAAATAATTTATCAAGAAGCTCAAACAGCGGCGAATTAACTAATTTGTCATTAGTCATTAGTTATTAGTTATTCGTAATACTTGCTACAGGCTAGTATTATCAATTACGAATTATTTTAGCCTTGCTCCAATCCCTTTCGGTTACGATATAGAGTAAACGGAATGAGGGAATAATTGTGAATATATCTTTGACCCCAGAACTGGAGCAGTTGGTTAAGGATAAGGTTAGTAGTGGTCGATATCACTCAGTAAGTGAGGTGATGGGTGAAGCATTGAGATTGCTAGATGAACGCGATCGCGTTCAAGAAAAGCGTCTAGCAGAATTGAAAGCTAAAATCCAAGAAGGTATTGAAGCTTCAGAGCGTGGTGAAGTAGTTGATGGTGAAGAGGTCTTTGCAGAAATTGAAGAAGATATCCGACGCGCTGAAGCTCAAATGCAACAAGCTGAGGCTGCTAAATAATGAGTCGGTACGTTTTAACAATTCCAGCCAAGCAAGACCTCAAAGAGATTAATCGCTATATTATCCGCTACAATCCTGATGCAGCTCGAAGACTCAATGAAAAAATCAAACAGCAGTGTAAACTGTTGGCTGATTTTCCTAATATGGGGCAAAGTTCCGATAATTTTGCCAGTGGTTTACGGAGTTTCCCAGTAGAAGATTACTTAATATTTTATCGCCCTATTGATGGTGGTGTGGAAGTTGTACGTATTGTCAGTGGTTATCGGGATTTAGAGACAGTTTTTTTAAGTGAGGATATTCCTTAAGATTGCATTTGACAAGTGCGATCGCTATCTCTAGCCAATATGTCAAAAAATCATCACAAAGTAATTATATTTGATACCACCATGTGTGATGGAGAATTGACGCCTGGTGTAAAAATGAATTTACAACAAAAAATTACTATCTCCCAATTGCTCGAAAAAATGGGCTTATGATCGCGGCTTTTCTGGCATAGCATTCAATGATGGTTGGACAACTTCATTACCTGGGTCTACTGCCTTTGCTCCTCTTGAAGCTTGTCTTATAGCATTCAATGATGGTTGGACAACTTCATTACCTACCAAGGCACTGGTATTAGTACTGTTATTCAAGCTATTCGCTAGTTTTCTACGAAGTGACTCTAAAAACATAGTATCATTACCAAGATCGGAAGCCTCATCTTCATTGGTATCTTCGATTTCATTGAGTCGCTCTTGGTATTTCTCAATCAGGCGATCAATGGCTTCAATAATAAACTTTATGTCTTTAAACGACAGATTCATTTTAATTTTCCTAGATACAATAGCGATCTGGACACAAAAACCTTAGTTAAATTAAAAATAAAAAATTCTTTAATATTGTGAGCATTAACTTACTTTATAGAATAATTCACCTACCAATTTCAAGGCTGCTTTGTATTCGTCTATCAACATCGCTCTAGAAGGTTTCCATAACCAGTGGTGATGGTGGTCATTGACCAATTCTATTTGCTCTGGAATTTCAGTATTAGACTCTAATTTCCACCAGTTCTTACCAGATCCTTGAGTGGTAAATGTAGATACTCCTCCCGGCGATGTCCCGTCTGGTAAAGTAGTCACGACCCAGGCTTGACCATCTTTATTATAGCTGGCAATATCCTTGTCAGGTCTAACATTCTCCATTCTAGGAGAATTAGCATTACCTTGCCGATAGAGAGCAATTGGTGTTTTTGCCATTCAGTGAGTGTCGAGTTAGGACTATCATACTTTGAATAGCATACTGGTTTTAGTAACGGGTAATAAGTAATTTTTTAACTCTTACCTATTAACCGTTACCACACTTAACTGACTACCGCTTCAGCTTTTTCCTCAGTTTTTTCCTTCACTAGCACATAAGGTGTTTCTGCGCCTTGTGCTAGATATTCTGCTAGCTGGCTTTCAATTTGATCGCGGACTATTTGGCGATACTCTAGAAAATGCTCGTTGTGGGCGCAAGCAGAGATGTAATGCTCAATAACTCCAGGGTTACGCTTGAGAATGCTGAACAAATGATGCCAGAATTTCCAGCGGGTTTCCCGTTTGATGCCTTGTCGCCAAATCACAATCAGCAAGGCTTTCACGACAATCCACTCTGGCATTTTCGCTGGTGCTTTCCAACTTGGCAAACCCATCATCAAGAAGCAGCGGTAGGTACGATCCAAGTATTGCACTGGGTCGTATAAAGTACAAAATGCCTCAATATATTCTCGTGCAAGTTCTTCTAGGGGACGAGTGGGGACGAAGTTCATCAATGTTGTTTGATTGATGTTGGCAATATTGGCATTTTGATTTTCCCGTAATCGTCCTTCCTTTTTCAGGCGATGCCAAAGGGCGGTATTGGGTAACGCTTGCAACATAGCAAAGGTAGTAGAGGGAATTGCTGCTTGTTCGGCAAAGCGGACAATGCGATCGCCTGCGCCTGCTTTTTCGCCATCAAAGCCGATAATAAACCCAGCCATTGGGCGCAATCCTGCTTTGGTGATGGTTTGCACTGCTTCAGTTAGAGAACTGCGAGTATTTTGAAATTTCTTGGTCATTTGCAAACTATCTTCATCCGGCGTTTCAATTCCCAAAAACACCGCCGAGAAACCGCACTCAACCATCAATTCCAACATTTCTGCATCTTGTGCTAAGTCAACTGATGCTTCAGTGTCAAATCGGAAGGGATACTTATGTTCTGCCATCCAGACTTTTAACTCTTTCAGCAACAATTTTACATTTCGTTTGTTGCCAATAAAGTTGTCATCCACCATGAACACACCCCGCCGCCAACCCAGTTCATAGAGGTAATCTAACTCTGCTAAAAGTTGGGCTGGGGCTTTGGTGCGTGGTTTGCGCCCGTAGAGAACAATAATGTCGCAAAATTCGCACTGGAAGGGACACCCGCGCGAAAACTGCACCGACATCATGTCATAAGCATTCAACTCTAATAAATCAAAGCGGGGTATTGGTGTGCTTGTGACATCAGGTTTTTCTGTGGCGCGGAAAGTCCCAGAAGTTTCACCTCGTTGAATTGCCTCAATAAACATGGGCAGCGTGATTTCCCCTTCATCCAGAATCAAAAAATCTGCGCCAACATTTTCAACTTCGTGAGGTACAGAGGTGGGGTAGGGGCCGCCAACTGCGACTAGCTTGCCACGTTTTTTTGCTTCTTGGATTTGGTCAAGTAAATCTTGTTTTTGGACAATCATCGCAGAGAAAATTACTACATCTGCCCATGCCCACTCTGCTTCTGTTGCTGGGCGGATGTTGCGATCGACTAGCTTGAATTCCCATTCTTGGGGCAGAATCGCGGCTACTGTTACTAAACCTAGAGGTGGTAGTAAAACCTTGCGATCGACTAACTCCAAGATTTTTTCATAAGACCAAAAGGTTTTGGGAAATATTGGATACACTAACAGGATTCGCATGTAGTATCAATCCTCACACTTTGATTGTTATCCCACTCTAACGAAAATAAAGAGCTATTGACTTTTTATTAAAGTTGTTTTATTTTACCACTGATGTTTTTACCTGAATGGGGAGGAAGGAGCAGAGGGGAAAGAGGTAATTTTTCATTCTTCTCTATACCTAATTCTCAATTCCCAAGTTTGTAGCTTTTTTAAACGCAGAGGAACGCAAAGTGAAGCGCAGAGGGACGCAAAGTTTTAGCGGTAGATCCTGCATTGAATATGTTATTTATCTGCTGATATTTGACAAATGCTGTCAAAAGCTACAGATTACATCCAATTTTTAGCCCGTTTTATCCCACTAATTTTTAAAACATCACTCATGGTTGCACAGTAATTTGGCAAGCCGAAACTATCGGGATTGATGAATTTTTCATAAGTAAAATGCCGATAGTTCATGCAAAACCGATCCCAAGCGGCCATCTGAATGCGAAACAGAACAATAATTAAATTAGCCAAGGCTAAAGATATGGGAATACGAAAGTAAATCTTTTTGCCCAAATAAGTGCAAACTTCTTCTATTGCTTGATTAGCAGTTAACGGTGTTTGACCTAAAACAAGCCGATGTGGTTGATCGTTTTCGGGAGGATGATCGATTAAATATCGCACGACAGTCGCAATATCTCGTCCGTGGATAAAGTGAAAACTGCCATCTGCTTGCAAAAAGCGAATCAAATTAATATATTTCGTAACTTCTGGAATGCCAGATGTGACAGCAGAATAGGGTTTATTGGCATCACCGCCCACTACTAAAGTGGGAAATACTGTGGTAATTTTAGGTGCGATCGCTAATTTTTCTTTTTTCTGTAAGCAGTCATATTTGGAACGGATATAATCTGTCCCAATTTCCCCAGCTTCTTGCAATGGTTGATTGTACCGATCTAAAACGCTGGCTGTCGAAAAATAAATCACCTGCTGACAACGTTCTGGATCTAGTAGTTCGAGCAACTCTATAGTCTTGACGACATTAATATCAAATGTCTCATCACCACCCCAAGCTGTGGCTGTGAGTACTGCTGTATCAATTGTGGATAGCAAATCGGCAAACTGGCGAATATTCTGCATATCGCCTTGCAAAACGTTGATACCTGGACGTGCGCTAGGATCAACTTGCAGTTTGCTTGGGTTCCTAACTAGTAGATACAGTTCGTGATCTGTTTCCTTAATTAAGGCTTCTGTTAAATAATGACCTACACAACCACTTGCACCAGTTACTAAAATCCGTTTCTGGCTCATAGAGAATTTTTCAAAATTTAGGAGTTAAAACTAAAGAGTAAAGAATAAAGTTAAAAGTTCCAAATCAGGAGCTACTCTGGAAATTTTAGATTTTGAATTTTGGATTTTGGATTTAAGTAAAAATCTAAAATCTAAAATCTAAAATCTAAAATTGTATGACTCCTAATTCTTAACTCCTGCAAGGTTAAGTTCCTTTGCGGTTTCAAAGAAGAAAGCGACATTTTCTTCGGGAGTTTCTGGTAAGACACCGTGACCGAGATTGAGAATATGACCCCAATTGCCAGCTTTGCGAACGGTATCGAGGATGCGATCGCGGATAAACTGTTTAGAGCCGAATAGCACACCTGGGTCAAGATTTCCTTGAACTTTAACTTGCTTACCCAATCTGGCTCGTGCATCTGCCATATCTACTGCCCAGTCTACACTGACAATATCAGCGCCAGATTGTGCCATTCTTTCCAACACACCCGCACTACCGCTTACTAGCAAAATCAGAGGTGTTTCGGGATGAGTTTGCTTGACTTGCTGGAAAACTCTCTGCTGATAGGGGAGAGCAAAGGTATCATAATCTTGAGGGCTCAATTGACCTGCCCAAGAATCGAACATTTGGATAACTTGAGCGCCAGAGTCAATTTGGTAGCGGGCATAAATGGCGATCGCATCTGCTAATTTAGCTAACAGTTGATGCAATATCGTCGGATCTGAGAATGCCAGATTTTTGATAATGGAGTAGGTTTTAGAACCTTTTCCTTCTACCGCATAAGCTGCTAACGTCCACGGCGCACCCACAAAGCCCAACACCGTTGATTTATCGCCTACTTCCGAACGCAGCGCTTGCAAAATCGTTTTGATGAATGGTAGCGCTGCTTCTGGTTCTAAGGGATGCAAATTATCAATTTGTTCTTGAGTGCGGAGGGGTGAATGAATGATTGGCCCTTTACCTTCCGCGATATCCATGTCAATGCCCAAACCAGGTAATGGGGTGACAATATCAGAAAATAAAATTACTCCATCTGGTTGGAAAGCTCTCCACGGTTGCAAGGAAACTTCAATTGCTACATCTGGAATTTCCGAGCGATCGCGAAACGAAGGATACTTATCTCTTAAGTCTCGATATGCTTTCATATATCGTCCCGCTTGTCGCATCATCCATACAGGGGGACGATCTACTACTTCACCACGAGCAGCCCGTAAGAGATGAGGAGTTGTTGAATAAACACTCATTTATCACTTCATCCTAAGTCACAACTTTTATGCCACTGTTTAGCTTATCATTCTGGGATTACGCTTTTTCAGCAGGTTTGGAGATTGGGGGCTAGGGATTGGGGACTAGGGACTGGGGATAGGAATTGGGGACTGAGGAGTAAGAAATAGGATAAAACAAGAATCAAGATTGGACTGAGGATTGGGAATTGGGAATTAGGTATGGTTATTATCCTTATCCCCTAGTGGTCTGTCCCATTAATTTTATTGGGCTGCTAGATCCCCGACTTCTTCAAGAAGTCGGGGATCTGAACACCACTAACCTCTCAAAACTTTTAGGACAAAGCACTAGTCCCCAGTCCCCAGTCCCCAGTCCCAGTACCCAATCCCCCTAACTCCCTATGCAAACTGACTCTAACAGTCCCGACCATCTTGGATCTGCTAGTAACGAGCCTAATCCAGGAAAATATTTGATTCCGCGATCGCAGCGACAGAGGTTCTTTATTCAGTTTACCTTAATGACTCTCATTGGATGGGTTGTGGGTGGCGTTGCTAGTATCGCTTTAGAGAAAATTATTCTCCACAGTGTCTCATCTAATATTGCTACCCAAGCACAAACATGGAGCATTTTGGTCAGAAGTCTCAGTAATGTTGTATTTGCCGTGATTTTCGCTGCTGACCAGAGCCTTGTCCTTTACAGATATTTACCGGGTTGGCAGTGGCTATTTGCTACTAGCATCGGTTGGCTGATTGCCAATGGCGTTTCTACAGCCTGGATTAACTACATTTCAACAATTGCCTCATCATCTCCTGAAGATACTTTGATTTTTGGATTTTTGTCTGCGATCGCTTATATTATTTCTGGTATTTGGCTAGGAATTTGCCAATGGCTGGTATTGAGGCGATACACAGCAGACATTTGGTGGTGGAATTTTTTACCCTCAATCTCTTTCTTCTTGATTACTATTTTGGTTTGGTTGCTTTTTATTGTGCAAAATTTGATTCCAGAAACCTACCGTACTTCCATACTATATTGGAGTGGACAAGGACTGACAGCAACGATTCTCGGAGCCATACCGGCAATTGGTTTGTGTACATTGAAAAGAAATTTACACCCTAAAACTGGAGTTTCTTCGTGACTTTTATCAATATATTCCCTAATCTTAATGTTTATGACCATCTGAAATTTAATTTTGAATTTTGAATTTTGAATTGATTCATTTGTCATCCCAAATCAGTTCTAAACGCTCTTGTGCTATTTTGAGAGCTTTTTCAGCAGACTGTCCTAGCAATGTCGCTTCTATCGCTCGACCAAGACTGTCAGAAATACGGCTATATCCAGCAATAATCGGTTGAGAACGTGCTACAGGTAGTTGGTCAAAAAACACTTTTAACATTGGTTTTTCGGTGATAAATTGCTGATAAGCTTTGCTTTGAGCCGATGTGAGGGTAACTGGCAAAAAACCCGTCCCTATACACCATTCGGTTTGGAATTCCTCGCTCAAAACATACTCTAAAAATTTGAGTGCTGCTTGCTCTCTTGCTGGTGTAGTCTTCATCACAAATAAATTTCCGGTACCTGTGACTGTAGCAGGTCTGACACTTGCTGGTATGGGTAATACTTGATGATCGACCTCAGATTTCATAATTAAAGTCCAAGGGCCTGTTATTTGCATCGCAACACGACCCGCAATAAAAGCGTCTTCTTCATAACCTCGTTCTGGGGCAGAAAGCAATACTGAACCATCTTTCATGAGGTCTTGCCAAAATTTTAAGGCCGCGATCGCACCCGCATTTGTTAAATTGGGGCGATTATTGATTACAATCTCTCCCTCAGCACCAAGTAAAAACGGGAACCAACTAAATACAGTCCATCCTCCTTTTCCTAAAGGCAGTAATATGCCATACTGTTCGGGACGGCGATCGCCATTGCGGTCTATAGTTAATTTTTTGGCAACTTTTCTCAACTCATCCCAAGTCTTGGGTAATTCTGTAATTCCCGCAGCTTCAAAAAGTTTAGGACGATAAAAAATCCCAATATTACTGGTGTGCATTGGCACTGACCAAATATGACCATCTAGCTGCATTTCTTCCAGCAGATTAGGTCTAATGTCTGACTTGAGAGGCGATTTATCTAACCAATCTTCTAAAGGTCGAATTGCCCCTAATTCCACAAATTGACCTGTATATTCAGGATGGAATGCCAGCATATCTGGTGGCACATTGGCAACCACTGAGGTCAATATTTTTGGTAATTGAGGTTCACTCTCAAAGATAGATTGCACCTGAATCTTAGGATGAGTCTGATTAAATTTATCTACTAGTTTTTGAAAAATATCTCGATTTGCAGGGGGATTAATGGCTTGCCATAGTGTCAGATGAATTACCCCATCTTCCTTTTGTCTTATCCCCTGACAACTAGATAAAAATATCAGACAAAAGCTTAGAATGATTCCTAAAATAAAAAACTGCCGAACCGATTTTCTTAACGAATACCAAAAATCTCTAATTTTGGGAGCTAAAAAATTAGTATTCATACAAAGTCTTTAGACATAAATCTTAGGTAAAATAGCATATTATTCAATATATACTCATTTTGAAATAACTTGCTCTATCAAAACTTCTAATCTTTTAGCACAGCTAGCCACACTAAATAATTGTGCAATTTCTTTAGAGCGTTCAATCTTCTCCTGAGGAGTTTTTACATGGTCAATAATGGCTGCTGCTAATGCATCTACATTACTTGGTGGTATTATTGTTCCACATTTAAGTACTTCAGAAATCTCACGTGGACCAACTGGGCAATCAGTGGCAATAAATGTTACCCCACTAGCTACAGCTTCTACAAGAACTAGTGGTAAGCCTTCAAAATGGGAAGCAAGTATAACTGCTCTAGACTGTGAGAAATAAGCTCTAGGATTGAGAACAGAACCCGCAAATAGCACAATTTCATCAATATCCAAAAACTTTGCTAGAGCTTGTATCTCTGTCTCTAAATCACCTTCCCCTAACAAAATTAGCCGAATATTTAAGTGATTTTCACTAACTTTAGCAAATGCGTTGAGTAAGGTTTTATGGTCTTTTTGATGGTGAAATCTAGAAGCACATACAAAGGTAATCAACTGCGAATTGTTAAACCAAGATTTGGCTGTAGGATGAAGAGATTGGTTACTAATATCATCTATAGCTGGATTATAGGATATCACAATTCGATGATGCTTTAACCCAATATTTGCGAATCTTTGATAGAGAGAATTGCAAACAAATATTAATCCACTAGCTTGCTGAAGCGCAAGCATATCGATTCTGCTAGCAAGACTGATAAATAAGTTTTGAATAAATGCGCTAATGGGGTTTATTTTACGTTCAACCTGTGATTCAGAAATATAATCGCTGTGAATATAGCTAATATAAGGAACAGAGAAAGTGCCAGGAATGAATTTAGATAGATAAAAGAGTTTAGTGATAAATGCAGTATGACAAACAATAATATCCGGTTTTTGTTCAGCAATCACTCTGCTTAATTTTATTGCTACCCATATTTGGTGTATCATCCCACCAATAATAAATAGAGTACCTGCAACTTTCATCACAATCACAGTTTTGGCTGCTTTAAAAGATACTATCCATTGTGACTCTAAAACAGTAAGCACCACAGTAGAAACTTCATAGCCAGCTTTGGTCTGAGAAGAAATTAGTGAATCAGCAACTTTTGGCGCTCCACCAATGTTATTCAAAACTATATGACAAATATGCATAGTTGCAGGTAGCGTTATACTGAGGGGATAGAGTCGAAGAAGAATTCAGTAGCGGAGCCGGAGACGTTTCCGTTAGCTCCGGTCATAATCAAGACGCGACTCGAAAATACTCGCCATCCGCTAGTCGTAAAGAATTCATTCTGTTAGCGGTAGCGGGGCGTTTAGCCCATTCTTACTACTGATATTCTGTCCGATAAACCGAATTCAAGTTTTTAGGTTAATGAGCGCTGTTCCAAAACATCCTTGGTAATGCTTGTTTCTGCTCTTGTATAAACGTAGGTTTGCGGTTCTGTAAATTTTTGAGTTTTGAAAATTTTTTCTGCTCGTTTCCAAAAGTCTGTATCTTCTCCATAGGGAATATTATTAAATCCTTGCAATTCAAAAAATACTCGCCTCTTACCAAAAAATGTCGGGCCTAAAACACATTCGCGTAAATTAATTATCTTACCTGGTTGAAAATAATCGGCTACAAAAATCTCTTCTTCAGAAAAAAATCCTCCTTCTATCAAGTCAATTTCTGGATTAGCCTGCATGTATTTAAGTCGCAATTCTAGATGATTGGGTTTATATGTATCATCGCTGTCAATAAATGTAATGTATTTGCCAAAAGATGCTTGAACTCCGGCATTTTTAGAGTACCCTAATTTTTTGTTTTGGTGTTTTAAATAACGTATATTATTAAATTTTTGTAAATATGGATTGACAATTTCAAAAGTATTATCTTTACTACCATCGTCAACTACCAACAGTTCCCAATCTTTAAAAGTTTGCTCAAGGACACTATTGATGCAAGTATTCAAATATTTTTCTCGGTTGTAGGTACAAAGTATAACTGAAATTTCGGGACTGAAGTCAAAGACAATAGGACTCATAAGAGTTTAGATGTTCAATTTGTAACTAGTTGGAAATTGTTCACACTGACAATTCAGCATCACAACCAAATAATGATGCTATTTGTGATTTATTCACTAAGGGATAGCTACACTCACCATTCGCGGAGCGTCTCGTAGAGAAGGCATCGCACAATACTTGTTTACAGTAAAGGTAAGTAAATTTTACCGTGATTTACACTATACTGCTTGACTTCCTGAGGCAATTTTGCAGACTTTATAAAACACTACTTAAACATTATTGTCCTGAAGATAGCATTTACCTTATTTTTCTTTTTGGGACTATAGCCTAGATTAGTAGGCGTGTCTATACAATTACAAGTGCTTATAGCGGTTCCCACTCAAATGCGGTACAAAATTATATCGTAAGTAGGGGCAATTCATGTAGACGCAAAGTGGCTTACCGCAGGGTATTGCCCCTACTATACCAGATGATTAATCGCATTTGGCAACCTGTTGCTAAGATTGAAATTTGCTCTGCCTCTCTGAACTGTGCTACTATTACTGACTGTTATGCATCTACAGTATTTATCAATGCAGCCATCAAATTTGGAAATTAATAGAAACTTCTGGAACGAGTATGCTAAACAGTGGAGTAAATATAATTTTCAAATTCCTAACGATCAAATTTCACAGCCTGAAAAAGATTCTTCCATAAGTTATTTAGGTGATGAATGGGGGATAGCAGAAGATGTGGAAGAAATTCTTAGTGAATATATTTTCCCATTTGTAACTAAAAACAGCACAGTTGCAGAGATAGGTGTTGGTGGTGCTAGAATTGCAGCTAAAGTAGTTGAAAATGTCGAAAAGCTATACTGTTTTGATGTAGCACCAGCAATGCTAGATAAGGCGAAAGAAAGGATTGGACACTATCCTCAGGTTGAGTTTCATTTAATGGAAAACTCTGAATTTGAAGCCGGGTTGGGTGAAAAATTTGATTTTATATATTCTTTCGATGTTTTTGTACATTTGGATATACCAACAATTTGGAAATATTTAAACAGTATTTATAAAATACTCAAAGAGGGTGGGAGAGCTTTTATTCATACTAGCAGTATAACCACACCAAATGGTTGGACAAGGTTTTGCAGCAAAGCAGATAGTGAACAATTGTATTATCCAACTTCACCAGAAGCAATTAAGTGGCTCATAGAAAAGGCAGAGATGACTGTGATTAAAGAGTCTACGCCAGATGGAAACAACTTTTATCTGGAACGTGATTATTTGGTGGTGATACAGAAATAGCTCAACTTTTGATCGCAAATCGTGGGTTATTGACCGAATACAATTATAACTATAGCAATCCGATAGCGAAGCGGTAGCGAGTCAGACGCTCCTGCGTCGCTAACGCTGCGCTATCGAGCGTCTTTGATTTCTGAATCACTCGTAGAGGTAAGGGACTGGGGATAAGCAGTAATGGGGACTGGGAAGAAGAAATAAAGGTGTACTGAGGTTTTGTTCAAAAATCAAATATGAGTCCTATATGCGATCGCCTCTATATTCTACCCTGTAAATGCTTCTAATTCTTGCAAGTCCTACTAGTACCGCAAGGCAGAATTCAAAATTAAAAATGAATGTTGTTATGGGATATTTGGTTTCACCCTTTTTTAATTCGCCAACAGTCTCATGGAATTCGCCCAAAACTTTTCAAACATCTTCTAAGATTGAATTTCTGAGTCTCTCATAGGTATTTTAAAGTTATCCCTACACCCTATAGCAACCTCTGACTTTTCTAAATACTGTGAATAGTCAGACTCCAATTTATCTCAAACACCGTCACAAAAAATTAGTGTTTTTCATTGCGGGCTTTCAGACTAAAATTTTTGTAATAATTTCATCTTTATTGCCAGCTGCAAAATTAGCGAAGTGCTTTGCTAAAGGTGGTACAACTACTAAGGGATTGCTAAATCCAGAAAAAATATGAACGCGTTTAAATCCGGGGATAGCACCAATTAAAGGGAGTCTATTATTACCAAATGCTACTAAGCAGTGATACCAAGTCCCTGGTAAATTCTCCAATGCTGGTAAAATTTGACCAACACTTCTTCGCAACCATTTTTCGCTTGTCTCTGAGTTTACCTCAGCTTGAGGATCTGCGATCGCACGGCTAATTTGACCAATGCGGATACTACCATCTTGAAACTGGATTGCACCCGCATCTAAAATTGGTGGTACTAACTCATTGCCAAGTTCATCCCATAATGCATCAATTTGAGTCGATTCAGCTTCTAGTTGAAACCGTTGCACATTAGCTGGCATAACTAAGGTGCGTAACCTGACATCAACGGGTGGGGTTTCAATGATTTCTGCGTGGGTGAAATATAACTTAATGGAAATACCAGCAGATTTGAGAAGCTGGCGGCTGAGTCCACCGGCACAAATGACAACGTTAGCGCTGTGAAAAGTTGCAGTGGTGGTTTTGACGCTATCTTGTAATACTTGCAATACTTGAGAAATCTGTATTTCACCCCCAGCACGTTCAAAAGCTTGGATGTAAGCTTGTGCAGTTTTTTGTGGGTGAATATGACCATGTTTGACAGTTAAAGCCCCAGATATCGCCTCTCGATTTAGCAGCGGTTCCAACTCAAAAGCTTCTTGAACGCTGAGTAAACGGGGAGGAATGGCAAAATGATTATATGATGCAGCAGTTGCTTCTGGGTCAGAATCGGCTGAAATAGTTAGTAATAAATCTAACTCCCGAAATTGGATATCAGCGTCTAACTCTTGAGGTAGGATATGGTAACGTGCGATCGCTTCTTCGCACAATAGCCGAGTTAGTGGTGTACTACCCGACCAATAGGCAAGCCCACCATAACTATAGCGAGTTGCATTCTGTGATGTACTATATTGCTCCAACAAAAGTACAGAAAAACCAGTTTTAACCAATTCATAAGCGAGTGCAGCACCCGTAATTCCACCGCCAACCACAATCCAGTCGTAGGTTTTCATATTAAATGCCTTTCTTAATTACGAATTACCATAAGTTGCTTGTAAACGACTTAAAAGATATTCTCCCGCAAGGATAGAGGGATAAATAGGCGATTGTTCTTTCTGGCAACTTTCCAGACAAGCAATTTCTGTATCATCATTAGGATGACAGAAAAAAGCGATAGAATATCGGGACTGCTTCACCCTGTTATCACTGGGAATCATCACTTGATGCTTGGTTGAGCAAAATATATCATTTGTCCACCGTTGCATTAAATCACCAGTATTGACTACTACAGTATCAGGAATTGCAGGTGCGGCAATCCACTCTCTAGAAGCTGTCTGTACTTCTAACCCACCAATATCATCTTGGAAAAGTAAGGTAATACTGCCATAATCGGAATGCTCACCAGCACGCACTTGTCCGGGTTTAGGTGGTATTTGTAATGGCGGATAATGTAATAGTCGCAAAGTATGATTTTGTTGATTGTGTCTGATAGTAAAATAATTTTCTGGCAATTCCAACGCCAACGCATAAGCTTGTAATATCGTGTTGGCAAGTTCTGTGCAACTATCATAAAAAGTGACAATAGAAGCATCTATCGTTACAGCTGCTTGTTTGTTTACATTCAACGCCTCTTTCAAGTCGCCTGGTTTTTTGGGGTCAAGACATTCTCTCTCAATACCAACGTAACCTGTATTACTAAATTCATCACTCCAAGCTTGCTTTTGCTTAACTTCTAAAGGTAAATTAAAGAAATATTTGCTGTGATTGAATACTCCCTTGATTAGGTTTTGTGATATTCCCAAATTTTGCAAGTACATAAAACCAATTTCATGACAAGCTTGATAAATTTGTTTGACAACAGCTTGCCGATTTGCTGGATTGCCATGAGTAAAGGCAGTTAAATCAATTACTGGAATAGTGACCATTGATATTTGTATCTTTTTATTTTGTTTAATTATTTAGCGGAGACATAAACTTTGCTTAAAATTATCCAGGTAGAAACTGACGAACATAAACCTCATATACAGGAAGTGTTTTGGGAATATTTTCATGAGACTAAGTTGATATTCAGCGATCAATTCGGCATCAATTTAGATGTTAATACATTCTTTGAGCAAATGAATCAACTGCACGAATTTCTACCCCCTTCAGGACGCTTGCTTTTAGGAGAATACGAGTTAAAAATAGCTGGCTGCGCTTGCTTGCGAAAGATTGGTGAAGATATTGGCGAAATTAAAAGAATGTATGTAAAACCAGAATTTCGTAGAAAAGGAATCGGTCGGTCTTTATTAGAAGCTATCATCAATGAAGCTGCCTACATTGGTTACTCAAAGATACGTTTAGACAGCACCCCTTTTGCGAAAGACGCACAAGCACTTTATCGTCTATTTGGCTTTCAGGATATCGAGCCATATTTGGAAAAAACAGAGATTCCTTTAAAATATCGAGCAAACTGGGTTTTTATGGAATTAGTTTTAAAATGATTAACATCCGTTATGAAACTCTGGCAGACTATACAAGAATAGCTGAGGTGAATACATTAGCCTTTGGGCAGGAAAACGAGGCTAAACTCGTGGAAGAAATTCGCCGTTCTGACCGCTATATTTCAGAACTTTCTCTAGTTGCAGAGGTTGAAAATGTTGTAGTTGGTCACATTTTATTTAGTTATATTGACTTGGTGGGTGAAGAAACATTACAGGTACTCGGTCTAGCGCCTTTAGCAGTTCATCCACAGTTTCAAAGACAAGGTATTGGTAGTGGATTAATAAAAGCAGGGTTAGAAATAGCAGAGGCAAAGGGAGAAACCATAGTTATTGTACTAGGTCATCCAGAATTTTATACTCGCTTTGGCTTTCAACCTTCAGTTGTTTATGAAATCGAGTCTCCTTTTCCAGTACCAGAGGATGTCTTTATGGTTAAACCACTGCAAAGCTATCACCAGAAATATAAGGGAAAAGTTGTTTATCCACCAGCTTTTCATGGAGTATAATTCAAGTTTATGAAAGTAAGAATTCTTGGGTAATAAATTCTCTGGCAATTTTTCTATTAGTAGGTAAGTATAATATACTCCAGAAAATTCTCTGATTGCAGAGTTTGAAAATATTATATTCGGTCATTTTACTACAACTTATTAAGTTTTTTGAGAGCAAAAAATAATGAACTAATATGTAATGTTTGCAGAAATCTACCATCATCAATAAGTTGGATTAAATTCTCTAGTGGCAACAAAACGACATCAATCTGTTCTGTAACATCTAGCTTTAAATCAGATACATGTTCTACATCTGTTGCTAAAAAACAATGTGTTAAATTGGTATGATTAGCTGGGTTTGGTGATAATATACCAGTTTCAATAAAATTATTGCTAGTGTAACCAGTTTCTTCCAATAATTCACGTTTTACAGCTTCTAATGGTAAAACATCTTCAGCCTCTACAGCACCACTGGGCAATTCTAAAATTGTTTTTTTCAGACCGTGGCGATATTGCTCTACTAAAACAACCTCCTGATTTTTGGTTAAAGCTACAACATTAACCCACGTTGGATATTCCAGAACATAATAAGGGTCAACTATTGTTCCATTAGGCATTTGGCAAGTATCAGATCGTACTGAAATCCATCTGTCTTTTACTATGTACCTAGATTTTAATACAACCCAATCAAATGAATTTTCCATATTTAAACATCTATTTGTCTGCTTTTTATAGTAATCATTTCTAATGATTTAAAATCTGGCAAAGGTAGTACTATAGCCATCGGATTCTCAAGTTGCTGCCAGAAATGAAATGGCTCTTCAGCAGTAAAATTAGCAATAAATAGCGTCATTACCGTGCCATGCGTCACAATTATGACATCACCATTTGGGGTTTTAGCGATAATATTTTCTACAGCTTGCTGGAAGCGTTGATAAGCTTGCGTTGCTGTTTCCAATCCCATCACTAATTCATCTGGTGTGGCAAAAAAAGCAGCTAGGGTTTCAATAAACTTTTTTTCTTCAACAAAACTAAGATTACTACGGTCATGTTCATGTAATCCTCCCACAACTTCAACTGATTTATCAAATTTCTGGGCAATAATTTGGGCAGTTTCTATAGCTTTTGGTTCAGTACTAGTAGCGATGATTGCCGGTTGGTAATTTGCTAATTTCTGCGCTAACAAGTGAGAACGATATCGCCCTTCTGCTGACAAATGCCACTCTTTAGCAGGCACACCCACTATTTTTTCAGGGAGCGAATGTCTAACTAGAATTAATTTTTGGACATTTTCTCTTAAAATCACTGTCATTTGAAATTCATTGAATACGTGTTGCTAGAATCACTGAATTTTTTGCTGTCACGCGGATTTCTGTGGCAGGTGAGAACGTGCAACAGGCGACCAACTTCTGAGAGTGAGGATTGGGTAAACTCAAGTTGTGCAGCTAGGGATTCGGCCTGCTGCACTAATGATGGACTAGAGGCGATAGGATAGGTTGTCATATCTACTTCTTGACCAAAACTTCTCGCAGAACCACTGCTAAATCCTGCAATGCACGTTCACCATCTCCCACAAAGGTTGAACCGTGCATTGTCGCCAGTGTACGCGGCTTGATATCTGCTAATTCCTGGAGAATGCGATCGCTATGTGTTGTATATGGTATGTAATTGGGAAAAGGACTTGCTTCATAATTGGCGATTGTTTGACGGAACCGTTCAATCACATCAGACTCAGTTATTGCTTCCACATCTCCAAACTGGTGGAAGAGGTCTGAGCAAAACAGTGTTTTATGAGTAGTTTCAAAGAATAATCCTGCATCCCAACCGTGGGGAACTTGTGGTGTATGGTGAAACTGAAAACTATATTTACCAGTGTTCAAAACTTCAGCTTGTTGCATAATCTTGGATGGACGGATTGCAAAATCATCTACGCTCACAAAGGCTGCTATGGGGCTACAAACTGTCTGAGAATTTGGCGCAATGGACAGCCATTCATTTAGCGATCCACATTCATCAGCTTCAAAATGGCTAAAGCTAATCCAGCGAATTTGTGATGGGTCAATAATCTTTGCCACTGCATCATGTACTAGTGGAAACATCCCTTTTAGACCCGTATGAAATAATAATGGTTCTTCATCCTTCACTAAAAACTGGATGAATTGCATATCTATTTTTGGGTCATAGGTTGAGATGCGATAGATATCTGGGGCAATTTCGGTAATGCTAGTCACGTCGTTTCGCTCCAAATTCAAAATTCAAAATTCAAAATTAATGATCCCTATAAATAAATTTAGTTGCTCTGTATCCTTTTCGCTTTCAGTCATAGTTTTAAAACTCACACTGGTAATAATGAAACATGGGCTGAAACTACCTTCCATCCTCCGGTAAACCTGTACCAAGTCTGGCTTTGTCGTCCGAAACGCTCTACACCATTGATAGATAATGCGGTGAAATTCTAAAGTCACTGTTGCGGCATCTTTCCCAAAGGCTGCAACCTTGAGATTCGAGATTTCTCGCTCTATTTTTGGGTTTGGTCGATTCTGGCGAAAGTTGCGAACTTCATCGCCGCCATAGAGGTTTTCTGTGATGCCAAAGCGCACTACTTCGGGTGCATCCCAAAACAAACTATCCATCACCTCCAAATTGTTATTAGCAAGGGCTTCTTCATACTTGAGGTACAAATCAGTTACTTCAGCGACAACAGTAGGGTCATTTATAGTAGTCATTGTTGTTATCAATTTTTGGTGTTATGGCTGATTATGCACTCTTTCAAATAGCCAGAGCTATTTTTCTTTTAAGCTCCTTCAGTGCGTAGATTCAGACGAATCAGATCGCGGAAGCTGGAAATTTGCTGCATAAATAAAATTGAGCCTGCAATACAAATACTTGCACCAAGGATGACAGTATTGCTACTACCAATTTTACTTGCTAGTGCGCCAGCTATTAAGTTGCCGATAGCAAATGCGCCTGTAGATGCCATAACGTAAAGACCTGTAATTTGCCCGCGATTTTCATCAGTCACCAACAGTTGAAGCAAGGTGCGTCCGGCAATTAGCTGCAAAATAAAGCTGAAACCAGCTGCAAATAATGAGAGCAGTGAAAGCCAGAATACACGGGATAGGGCAAAGACAATCAAGCTTACTCCCATAAAACCTATACCCAAGGCTAGAACTTTACCCGACTCCAGTACATTGCTATGCTTAGTTAAATAGATACCACCTGCTAAGGTTCCCAAACTGGAAGCTGTCATCAAAAAGCCGAAGGTGTTTGGGCCACCCTGCAAAATATCCTTAGCAAAAATCGGCCCCAAAGCTAAATAAAATCCCCACACACAGGAGGCTAAAGCCGAACCAATCATGACAGATCGAATTGGCAAAAACCCGAAGGCGTAGTTAAAACTAGCTTTCAAATCTTCTAAAGGTTTGTGTGTGGAAATAACAGCTTTTTTGGGGGCAAGGTTCATTGCAAGAAGGGCAATAATTACGGCGATGTAACTGATACTATCGAGCAGAAAACAAAGCCCCGATCCCACTGCCGCAATTAACAAACCTGCGATCGCAGGCCCAACCATAAGTGAAACACTGACAAGAGAGGAGTACAAAGCAATCGCATTACCGAGATTTTCCTTACTGACCGTTTCTGGTAAAAATGCCTGTCGGGTGGGAATATCGAAGGCGTTGATTATCCCTTGCAACACACCAAGAAATGCAATCTGCCAAACGTTAATAGTACCGCTCAAAGCCAGCCATGTCAGAGCCAAAGACTGAAGCATCCCCAAAGCTTGGGCGACAAGCAGAATGCGATGGCGGTTCGTGCGATCGGCGATAATTCCACCCAGAGGAATCAACACAAGTGTGGGAATTTGGCTGGCAAAGCCTACTAGACCTAGTAACCAAGGGGAATCGGTGAGGCGATATACTAACCAACTAGTAGCCACTTGAGTCATTGACGTACCAATCAGAGAAATTGCCTGACCTGTGTAGTACAGGCGAAAATTTCTGGAACTAAAAGCACGCAGCATGACTTGTGATTTGTTTGATGCTTCCATACATCACCCCGTAAGAGTTATGAGTCCTTGTAGTAGTTAGTATTAGGACTTAAGTACAAGAAAAAAACGAACCGCAAAGGACGCAAAGGACACAAAGAAAGAAAGAAAGAAAGAAAGAAAGAAAGAAAGAAAGAAAGAAAGTAAAGAAGTTAAAAGGGCTTGGTACAACTTCACTAATAAAATGGTTTTAACCGTGAATAAAAAAGTAGGTAGTCATGCTGAAGGCAACAATCATCACAAATTTCCGAATTAAGTGCGGTTCAAGTTTACGAGCATAATGGGCGCTTAAGTAACCACCAAGAGAGCCACCGACTGCCATCAAAATAGCTTGATGCCAGGCAATTACACCTGCAAAAATAAATGGAACGATCGCAATACCATTGATACAACTCCCTAAAAATGTTTTAAAAGCATTCATTTTGTGGATACTTTTGATACCTAAAAATGTCAGAGTCGCCAGCATTAAAATCCCTAAACCTGCGCCGAAGAAACCGCCGTAGATGGCGATCGCTAGTTGAGCCAGTGCCAAATTAAACAAGGGTACAGATTCCGGTGATGTATTCTGGCTTCGACGCTGCAACCATTTTTTGAACGGTTCGCCAAAGGTAAACACAACTGTTGCTAGCAGTAATAGATAGGGAATCAGCTTTTTAAAGACATCTGGCGAGGTATACAATAAGGCGATGGAGCCAATCATGCCACCAACTAAGCTGACACCACATAGAAGTAAAAAATCTCGCCGCTCGATGCCCAAATCTTGACGATATGCTCCAGCACTGGCGAGAGCTGCCACCCAAATTGCAGTATTATTGGTGGCGTTAGCTGCGATCGGGGGTACACCCGTAAAGATGAGAGTTGGAAATGTGATAAAGCTTCCACCACCCGCTACAGCGTTTAACCCACCTGCAATAAAAGCGGTACTAAACAACAGCAAGCTATGGATAAACGTTAATGATGGCGGCATTATTTTTAATTACGAATTACGAATTACGTTAGCGACGCAGGAGCGTCATTACGAATTATTAATCTGAGAATATCACTTGGAGAATGGGCAATCAAGTCAGCACCATGAGCTTTCAATTCCTCCTCAGTTCCATAGCCATAGGTGACGCCTATTGAAGCGATGTGATGGCGTTTGGCTCCAACGATATCATGTGAGCGATCGCCTACCATCACCACAGTAGAAGGTAAAAGCTTTTCTGTTAATAAAATATGGTGAATTAAGTCACCTTTTATGCTCCGTGTTCCATCAAGTTCACTACCATAAACACCATCAAAAAGCAACGATAAACCAAAATATTCAATAATTTGTGTTGCATAAATATATGGTTTAGAAGTCGCAACAAAGGTTTTATAACCAGCAAAACGAAAGGCTTTTAAAACTTCTGGAATTTGGGGATAAAGGGAGTTTTCAAATAATCCAATTGTTGCAAAGCGATGACGGTAAAGTAAAATCGCCTGTTCAATTACTGTACCATCCAAGGTATTGAGTAATTGCGAAAAGCTATCTTTCAGTGGTGGGCCAATACACCAATGTAATTCATCAGCATCCGGTGATCTGTAACCGAGTTCAGAGAGCGCATACTGAATGCAACCAGTGATGCCAAGCTTAGGATCTGTCAAAGTCCCGTCAAGATCAAAAAGAATAGCGGAGAAAAGCATATTTTAATTCGTAATGATGCCCGAATACTTGCTAATGCTACGCTAACGTAATTCGTAATACGGTAGCCTGGAAGAACCCAGCAATTCACACACTGTATCATGTTACCTAAACCCAAAAAGTACTGGACACCTTCAAATTGGGCAAGTTGGAAGCCTTTTGGCATTGGCGAACAGTATCCCAATAACTTTTGGGAGGTATTTCGGGCAATTTGGCTGTCTCGTGACAAACTACCCTACGCCTGGAATATTCTCGATAAAGGTGTCTGCGATGGTTGCGCTCTTGGAACAACCGGGATGAAGGATTGGACTTTAGATGGTATCCATCTCTGCAATGTCCGGTTACGGCTGTTGCAGATGAATACGATGCCAGCTTTTGACCCTGTACTATTGGAGGATATTTCACAGTTACAAAAGCAAAAAAGTGCCCAATTACGCGACTTGGGACGGCTTCCTTACCCAATGATTCGTCAACGAGGAGAAAAAGGGTTTCGCCGTGTTAGCTGGGATGAAGCTTTAGAGGTAATTAGCGATCGCATCCGCTCCACTACAGCAGACCGTCTGAGTTTTTATATTACCAGTCGCGGTACTGTCAACGAAACTTATTATGCTACCCAAAAAGCTGTGCGGGCAATGGGAAGCAATAATATTGATAATGCTGCCCGTATTTGCCATTCTCCCAGTACAGCAGGCTTGAAAGCTGCTCTCGGTGCTGCGGCTACAACTTGTTCTTATAAAGACTGGATTGGAACTGATTTATTAGTCTTTATTGGCTCGAATGTTGCTAATAATCAGCCTGTTACCGTCAAGTATCTCCATTACGCCAAGAAAGCTGGCACTAAAATTGTAGTTATTAACACTTACCGCGAGCCGGGAATGGAGCGCTACTGGGTTCCCTCAATTGTCGAAAGTGCTGTTTTCGGTACAAAGTTTGCTGAAGACTTCTTCTTAATCAACATGGGCGGGGATATAGCATTTTTAAATGGTACGATTAAACATATTATTGCTAACAACTGGGTAGACCAGTCATTTATAGATTTACACACAGTTGGCTTTGCCGAACTCCAAACATCTTTAGAAAGCCAATCTTGGGAAGAATTAGAGCGGCTTTCTGGGACATCCCGCGAGTCAATGTACGCCTTTGCCAAAATGGTCAAAGAAGCGAATAAAGCCGTATTTGTTTGGAGTATGGGCATTACTCAGCATGAATGCGGTGAAGATAATGTCCGAAGTATCATTAACTTAGCTCTCACCAAAGGTTTTGTCGGTCGGGAAGGCTGCGGTTTAATGCCAATTCGCGGTCACTCTGGGGTGCAGGGTGGTGCAGAGATGGGATGTTACGCGACAGTATTTCCTGGTGGTAAATCTATCACCCCAGAAAATGCTGCCCAATTGAGTCAACATTGGGGCTTTGAAGTGCCAGCAAGTAAAGGTTTAATTGCCCCAGAAATGATTAGCGCCGCACATCAAGGAGAAATAGAAGTGTTGGTTTCTGTGGGCGGGAATTTTTTAGAAGTGCTGCCAGAACCGGATTATGTAGAAGCGGCGCTGAAGAAAATACCATTGCGGGTACATATAGATATTGTTCTCTCTAGCCAAATGTTGGTCGAACCTGCTGATACTGTGGTGCTTTTACCTGCGACGACTCGCTATGAAATACCAGGGGGAGTTACAGAAACTAACACCGAACGCCGGGTAATTTTCAGTCCAGAAATTCCGGGGTCGCGCATTGGGGAAGCACGTCCTGAGTGGGAAGTGTTTTTAGAATTGGCAAGGCGGGTAAAACCAGATTTGGCAGATAAGCTAGCTTTTGCTGACACAGCTGCTATCCGTCAAGAAATTGCTCAAGTCGTCCCCCAATATGCTGGTATTCAACATTTACAGCAAGCTGGCGATCAGTTTCAATATGGTGGCTCACATTTATGCTTTGGTTGGAATTTTCCTACAGCAGATGGTAAAGCACACTTTGGGGTATTATTGCCACGTCAAAGAGAATTACCAGAAGGCTATTTTTTATTAGCAACCCGCCGAGGCAAACAATTTAATAGTATGGTGCAGGAACGCAAGGATGCAATTACTGGGGCAATGCGAGAGGCGGTGCTAATGAATGCTGATGATGCTGTACAGTTGGGTTTAAAAGATCGCGATCGCGTCATTCTTAAGAATGATTTAGGCGAGTTGTTCTGTCAAGTCTACATTGCCCCGATTCAGTCAGGAAACTTGCAAGTACATTGGCCAGAAGGGAATGTGTTACTAGATAAAAGTAAGCGATCGCTCGAAGGTGTACCTGATTATAATGCAGTAGTACGCTTAGAAAAGCAAACCTAATATTAACGCTTTCCAAATGCTACGCTCAATTTAACATCACTCCAAAACTTGCAGCCATGTCTGTCGCCAAAGATTTTGAAACCCCAGAAGATGTTATATTTCCACCAGGGGATTTAGAAAGTAACGAACCACCATTGGAAACATACCTACATTTGCAGCAAATGCTGCTATTGATAAAATGTATTGATTGGTGGTGGCAAGACCTCAATCGTATTAATGACTACTTTGCTGCCGGCAATATTAGCATTCATTACAGTCCACGCCAGCGTAAATCCGAAGACTTTCGGGGGCCAGATTTCTTTGTTGTTTTAAATACTGAACGTAAACTCCGTGATAGTTGGGTTGTTTGGGAAGAAGACGGCAAATATCCGAATTTGATTATAGAACTGCTTTCAAAGTCAACCGCAGCGATTGACAAGGGCTTAAAAAAACAAATTTACCAAGATATCTTTCGCACTCCTGAATATTTCTGGTTTGACCCCAAAAATCTAGAATTTGCTGGGTTTATTTTGGTGGGTGGTACGTATCAACCTATAGAACCCAACCCACAAGGATTGTTGTGGAGTCAGCAGCTAAGTTTGTACTTGGGCGTTCATAATAAACGGGTACTTACTACTTTCTTAAGAACACCAATTATTGATAAATGAACATTGATACATAAATTTTATCATCCTAGTAGGGTGAACATGATAATGTCAGCCCTACAAGCATAATTACAAATTACTATTATTTCTTCTCGACAATATCCAGACCTGTCCTAGCTACTGATTTAATATCAACATTCTGATTGTTTAGCAGCACTATTATGGTGGTATTTTGATTGGGTAAATATGCAAGCAATGTTACGAAGCCATAAGCTGTACCACTATGCCCAATTGCTTTTGCTAAAGGAGATGAAAACCTTTCTACACCCAACCCATAGCTATAGCCTTCGCCATTATCTCGAAATTTCAGCATTTCTTTCATCATTTTCGACGAAAGTAAGGTTTTTTTGACAAATA
This sequence comes from Nostoc sp., assembly GCF_036916985.1. Lineage (GTDB taxonomy): Bacteria > Cyanobacteriota > Cyanobacteriia > Cyanobacteriales > Nostocaceae > Nostoc. Next base: position 170,740 of record NZ_JBALFD010000016.1, read on the forward strand.
ATGCTTTGGCGAATTTGGCTAAATCCTCTGCTGTTGAAACTAATCCCCCATCTCCTAAACCATTGCCATCATTGACTTGGGCGTAGCTATCTAGCTTACCATCCTTATTGCGATCGCCATAACCTGTAGCTACTTCTCCAATTGCCGGTTCGCGCAGTTCTGTGAAGGTATGTTTTAATCCTAATGGTTTTAAAATCTGACTGCGGATTGCTTGGGCGAGAGTTCCTTTTGTAATATTTTCAACAATCAGTTCCAAAAGAATATAGTTGCAATCAGTATAAATAAATTTTTCTCCAGGATTTGCCTGCGGTTCTTCCTGGTACATATACTGAATAGCTTCTCTGGCTGTCCAAGGCTGTGAGCGACTTCTTTTTGCAGTAGCTTGAATAAACTCTTTTGTTTCTAGGTATTCAGCAACACCACTAGTATGGTTGAGCAGTTGACGAACTGTAATTTTGTCGCTGTTGACAATATGAGGACTGATGTCCGTTGGTAGGTAGGTTGCGATCGCCCCATCTAATTCTATCTTTCCTTGCTCCACTAATTTCAGAACAACCACTGCCATAAAAGTTTTACTCATACTGGCAATAGAAAAGCCATCTGTGGGTTTCATCCGGGTTTTACTTGACAAGTCATCCACACCAGATGCTCCTAGCCAAGAGCCTTTAGGTGTAATAATATACATTACTGCGCCAGGAATTCGCTGTTCTGCAACTATCTCATTTAAAAGGGTCTGTAGTTGAGAACTTTTTCCGACGGTGGAGGTAGGCATAACTTGTTTAGCAAGAGATTTTCCAATTACTCTCTGACTAATGTTATCACCCACTAAGTATCCTGCAAAACCAAGGGAAATTACAAAGACTGTTGCAAATAAAATTTTACTGAAAGCCAAAAATCTTAGGTTCATTTTACTTCCTAAACAGCAACCTAGCCGATCTAACTCAATAGCACAAAGTAATTGGTAAGCATCAAACTGACACCTGATATACAAATAGCATTACTCTGTTTCCAGATTAGTATCAAAATTTAAATTCACCAACTCCCAAAAATATGACAATGCCAACTAAAAGCAAAACCAAAGCCACTGTTTGGGTAATGGAAAAAGGTCAAGTACATCCTCGTTTAGATCATCTCACTACAGAAGAACCTTTAGAAATCCGTCTTGTTCCTTTCCAGAAGACGGTAGCTGTTACTATGCGGACACCTGGAGCAGATTTTGAACTAGCTGCTGGTTTCCTCTACAGTGAAGGAGTTGTTAGCCGCAGGGAAGATATTCGACGTATTAGCTACTGCGTAGATGAATCGGTAGATGGTGAGCAGCGCCATAATATTGTAAATGTAGAACTGCGGGATGGGTTAATTCCAGACTTACAGCCTTTGGAGCGTCATTTTTATACTAGTAGCGCCTGTGGGGTGTGTGGTAAAGCTAGCCTTGAGGCTTTGCGTATGCGAGAATGTCCGGTGATTCCTTCTGGCCTAACAGTAACACCTGAGATTATCTATAGCTTACCAGAGAAGCTCCGGGCTGCTCAAAGTATCTTCACTGCTACAGGGGGTTTACACGCTGCGGCTCTCTTCGATGCTCAAGGAGAACTGTTAAACCTGTGGGAGGATGTTGGGCGACACAATGCTTTAGATAAATTGATTGGTACAGCTTTGCTCAGTGACGAGTTGCCTTTAAATAATTGTATTGTTCTGGTGAGCGGACGCTCTAGTTTTGAGATTTTGCAAAAGTCTACAACTGCTGGAATTCCCATTGTCTGTTCTGTTTCCGCTCCTAGTAGTTTGGCGGTGTCTGTCGCTAAGGAATTTGGGATTACCCTAATTGGATTTCTGCGCGGAGAACGGTTCAATATTTACACTGGTTTACAAAGAATAAACGCTACTTAAGAACACGGTTTTTTAATTAAGAGTAACTTTTGTAGAGTGTGTTAAGCTCTTCCATATTTAAATTGCATCAAATGGGCACTCATGTTGCCCACCCCACAAGAGTTATAAAACCTCGTTTCCAGCCTTAGGCTGGAAATGCAACTCAAAAGCGGCTCTGCCGCAAGTTCGAGAGGCGGAGCCTCAAAGACGAGCATTTCCAGTCTCCGACTGGGAACGAGGCAATATAAAAGCTAGTTATAGACTTGCTTTCACGTTAAGTTGACACCAATGGCAAGATGTCTATCCCACAAGAGTTATGTTTAATTCGATTATGCAAATTAGATATTTCTTAGCTTATCGTTGAGAGTACAACACCGCACTGATGAAGCAAAAGTTTTGTATTTTGTTTCATCGGAATTATTTTACACCCCGAATGCTATGGATCTTCAGGAAAAACCCATTTTGGCGGTTCCGTGATTTTTTTCCGCAGACGTTCCTGTGCCAACTCCAGCATTTTGTCTAAGGGAGTCTCTTCAATAAATTTTGCGGCTGCCTCTCTAAACTCGATATTGGGGCATTTATCCCCTAAAACACATCCGTTAACACAGGCTTGGGCGCAGTTAATCTTTTGCTCCACAGTCAATTCCTCTCTCTAAAAGTTATGAGTTATAATTTACGTCTCTAACTCTTCACTATCAGGTATAACCCTCTAGGTAAATTTTACCTTTTCAGTTGCCATCTCATTGGACATCTCCGAAAAAGAATTGTTTTGACGTAGCAGTACTACATCTCTACAAGGGTTCTGGGTAACGCACCTTTAATTTCTGGAGATGTCTATTAGTCTAAATACCTATCATTCAGAAAGTTATGAGTTATGAGTTATGAGTTATGATTTTCACTCCTAACTATTATTAAGGGCACTCATGTCAGAAATCTTTGCTACTACTGGAACTATAGCCGCGATCGCTACTGCTGTTGTCCCCCAACAGGGTAGTGTTGGTATTGTGCGGGTATCCGGTTCTCAAGCAATGGCTCTAGCCCAAAGTCTCTTTCATGCACCAGGGCGACAAGTTTGGGAAAGTCACCGGATTCTCTACGGTTACATTCGCCATCCGCAGACGCAACAATTAGTGGATGAAGCCCTGTTGCTGATTATGAAAGCACCTCGTTCTTACACCCGTGAAGATGTCGTAGAATTCCATTGTCACGGGGGAATTATGGCAGTGCAGCAGGTATTACAACTGTGTTTGGAAAATGGGGCTAGACTAGCGCAACCTGGGGAATTTACTCTCCGCGCCTTTTTGAATGGAAGATTGGATTTAACCCAAGCTGAAGGTATTGCTGATTTGGTGGGGGCTAAATCGCCCCAAGCTGCTCAAAGTGCCTTAGCTGGTTTACAAGGAAAATTAGCTCATCCGATTCGGCAGTTACGCGCTAACTGTTTGGATATCTTGGCAGAAATTGAAGCTCGGATTGATTTTGAGGAAGACTTACCTCCGTTGGATCATAAGTTGATCATATCAGAAATAGATAAAATTGCCGCAGACATAACTAGATTGTTGGAAACCAAAGACAAAGGTGAGTTGCTCCGCACTGGTTTAAAAGTGGCAATTGTTGGGCGTCCGAATGTGGGTAAGTCGAGCTTATTGAACGCTTGGAGTCGTAGCGATCGCGCCATTGTGACTGATTTACCCGGTACAACCCGCGATGTGGTTGAATCTCAGCTAGTTGTCGGGGGAATTCCTATACAAGTCCTAGATACTGCGGGGATTCGGGAAACAACAGACCAAGTGGAAAAAATTGGCGTCGAGCGATCGCATCGTGCCGCCAATGCAGCTGATTTAGTCTTGCTGACCATTGATGCTTCCACAGGTTGGACGGAAGGCGATGGAGAAATTTACGAAAAGGTGCAACACCGTCCGTTGATTATTGTGATTAACAAAATCGATTTATTACAAGAAGAGGATAGAAAAAATATTCAATCTAAAATCCAAGTTGCGAAATCCACAATTGTCACAGCCGCAGCCCAAAATCAAGGTATTGATGCTTTAGAAATAGCAATTTTAGAGATAGTTCAATCTGGAAAAGTACAAGCGGCTGATATGGATTTAGCCATTAATCAAAGGCAGGCAGCAGCTTTAACTCAAGCAAAAATTTCTTTGGAACAGGTACAAGCAACAATTGCCCAGCAGTTTCCTCTTGACTTCTGGACAATTGACTTAAGAGGTGCAATTCAAGCTTTAGGAGAAATTACCGGAGAAGAAGTAACAGAGTCAGTTTTAGAGAGAATTTTCAGTAGGTTTTGTATTGGAAAGTAGTCTAGTTATAAAATACTACTTCACAGCCAGGAGTCGAAGGCTTTTTAACCAAAATTTGAGTAGAAACTGAAAAATATGGGCACTCGCAATACGTTTCAGTTAAGGTTTTTTGATGAAAATTATAGAGCGATCGCAAAGATGTGATAAATCATTAGAAAGACGCGATAAATCGCCGTCTCTACAACAATCAATCTTTTGTAGAGACGGCGATTCATTGCGTCTCTTGTCTTAACCGAACAGTTTTGTGGGCAATCGGACTCTACAATCTGGAAATGATAAGCTGTTCCATATTGAAATTGCATAATTTGGGCGGGCAAGATGCCTACCCCACAAGAAGTAATTGATACCAATTTAACTCCTCCTCAAGTGCGGCGTAGTTTACCGCCGTAGGCATCGCCGCATCATCGATTTTCCGTTTTGCACAAGAGTGCCTTTTTGATTGCTAATAAGCCTGATATCCCATCAGTTCTGGCCCAGAAATGTTAGATTAGGAAATATTCTCATCTACTAATATTACATCTTCATATATTTCTGCGATCGCACAACGAAAATCAACGCTAGCTAAATACAATTCTTCCCCTTTTTCATAAGGATAAAGTACCCAATGTCCATCTGCATTGCGGCGGAAGGATTCTACATTCATTCTATCTGTTGAAATTAGCACATATTCTTGTAGCGATTCTAAGTGTCGGTAACTAGCGAATTTCTTGCCTCTGTCATAGCTCTCTGCTGACTCAGAAAGCACTTCGATAATTAAGCAAGGATGGGACTTAAAATATTCAAATTCTTTATCTCGTGTATCGCAAGTCACCATGATATCGGGATAAAAATAGCGATTTATGACATCAATTTGTGCTTTCATATCTAACATGTAGACACGGCAACCACTACCCCGGAGATGGTTTCGCAGTAGGGAAAACAAATTTCCTACTATAGTGACATGAGCATCACTTGCCCCTGCCATTGCGTAAACTTGTCCATCAATATACTCGTGTTTGATTTCACTAAATTTTTCGCCTTCTAAATATTCTTCTGGGGAAATATAGTACTCACTTTGGCTAATGACCATTTTAGTACCTTAGTAGTTTTATCAAACATTTTAACCTATAGAACAAGTCTAATGAGCCACAGCCCCACCTGTTGGCTTCACTTTTTTGAGGAATAAAACGGCAATGCCACTGAGTAAGAGTGCAATGCCAATAAAGTAGAAACAATCGTTAAAAGCTAGCACAAATGCTTCCCGACGGACTATATTTGATATAGATGCGATCGCTTGATTGTGAGCAGTATTTAAATCTGCCCCCCGACTGATAAAATACTGGGTCATTTGGTCAATTCGCTGTTGAGTTTCTGGGTTATATAAAGATACTTCATCACCCAATCTATTTGAGTGAAATTGCTCTCTATTAGTTAATAAAGTTGCTAAAGATGCAATTCCGATAGAACCGCCCATATTCCGCATCATATTAAATAAACCACTCGCTGAACCTGCTTCTTTTGGATTCAAACCAGCAGTGGCAATAGAACTAAGTGGTACCATAATTAGGGGTTGTCCCATTGCTCGCACAAATTGCGACCATCGTAATTGTTCTAATCCAGTTTCATGAGTCATTCCAGAGTTCATAAATGCACTGATGGAAAACAAAGTCACACCAACAGCCACCATTAAACGCACATCAATGCGTTGCATTAATCTGGGGATGAGAGGAATAATAAATAGTTGGGGAATACCAGCCCAAATCAATACTTCGCCAATTTGTAGCGCATTATATTGTTGAATTTGAGCAAGATACAGAGGTAAAATATAAATTGAGCCATACAATCCTATCCCTAGTGAGACATTAACAATACTGGCTAAACCAAAGTTACGCCGAAGTAAAAGTCGCAAATTAATAAATGGTTGTTTACGAGTTAGTTCTATTAAAAAGAATAGCGTTATAAAAATTACTGCTACTATGCTTAAACGCACAATCAATGCTGAACTAAACCAATCTTTGCGACTACCTTCTTCTAAAACAACTTGCAGGGAACCTAGCCCAATCGCCATCGCAATAATTCCCCACCAATCACCTTGTTTCAGCAAATTAATTTGGGGTAGCTCTTGCTTAATTCCATACCAAACCCCAGCTAGCATTAATCCCCCTGGAATTACATTTATATAAAAGTTGTATTCCCAACCAAAATTTTCTGTTAACCACCCTCCTATTGTCGGGCCAATTGAAGGCGCAAAAACTGCACTAAAACCAAATGCAGCCAGTCCAATTGATTGCTTAGATTGAGGTAAAGTTGTTAAGACAACTGTCATAGCGGTGGGAATTAACACTCCTCCACTAAAACCTTGCAAGGCGCGAAATAAAATCATGGAATTGAGATTCCACGACCAAGCACAGCAGATAGAAAAGAAAATAAATAGTGCAGTATTTACTAACAGATAACGCCGCAGAGAAAATACCCGTGATAACCATCCTGTTAGAGGAATTACCACAATTTCTGCTACAAGATAGGCTGTAGAAATCCAAGAACCTTCTTCTAGAGTCGCTCCTAAACTTGCTTGAATATCTTGCAGCGAAGCATTAGTTATTTGAATATCTAATACTGCCATAAATGCACCAAGCATACTAGCTAATACACCAATCCAGGTTCTTAGTGGTACACGCTCTGGAGGTGCTTGTTGATGAATTACACCAGTATTAGCCATAGTGTTCTTCCTGTTTCCAAATTCAGTAGTAAAAAATCTCTTATTAAATCTTATCTTTCTTTCTGATGGCTAAATTAAAATATTAATACTAGATCAAAGCTCATTATAGAGGTTCTCCCTTGGATGCAGGCTTTAACCTCTATCCGAAGCGGAGAGAGGCTTTGAAATCCAGTTTTAGTTTTTCTTTGCTTGTCTGAAACTACCTTGTCTTAGCGTCGCGGGAAGTGGTTTAGGTTTTTCGTGGAACTTGCTACATGATGTGAAAAGTCAGGTTTATCGCAAGTCCCTAAGCTGTGCTACTTTAACGGGTGTTGCATCCATAAGAAAAATTGATGTAAAACTAACCAGACAATAAAGACTGAATTTCTCCCTGGATATTGCCACGGGCAGATGGTTCGGCAAACTCTAACATTAAAGGCGTAAAGTAGATACGCGATCGCTTTAAAAATCCCTCTAAAACCTGCTGACGACCTCTGATATAATCTTCTTCTGCCACCCAGGCATATTCCTGGCGAATGGCATGGGTGTATTCTTGATACTGCACTGGGTCAGTAGCCAAAATCCCTAAATCTGCATCAAGTAAAACTTGGCTATCATAATCATTTGCCGCAGCTTGGTGGTCTTTAGTATTCAGAATCAGACGGATAACAGTAGTGATGATAGTTTCTGGAATACCCAAATTACTCAGCAATTCAGAAGCATAGTCCGCACTTCGTTCTTCATTATCTTGAGCTTGAGAGTCATATACTACATCATGAAACCAGGCAGCTAGTTGAACTGCTGCTAAGTTATTGGTGTAGCCTTGCAAAATCTCAATTGTGCTGAGAATGCGCTCAATGTGTTTTAGTGTATGGTAGTAGCGACCAGGAGTAGAGTAAGCTGCAACCAAAGGATTAAAGGCTTTATCAGCCGCTACCTGGTCAACGCCAAAGGGTTGGAGTGTGTGTTGCCAGTTAGAAAATAAAGTATGCGTGAGGTTTTCTGTAGGCATAAATTTAGTATTGACGCTCTTAAGTAAGTCGGTGCTAATATTTCTAGCTATGTTAAGGAATTTTAATGTAGGGTGTGTTGTCGCCAAGCGCCGCACCTTCAACAATCTCAGGTGCGTTAGCCTACGGCATAACACACCCTACAGCTAATTTATATTTCTTCATATACATTGAATTTTTCTCACCGACTTACTTAGTATGACTGAGCTAATCTCTTGTGTTGCAACATCTGTCTATCAAATTAGAAATAGATCAACAAAAGGATAACATTTGTTATTGAATTGGGCATTGGGAAAGAGAAGGCAGGGGGCAGGGGGCAGAAATTCTTTAATTTTGAATTTTGTTAGCGCAGCGTAAAGCCTTCTCTTTCAGAGACGCTAACGCGAACGGCATGGCTTCTCTACGAGACGCTGCGCGAACGCTTAGAGCGAGTCTGCGGGCGTCATTTTGAATTTTGAATTTAATTCCCCACTCCCTACTAAAATATGACGTGAATTCGATTACTCATATAATATCTACCGAATTTGCTGAATCAAAAAACCTTTCCCTGGTTTTACTACGCAAAACCGTCCCTCTCCGAGTCGGAGAGGGACAGACTTGAACTTTAGTTCAAGGCAGGGAGAGGTTCGTTGAACTCACGTTAAATATGGTGACTGCGAAATGAAAGCGTCAAAATAGAAGACACAGGCTTTATACAAAAAGCCTTGCCTTGATTAACGGAGTTTATTATCAGTGGTATTACAAGTACAAACAAGCACCTACGAAGCTAAAACCCAAGAAATTGCTAAACAACTTCTCGCAGCAACCCAGGAAAATCGTTCGTTTTTTTCTTCCCTGCGGGATCAAATGCGCTGGGATGATAAATTATTAGCTTGGGCGATGAGTAATCCTGGCTTGCGGGTGCAACTATTTCGCTTTATAGATACACTACCTGCTTTACACAGTAAATCAGAAATTGCCTCACATTTACAAGAATATCTCGGCGATGAATCTGTAGAATTACCAGCAGCTTTGAAGGGGATGCTGAACTTTGCTAATCCCGACTCTGTACCAGGACAAGTTGCTGCTACAACCGTTGGGACAGCGGTTGAGACTCTCGCCCATAAATATATTTCTGGGGAAAATATTAAACAAGTCATCAAAACAGTTGAACGACTGCGAAAAGAGAAAATGGCTTTCACCATCGACTTACTTGGTGAAGCGGTGATTACCGAAGCGGAAGCGCAGTCTTATCTAGAACGCTATCTAGAATTAATGCAACAATTGGTGGAAGCATCAAAGAATTGGTCAGCTATCCCGGCTATTGATGAGGCTGATGGCGAAGCAATCCCAAAAGTTCAGGTTTCTGTTAAATTAACAGCGTTTTATTCCCAATTTGACCCATTAGATGCTACAGGTAGTGAGGAGCGAGTTAGTGATCGCATTCGTACTCTCTTACGTCGTGCTAAAGAGTTGGGCGCAGCTGTGCATTTTGATATGGAACAGTATGCCTATAAGGATATAACTCTCAGCATCCTGAAAAAACTGTTACTCGAAGAAGAATTTCGGCAACGTACAGATATTGGCATTACGATTCAAGCATATCTGCGTGATAGCGAGCAAGATGTCAAAGACGTAATTTCTTGGTTGAAACAGCGCGGTTATCCCCTAACAATCCGTTTGGTGAAAGGCGCATATTGGGATCAAGAAACCATCAAAGCAGCCCAAAAGCATTGGAAACAGCCAGTTTACAACGATAAAGCGGCAACTGATGCTAACTTTGAAACTATCACTCAGCTGTTGTTAGAAAATCATCAATATGTCTATTCTGCTATTGGTAGCCATAACGTGCGATCGCACTCTCGCGCCATTGCCATTGCTGAAAGTTTAAATGTCCCTCGCCGTCGCTTTGAATTACAAGTCCTGTACGGTATGGGTGATAAAGTTGCCAAGGCGTTGGTTGACAGGGGTTATCGGGTAAGAGTTTACTGTCCCTATGGTGAATTATTACCTGGAATGGCGTATTTAATTCGGCGGTTGTTAGAAAATACCGCTAATAGTTCTTTTTTACGGCAAAATCTCGAAAATCGACCAATTGAAGAGTTATTAGCGCCGCCAATTGTCAAAGAAGAAAAAAACTCTTTAACTCCTAACTCTCATTTCCTCGGTGCGGCTGATACTGATTACGCTGAAGAAGAGGTGAGAACAAAGACGGCGCAAGCTTTCCAAAACGTTCGTCAACAGCTGGGTAAAACTTATTTACCTCTAATTAATGGCGAGTATGTCAATACACCGGAATTTGTTGATTCTCTCAATCCTTCTAATTTCAGTGAGGTAATTGGTAAAGTTGGGTTGATTAGCGTTGAACAAGCGGAACAGGCGATACAAGCTGCGAAAGCGGCGTTTCCTGGGTGGAAGAAAACACCAGCCAAACAACGCGCTGATATTTTGCGGAAAGCGGGTGATTTGCTGGAAGAACGCCGCGCCGAACTTTCAGCTTGGATAGTTTTGGAAGTTGGTAAACCAGTTAAGGAAGCTGATGGAGAGGTTTCGGAAGCGATAGACTTCTGTCGGTACTACGCTGATGAGATAGAACGTTTAGATAAAGGTGTGAATTACGACATACCTGGTGAAACTAATCATTATATCTACCAACCACGCGGTATTGCTGTAGTGATTTCTCCTTGGAATTTTCCGCTAGCGATCGCTTGTGGGATGACTGTTGCCGCTTTGGTTTCAGGCAATTGCACTCTCCTCAAACCTGCTGAAACATCTTCTGTAATTACAGCGAAACTCACAGAAATCTTGATCGAAGCTGGTTTTCCTAAAGGTGTATTCCAATACGTACCTGGTAAGGGTTCTCAAGTTGGCGCTTATTTGGTAAATCATCCAGATACTCATGTGATTGCTTTTACGGGTTCCCAAGAAGTCGGCTGTAGAATTTATGCAGAGGCGGCAACACTAAAACCCGGACAAAAGCACATGAAGCGGGTGATTGCGGAAATGGGCGGCAAGAATGCCATTATTGTCGATGAAAGTGCTGATTTAGACCAAGCTGTTGTCGGGGTAGTGCAATCGGCATTTGGTTACAGTGGACAAAAATGTTCTGCTGCTTCCAGGGTGATTGTGTTGCAACCAATTTATGATGCCTTTGTACAACGATTGGTGGAAGCGACAAAATCCTTAAATATTGGGGAAGCAGAGTTACCGAGTACCCAAGTTGGGCCAGTAATTGATGCTAATGCCCGCGATCGCATCCGCGAGTATATTGAGAAGGGTAAGGCAGAAGCACAACTAGCTTTGGAATTACCATCACCCCAACAAGGATATTTTATCGGGCCAGTCATCTTTAGTGAAGTATCGCCAAATGCGGTAATTTCCCAACAAGAAATTTTTGGCCCAGTGCTGGCGGTAATTCGGGTGAAAGATTTCCCAGAAGCGTTAGCAGTCGCCAACGGGACAAACTACGCCTTAACTGGCGGACTTTATTCTCGAACACCTTCGCACATTCAGCAGGCGCAGGAAGAGTTTGAAGTCGGTAATTTGTACATCAACCGCAATATTACCGGAGCGATCGTTGGACGGCAACCCTTTGGTGGATTCAAACTTTCTGGAGTAGGTTCTAAAGCAGGCGGCCCTGATTATCTGCTGCAATTTTTGGAACCACGCGCAGTTACAGAAAATATTCAGCGCCAAGGTTTTGCACCAATTGAAGGTGCAGAGTGAACGATAAAAGTAGTGGTTTGTCCCATTGATTTTGAGGGGCTACTAGATCCCCGACTTTTTAAAGAAGTCGGGGATCTGAACACCACTAACCTCTCAAAACTTTTAGGACAGATCAGTAGGTAGTAGTCGATCAAATTCCCTGTAGAGACGGCGATTTATCGCGTCTCTCTAGATTCATCGCATCTCTCTAACCGTCAAAATGAATTTGACAGACAATTTCACCAGATGTCTATTGTATATATGAACTCCACAGATACAGAGAACAATGAGTAATTTAGTTATAAAAGTTGCTGAATTTCCTCAAGATTTTTCGGCAATTCAAGCAATTAGAAAATCAGTTTTTCAAGAAGAACAAGGTGTAGATCCCGCTTTAGAATTCGATGGCAAAGATGAAATATCTACTCATCTAATTGCTTATTTAAATGGTGAACTTGTGGGTACTACCAGAATCAGATATTTGGATGAAAAAACTGCCAAAATAGAAAGGCTTGCTGTTTTATCGACAGCTAGAGGGCAGGGTATTGGTAAAAAAATTATGGAAAATGCTCTACAAGTGGTAGCTAACAAAAATATTCCAGAAGTAATGGTTCATGCTCAAGAATATATAAAAGATTTATACAAAAAATTGGATTTTGTCGAAGAAGGAGAAATATTTGAAGAAGCTAGTATTCCCCATATCGCAATGAGGAAAATTTTCTCAGATTCTAAGTGACAATGTATTGTATTTTTTTACAAAATCCTTAAATTGTGTAGGTTGAGTTGAAGAACGAAACCCAATATTTCTAGGGCTTTGTTGGGTTGCGCTTTGCCTCACTCAACCTACAATTTTTCACAAAGCCAAGTGTATTGCCTTATAAAGGAGAGGGAAGCTAAAGACAGGATGAAGTTTTGCATTTTATTTAATCCACGTTCCTATTCGGTCATGAAAAAATGTATTTTTATGACCAAGATAAAATTTGCTTCCCCATCTCACTCATCTCCCAGATGCGCTGAATTTGGTAGAAACAGAGTGAACTGACTACCCTTTCCTAGAGTTGATGTCACGGTAACATCTCCACCATGCAAACGTGCTAATTTGCGTGTTAATGCTAAACCTAAACCAGTGCCTTCATACTGCCGATTTAACCGACTATCAAGTTGTTTAAACGGTTCAAATAGAAATTTAAACTGACTTGAGTCTATACCAATTCCCGTATCTGAAATTGTAAACGTTATCCCTTGTGGTACTTTTTTGACTAGCAGTGATACCTGCCCGGCTGGGGTGAATTTAATGGCATTGGTGAGCAGGTTGAGTAGCATTTGCTTGATACGCCGTTCATCAGCAATGCAAATATCCTCTTCTAGGTCAATTTTACAGGTAAGTTGCAATCCCTTTTCTAAGGCGCGATCGCGCACTGTCCAAATGGCATAATTACATAAATCGGACACTGGCAAAGGTGACAGCAACAGTTCCTCTTTACCTGCTTCTACCTTAGATAAATCGAGAATATCGTTAATCAGTGCTAGCAGATGTTCGCCACTACTATATATGGAAGTTACATATTCATTCTGCTTTTCATTGAGAGAGCCAACTATTTCTTGTTGTAGCAACTGCGACAAACCCATAATCGCATTCAGAGGCGTCCGCAACTCATGGCTCATGGTTGCTAAAAATTCACTTTTTGCCCGACTGGCGGCTTCTGCTGCTTCTTGAGAGGCACGTAGTTTCAACTCAATTTGCTTACGTTCAGTAATATCCTCAATCATCGCTAAAAAAAATTCGGGTTCACCATTGCTGCCTGGTATAACAGAAACAGAGATATGAGTCCAAACTAAGTTACCATTTTGATGCAAGCAGCGTCTTTCCATCTCAATGCGATGTCTTTGGACAAGCTGTTCCTGATGTTTCGAGGCTTGAAAGCCGTCTCTCGAACTTCTCTTTAAATCTGTGCGAATTCCTGACATTAGTTGTTTGTAAAGTTTTAAATCCCCCCTTTCTGTGGAAATGTAATCGGTAAAGGTCTTGCCGTATAGCTCTTCTCGGCTGTATCCTAAAATCTCACACAATGCTACATTAGCATCGACTATCTGCGCTTTCATGTCTATAAGTCCAATGCCAATAGAGGAACGCTCAAAAATCGCCCTAAATTGCGCCTCACTTTGTCGCAGCGCTTCTTGTACGACATTTCGTTCGCTTGCTTCTATCGCCAGCGTCACAAAATCTGCAATCGAGCCGGCAAAAGTCTCTTCTTCCAAAGTCCATTGGCGACCCTTACCTATGTGTTCATGACACACTACGCCTATCAAATGACCCTCTAGCCAAATTGGTGCATCTAGTAGCGATGTAATGCCCATCACTGAAAGATAAGACTTAGATAATTCTTGAGTTCTGAAATCGTTTATGGCATCATCTGCGGCAATGGTACGTTCCTCTTCTAAAGCCTGGAAATAAACTGGATAATTTGTTTTTAAAAGCGAGTTACCAGAGGTATGCTCTTTAGTCCTCACATCATACAAATCAATACACTCGATTTTAGAACGTTCTTCATTATACAACCATACGCCAACTCGCTCGACTAAGAGCGTCCCAGCAGTAGTTTCTGTGATTTCTCTCAACACGGCATTGAGATTACCTTGCTGAAATGTCTTGCTTCTTGCTAGTTGTACCAACGTCTGGCTTTGTTTTCGCCGACTATGCTCTTTGATTTTTAAAGCCTCTTGGGTCTGGTTGTACTCTGTAATATCTCTAGCTGACACCACTTGCATTAGTTGCCTCAAGAAGAAATAATGTTGCCTTGCAGTTTTACGCAAAAAGTAAAACTGTCTTTGTATAACTACAACTACTTGATATGGTTTTTCATAACCGGAAAGTATAATTTTCTAATCAAATTTTATGATTCTGGCTAACGGATTCTAAGCTAGATTTTGCTGATTAATTCTGTTACTTCATACCAGTAATTTTTGCCAGGGGATAATTAGCATTACAATGATCTTAAGTATCAAGTAATTCTACTATCAAGTAATTCCACTATCCAATGAAGATACTGTTAATTAGTATAATGTTTTGAACTTAGTTTTGAGGACTGGGAACTGGAAAAATCTTTCTTAATCCTTAATATTTGATACTTAATTCTTAATATTTAATCCCTAATCTTCAGTCTCCAGTCTGCAATACCCAGTTAAAGTTATTGCTTAGTGCTGACTACTAAAATACCCTTGATTCTCCTAGAGAAAGATACCTAATGACTCAAATTTTGTCAAAATCAAGGGTAACGGCAGCTTTTATGGAGGTGGAGCGATGACGGATAATGATGTGAGAATTGTTTCCCTGATTCCCGGTGGAACAGAGACTTTAGCAGCACTAGGGTTAGTTAATGCGATTGTGGGGCGATCGCACGAATGCGATTACCCTCCAGAAATCCACAATCGCCCCATCTGTACCCAAGCACGTTTAAACTCCAATGCCTCCAGCAGCCAGATTAACGATGAAGTGAACAAATTATTGCAATCGGCTCTTAGTATCTATGAAATCAAAACAGATGTTTTAGAGCAGTTGCAGCCTACCCACATTCTCACTCAAGACCAGTGCGATGTTTGTGCTGTCAGCTTACACGAAGTTGAAAAGGCAGTTGCCACACTCGTTGACAGTAAACCTCAGATTATTTCTTTACAACCCAATATTCTCCAGGATGTTTGGACTGATATTGAACGAGTCGGCAACATCTTTGGCGTAGACTCGGTAAAAGTCTTAGAAAATTTAGAAGCCCGCGTCAAAATTTGTCACCACAGAATTCAAGGACTTTCTTTACATGAACTCCCTACTGTCGCCTGTATCGAGTGGACTGATCCTTTGATGATCGCTGCAAATTGGATTCCTGAATTAGTTAACTTAGCAGGAGGACAGTCTTTATTTTGCGCTACAGGTCAGCCTTCTCCTGTCTTGCCGTGGGAAACTCTATTAACAACAAATCCAGATGTAATTGTTTTTATGCCTTGTGGCTTTGATTTAAATCGCACTCGCCAAGAAGCCCAGTTGTTAACTCAACGCCCAGAGTGGGGAAAACTACACGCGACTGAAGCTGGTAGGGTCTATATCACTGATGGCAATTCTTACTTCAATCGCCCAGGGCCACGACTGGTAGATTCTCTAGAAATTTTGGCAGAAATTTTGCATCCAGAAATTTTTCAATACGGCTACAAAGGAACTGCTTGGGAAACTTTGTGAGGAAGAATTCAGAATTCAGGAGTCAGGAGTCAGAATTAGACATATCCGAAAAAGAATGTAGAGACGTAGCACTGCTCATACGTGTCAACTTAACGCGAAACCGCTTGTCCGCCGGGAATTGAAATTCCCGTATAATAGCTAAAGTCATCTGAAGATGACTAAATATCGCCAAAAATCTCCAGTCTACTTCAGTAGAGACGGCGATTTATCGCGTCTCGAAAACCCAAAATTGTTGCTAGTCGCCTTTAACCCAACCGTATTGATTCTGAATTCTGAATTCTTCTTTAGGGTGTTTGTTCAGAATCTACCGATGGTTCATTGTTAAATAACAGCAGGCGTGCAGCAAGGATGGCAAATCCTACAGCCGCGATCGCTTTTAGGACGCGTGTAGGTAATAATTCGGCTACTGCACCCCCTGCTAACGATCCCAATAAGCTTGTCAACAGCAATGCGCCTGCTGCACCAAAAAATACTGCACGTGGAGAATTACAACGCCCTGAAAGTGCGATCGCTGCTAGCTGACTTTTGTCACCCAATTCTGATAAAAAAACCGTAATAAAGCTCAGTCCTAAAAGATGCCAATCCATATAATTAATGGGGAGAAATCAATTCAAAATTCAAAAAAAGACTGGGAGAGATGGTAGGTGTAGCTTCTCGTCAGGGGGAGATCAGGAAAATAACTAATAACTACTAACTCCTAACTTCTAACTTCTAACTTTTAACTTCTAACTAACCTTGGAATACATCCCAAAACAGCATTAAGGAAATTACCAACAACATTACGCCTGCTGATTTTTCTACAGTTTTTGGGCTGAGTCGGCTGGCTATCCAACTACCTAAAAGCACACCTAATAAGCTGGTGCTGATCAGCGCCGCCGCCGAACCGATAAATACCACCCACGGCGAATGAGATTCTGCACTCATTAACAGAGTGGATAGTTGAGTTTTATCTCCAATTTCTGCTAGAAAAATAGTGACAAAAGTTGTACCAAAAACTACCAGTGCTGATTGCTGCTTTTGAGGACTATCGGCAACTACAGGATCAACTGATGGAGCGATCGCAGGAGTTAAGTTAAAATCATTGCTGTCTTTTAGTTCTAGCTCAACCTCAGTCTGAGATATGCCAGAAATGCCCAAAGGTGCAGAGTCAAGTTTCACAAGTAGTAGTTTTGGTTGCTAGGGTGCTTTCATATTTCTATCATATTCTCAGATTGCTGTAATAAATTGCAACTTCACAGATAGAGACAAAAATTATCGGGTGTCTTTGCTTCCTTGCATACTGCTTACAGCCCAACAGCTTGATTAAAGCGTAGTATTTCCAGACTGCGATCGCCGTATACTCCTTCTATTTGCTGGCGACAGCAGTCAATAGCAAAATCGTTGACTTCTTCTGGTTCAACCCCGTACATATCTTGAAACACTTCTGATTCCACACGACAGAACCGAGGACGACTTGAATAGATGCGACATTCTCGTGTGGTATGGTCGAAATTAATGCACCATCCCCCTTCGCCTACCATGCTGAGGTAGAGTTCTAGTTCTGGTGGTGAGAGATACTCTTCTAAGTCTGGACGATCTGCTGGATCAAGATTACAGCAGGCTCCACATTGCTTTACACATTGCCAAGTTGACATTTTGGATTGGGGATTGGGGACTGGGGACTGGGGACAAGGAGAGAATAACTTATACATAATTCCCAATGCCCGATGCCCAATCCCCTATTTTACGTTTTTATGTCTTTTCTTATAATTTTGTTAAGTAAATTAAATCTAACAACCCATAGCCAGATATGATCGATTGCGGGTTTTGTAATTAAGTTATTGAATTTTTTAAGGCAATTGACAGGAGAAAAGAAAAATGTTTGATGCTGTGTCTGACTTGTTTAACGCTTTTACCAGTATTAATTGGGAAGTTATCTTCCAATTGCTATCTGTGGCGCTAATTGTGATTGCTGGCCCAGCAGTGATCTTTGTGCTGGCATTTCGCAACGGCAACCTATAAGAGTGCTGAGTAGTGAGTGCTGAGTTAGGAGTGAGGAGTTAAATTTTCTTGTGACATACTCCCCGCGCCGCCCTCCGGGACGGCGGGGGCTTCTAGGTGACTCCCCCCAACGGGTTGGACATTTCCCTAGCTTTAAAAAGGACGGGATGCCCCGCCGCCCTATGTTTTATATTTCGCGCGGCATTATGATCACGGCAGTAACTAGCACCACATAAGCAGTTGTGCCACCTATCGGCCAATGTTTTTGGAACTGTCGCGCCACAATCAGAACATTCTTGTGATGTGCCATTGGGATTTACAGCAATCACCAAACACCCAGCACTTGCAGCCTTGGTATTTAGAATTTGCAGAAATTGACCCCAGCCGGCATCGGTAATGGACTTGGCTAGCATAGACTTTGCTAGCCCCTTGATATTTAGATTTTCATGTGCAACAACCTGAGATTGATTTAATAACCATATTGCGGTTTTATAGTGAAAATCTTTACGCTGATTGGCAACTTTTAAATGAGTCTTGGCAACACGTTTAATAGCCTTCTTGCGACGATTTGACCCCTTGTGTTTTCGGGATAAATGACGCTGTAACCGCTTCAGCTTCTTCTCGCTTTTACGGTAGTGTTGGGGGATTTCTATTTCTTGGTTGTCACTCGTTACCAAGAATGCTTTTAATCCCATATCAACGCCCACAGTATTGTCTGGTGTGGGGATGACATCGGAATTGATGCTAGGCACAGTTACATCTTCCAAGCTAAGACTGATGTAATAACCGTCAGCTTTACGGGTAATCGTGGCAGTTTTGATTTTAAAGCCGTCCGGGATTGGACGATGCAAAATCATCTTGACTTTGCCAATTTTGGGCAACTGAATAAACTTACCCTTGAGGTGTTCTGGTTTGATAGGGTCGGGAAACGCCAATGAATGATAGCGCCCTTTACCTTTAAATCGCGGACGACCTGATTTTTTCCCGTTGCTATCACCTTTCAGCCACCTATCAAATGTCTTTTCAATCCGTGCAATTACGTCCTGTAGCGTGTGTGAAGGCAGTTCTTTGTATTCAGGAAATAAGGCTTTACTATTGGTTAAATCCCGCTTCTGACTATAGTAGTCAGGTTTGTCTTTTAGTGGTGCAATACCGCAAGAAATAATAGAGCAACGGTCAACGTCACAGCGATTATTCTCCCACCAGCTAAACCGTTCCGCCAACCTGTAGTTATATTGACGGCGACACAGTTCTAACCAGCTTTCAAAGGTGGCTATCTGTTGCGATGTCGGTCGTAGACGGTACTGGTAGGCTAGGCGCATTTTAATCTGGCTCGTATTTCAACAAATCACCAGGAGTGCAGCTTAGAGCTTTGCACAACAAATTTAGAGTGTCCCTGTCTAATCTTTTGGGCATTTCTCGGTATGCCTTTAGCTTTGAAATTGTGCTTGGGTGAAGCCCTGTAATTTCTGCAAGTTCCCCAGTTTTGATATCACGTTCAAGCATCAGATAAGCCAGGTTCCACTTGACTGTCATTTCTAAAAATGCAATGTACTGCATCTTTAAGTTACCTCTTAACGAGTGGAATCTATGCTTATATTAACCCTTTACCACCGATACGTCAATATTATTGCTTTATAGGTTGCAATCTAGTCGAAACGGCGATAATATAGATATAGAGAAAGCGCCCTGGTCTTGCAAAACTGAAGCGCCTCTCTATCCACGTAATTCATGGAGAATTCTATTATGACATTAGCAACGGTTGAAATCCAAGCTGTAGCACAATTCCAGTTAAACCTTCACATCACCGAGCAATCAGAGTCAGCCGCATACTACGAAATTGATTCTACTGATGATGTATTTGGCACACTCTACCGTGTTTGGGGTGGAGAAAAGGGTATTAACCTACTCGGCACTTTCTACCAAAGCTTAGATGGCTTCTGGATATCCCAACCCTGCTGCACCACACAACGCGCATCGTGGGCAACTGACGGACAAGCGATAAACGCCATTCTTACAGCATAAATCAAATTTTCCCATCATCCAGAGACGCAATAATGCGTCTCTTTCCTGCTTTGTAGTCGTTAAAAACTATGGAACTATCAGTTGCTCTTGAAATATCCCTGAAGGAGTGCAGAGAAAATTACGTGCGTGACCTTGTAAATCAATTTGTTTCGTCTCTAGAAATCCAAGGCTTTGCACTGAATGAAATTGTAGACGGGCTAACAAACTACGCCTACATGAATACCGATTCTACAGACGCGGTTTGCTTTTTAATAAAAGCTTCATTGTCATTGAGTAAAACAGAGGATAGTAAATGAAAATTCCTAACAGTTGGACACCGCCCAAATACCACTTTGGTCAACGGGTAAAGCAAGGTGAAATCACAGGATTAGAATATCATCCCCCTGGTACACGCAGGGCTTATGAACTAGGAATTGGCTGGAGTTACACCGTGTTGCTGGATGATTATTATGATGAGGTTGACATTTATAAAGAGAGCCAAATTGAACCTAAAACACAAGAGTCACACAAGGAAATTCAAGAATTAATAGACCTTCATCAGACCAGAATAACGGCACTTACTGAACAATTGGAGGGCGAATAATGGATTTAGAATCACTTGCTGGAATTCGCCACGGCTTGCAAGATTCTCGCCGTGATGGGTTAACAGAGTTTTTTCACGAATTCATGCTTGTCTTACTCTCCGAAGGTTATAGCTTTGAAGACTTGTTACACGCTATTGCTAACTGGGCAAGTGAGCAGCCAAGGCTTGACGAACTGGCGATTCCTCACCCACCCCACTCACCCCGCCAGCCTAGCGGCTGACATTGATTCGGGTGTGTGTTCGTCACCGCCCCGCCATTCTTCCCATCGCCGCCCTTCGGGACGGCGTGGGGCTGCTGTCGGAAATAGCTCAACTCATACTCGTAACTCATAAATCAGCACTCGCAGTGTCACAGTCACAAGTGATAAGTTAATATAACAACTGCTATTTGCTAACTCCTAACTCCTAACTGATAACGCCTGAAGGGCAGCTTGGATAATATTGTCATACTGTGGTTGAGAGATATCAACTTCTTTGGCGTTTTGCCGATTAGTTCCTAGCAAACCAATTATATGTCCTGGCTGCATGGCTAATACTTTGCCTTCAGAATTTTTAATTCTTAATTCTGCTTCAATACCGTTTTTATAGAAACCACAAGTATACTGTCGCTGATTGTATTCAAAGTTGGTGCTTGACTGAATAGGTGGCGAAGCAAAAAATTGTTGAAGCTGAATTGGCAACCTGACACCGATTAACTCTAGTTCAATGGTGGTGTTGCCGTTAAAGTAATTTTCTCGCAGTTTGTAAGCGATATCCACTCGCGATGGTAGGCGGAAATAGTCGCCCCAACGCCAGGCGATCGCTTTGATTGTATACTCCTGATTATCGATAGTTTGGGCAATTGTCAATTTGATGTGACCCTTGCCGACGATTTTTTGCTCAACCACTTGGACATTAGGTGTCCAGAAAACTGGATCGGGGTTGTCCATACCGCAGGGGTGTAGAGCATTAAGCTGTTGATAAAGCTGCTGATTGAGATGATTGAGGTTGACTTCAGCATCAATTTTGAGCAGAGGCTTAAGATGCTGGGGTTCAAGACACTGGTTAGCAAACTCAATCAAACGCGATCGCAACATCTGTAAATTCTCTGCTGGTAGAGAGAATCCCCCGGCTGCTTTGTGTCCACCAAATTTGCCTAGTAAATCGTGACAATATTCCAAAGCTTCAAACACATGAAACTCTGGAATTGAACGTGCTGAACCGCGTATATGTCCCTTATTTTCATAAGTACCGATGAACACGGGAACACCATAGCGTTCCACCAAGCGGGAGGCGACGATGCCAATAACGCCGTGATGCCAATTAGGTTGAACAACAATTAATACACGATCTTGTTGTAGAGATGCAACAAATTCTGCCTCTACATAAGCGATCGCTTCTTGTTCAATTTGCTGACACATCTCCTGGCGAGAGGCGTTGACTTGTTCGCACTGCATTGCTCTTTCCAGCGCCACCCCCATATCATCTGTAGTCAGCAATTCAATCACAGTCTGGGGATTACCAATCCGACCAATAGCATTAATTCGCGGCCCCAGACGAAACCCGATATCTTCAGGCTTGAGGGATTTTGGATTTTGGATTTTGGATTTTGGATTGGGAATTTTCTCCTCTACTCCCCTGTTCCCCTGTTCCCCTGCTTCCCCTGCTTTCTCATCTCCCCTAGCCTGCACTCCACCTACCTGAATCAAGGCCTGTATGCCAGGTAAGTGGGATTTGGGTAAATGCTGTAAACCACGTTTCACCCAACGGCGATTTACGCCAGTTAAGGGGGCTAAATCTGCGATCGTTCCCAGTGTAAACAACGCTAGCATCGGCTGAATTAAGCCCTTAGTTTGCCCTAGCTGTTGTGCTAGAGAAACTGCCAAAATGTAAGCTACACCAACACCAGCAACACTCCGATAAGGTGAGGATTCAGCTATTAGTTTGGGGTTGAGGATAGCGTTAGCTGGCGGTAATTTTTGCGGGATATCATGATGATCGGTGATAATTACTGCAAGACCAAGTTCTCTAGCTCTCGCAACTGGTTCAAACGCAGAGATACCATTATCTACAGTGAGAATTAGCCCCACGCCTTCGCTGTGAAATTCCTCAACTATGCGTTTATTAATACCGTAGCCTTCGTGCATCCGGCTGGGGATAGCATAATCTACTTGTGCGCCTAAAGTGCGGAGACTACGCAAAAGTAGAGCAGTGCTGGTCATCCCATCAGCATCATAATCACCACAAATCGCAATTTTTGTTTGAGAGGCGATCGCATTTTCCAACAACTCCAAACTAATCGCCAAATCTGGGAAATCTTCTAACGGCGAAGGCAAAACTAAAGACTCTGGCTCTAAAAATGCTTGTACCTGTTCTGGTGTTTCCATACCCCGATTAATCAACAACTGGCTGACAATGGGTGAAATATTTGTCGAAGCTGCCAGATTTTGGGCAATTTCTGGTTTTTGTGGATAAATCTGCCAGCGCTGATCGGGTAAGCGTCGGCGAGGCTTTGATACTTCAGATACAGGTCGGTCTAGCACAATACAAGTTACGAGTTTTCAGTTATGAGTCTTGAATTGAAAGTTGTTTCTTAACTCATAACTAATAACACTATTTGCGATCTATAACACGTTTATCCTACCATCATCCATAATATACAAAGAGCGATCGCCTGGAGAGCGCCAGGTCGGATGGAGTTCGAGCCGCAACGTGCCAAAGTTAGGTTTGGAGACGATTGCTTGTAGTGATAAACCCTTTTCGCTCCAAAATATCAGAGATGTATTTGGTTCAGTACCC
Source organism: Nostoc sp. (assembly GCF_036916985.1). Taxonomy (GTDB): domain Bacteria; phylum Cyanobacteriota; class Cyanobacteriia; order Cyanobacteriales; family Nostocaceae; genus Nostoc. The sequence goes on from NZ_JBALFD010000016.1 coordinate 193,889, forward strand.
TCTATTTGTTCTAGATTTAATTTCTGTCCTGGACTCAAGGATATTGCATCAGTCCCAGAAGGTTTTTGAACTTTAATCAGGTTAGGTGTGCTATTTATAACTTCAACTCGGATGTATTGCCCAGGTGTAAACTGAATTGGGTGCGACCCACACTTAGAGGCACAAGTTCGAGCTAGGGTAGCACTGGGATTATTGATTGATGCAACTAGAATGGTAGCTGCAACTAAAGCAAATGACAGAGGCTTAAACATAATACACAGTATAAGTACTAAATACAAATAGTACCTTTATTTAGTACATCAAGCCTCAGTATATTTTCCAGAATTACTTTGGTAATTCCCAGTTATTAAATTACTAATTACGAATTATTTGTTATAAACATCTCCTCTCGCATCAATGGCGTAAATTTCGATGTCTCTCGAATCAATATCAACTGTAAAAAGAATTCTGTTTTTACCTATACGTAGTGTGTAAAATCCCTCCCAATCACCTTTCATCTTTTTGATATCTAATTCTGTAAACGGGATAATGCCTTGGTCTTCGACAGCAATAACAATTCGCTTTATTTGCTCCCGAATATTTTCGACATCTTCAGGACTTGCTTTTTATAAAAATTTAATCGCTTTTTTGCAAAACTTTATTGCCATATCTTACCCAATCGGTCAGATCAATTACTTCATCCTCAGTATCATCTGAAGGTACACCAAATTCGGCTTCAAGTTCGCTTTGCTCATCATCACTTATGTAAGGAATAAGAATTTGGCAGAGTCGAAGTCTTTCTTCTTGCAGAACTTCACGCATAGTTTCTTTAATCAATGCTTTTAATTCTTGAATTTCCACTGTACGCCTTTTATTTATGGTTATATGTATATATATTATCTAGTCTCAGCTTTTAGTTGGGGGGAAATTTATACGAAAAAACAAACTGCAAAAGTTGGGGGATTTATTTCAAGGTATAAATTTCAGTAGATAGAAGTATTTTTGAAGGAGACATTGGGTTGACTAGATTTAGATGAAAGGGAAAAGGTTAAAGAGCAAATGAATAATGGTAGCTCACAACTGAACTTAGCTTTTTCCTTTTCCCTTCTTGTGATGTCTTCTTAACCGAAACGTCCACTGATATAATCCTCAGCTTCTTTGGTTTGAGGAGAACTAAACATTTGGGCTGTCGGATTAAACTCGACTAATTTGCCGCGACGTTTGCCATACTCGTCAATTTCTGTGTTGAAGAAAGCGGTGAAATCTGCGACTCTAGAAGCTTGCTGCATATTGTGTGTTACCATAATAATGGTGTATTGCTCCTTGAGTTCTAAGCAGAGTTCTTCTACTTGGCGGCTAGAAATCGGGTCGAGAGCAGAACATGGTTCATCCATCAATAATACATCTGGCTTCATGGCGATCGCACGGGCAATGCAAAGCCGTTGTTGTTGTCCGCCAGATAATGCAGTTCCCTTCTCTTTGAGTTTGTCTTTCACTTCATCCCAGATAGCAGCGCGTCTGAGAGAATCTTCCACCAATTCATCAACGTTACCTTTATAACCATTAGCACGCGGCCCAAAGGAAATATTTTCGTAGATTGACTTGGGGAAAGGATTCGGCCTTTGAAAAACCATTCCGACTTGGCGACGCAATTTTACAGAATTTATCTTCGGATCGTAAATATTGCGATCGCGATAATTTAGTCTACCTTCAACCTTAGCACCAGGAATTAAATCATTCATGCGGTTGAAGCAACGCAGTAAGGTACTTTTACCACATCCTGAAGGCCCAATAAAAGCAATAATTTGTTTATCAGGAATCTTTAGATAAACATCTAGAAGTGCCAAAAATCCTCCATAGAAGACCTTCACACCTTCGACATTAAAGACGCTACTACCTTGTTCAATTGTGGCACTATCTGATTGACTTTTATTATTGCTATAAGTCATGTGGTTGTTCTCCAAATAATCTGTGAATGTATCTAAATTAGATATTTAATTACCTAACGAATTGAGAAGCGTTGCCGGATATAAATTGCAACACCATTTAAAGCTAAAATCAAGAGCAACAATGCAATAATTGTTGCTGCTGCTGCACCAGCAAAACCCGGTTCAGGACGAGTGATGTAACTGTAAATTTGAATGGGTAATGCCATAAATCTCTGGAACAAACCAGGGTCAAAAGTGAGAAAACCCACAGCACCGACAACAATTAAAGAGGCTGCATCACCAATGGCACGAGATACAGAGATAATCACTCCTGTCAAAATCCCAGGAATAGCATAAGGTATGACGTGACTGCTGATAGTTCGCCATTTGGTAACACCTAATCCATAAGAAGCATTTCTCAAAGAATCTGGGACAGCGCGAATTGCTTCTCTAGAGGTGACAATAATTACTGGTAAAGACAGCAAAGATAAAGTCAATGCACCAGAAATCAAAGCGGGGCCAAACCCAAGTAAATAATTGAAAACTCCTAAACCCAGCAATCCATAAACAATAGAAGGTACACCTGCTAGATTACTGATATTAATCTCAATAATCGCTGTCCACCAAGCTTTAGGTGCATACTCTTCTAGATATAAAGCTGCTCCGACACCAATAGGAACAGTAACCAAAATCACAACAGTTCCCAAAAGAACGCTGCTGATAATTGCAGGCCGAATCCCACCTTGGTCAGCAAAACGAGAAGGAGTTTCGGTTAGAAAGCCAGGTGATAAAAATCTCCCTAATCCGTCTTTAAAAATATCAAAAAGTAGCAATGCTAGGACAAATAAACCAATCAGTAATCCTAACAAAAAAATTACTTCAAATACTTTTCCTAATGTCTCTCTACTTTCAACATTATCGGTAAATTCTGTCGTAGAATCTAGAGAACTATTTGGTTGATAACTTGTAGCCATGCTTATTACTCGTATTTTTCTTTAAAGCGATTTGCAACCCAGTAACTAACAATATTCAAAGCTAGAGTGATTATAAACAGAACAGCACCTACAGCATATAAGGTTTTGAAATTGAGACTACCACGCGGACTATCTCCTCCAGAAATTTGTGCCATGTAAGCTGTCATTGTTTCTATTGATTCCGCAAAATTAACAGTCAGCTTTGGCTGTAGTCCGGCGGCGATGAGAACAGTCATTGTTTCGCCCACAGCGCGAGAAATACCCAATATAATTGAGGCAATGATTCCAGAAAGTGCGGCTGGTAGAACTACTTTAAAAATGGTTTCCAGTTTCGTAATACCTAAAGCATAAGAGCCTTCTCGTAAAGAGCGTGGAACTGCTTTAATAGCATCTAAGCTGATAGAACCAACAGTAGGAGTAATCATTACTCCCATCATTAACCCTGCACTCAAGGCGTTGAATATTTCCACAGGGATAAAATTTCGTAGCAATGGTGTGACAAACAATAGCGCAAAGTAACCATACACTACTGTTGGTATTCCCGCTAAAAGTTCCACTGCTGGACGTAAAACTGCTGCAACTTTTGGTTGAGCGTACTCACTTAAATAAATGGCAGAAGATAACCCCAAAGGAATAGCAACGGCCATCGCAATAGCTGTCGTTAAGAAAGTGCCATTAATCAAAGGCCAAACGCCAAAATGTCTATCCGCAAATAAAGGCGTCCATTTAGTATCAAGAAAGAATTGAGCAAATGAAACTTCTTGGAAAAAACCAAATGTCTCTTGAAAGATAATTAGGACAATTCCAAAAGTCGTCAAAACCGAAACTAAAGCACAAGCAAATAAAATTACCCCAACAATCTTTTCAGAGATATCTTCAGATGGATTTTTATCCAATGATTGTCTGGAAAGTAGATAAGGATCGTTTTGAGAATTGAGATTTTGCATAAACAGTTATTTTTTAACTACATTCAGACTACAATGACTGGAACTTTATTTAAATAAAGTTTGTGATTGGTTCACCAGGTTTTGCTTTTTTGAATTTTGTCCCTGTTTCACCAGTAGCAAATTTTTGTTTTACCTTGACATAAGCTTCATCAGGTAGTGCCACATAACCAACACTATCTACCCATTTCCAAGAATTTTCTAGATAAAAATCTACAAATTCTTTAACTGCTGGCTTGGTATCTAAGGATTTTTTACTGACATAGAGAAATAGAGGACGAGACAAAGGTGTGTAGATATTTTTGATGACATTATCTACAGGAACTGGCTTTTCACACTTTCCTGTAGGACTTTCTACAGCAACTAAATTGAGTTTATCTTGGTTTTGAATATAGTAAGATATCCCAACATAACCCAAGGCTGAGACATCACCTGAAACACCTTGTACTAGGAGATTTTGATTGTGACTAGGGGTGTAATCTGTACGGCCATTCTTAGCTTTACCAGTAACAGCTTGAGTCATATAATCAAAGGTTCCAGTATCAGAAGCAGGAGCATACAGCTTCAGCTTTTCGTTAGGGAATTTGGGATTAACTTGATTCCAAGTCAAGATTTTACCATCTGATTTTGCACCCCAAATTTTGCCCAGTTCTTTAATAGTTAGACATTTGGCGAAGTTATTTTTACGGTTAGCAATTACGGCGATACCATCTAAAGCTACAGGTAACTCGACAAATTCAATATTCTTACTTTTACATTTTTTGATTTCTTCATCTCGAATGGTACGAGAAGCACCAGCTATATCAATATCGCCATTACAAAATTTACTAAAACCACCTCCAGTACCACTTGAGGCAACACTAACTTTAGCTTCAGGTTTGCCTTTGCCGTATTCTTCTGCAACTGCTAAAGAAACAGGAAAACCTACAGCAGCACCATCAATGCTTACTTGACTTTTCAATTCTTGTCCGCTGTTACAAGCAGTAATACTGCTGGCAATAAGCATTAAAGATGTTAAGAAAAAGCTATTTTGAAATCGGTTACAAAAGCTCATAAATTATCAATTGAGATAAAGTGACTGAGAATTACTTAATGCTTGGCTAACTGCAAAATGTAGAGAATGCAGAATGATACATCTTTTATCATGCTTTGTTCGCAGCTTGAATTTTGTCAAATATTGCCCCATCTCCAAAAAACTTGCTCTGAATAATATCCCAACCACCTAAATCTTGAGATGTGAATAAAGTTTTAATTGGCGGATATTGTGATGCTACTTCTTGGGTAACGGTGGGGTTAACAGGACGATATTGTAATTTGGCAAATTCCCGTTGAGCTTCTGTGGAGTAAAGAAAATCAACAAATGCTTGTGCAACTTCTCTTGTACTGTGTTTATCAACGTTTTTATCAACTATCGCTACAGGATTGTCAATGGAAATATTGACTTGAGGTACAACATAAGGTAATTTAGTCCCATTTTTCCCCGCCAAAATCACCTCATTTTCGTAGTTGATTAAGACATCTCCCTCACCTTTTTGGAAGAATAAATCGCTAGCCTCACGGGCATCTTTTGTTAGAGTCGGGGTATTTTTATAAACTTTGGTGACATAATCTAGCGCTGTCGCTTCATCACCACCTGTTAGAGTTACCGAACCCCAGAAAGCCAAGAATTCCCAGATAGCAATACCAGAAGTTTTTGGGTTAGCGGCAATCACTTTCACGCCATCTTTTGCCAAGTCTGCCCAAGTCTGAATGCCTTTCGGGTTGCCTTCGCGAGTAACGATCGCAGCAACCGATCTACTCACAATACCACTTCTCGGTGCTTTGGTTTCCCAACCTGATTTAATTAAACCTGCTTGCTGAATTTTGCTGACATCAAGGGGAAGCGCCAAATGTACTATATCTGCTTCTTGCGAACCGTCAATCACAGCAGCCGCTTGAGCGCCAGAACCACCATAACTTTGCTCAAACGTGACATTTTGGTTGTGTTCCTGCTTCCACTTTTCGATAAACTTGGGAATTATTTGGTCATGAGCGGCTTTGGTGACAGAGAAAGATACGAGTTTTAACTTAACATCATTTTTACTAGCTGAACTGCTTCCAGAACAGGAGGCAACTGCTATACTCAAAAAAATACTTGTTAAAAACAGACTCACAAAGCTTTGTACACTGCGTCCATTCAACCAACTTTTAATTGCGTGTTGATACCGGAGTTGTATACTCTGCAAAGCTTTCATGACATAAGCTTGTATCCCTTCACTCAGGAATTTACCTAATTGTGTTGGTTGTTGCGACTTGCTCATTGGAATTACCCCTAAATCTACGGTATTTCTACATGGATACCGTGATTATGAGAATTATAGGGTATATAGAATAATATTTATCTATCATCTGGATTAATTTTTTTACTCAATGAGTAATTTCCGATCACAAGTAGCAAATAAATCTAATTGCATACATAATATATGCTAAAAATATGTGATTAGTAATACAAAAAAATAGTGAAGACTCAATTTTATTTTGACACTTAGGAATTGACTCATATCTCAACTGCGACTCGTTGAATACCAACAAAGTCGAGTTAATCCTGCTGTTCTTCGTCAAATTCTAGACAAAGTTCAATCGCTTCTCTAATAGACATCTCCAGAAATTAAATATGCGTTATCCAGAACCCTTGTAGAGACGTAGCAGTGCTACGTCTCTACATTCATTTTCGGAGATGTCTAATGCGTTCCACTAAATCATCTAAAGTTTTAGCTTGCGTATGACACTAGGAAGATTTGGAACGGAAGCAACAAAGTAGCCATCTGCATCTCGTTCGAGAATTACATTAAATTCTCGCTTCATGATGAACTTCCCTAAATTTATAGATGGTATATTCTCTCATTATTGAAAGAGCGATCGCGCCTCTTGTGAGAATATATAATCAGGCAATAAAATTTAAGTACTCACCAACTGAGTCAGGCGTTTCAATATACGTAGCACCTCGTACAACTCATTTCCAGGGTTTCGCATCAGAAAACCCTTTGATAAAGCATAGTGCGGTGAATTTCCGTTCAGTAATTTGACAAAAATAAACTCGCTTCCTGTGGCAATCATACCAAAGCTGGGTTTATCAGTATATGAATTTCCTAACAGATAAGCAAGAATTTGTGCGAGTCCTTGTTCCACTGAAAACGAGGCTATTTTAGACTCAATAATCATCACCCAGAATTGCTCTTTCAAAACTAAGGTATCTATTCTACCTTTGATGATTACATCTTCATCTGGCACAGCAATATCTATGGATTCTTCTGATTTTACATAAAACGGGGCTAGATAAAAATCCCCAATAAAAAGTAATGGGTCTACAACTGCCATTCTAACTATATCTTCTAATAAAGGCGGATAATTAAGAAGATTAAAATAACCTATTTTTACCTTATCTAAAAGTTGTTTATCTAAATCATTTATTTCTGGTAAATCTTCTTGCCACTCGTAAAAAAATGAGTCATCTAAAACTAACTGAATACCAAAGTTATCAATTTAGGACTTACGCAAGAACTCTCTGAAACCCTCTTCCCTTCGTGTCCTTCGCGTCCTTTGCGGTTCGTTTTCCCATAATTTTGCGTAAGTCCTGCAATTAAATAGCGTAAGTCGATGACCTTTGCTTGGATTGTTTGCTTCATAGATTTTGGAGAGTGGAAAATAGGGCTTATACAAAATACCTCTAAAACTCTAATTTCTCCGTGCCCTCCGCGCCTCTGCGGTTTGTTATTTCATAATAATTGTTAATTACAAATTATTTTATCCTACTCATTAGTTGCTGCTTCCAGCCAAACTTCCACATCATCTGCTAGCAACTTCTGCGCTGCATCCATCATTGAGGTTGCGATATCTTTGAGGTCTTCGCGATTATTTAAGTAAGTTTTCAACGCTTCCATTGGGTCGATGCTGCTACTCGCACTCAATTCAGGAATCCGGGGTCTGGCTAATTGACTGACTAATTCTGCTTGAATGGTGTAGGTATGAGCAGGACTTAAAGCAGTATGTAGAGAGGAACTGTCAATTAAATCCATCTGTTCAGAGCGGAGTTTGTAAATTAGTCGGACTACAGCATCTTCAATATCATACTTTGCGATCGCTTTCATTAACACCGCTTGTGGATCATCTGCTTTCGAGATATCCACCTCAATGGTTTGGAAAGTCCGAACTGTTAAGGGGCAAAATTCCCACTCAGCGCTTCCCCGCTCCAGTTCCAGCATTACATAGCCTTTGTCTTCTTTTTCTTCACTAAAATCCACCCGCTCAATACTCCCTGGATAAATCACCGGCGGGTTGTTAGATTTATTCAGATTTTGATGGCGATGGACGTGTCCTAATGCTACATAATCAAAACACGGTCGCGTCAACAAAGATAAGGGGAGAGTAAAGCCTTTACCTACTGCCAAAAAGCGTTCTGCGCCCAAGGTTGCATTGTCAGCCATCAAGTGAGCCAAAAGAATAGTAGGCACATTGGGGTCAAGACGGCGGATTTCCCCTTCCATTACAACTCGCAGACGTTCCGTTAACAGTTCGTTGACTTCTGCTAAAGACGAACCTTCAGTCTCTTGGCGAGTCATCAAAGTCGAACGAGTCAGCCAAGGCAGGGTGATTACTTGCACTTTGCCATTACGGGTTTCGATACAGTGCGTAGTTAATGTATCACCAACTACAAACCCTGGCACTCCCAAAGTGCGGTAAATATTTAAACTCGCCCCTCCCTGTCCTTGAGAATGTTGGTCGTGGTTGCCTACCAACAGCACTGTTGGAATATTGGCATCCATGAGACGGCGAAACTGGCTAGCAAAAGCTTGTTGTACATAAGGCGGTGGTGTCGCATCCGGGAAAGCATCCCCACCAAATATAACCATATCGACGGCATCTGTCAGCGCTCGGTCAATACATATAGATAGAGTATTGACAAAATCCTCCAACCGTGTGTTTAATCCCGTCGAAGGATTAATTCGTCCGTGGGAAAAACCGCTTCCCATGTGGATGTCAGAGAGATGGAGGATTTTAATCATATTTGTCCTTTGTTCTTTGTCTACATATTAATGACAAATAGCTATTGAGAACTATCTAAATGTCTCAAACTTACCAATTACTGACCATATCTATGCGTGTTTATTGATGCTTTTGTATATTTTATTGCAATAATTTATGAAGTTTGTACAAAATTATTCATTTTCTAAGGAATTTTACTTAAAATATTAAGTATCAGAAAAAAGGTTTGTTTTGATTAACTGCTAGTAATCGGAAGTCAATGAGTAACGGCATAAATCCTGTAATTCAGCAAAAAATCAATGATTGGAGAGATAAACTTGCTGGTTCAAGTAACAGTAACCCGCTACTTGACTTCCGAAAGAGCAAAAAGCCAAAAATTGAGGTTATTACACCATCTTTAATCTTATTTGACAAGCTCACTGGATATGAATCTGAATCAATTTCCTTTAAGGAGTTGATAACTAACCAAACTGAAGCTGATCTCATCAAGCTTCTAGATAAACTGGGTACAGAAGCAAAAAAAACAATAAAAGAAAAGGGTTTCATTAGCCTGTTCCTAGTCCTTGGTACTTTGACCTGGTTTGATACTGCAAAGCCTCAAGAAAAAAAGGAGAAGGATAAGTTAGTATCTCCTCTGTTGCTCATTCCAGTGGAATTACAAAAGAAAGGTAAAAAGCCACCAGAATATACACTATGCTCTACTGATGAGGATATTTCCATTAATTTTCTTTTAGTAAACAAGTTACGTGACGAATTTAATATCACGTTGCCTGAAACTGAAATACTTCAAAATTTGGGCTATGAAGAATTTATAAATGCAGTGCGTACTGCTATAGGCGAAAAGCAGGATTGGCAACTAGAAGAGACTGCTTATATTACTTTATTTGACTCTATTAAAACAGCGATGATTAAGGATCTGGAACAAAATCAGGAACTCATCGCCAATCATCCGGTTCTGCAAGGGCTTGCTCTACAAGAAGCACAAAAAAATTGTAGTGATATTAAAACGCAAATTTCTCACAAACAATAAAAAATCAATTCACATCGCTTGATATAAGACATTTTTTGATACATCATCAATTGAAATTTATGATGGAAAACA
>NZ_JBALFD010000017.1:0-3106 GCF_036916985.1 Nostoc sp.
ATCCCAGTAACGGATTAGTGGAATTGCCAGTCAATTTTGTAGATCGGTCTGGCTTGATTGCTCAAGGCTGTCCAGCAAATAAAGGCAATTCATTTACCATCACCGGACGCGGCGGTTTGCCACCTTTACCAACCCAAGCACTTCGCACTAATCAAACTGCAACCGTTGATTGGGTGACATTGAATCCTCAAGAACAAAAAAGCACAAATGTAAGAGACAATTTACACTTGAGTCGGAGTCTAGGGCGCAAAAGTCCTCAATTAGAAGTTAAGCAAATTAGCCCAACTATTGTAGAAGCTACTAGTTGGGTAATAAATAACTCTGGTGCAGTAGAGCTAATAGCCTCTGCACCCGTAGCTACACAGACCAATACTTTTACTTCAGCGATCGCCGACACTACGCGAACGCCCATCACAGCTTGCCCATCTCAAGCCACCGCTATTCAAAAATAATGCAAGTTGCTTTTCTCTAAATTCGAGTTGAGAGAAGCTAGAATAAATAATTATTCGCTAATCAATGGGCGTTAAAATTCTGAAGAAGTAATAGTTCGTTTAACCAACTTTCAAGTTGTAAATGCAAGCGATAACTAAAAACTTCCTTTTTGGCATCGATACGAGACAGTAGCGTAGAAGCACGATTATAAGCAGTCAGCGCACAATTCCAATCACCCCAAAGATGATGAGTTCTACCACATTCAGCCAAAATATAAGCTTCTAGTTGACCGAAAAGCAGCGCTATTTCAAAATTGTCAATTGCCTCTTCATATTGCCCTAAGTCACGTAAGGTAATGCCTCGATTAATCCTAGCTCGAATATATGTAGGATTTAAATTAATTGCGCGCTCGTAGTCGGCGATCGCTGCTGCTAAGTCTCCACAACTAACATAGTAATTTGCTCGATTGTTATAAGCAGCCACCAACTTCAGATTTAGTTGTATAGCAGTATTATAGTCACAAAAAGCTTTTTGTTTCTCACCACTCTGAAAATAGATTAGCCCCCGGTTGTTGTAATCGATAGCATTATTAGAATCGCGGTCAAGTAATTTGTTCAACAATGCGATCGCCTCATGATAATATCCTTTTTGAGCCAATTTTAAAGCACTAGAGCGGAGATAATTTTTATCAAAAACTAATTTGCTGCTTTCTTTTCTATGAGGCTCAAGGGAATTAATTGTTGTATTGAATACAAATTCACGAGAATTCTTTTGTAGGATTTTAGGAGCTATTGGCATATATTATTGACCTTGAGGATGTGAAAGATGATTTCTATGTATTTATGGGTATAAGCAAATTGATATTATGCGTTCAAAACATCAAGCAGCTTAATTTCAGAAAATTTTTAGAATTAACACTTGTGTTTTGTTAAGATTCTAAAGAAAATATATTTCTCAAGGATATCTAAATAAAAGTATGATAAAAGTACTTAGCAATAAACAATAACTACTTTTTGCTACGGCTATATCCGTTTGAGCAAGATAATAAAGCCAGATATTGCGCTGATAAATTACTTCTGTAAAGCTGCCGCTAGTGAAAATGAGTCCGAGGCAAAGTCAGTGAGAAAAAAAATAAGATATCGATTTTTCCTTGTAGTGCAAAGCTTTCTAAAAAGTATTATCGTGACTTGCAAAAGTCGCTTTTATTTTAAGAAGTGGTTAAAAAGAATTACAATAGTTGTCTTAGCTGCCTTGTTAAGCGTTTGGGTAATTTCACATCCCGCCTTCTCTCAATTTCCCCAGACCCAACCAAATGCTCAACTATTGGTTGAACAAGGTCGAAAACTCTATGAAACTGGACAGTTATCTGAAGCAGTAAGAATTTTGCAACAAGCAACAGATACTTTTAATCTGCAAAAAGACGAACTAGGAAAGGCAATGGCGTTAAGCAATCTTTCGTTAGTCTTTAAGCAACTTGGACAGTGGAAAAAAGCCGAAGCTGCAATTACACAAAGTCTCAACCTCTTAAAAGATTCACAACTCAAAACTCAGAACTTTGCAATAATCTTGGCACAAACTCTAGATATTCAAGGAAATCTGCAATTAGAACTAGGCAGAACTGAACAAGCTTTAGACTCATGGAAGCAATCGGCTAATACATATACTCAAGCAGGTGATGAAGTTGGTATCATCCGCAGTTTGATTAACCAAAGTATGGCAGAGCAAGCATTAGGGCTTTACCATCAAGCTCGCACCACCTTAGAAGAGTTACAACCCCGTCTTGAACAGCAACCAGATTCGCTTGTTAAAGCTATAGCTTTACGTAGCTTTGGTGATGTTCTGCAATTAGTCGGTGATTTAGAACCATCCTTTAAGGTTTTACAACAAAGCCGAGACATCGCCAAAAAATTACAATCTCCTTCAGAAATCAGTGCTGCGCTGCTAAGTTTAGGTAATACCGCACTTGCTTTAGGTAATAGACAAATCTCGCAGCAAGAAAGTATCAGTTTAGAAAACTATACTCCGTTACATTGTATTAACAAACCTGTCTCTACAGAATCTCTCAAATTTTATCAACAAGCAGCGCAATTCTATGAAGAAGCTGTCACCACAGCAACCTTACCACTCTCACAAATCCAAGCCCAACTTAATCATTTGAGTATATTGTTGAAACTTCAGCAATGGTCACAAGCGAAGAAATTATCTTCTGAAATTCAAGTAAAGCTAGCTAAAATCCCCCCAAGTCACACAGCAAATTACGCACAAATTAATTTTGCTCAGAACTTGGTGTGCTTGAAACAAGCTACCAACGCAGACATTCCTTCATCGAAAGAAATTGCCCAAATGTTAGCGACATCTGTACAGCAGGCTAGAAGCATGGATGATGAGCGTTCAGTTGCTTATGCTTTAGGCGCATTGGGTGGATTATATCTAGAAAACCAGGATATATCTAATGCTCAAAAACTGACACAGGAAGCTTTAATGGTAGCCCAAGCGATAAAAGCTGGGGATATAGGTTATTTGTGGCAATGGCAACTAGGGTACATACTTAGAATACAAGGAGATGTGACTGGAGCGATCGCTAACTACACTGAAGCGGTAAATACTCTCAAATATTTACGCAATGATTTAATTACTCTCAATCCAGATGTACAGTTTTCCTTTCGGGATAATA
>NZ_JBALFD010000018.1:0-330331 GCF_036916985.1 Nostoc sp.
AAAGCGCCTGTTTGCTGGCGACCATCCTGATGTGGCTACTAGCTTGAACAATTTAGCTTTACTCTACAAAAGCCAAGGGAGGTACAGCGATGCCGAACTACTATACAGTGATGCTTTGGTAATGACAAAGCGCCTGTTTGCTGGCGACCATCCCAATGTGGCTACTAGCTTGAACAATTTAGCTTTACTCTACAAAAGCCAAGGGAGGTACAGCGATGCCGAACCACTATACAGTGATGCTTTGGCAATGAGAAAGCGCCTGTTTGCTGGCGACCATCCTGATGTGGCTAGTAGCTTGAACAATTTAGCTTTCCTCTACAAAAGCCAAGGTAGGTACAGCGATGCCGAACCACTATACAGTGATGCTTTGGCAATGTGCGATCGCATTTTAGGCGTTAATCATCCCACTACAGCGACAATTCGTAAAAATCTAGCAATCCTGCAACGCCAGTCTACTCCCCGTGCTATCTGGAAACGTCGGTTCGGTCAGTTTGTGCAAATCTTGTTAGCAATATTTATTTTACCTTTTTATCTATTGTGGCGATTGGCTAAAAAATTAATTCGTAATTAAAAGAGCGAGTCCAGGCGATAGAGATTGCAATTTAGTAGTTTAGAGCGATTGTCGTACCACTTTCGTGCAAGCAAGCTACGCGCAGCGTCTCGTAGAGAAGACGTTGCCAAAGGTATCGCTATTCTCTCATCAACCAAGGTGCGATCGCTAAACGTTTCCGCAAAGACAACGCCTAACAATCTTGATAACATGGAAAAAATAGTTTAACCTCGCTGCCAAGGTTATGAGTAACATTAATATTTTCTTGCCTGAGTCGATGAAAGCCTTTATTGAAGAACAAGTGGCTCAAGGTGGCTACGGTTCAGTTAGCGAATATCTACAAGAATTGATCGCTCAAGACCAAAAACGCAAGATGCAAGAACATATAGAAGAACTTTTAATTGCAGGACTTGAAAGTGGAGAGGCAATAGAAGTTAATGATGAATGGTGGCAGCAAAAACGCACACATTTGATCGACCAGATGCATTAAGAGAAATAATGACAAAGCGGATAGTCATTACACCCAAAGCCAGTTTAGATATTGATGAGTATTTTGCTTACATTGCCCAAGAAAACCCCGACACGGCACTTTTATTTTTTGACTCTGTAAGAGAAACTGTTGCACAGTTAGCAAGAATGCTTGGAATGGGTAGCCGTTATCCCCTAGAGAATCTTCGTTTACAAGGTTTACGTAAATGGGCTGTTAAAGGATTTAAAAAGTACCTAATTTTTTACTTTGAGCGAGATGAAAGCATTGAAGTTGTGCGGATTCTGTATGCAGGGAAATATATAGAAAGGATTTTAGAACAGGAATAATATAGATTAGCGATCGCTTGTATGATTGCATTAGTGGAGCGATCGCTGTTAAATCAGTCCTGTGCTACTCTAAGAAAAATACTGCAAGTATGACCAGTGCGATCGCTTGACTGTGACTTTTACGATCAGACTAGTAAACCCTACTTAAGGCGAGTTGGTAATGAGCCAATTTATCCAACCCATCAAGTTGCAAATATCGCCCGATTCATTAAATCAAGGTGAAGAAGCTATCCTCCAAGAATTAGCTTTACAACTGTACGCACAGAATATTTTTACCTTTAGTCAAGCACGTCACCTAGCTAACTTATCTGCATGGGAATTTCAGAAACTATTAGGACAAAACAAAATTGAGCGTCATTACAATGAAGCAGATTTAATTCAAGATATTGAGATAATTGAAGCAGGTTTTTAGAAATTGTGACCGTTGTTTGTAACGCTACGCCTTTGATAAATTTTGCAGCTATTAATCGCCTTGATATCTTGCAGGCTGCATTTAGGCACATTGTTATTCCTCAAGCTGTCTATGATGAAACGACTGTTGCAGGTTTCCCAGGATCGGAATTTGTATTGCAAGCGGTTGCTGACAGATGGCTGCAAGTTGTCTCAGTTTCAACAATAACACTCAATATACCGTCAGAATTAGATAACGGTGAACGTGAAGCAATTGCCTTAGCACTAGAAACTGAAGAATGGCAAATTTTGTTAGATGAACGTGAAGCACGCCAAGTAGCTCAAAGTTTAGGATTACAAGCCATTGGGACTCTAGGTATTCTCTTATTAGCAAAAAATAGAAAGATAATTACACAAGTGCAACCCCTACTAGATGCCATGATTAATACTGCTCAATATTGGGTGAGTCGCAGTCTTTATGAACAAGTCTTACGACAAACAGGAGAATTAATAGACTAATTAGCAAAAAATAGGCAAAATTAGGTATTTGTCTGCGATCGCTATTCTCTCATCAACAAAGGTGTTTAAGTATAACACGTTGTAGACATCGCCTTTTACAATTGGAGTATTAATTGTATTTACGTCTATGAACTTTCCTCCCCAACTCCAACAAAAGATTGAAAAATGGGCAAGTAGTCAGGGAATTTCGACTGAGCAGTTTGTTTTGCAAGCTATTGCAGAAAAAATTGATACGCTGAGTCAACAAGTCACTGAAGAACATACTCAACAAAACTCTGAGATAGCTAATGTACCGCCCCTTAACCAACCAAACATTTATCGAAAAGAAGGGATTTTAGTTATAGAAGCAGAATTACCAGAAAACTTTGATGTTAATGCCTTTATAGATGAGTTGAGAGAAGAACGCATTCAAGGTCAAATAGCTTGATGAAAGTCTTGTTTGATACTTTTGTCTTAGTTCCGGCATTAATTGTCAATCACCCACAACATTCTGTTTGCTTTTCTAAAATTCAAGCTGCTATCGCTCGTATTGTGCAAATCCCTGAGTAGATACGTAGATACTTCTTTAGCTTGTCGTTCAACATCACTATTCTCTCATCAACAAAGGTGCGATCGCTATTTCTAAGCTTTGATTACCAGATAGTCTCGATAGAATACTGTACAATTTTCTGGTCTATGGTCACAATTGGCAAATTCTCTACTTGACTTTGGGCAATCAGAATCCGGTCAAACGGATCTCGGTGAATGTTTGGCAAAGTGGCAACCTGTAGAGTGTGTGTCATTTGAATGTCTAGACTCTCGAAGCGGTTCAGTGCTAGTCGGTTGGGAATATATTCTTCTACCGGTTCAGGTAAAGTTAACTTACCCGATTTAGTCTTGATGACAATTTCCCAAACACTTGCCACGCTCAGAAATAAAATATTACCTGAATCAGCAATTATACTGCGACTGGTGGAAGATAACTGAGGGTCATCTGTTACCCACCAAAGAAATGCATGGGTATCCAGTAAAGCTCTCATCGCTAAACTAGATTAGAACTGTCAAAATCATTTAGGATATCTTCTGGTAAAGGCTCGTCAAAATCTGGTGCAATAATAACTTTACCTTTATCCAATCCGGGAATTCGAGGTGAGGCTGTATCTGTGAGAGCAACTAGGCGTGCAACTGGAATACCCTTCTGTGCGATCACCACCTCTTCACCAAGTAATACCTGACTCAGCAATTCAGAAAACTTGGCAGTTACTTCAGAAACATTAACGGTGATACTCATTTGCCTAAGTAATTGTTAATTCCTAATATTTCTTAGGATAACACTAGCTATAATTGCATTTTTCAATCTTGTGGTGATGACCTGATTATCCGCGTAGATGCATACTCCTGCAAAGTATCTCGTAGAGAAGCAGCTTGTTATCAGACATCGTTTTTCTCTCATCAACGAAGGTGCGTCAGCATAGCCCGTCGTAGGCGATCGCCTTTTACAATTGGAGTATTAATGTTGATGCTGGTAAATCTAGTAGTCTATCAACAAATAATTGATCGATAAATTCCTTGTAGAGACGGCGATTTATCGCGTCTCTCTAACCGTCAAAATGAATTTGACAGACTACTAGTACAAGAAGGCAAAAGTAAAAAGGCAAAAGTAAAAAGAAAGAATGCTTATTTTGTGAGCTTTCTGGCTATTTTAAATCGGTGGTTTATTAACGCCGTGTTGTACTAGGGATATTTGCCAATCTTAACAACTAGTTATGGCTGCAAAACGGTTTGCCTCACTTCAACTGGTTCACCCGTCAAACTAAAAGGGCGAACTTCGGTAATTTTTACCTTCACTAATTGCCCTTGGAGTTCTTTGATGTTGCCGCTAAAAAAGGTCAAACGATTACCACCAGTGCGTCCCATCACCTGGGTTTGATCTTTAGGATTTTGGTCTTCTACTAAAACTTCTTCAATGCGTCCAAAGTAACGTTGCGATCGCTCTGCTACTTTCAAGTTTCCTAAATGATTGAGGCGTTGGAGGCGATCGCTTTTTATTTCTTCACTCAGCTGATTGTCCCAGAAAGCGGCTGGTGTCCCTGGACGCGGCGAATATGCTGCCGTATTCAACATATCAAAGCCAATATCTTCCACCAGTTTGAGGGTATTTTCAAACTGTGCTTCTGTCTCCCCAGGAAAACCAACAATGGCATCGGCACTAATGGAAGCATCTGGCATATACCGCCGAATGGTATCGATAATCCGGCGATATTTCTCATGGGTATAACCCCGTGCCATCGCCTTTAAAAGTTCATTATCCCCAGATTGAAAGGGAATGTGGAAGTGTTTACACACCTTGGGCAATTCAGCACAAGCCTGAATTAATCTCTCAGTAAAATAACGGGGGTGACTAGTCGCAAATCTTAGCCTTTCAATCCCTGGCACATCATGGACGTAATAAAGCAAATCTGTAAAGTTGTTCAGATGCCTACCTTCTGCTGTCACTCCGGGTAAATCTCTGCCGTAAGCATCAATATTTTGACCGAGTAGAGTAATTTCTTTATAACCTTGCCGTCCCAATTCTGCCATTTCAGCCCGGATAGCTGACGGTGTGCGAGATTGTTCGACACCGCGCACATTGGGAACTACGCAATAGGTACAGCGTTCATTACAGCCGTAAATCACATTTACCCAAGCAGTTACTTTGCTATCTCGTCGCGGCTGGGTAATATCTTCAATAATGTGAACTGGCTCAGTTGCGACAACTTGGTTGCCTTCAAACACCGACTCCAACAAATCTTTCAGACGGTTGGCATGTTGTGGCCCCATTACCAAATCTAATTCTGGCACTCGTCGTAACAGCGCTTCTCCTTCTTGCTGGGCAACACAACCAGCCACAATGAGGGTTAAATCTGGCTGTTCATGTTTGCGCTTTGCTTGTCTGCCCAGGTAAGAATATACCTTTTGTTCCGCGTTATCCCGAATTGTGCAGGTATTGTAGAGAATCACATCTGCATGATTCGGGTCTTCAGACCATTCAAAGCCCATATCTTCCAAAACGCCAGCCATGCGCTCTGAGTCAGCTTTATTCATCTGACAACCGAAAGTAGTGATGTGATATTGGCGTTTAGAAGTGGTCATGGGCAATTCTGCTTAATCAGCGTAATGTATTATAAGCTTTATTTCTATTCTACTGGAGTCATAAAAGTAAAATTACGAATTACAAATTACGTTAGCGACGCACAAAGCGAGTCCGCGTACCCTTACAGGGAAGCAAGCTACGCTTTTAGGGCGTCATTACGAATTACAAATTATTTCAGCACCAAGTTTGCACAACATGACCCTTTAACTGTTGTCCTAACCAAGGTGTATTTTGTGAAAGTGTATAAAGACTTTTCCGTTCGACTTTCCAGGTTTGCTGGGGATTAAATAAAGTAAGTTCTGCTGGTTGATGAGGTAGAATCGCACTTACTTTCTGCCCTAAACACTCTGCTGGACTGGTACTCAATGCCCGCCATAATTCTAAAGCTGTAAATTCTTCAGTTTCAACGAGATATTGCCACAGCAAAGGTAATGCTAACTCCAAACCAATCGCCCCGGCTGGTGCTTCGGCAAAGGCTTGGACTTTTTCTTCGTAACTGTAGGGTGTGTGGTCAATAGCGATCGCATCAATCACACCTGTACGTACTCCGGCACGCAACGCCACCACATCACCAGGATTACCTAAAGGCGGGTCTAAATGCAAGCTAGTGTGATAACTCTTAACTGCTTTTGTATCTAGTAAAAGGTGCATCCAGGTGGTGCTGGCGGTAATTGGTAAACCAGCCGCCTTCGCTGAGGCGATTAATTCCACGCTGCGAGCGGTGGAAACGCGCATAATATGGATTGGTGTACCGATTGCTGCAACTAATTCTAACAAAGCTGCGATCGCAGTTGTTTCAGCGCTGGCGGGTATTGGAGGTAAACCGAAACGGAGAGCATTTGAGCCTTCTCTCATTACACCATTTGCTGTTAATTGGCGATCGCTAGGCCAAAACGCTACTGGTTTCCCCAACGGCTGGAGATACTCTAACACTCCTCGCACCAACGCCAAATTTTCTAACGGCTTACCATCTGTAAAACCAACAACACCAGCCGCCGCTAAATCTGCCAATTCCGTCATTTGCTTCCCAGCAACATCTAGGGTGATAGCACCCCAGATATGAAGTAGGGGAGCAGGGGAGCCGGGGTGCAGGGGAGATAAATTCCCCTCTGCCCCTCTGCCCCTCCGCTCCTCTGCTCTCTTCTGCTGCAACTGTGCCACAAGTGCAGGGTTATCAATAGCTGGGGATGTATCGGGTAAAATGCTAACTCTGGTAAAGCCCCCAGCAGCAGCAGCTTGTAAAAAAGACGAAATAGTTTCCCGTTCTTCAAAACCAGGTTCACCTGAGTGGCTGTACAAATCCACCAACCCAGGGCCAAGAACTAATCCCTGACAGTCTCTAATTTTAGTATCGGAACTAATATCAGAAATGTGTGAAGCTACTGCTTTGATATAACCATTAGTAATCAGTACATCAAAAAGTTCATCGATTTCAGAAATCGGATCAATCACCCGTACTTTTTGCAGCAGTTCCATCATAATTTTTTTTAGTTAAGAGTTAAAAATAAAGTTAGGAGTTAGAAGTTAGGGACTTCCAAATAAAAAAGTATTCAATTAACTCTTGTGGGGTGGGCATCTTGCCTGCCCAGTTTGTATGGCTCTCGTGTCGCCCACCCCACAATATTGGATAATTTATTTCTTGGAGTTCCCTTACAAGTTATGAGTTAAGGTTTACCAGTTATTTGTTCCTTACCCATCATTTTTAACTTTATTCATAACTCATAAATTTTCACTTTTAACTTAACTCCTCACTCCTAACTCCTAACTCCTCACTCCTCACTCAGCACTCAGCACTCCTCACTCAGCACTCAATCACAACGCCCCCGCCGCTGTTTTATCTAGTACGCCTCCACCCAAGTGAGTGGTGATGTTCATCGCTTGCAAGACTGGTAAACCATCGATTCCAGAAGGATAGTCAATAACGCTGACTGCGCCATTACCCTGGCGAAAATTCCAGAAATTTTCCAGCGATAAGCCCAGAATATGACAAAGCAAAGTTTTGTTAGTAGCGTCATGAGCTACTACTAAAACAGTTTTGAATTCATTATTTAATGCGGCTTGTACAATTGATTGCCAAGCAACAACACTGCGTTCCCACACCTGTTGCAAATTTTCTCCTTCGGGCATTTGCACTTCGGCTGGTACTAACCGCCAACGTTGCAACTCTCCTGGAAACTCTTGCTCTATCTCTGTTTCTAATTTTCCTTCCCAAAGTCCATGACTGATTTCTCTTAAACCATCTTGCAACTCTAACTTTACATTCGGATGTTGTTTTAAAATAATCTCTGCTGTTTCTTTAGGGCGTAACATTGTGCTACTTACCGCAAAATCAATTGCTACCTCTTGGAGAAATTCGCCTGCTTTTTGCGACTGTTGTCTACCGTTGTCGTTGAGAGGGACATCAATTTGTCCTTGAAACCTAGTTTGGCGATTCCAGTCGGTTTCGCCGTGACGCACCAGCAACAATCGTACTCCTTGATGATCTGGTCGCAATGAGGGTAAAGATTCCCCGGTGTGTTGCGTCTGATTTAAGGATTCTAGCTGGACTGGTTCGCCCAACCCTCCAGCAAAGTTTAATACAGTGATGCCACAGTTAGATTGCTGTATTGAGTGATAGCGACTGGGAGAAATTCCTAGTGCTGTGCTAATCAGGGCGCGATTAATTCCGTTATGTCCCACAATCAGAATAGTTTCGCCTTGATGGTGAGACAAAGTTTCTTGCCAAAACTGCTTTGCTTGTTCGTATAAAGCAAGAACGGGAAAATGTTCTCTTGTCCCTTGGGCATCATTAAGCAGCATCCGCAGTTCGTCTGGGCGTTGATGCCAAGTGCGGTAGTCTTCGGCAAATTTCTGCTTGACTTCAGAAGTCAGCAGTGCTTCCCATAAAGGCAGGTCGATTTCTAACAGTAAATTAGAAACTTGGATTGCAGCAGATTGTTCAGCATGATTAGCTAACTCACTATGGATAATATCTGCCGTGTGCTTTGCTCGTTGCAAAGGACTGCTATAAATTGCATTAAATAAGATATTGCTGAGGGCTTTGCCTACTTTACTGGCATCGTTACGACCTTTTTCGGTTAATGTTGACGCATCAGTGCGTCCTTGGATACGCCGCTCGGTATTATAACCACTTTGACCGTGGCGCACAATGATGACACGAGTCATCTCAAAGCCCTCCTCTATCTTGACGATTAATTTTACTGCAAAATGATTGCATAATTATCGACTCCAGAAGGTGGATTGAGTCAGCAAGAGGAAAAGGGGCAGGGGGATCTCCGTCTTGCTACTCCTAAACTCAAGCAAGCTATTGTTGATGCTTGTGCCCACACGGTACTATTAGATAATAAAGTTACTCCCTCAGAGGCAGATTTACTCAGAGCGATCGCTATGACGTTAGACTGTCCCATCCCCCCATTTTTAAATCCTCAGCGTGGTATTTCCAAACATAAACAATCTTCTTCCAAGCAAAGATTAGTGTAACAAGTGAGGCATAATTATTTATCACTAAATAAATTTCCTCCTTACTATTACATAGTAATACTATTTGATTTGTCATAATTGCAACTTGCAGATCCCCGACTTCTTTAAGAAGTCGGGGATCTTATTTATCACAAATGATTCAAGATTGCTATGTTATAAATAGTTGTCTTAGCAAAAAAGTATCATATTGTACAAAAAATCTTGATATTGCCTACCAGTTATTAACTCGCGTGAAAAAGTTCGGACAAAATGCCAGCATTCTAGAAATTTGATTGCTATATTAGACTAAATAACTATTCTGGCAAGGGTTAAAAAGCTGTGCAGGATGATTTAAAGGGCTTGGAAATTAGTCAAGATGATTTGCAAAAACTGACTAATTTACCTGTTAATGAGGAACTTTTAATCATTACAAAAACTCTAAATAGATTCGCAAGTATATATATACAAAAGCTGAAAAGCTCTGAGGGGGCAACTGTAGTTTTTATCGGATTTTCTACATTTGTTTTTGTATATATTTTATTTGATTTAATTGTTAAAATTTTTGTGACGTGGATAACAATTCCATCTTGGGTATTATTAATTATCTTAGGTCTTTGGGTTGGCGGATTTACACAAAGTATCTTATATTTAATCTGGAAAAGCAGAAGTAAAGTTGTCAAAAAGAATATGACAAAATCTCTTCACATCCTGTTAAATGAGGTTAATAGATATAATACTATTATTAGAGTAATAGATATCAATGACCAAATCGAAGAAGCTGGTAATCCAGAAGTGGTTATAAAGGAAAGAGAAGGTGTGATTGAAGCGCTTAAACTCACCAAAGCTGATTTAGTTCGCGCTTTGAAGACAGAAAGAATTTTGAGGGAAAATAAGAACTTTATTCTGAGTAATACAGAACTATTCGTCAACAATTTAGCGACTTTAACAGCTATGCAAGTAACTGAACAAGCTACTGAACATGGAAGGTTACTCAATGAAGCATTACAAATTGCATTAGATGTGCAACACGAAATGAAAAGATTAGAGACTCAGCGTTAAGATAATTCGTAATCAGGCTCTCTAAGAGACGCTGCACGTAGCTTGCTTCTCCGTAGGGGTACGAATACTCGCTAACGTAATTAGGTTTTGTAATGGAAATTCAGAAAGCACTCAGGTGGGTTAGTTTCCAACCTACTCACCAGACATGATCAATGGCTTTTACCAGAATCCTTCCCAGGGTTGCAATCACCGATCTAACATAAAGAATATTCATAAAGCGATCGCTTATCTACATGGACTGGAAAGAAATTAGAGGGAACTGGGTAATCATTCCCCGAAATCCCATAGGTATCGTTCATTTTTTAGGAGGTGCATTTGTCGCCACTGCACCGCACATTACTTATCGCTGGTTACTCGAACAACTGGCAAGTAAAGGTTATGTTGTAATTGCTACGCCCTTCGTGAATACATTGGATCATACTGCGATCGCCAAATCCGTACTGTTAAACTTTGACCGTACCCTCGAACGCTTACAGGATTCTGGGGCATTACGTAAGCTTTACTTCCCCATCTACGGCGTTGGACACAGTATGGGCTGTAAACTCCACTTGTTGATTGGTAGCCTCTTTAAAGTAGAACGCGCAGGCAATATTTTAATATCCTTCAACAACTACGCCGCTAAAGAAGCTATCCCTCTAGTAGAACAATTTAATTCTACTTTTGCCATCGAGTTTACTCCCTCACCGTTAGAAACTAACAAGCTTGTCCAAGAGCGTTACAATATCCGGCGCAATTTATTAATAAAATTTAGTAATGACAACATTGATCAATCGGCAGCCTTAACCAAAATCTTACAAGAACGTTTTGATGAGATGGTGACAGCACAAACGTTACCAGGAACTCACACAACACCTCTAGGTCAAGATATTAAATGGCAAACTGGAACATCTTTCACCCCCTTTGACGCTTTAGGACAATGGTTTAAGCAAGAAGCATACCGCGACTTAAACCAGCTAAAAAGCAACATCCTCTTATGGCTAAATCCTTTGGCAGCACCATAGAATTTATGACTGTTTGACAGTCATAAATTCTATATAGGACTCATATTTGATTTTTGAACCTCGATAGCGCAGCGTTAGCGACGCAGGAGCGTCTGACTCGCTACCGCTTCGCTATCGGATTGCTATAGGTAAATAAAAACTATTTCCAATACTTCTGGCTTGAGTTTAATAGAAACATAACCCCCAACTCCTTACTAGGGTTGGGGATAAAGATTCAAAGCCTCTATGCTTTTAAGAGAGAGGAATGGAAGTGAGGTTAAAGTCTATTGCATACAAACAATAAGTGCTATAGTAGCATTCCCATATTGATATTACTAGCTTATTAGCTCATAGCATATTTTTATTTTCTATTTCGACAGCAAATTATTAATGAGTGTTTCCTGCAATTTTATATGTTTCAAATACTAATAATTGATGACGACTATTCAATAAAAATACTCCTAAAAAGGATTTTGGAAAAACAAGGTTATGAGGTAGTGACTGCCAGTAGCGGCGATGAAGGAATAGAAAAAGCACTAGCTTATCGTCCAGCACTAATTATTTGTGATTGGATCATGCCGGGTTTGACTGGACTGGAAGTTTGTCAGCGCATTAAGACAGACCCAAAATTTTCCACCACATTCTTTATTTTATTAACATCCTTAGATTCTGTTGCTGATTGCGTCAAAGGTCTAGATGCTGGTGCTGATGATTTTATTTCCAAACCTATTGAGCATAATGAATTACAAGCACGGGTAAGAGCAGGATTACGCCTACATCAGTTGAGTAGAGATTTGCAGGATCAAAAGTTGCTTTTAGAATCAGAAATGTCAGAAGCAGCAGACTATGTGCGATCGCTGCTACCTTTTTCCATGACCGAACCCTTTAAGATAAATTTCCGGTTCATTCCCTCGCGACAACTCGGCGGTGACTGTTTCGATTACTATTGGCTCGATGATGATTATCTGGCAATTTACTTACTCGATACCGCCGGACATGGATTGAAAGCTACTCTTCCCTCTGTTTCAGTGCTGAATTTGCTGCGTTCCCGTGCGCTCAAAGGTCTGAATTACTATCAGCCTAGTGATGTATTAAAGGCTTTGAATGATACTTTTCAAATGAATTATCAAAATGATAAATACTTTACGATTTGGTATGGAGTTTACAACCGAATCAACCGCCAGTTAATTTATGCTAGTGCAGGTCATCCACCAGCAGTTTTAGTAACCGGCACATCTCCAAGGATATCTGAAGTTAAACTCTTGAAAACTCCCGGTATGCCAGTTGGGATGTTTCCAGAGGCAAAATATGTTGATGCCTCTTGCAATATTGAAAACTTTAGTACCCTTTATATTTTTAGTGATGGTGCTTATGAAATCACTAAATCAGATGGCACACTTTGGAGTTTGGATGCTTTTATTCAGCTATTAGTTAGCTTACAAGACCCATTTGATAGCCAACTCGATCGCGTACTGAGTTATTTAATTGCTCTAAACTCCAAAGATGCTTTTGATGATGATTTATCTATTTTGCAAATGAAGTTCGATTAATTAAGTATTGGAAACTAAAACTTGATTAAAGGCATCTTGACTAGGGAATATTTCAAATACTTTATCCATATTAGTCAGTTCAAATAATATCCTGACTTGCTCATTAATTGAGCAGAGAACAAGTTTAGTATCTGCTGCACGCAAGGTTTTAAAAGCTAATACTAAAGCTCCCAAACCTGAACTATCCATAAACGTTACGTCTTTAAAATCAACTAACACGATTTTCGCACCCTTCTCTAGAATATCAGTGATGTTTTGTCGAAATTCTTGTGAAGTTGTGGCGTTCAAATTACCACTTAGCTTAATAACTTTTACATGTTCTCTCATAATTATGTCACTCTGATTTGTGTAAATAATTCTCTGATTTCGCCATTATAGAACATTTAAAAATGCTTGTAAAATAAAATATAAGATTACATATTGAGTAATCATTGATAACTAATCAGCAGTAGATAAAGATTAAATATAAGTATTTTAATCTACTTTTTTATAATACTAAAAATAATATTGTTTTACATTCAATATCGCTTTTTTACTAGGAATATACTAGTTATGAATAGACTATACAAGTAAGTCAGCATAGTAAAATTCATGTATATTTAGTTTTGTATAACGGTTGGAACGACAGATTTGTAAGCTGTTTGCTGATTTTATTTTTCGGCATACTATGTTAATTTTTAACACCAACTTACCCGCATATCATGGATGTAAATATATACTGTATCTACAAGCTGAGGTTGCTGCTTTTCAGATTATTTACTAAATATTTTTGCTAAAAGTAAAATTTTCCAATAAATCTCATGATGATAGCCGTCATTAAACAATTCAAAATTCAATGAGTTGGAGCAATGCCTAGTTTGAGCTACGCCTACGCGCAGTTAAACCGATTCTAGCAGCAGTGTTCCTTTGCTTGGGTAAACGGAACTGCATCACCCACAAAATTTTTCCAGTCCCGATCGCCCAATTCAAACTATAAGCAAAAATACTCAACTATCAAGGTTTCACATCATAATCATTATGTAGATATAATCCTTTGTTGACTACTGAGTATTTATGATAGTAACTAGGATCTACGTTTATTTATGTCCAATTACTTACATTATTGAAATAATTTACCTCTGGATTACCCCTCTAGAGCCAATAGCTTTGATTTCAACAGCGCCAAGCAAGCTTGAATCTACACCATCTGTCTAACAGAAGTTCTCTAAGGCGATCGCCCCTGCTGTTTTTAGTATTCCCAATATCTATATATTTCTCAACAGATAACACAAATCCTGTAGAGACGCGATTAATCGCGATCTATAACTACCTCAAACAGGACTCACTTTAGCTCTGTAAAGCAACTTCTGACCTTGAAGGTAGCCAGTGTAGCGTACTTTGACTGTTTCTCCAGGTTGTGCAGTTCCCTCCATCAATTGGTGAAGTTGAGGGTTATAAGGTAATTCTGCTCCTACGGGCGCGATCGCTTCCACTCCCCACGCTTGCAAAAGCTTTTCCAGGGGTTTCTGTACCAATGGGACTATTTTAACTGCTGCTAGCTGTGGATTCTCCTGCGCTTTCTGTGCTGCTGTTGGCCATTGCAATAATAAAGACTCCAGCAGTTGCAAGGTCGACTGCTGGAGTTCTTGTAGTAATATTTCTCGCTGTTGTTCTAATTGAAGTTGAGAGCGATCGTACTCTCTTCTTAAATCTGTAATTTCTTGTAACAATTCCTGGGTAGGTGCTGTTTTCTCTTGTAACAACTCTACGGTTGAAAAAGTTGTGATTAATTCACTTAATGACATCTGTAGCACTGACGACAGCTTGAGCAGCACATCTACCCGCATCTGCTCTAGTTTTCCCTGACGTAATCGCAAAATTTGACGCTCTGAGACACCAGCAGCGCGACTCAGCGCTTTAAAACTAGAAATACCTACCTGTTGCATTAAATCTTGCAACTTTTGGGAATGGGGCATTGGGGATTGGGGATTGGGGATTGGGGATTGGGGACTGGTGACTGGGGACTGGGGACTGGGGATTGGCAAAAAAATTAAGTCTTTATTTGTTAGTACCCAATCCCTAGTACCCAGTCCCTAGTCCCCAGCCCCTAATTCCTATTCTTCCAGTAAACTTCTCAACATCCAAGCTGTCTTTTCGTGTACCTGCATCCGCTGAGTCAATAAATCGGCGGTAGGTTCGTCGTTAACTTCTTCTAGCACAGGGAAAATAGACCGTGCAGTTCTGACTACGGCTTCTTGTCCTTCCACTAGCAAGCGAATCATTTCCACAGCTTTAGGAACTCCAGGAGTTTCTGGAATCGAACTCAGTTTGGCGTATTCGCTGTAGGTTCCTGGTGCGGGATAGCCAAGCGCTCTAATTCTCTCGGCTATTAAATCCACTGCTAAGGCTAATTCTGTATACTGAGCCTCAAACATCAGATGCAACGTTTGAAACATCGGCCCCGTTACATTCCAATGAAAATTATGAGTTTTCAGATACAGTGTATAAGTATCAGCCAACAGATGAGATAAACCGTCAGCAATTTTAGCCCTACTCGCCTCGTCAATGCCGATATTTACATTTTTAACTGTTACTTTCGATGACATAATTTTCTCCTAATTAGGTTATATGTAATTGGGGATTGGGAATTGGCAAGAAAATTAAGCCCTTGATTCCTAGTCCCCAGTCCCCAGTCCCCAATCCCCATTGTCTATGCCAAGTGCATCTTCAAAACGCTACGGGGTGCTTTACGAACTCTCGCTAAAACGGTTTCTTTGCCTAAACGCTGGCAAGCTTCATACCGATGGCAACCAGAAAAGCCATAATATTGTCCATCTACTTCTAGGACATCAATAGGTTCTTGCTGCCCAATCTCCGCAATCGATTCCATTAAGGCTTGCACTTTATTTGGATCGTTTGTACGGGGCAATGGCCGTTTTATCTGATTTAATGGAATTTCTTGGACTCTAACCATAAAGAGTTTATCCAACTAGTTCTGTTTTTTGTCTCTAAATAAATCATAGTCATTATGACTTCGTTTTGCAACTAGTATCTAGGGCAAAATTGGTAATGGTATCATTGGAGCATTCATGCGACAAAAAAACCGCGCTACAAAGCAATTGGAAAATAAGCTCCAACGACACATTAAGGGGCAGAAGATGCCCTCTACAAGAGGCTCCGCCAACGCGAACGATTACTCGCGATCGCAACTCTTGGAGACACTGCGCGAACGCTATCAGGTGGTCATGAAATTTTCATTTTGGTGTTTTCCCTACACTTTGCTGACAACATTTTGTCTATTAGGACTGACTGCGGCATCAGGGCCTGAGAGCAATATCCAGGATATAGAACTGAAAATTGGGATTGTGCAGCGATTTGGCGCCGAAGCCACAGCCAAGCTGCAACTGGAACCGATAAAAGGCGATCGCTTAAAGCTAAAATTTCAAGTGGGCAACAAGCAGCAAATCCTGTTTACTAAGAACCCTGTAAAGCTGGAAACAGTCATGGAAGCTTTGCCCCAGTCAGCAGTAGAAGAAGTGGTAGTTTTGGGCACATACCGCACTTTTGAAACTGCGGAAGACAGTGCTAATAAATGGCGTTCTCTGGGAATGGAAGTGGAAATAGCCCAGCCAGAACGCTGGCAGGTTTGGGCGAAACGAGATGTTTACAGCACTCCTTTATTGCGACGCTTGTTATTGCAGAACATTCAAGCTTCTAGCAAAGAGAAAGTATATCTTGATACTAAAGTTTTAAAACAAGTGCCGCGAGTCAGTTGGGTAGTGGATGGTAATCGCTATAGCCCAAATGACTTGGAAATTAGCACCGAGCAAAACTTGATTAGGGTGAATAAAAGCGAAAAACAAGAGTTTGCTCGTCTTTATGCCGGTCGATTGAATTTGCAGCCAAATGCTTATGGCACATACACTCTAGTTAATCAAGTACCCTTAGAAACTTATTTGCGTGGGGTTGTACCTTATGAAATAGGTACGGATGCACCAACAGCGGCGTTAGAAGCCCAAGCAATTCTCGCCCGGACTTATGCCTTGAGAAATTTACGCAGGTTTGCCGCAGATAATTATCAGTTGTGTGCTGATACTCACTGCCAAGTTTATTATGGGCTGAAGGGAGCCGCTGCCAAAACAGACCAAGCGATCGCCTCAACCAGGGGTAAAGTATTAACTTATAAAAATGAACTAGTAGACGCCTTGTATTCTTCCACTACTGGTGGTGTCACCGCCTCCTTCAGCGATATCTGGAATGGTGACAATCGTCCCTATCTCCGCCCTGTACTGGATGCTCCGACTAATTTTTGGGACTTATCTAAGCAGAGTTTAGCAGATGAAAAGAACTTCCAAAAATTTATCAATATGCAACAAGGATTTAATGAAAGCAAGTGGGATATGTTTCGTTGGCATAAGGAAACCCCTTTACAGGATATTATCAAGGATTTGCAGAAATTTTTGCAGGTGAAAAACAGTCCCCATGCCAAATTTAAGACCATTCAGGCTATGGCAGTCGTGAAGCGAAGTCAGAGTGGACGTATCCTTGAACTTGCGGTTAAAACCGATCGCAGCACCTTTGTTCTGCATAAAGATGAAGTTCGCAGCGCCTTTGCCGCTCCGGTAAGTACGCTTTTTTACATAGAACCCCTAAACAAAGGCAAGGCAGAACTCTGGGGATATGCTTTTATTGGTGGTGGGTTAGGACATGGAGTCGGCTTGAGTCAAACTGGCGCTCAAAATTTAGCAAAACTAGGTTGGACAAGTCCAAAAATTCTCCAATTCTACTATCCTGGTACTCAGATTAAAATTCTCAGTAAAGAAATTAAGCTGTGAACTATCCGCACTGAGTTTCAGCACTAAGTACAAGGGAATCCCATAGTATACTGATTGTAAAAAATTAAGCAGGAACACAACATTTCCTTACTGAGTACTGAGTGCTGAGTGCTGAGTAAATTAAGAAGTACTCAGTACTTTTGCACTTGGGTTTTTGCCCCGCCCGAAGTCAAGCGGAATCTTTTCTTTTCAGGAGGAGGTTGATACCCCACCCGCAATTGGCGTGGTCTTTTTACTCAGCACTCTTCATTGTGTTCCTGCCCAACACTGAACTAGGCTTTTTATCAAAGTCGCTTTTAGAGATACACACAGCATTGCAAGTGTGTTGGCCCTAGATGCCATACTTATATTTTGTCAACATTGGTAACTCTTGCAAGAGGTTTATGGTTGAGTTGCTTAGTTCTTAGTAAAGGTCTTCTTCTTTGTGAGTTTCGATTGTTACGTCAGAGGTTGGGTAAGCGACACAAGTCAGTACATATCCTTTTTCGATTTGCTCATCGTCTAAGAATGACTGATCGCCTTGATCGACAGTACCTTTGATGATTTTACCTGCACAGGTAGAGCAAGCACCAGCGCGGCAAGAGTAGGGCAGGTCAAGACCAGCTTCTTCAGCCGCGTCTAGAATATAGACATCATCATCAACATCAAGTGTTTGGTTCAGTCCTTCGGCTTCGTTGATTAGTGTGACTTTATAACTTGGCATTGAGTAATCCTCTCTTTTGCAAACGGCAGTATAAGTTATCTTAAGGCAAAGGTCACGGCTGTTCTGTGGGATTAGCCGTTGGTTTAAATTTGCTTCAATTCTGATACTACGAGAAAAATTAAACGATGTGACTGGAAATTGAACCCGATTAGTAATGAAATTTAGTTACTTAATCCTGATAAGTTTTATTTATGTTACTTTCGACCTTAGTCAGGTTGCAATAAGAAAAATTTATTTTATATATAAAAGACATGAGCAATATTAATGCTACCTGGATTTTGTCGGACTTACGCAGAACAGATCCCGTAACTCCTGTAAAAAGCGGGGCTGTTTCATTTTCTAATCTGAAATTAGGGAACTCCAAGAAATAAATTATCTAAATTGTAATTATCCAATATTGTGGAGTGGGCATCTTGCCCGCCATATAAACTGGGCGGGCAAGATGCCCACCCCATAAGAGTTAATTGGATATTTTGTTATTTGTCAGTCCCTTAGACCACGATCGCATACCCCGACGAAAGCAAGCTGACGCGGTAACTTTTTCCAAAATTTTTCTGTTCATTATTTGACAAATATTGTGTATTGTGCATCAAGTTAGCTCTGCTCTCAAAAGGGGGCTTTCTTTTGAAAATAAAGTCTCATACCTGCTTGAGGGGTTCGGACGAATGTTGTAGAGTCTAGACTGGTGAACCCCATGAAGAGAGAATCTTACCACTAGAAGCGTGAGACGATCAAAAACAGAACTAGTGAGGATCATGTATAATTCAAAAGCTGCTTCGGAAAAAGCAAAAGTGCGTGTAGGTTTGATCGGTACTGGGTATGCGGCAAAGTTTCGGGCTGAGGCATTGCTCCACGATGAGCGATCGCACTTAGTCGCAGTTGTTGGTCATACAAGCGAAAAAACCGAAGCCTTTGCTAAAGAGTACCAGATTGAAACATTGAGTTCTTGGCAAGAGCTAGTAGAACGTGAAGATATAGACCTAGTGGCAATCTCTACGATTAATCGAGATCATGGTGCGATCGCTCGTGCAGCACTAATCAACGACAAACATGTGATTGTAGAGTATCCTCTTTCGTTGGATGTAGTCGAAGCTGAAGAACTGATTGCTTTAGCCAAAGCACAACAAAAACTCCTGCACGTGGAACACCTGGAACTTTTAGGTGGTTTGCATCAAGCCTTGAAGCAAAACTTAGCCAAAATTGGTGAAGTGTTTTATGTTCGCTACAGCACCATCAATCCTCAAAATCCTGCACCCCGCAAATGGACTTATAACCACGAGTTTTTCGGCTTTCCCTTAATTGGTGCTTTGTCTCGCCTACATCGTCTCACAGATTTATTTGGTAAAGTATTTACAGTTAACTGTCACCAGCGATATTGGGAAATAGAACCGGAATATTACCAAACCTGTTTCTGCACTAGTGAACTGTGCTTTAACAGTGGACTTTTAGCCCAAGTAGTCTATGGCAAAGGTGAAAGTCTTTGGCAATCAGAACGCAAGTTTGAAGTTCACGGTGAAAAAGGTGGTTTAATTTTTGATGGCGACACCGGAATTTTCATCCAGCCAGGAGAAACAACATCTATAGAGGTTGGGCCTCGCCGGGGTTTATTCGCCAAAGACACGAGTATGGTGTTAGATCATCTTTTTGATGGCACTCCTTTGTACGTTACCCCAGAGGAGAGCTTATATACTCTAAAGGTTGCTGATGCTGCCCAAAGAGCTGCACAGACAGGGTTAACTATGTTTATGAAAGATTTCTAGATAAAAGTTAATGAAAACTGAACTAATTGTTATTTTATCCCAACGAGAAATAGAGAAAATGCGTCAAGCTGGGCGTTTAGCAGCTAAACTCCTCCAGCATCTCGAACCATTTGTGAAGCCAGGCGTTAGCACTCTTGAACTAAATGATGAAGCCGAACGCTGGACACAAGCGCATGGAGCAAAAAGCGCACCCCTTGGCTATAAGGGTTATCCGAAATCGATCTGCACCAGTGTAAATGAGGTAATTTGTCATGGCATTCCCAACGCCAAGCAAATCCTGAAAGAAGGTGACATCATTAATATTGATGTCACGCCGATTGTTGAAGGTTATCACGGCGATACATCTAAGACATTTTTTGTTGGTACTCCTTCTCCAAAAACGAGGAAGTTGGTAGAGGTGACAGAAGAATGTTTGCGCTTGGGTATTGCTGAAGTTAAACCTGGGGCACGCATTGGCGACATTGGTGCAGCCATTCAAGAATATGCTGAAGGAGAAGGCTTTTCTGTGGTGCGAGATTTCGTTGGACACGGCATCAGTAACATTTTCCATACTGCACCCGATGTTCCCCACTATGGCACACGCGGTAAGGGCAAACGCCTCAGACCAGGGATGGTTTTTACCATTGAGCCAATGATTAATGAAGGTACTTACGAAGTCGAAGTTCTCAGCGATAAGTGGACTGCTGTCACGCGCGATCGCAAGCTTTCTGCTCAATGTGAGCATACCTTAGCTGTAACTGAAGATGGCGTTGAAATCCTCACTCTACCTGAAGGCGAGAATTACTAAACTTTTCTTTCCCCTTTCCCATTCCCCTTTTCCCGTTAACCGACAAGTATTGCATTCTGAACTGTATTGAATTTGGTATAACTATCTTCCCAACTTATTAGGAATACCTTCACAACCACCAGGAATAGTACCTCTGGTTTTTTCACCACCCCAAGTGCAACAATAACAACGTGCTGACTCAGACATCCGTTGTACATTCGTCAAATCGGCATTTTCCACTACAGCGCCAGTGTGTTCGCCGATTTCATAATCTGGTGGTTCAGTGCGACTGCGGGGTGATGCTTTTTCCAGTACACCGTAGAATAGGCGAATCCCGTTCAGGTCAGCACCACTGAGATTAGCATTATATAAAATTGTGCGGGAGAGATTGGCTTTTACTAAGTCACAACCGGCCAGATTAGCGCGGACAAGATTAGCTTCGCTCAAATCAGTCCAACGCAAATCAGTGCCAGAAAGGTCTGCTGCGGCTAGCATTACGCCTAAATCGATGACGCGCACACCTTCAAGACGGTCTTCTGCATATCCGCCACTCCCGTCAAGAATGGCTCGACCTAATCGGCCATCGCGTTTTAGAGGTGATAACAACTTGGAACGTGAGAGAAAGCGGAGAATTTTCGCTTTCCCACTCCCATCAACACTACTTAAAATTGCTGCTGTACGTCCTTCAGCGATCGCTCTTTCTTGGGGCCAATCTTCTAATAATCCTTCTTCGTCTAATACTAAGTCGGAAACGCCTTGAAAATAGGAATCAATGGTCTGTTGCTGGGTGATAATATTTTGCTGAACTGTCAGTAGGTTTTGCTGAATTGTCAAGTCTTTGGAAATGACATATTGTCGCCACGCCACGTAAACGGCGATGATGGCAATCAGAATTTGCCCCAATGCGCCAAACCATTCTGCTAGGGTTCCAGAAATGTCCCAGTTAATTTGGCGTCCTAAAACAAGTAAGCGATCGCCTACACCTGTGAATCTGATCAAGCCGATGATGGCTACTAATAGTCCCAAAAAGGCTACAAACAGGGTGCGTTCTTGGAGTGAAAACCACTCGTCTAAAACTTCTTGGAACCAAGGTAATAATATCGCCACGGATAACAGCAAAGTGATCAGCGTTCCGATAATGCCGACGATCCAGTTATTAAGGATAATTCCAATGAAGGTGATGGCGATCGCAATTAGAGTAATCAGCAATGCCCTGGGCTTAACTGTGAATTGTTTGGTAGTGGGGTGCTTGACTTCAGAACGAGCTTGTTGTAACGCAGTTGTATATTGGGGAGATTTTAAAGACGCGATCGCCGCTAGTGCTTGTTGTGACGCTAGTACTTCTGAATTAAGGTTTTTCTCAGTTGCACTACCGTCAAAGTCATTTGGTTGCGAATCGTTTTCGGGGTCTGGTTCTGGGGTTGGTAGATTAGAGGAATTGGATTCAATCGTCATGTTTTCTATTTTGCCCCAGTAGATTAAGAACAACATCTGTTTTATCAGAAATTGCACTAAACTAAAGACCTGTATTCCATAAGACTAAGAACGCAAAGCTATAGCAATCCGATAGCGAAGCGGTAGCGAGTCAGACGCTCCTGCGTCGCTAACGCTGCGCTATCGAGCGTCTTTGATTTCTGAATCAATCATAGAGGTAAGGGACTGGGAAGAAGGAATAAAGGTGTACTGAGTTTTGTTAAAAAATCAAATATGAGTCCTATATATTTAGTACAGCATTTGATTAATTCGTAGCGAATTAAATTTAGCAATACCCGACAATGTGAATGCGTCGGCTTGCATTGTGAATGCGTCGGCTTGCATTGTGAATGCATTGGCTTGCATTGTGAATGCGTCGGCTTACATTGTGAATGCGTTAGCTTGCATTGTGAATGCGTCAGCTTGCATTGTGAATGCGTCAGCTTACATTGTGAATGCGTCAGTTTACATTGTGAATGCGTCGGCTTGAATTAGAGAACTCTAAGAAATAATTATCCAATATTGTGGGGTGGGCATCTTGCCCGCCCAGTTTATGAAGAAGGGGAAGGGGGAAAGGGGAAGGGGGAAAGGTAAAAACCTTGCCCGAAGTCAAGCGAAATAATCCAAATTTTATGAGGAAGGTAAAAACCTCGCCCGCAAGTGGCGCGATTTGTTCATTCCTTTCCCCTTTAACCTTTTCCCTTTTATTTGTCAGTCCCTAAGCTACGCGCAGCGTCTCTCAAAGATCATCATTAGGAATTTTAAATTGTTAAGTTTGGTCTAAAGTTTGAATTGTCAACATTTGAGGGGGCGTAGCATCAGGTGGGTAGAGAAAATCCACTTCTACGAGTCGGCGCTGACTAGGAGATATTTTTAATTGAGCAAGCGGTTCTCCCATCTGTCCTCGTTGTTGAACTAAGTGCCAGTATTGGGTTCTGGGTAAACCATTATCGTCATTGTAGCGAATACGAACAGTACCACGGAAAAAGACAGATGGTTCAGGTGGTGAAAAAAAGCGCAGTCCTGGTTTACTTAACTCATCTTCTTTAATAGGCGTTTGGAAAAGCACATTTACAGTTTGCGGCTTATCCGTATTGTTGAATAATGGTAGAGAGATATTGTATTCAATGCCGTAGTTGCCATGAGCTTCGTAAGCAGTACCAGGATAACGCGCCACTAGTTTCGCAGTTTGGTTTTGTCCAGTACCCATTTTGCCTGCTAAAAGGGTGCTTAAACCGTAGGAAAAAGCCTGTCCTGATTTGGGAATTGTCAGGTATAAACTATTAGAGTCGGTAACTTGTGCTTGCCAACGAGAGCCAACAGCTACCCCCGCTACCCGTCCGTAAATTTCTGTTGCCCCTGCAAGTTTATCTGGAGGACTGGGGGCAGATTCACGGGGCCCTGCAAAATCACCATTTTCTAATAAATTCTCCCATTCTTCTAAGGTTGGCGATCGCTCACTACCATCGGGATTGGGTTTAGCAAACATGGCCAGGTTGGCCAGATAAACTGGATTATCGCTATACAAACGTAACAAAGTAGAACGTCCATTCAATGGCGGCGTTAAAGTCCGCACTGGAATGGGATGATTCATTAACATCCGGCTTTGTTTTGCTGGAATTACCAACTGGGTTGGCCATCCTGACTGCCGTCTAACTCGCAGCACATCATTCATCACGCGATCGCCTGGCCCAGCATAAATGTCTCCCGAATTATTTGATTGCATGGGGGGAAGCTTGACAAAAGGTGCATCAGGTTGACTGACATAACTAGCTGCTTGCAAGATATTTACAGTTGCAGGGCGATCGCTAGGATTGTAAACAATCACTCCCAAATAAAGAGTCCGCAAATCATTGGGAGTCTCAATCGCTCTAGCAATATGGTGAGAAAATAAATCAAACCGTCCCTGAAATGGAAAGTTCAGGTGAGCGCTGGGTACTTTTTTGCCTTGAGGAGGAAATGTAGATAGCAGAATTCCTTCACTCTGAACTACTTCTGGGTTATTACTGTTAAATACTGGTACTTCGTCAAGATGTCCTGTTAAAGGTCTTGTTTGTTGGGGAATAAAAATTTCCTGTGGTGCAGGAGAAGGCGATGCTTGAGCCAAAAACAAATAGGAAATAAAATTAAGCATTTATTCAAAAAGCAATTTATCGCTGAAGTTCAGAATACAGCATACCTAATACCATTTCACTTAAAAAATGATACACATGGGCAAGCAGAGGAAGCAGAGGAAGTGATTTGTATCAATAATTTCGTGAATTTGTATAACCTCCACCCAAGCATGACAAGTGTTCAACCGGACATGATATTAGAGGAGGTTTGCCAAAACTCTGACTTTAACAGTCTGGAGCGTAGGCGTAGCCCGCCGTAGGCATCGCTTTATTATCCTTACTCCTTTGAGGTGAATGAGTATCCGTGCCAATCGCAAATGGGGCAATACCCAATCGCTCGATAAATATGATTAGCTGTAGGATTGGCTAAATTTGCTATGACGAAACAATGGCGGCATCCCTGATCTAGCAGTTTTTGGCTTAACGCTGCGACACAGGCAGTGGCATATCCTTGGCGACGATACTCTGGTGGCGTATAAGCTAAATTGATCCGACCAATTGTAGCTAACAATTGTTTGCTAGATGCAACTGAAACTGGCGTGCTATCAACCCAAAAATAAGTATTCTGCTCTTTCAACTGATTATCTACTTGGTGTTCGACATCTTCGCTCACCGCCTGATCTATCTCAGATAAAAATGCAGAAAGCCACTCGATCAAAAGAGAGCGATCGCTTTTTGTTGCCAATCTGAGATATCCCCTGGCCGTTGAGACTCTTTGCACTGCCGTTAATTGGTAAATTTTCATTACCACCGACCGTTGATAGAATTGTCCTGTCAGCCTTTGCCAAGTCTGCGAGAATATTTCTGCTTCAGTTGCCAGTCCCATGCTTCCTGGCAGTTGCTCTTGACGCAAATCTTGAGCAATCAACTGCAAAGCATCCATATTCTGGGCTTTGGATAGGATCAATTTTCGGGGTGGGGTGCGGATGGCAACAGCCAGAATCTCGCCACTTGTTTGGACAATTGCTAAATAAGGCTTACTTAGATAACGTTCTGGGTTATGCAACAAGGTATGCAAAATACTGAGCAAAACATTATTTTCTACCTGATGCTGGAGTAAGTAAGCCTGAGTGCAGTGCCAGAATTCCTGAATGTTGTCGAATCGATTTAGTTGCATGATTAGCCTTCCTCACTAACCATTACTATCAAATGATAAAAATATATATTGTGGGGTGGGCATCTTGCCCGCCCTGATTCATGAGCGTGCAGGATGTCCACCCCACAAAATTGAGTAATGTATTTGTTGAAATTCCCAGTCCTTTGCCCTCAATTAAGGTGCAAGGGCATTACCCCGAATTAGACTACCAATAGTTTTGGCAGTAATCTTCAATTGGGTGATGGGATTAGCTGGGACAACCGTTTTATACAAATAGCTATCGAATGTTAGCCGTTGTACATCAAGGTCATCACACATTTCCACAAATGCCTCGCGGGTGGCATCGGAACGATAGAATACGGTTTGTAGAATGTCCAGCACCTTGTAGGTGAGTCCGTATCTTTTATCCCAACGCTTCAGGTAAACCTTGAGGTCACCTTCTGTAGGAATCCGGCTACCACCATTAGATGTTTCCACAATGGTTTCGGCACACATTCGCCCAGATTTAGCGGCAAAATAAATACCTTCACCAGAAGACTTGGTAACATAACCAGCAGCATCTCCCACCAAGGCGATGCGACCAACAACACGACGGGGACGAGGATGTTCAGGAATGGGGTGGGCTTCGACTTTGATGATTTTACCGCCAGCTAGCTTCTCGGAAGCACGGGCGCGGATACCAGCTTGTAACTGTTTGATGCTGGCTTTATTAATATGCATCGTGCCAGTACCGACAGCTACGTGGTCATATTTGGGGAAAACCCAAGCGTAGAAGTCGGTAGAAACGTCATTACCGACATACATTTCGGCGAGGTCGTTATAGTAGGCCATTTTGTCTTCGGGTAAGCGAATTCGCTCTTGGAAAGCGATCGCATAATTGTAATCCCCAGCGTCCATTTCTTTAGCAACGCGAGAATTAGCCCCATCCGCCCCAATAATTAAATCCACTTTCAGGGTTTTAGCAATACCCTGTGATATCCCTTCTGTATGGTCAATGTAATGAATGGTATAAGGGTCAGTATTGTTTCCTGGTATATCGAGTTTATGAACAGTGGCATTAATTAAATTTGCGCCTAGTTTGGCCGCGCGATCGCGCAAAAAGCCATCCAGCACTTCCCGGCGGCACATTCCTATATATTCATCTTCATTTACCAGATTGATATCAACCTCGCGGTTGGAAGGCGAAATCATTTTCATCTTCCGTACCCGGCGATCAATAATCTCTGGTGGTAAGTCAAATTCACTCACCATACACAGGGGAATTGCGCCCCCACAAGGCTTTGCATTGTCTAGCTTCCGCTCAAACAAGTAGGTTTCAATCCCAGAGGCGGCCAGTGTTTCAGCGGCAGATGAACCAGCTGGGCCTGACCCAATAACAGCAACCCGTAGTGTCAAAGGTCTTTCTCCCAATCTTCACATTTACCCAGAGCATACTACCACGGTCTTTCTACTGATTTGGCGCTTTTCCTTCAGGTTTCTGCACAAATGCAATATTCCTTAATGTTTCGATACGAAAAGCGAGATGGGGGACGGATCGCATTTACCACTGGGAACGATCGCAAACAGATTCACCACAAGCTGGAGATCGCTCTAGAAAAGAAGTGTAAATTGCAAGCGATGTCTACGACGGGCTACGCCTACGCTATTATGTGGTTGTGTAATGACGTAGAGCGATCGCCCCCGCAAGAAAAAATCAGCTACTTCAACCTGTTATGTAGCAGTGCTAAGATTTCCCTTTCGGAATTGACCCTTCAATTCCCTCAACATACCAATCCATCGCTAATTGTCCCCGATCATCCAACACCTTACCCTTTGGCACTCGCACTACCCCTTTTTGGTCTTTCACCGGGCCATTAAAAGGGTGTGCAGTACCCTCAATAAACTCATCGCGCTTCGCATACACTAGTTGTTGCACATCAGCCGGAATCGCCTCATTCATTGGGGAAATATCCACCATTCCTTGACCAATACCATCCCAAATATTTTGAGACTTCCAAGTATTACTCATTACAGCTAAAGCTTTATCTGTATAGAATTTGCCCCATTTATTAATAGCTGATGTCAGGTGGGCTTTTTGACCAAACTTACTCATATCAGTGTTGTAGCCAAAAGCATAAATACCTTTTTCCTCAGCCAATTGGACAACAGCACTAGAGTCGGTATGTTGTGTTAATATATCTGCACCTAAATTGACCAAAGCTTGAGCCGCATCTCTTTCTTTCGTTGGATCGTACCAACTTTGCACCCAAAGTACCTTAACTTTTGCTTGGGGATTTGTTAACCGTACTCCTTGAGTGAATGCACTGATTCCCCGGATTACTTCTGGAATTGGGTATGCGCCAATAAAACCAACTACATTTGATTTTGTCATCTTGCCAGCAATCATACCGGTTAAGTAACGGGGTTCTTCAAAGCGTCCCAGATAAGTGCCAACATTGCTAGCACGTTTGTATCCTGTACAGTGTTCAAAGACAACATCATTAAAGTCTTTGGCAACTTTAATTGTTGGGTTCATGTACCCAAAGGAAGTTGTAAAAATTAACTTGTTACCATCTAATGCTAATTGGCGAATTACCCTTTCAGCGTCAGCACCTTCTTTGACATTTTCAACAAAAGTAGTTTTTACCTTATCTTGAAGATTGGCTTCCATGTCTCTGCGACCTAAATCATGGGCATAAGTCCAGCCAAAATCACCCACAGAGTCCACATAGACAAATCCCACCTTGAGAGGTTC
Source organism: Nostoc sp. (assembly GCF_036916985.1). Lineage (GTDB taxonomy): Bacteria > Cyanobacteriota > Cyanobacteriia > Cyanobacteriales > Nostocaceae > Nostoc. The sequence continues at coordinate 27,896 of NZ_JBALFD010000018.1, forward strand.
ATTTACTGCCACTGGCGACGCTAAGGGAGACGCCTCACCCTGCGATTTGGTGGAATTTCTGCCTTGAATACAACTAGTTAAGGCAAAGCTAGATCCTGCTAAAGTGAGATTCTTTAGAAAATTCCGACGATCCATATTTTATCTATGGGGTTTAGTTGCTGAAAAAGATTTTTCTGATTTCTAGTCACGACAGCCACACTCCACACTATTGACTTAATTTTAGCTCTTGTTTTTTGCCGTCAACTTATTTGAATTGGGAATTGGGCATGGGGTATGAGAAATGTGGACAAGTGGGACAATGAGGATAAGGAGGTTAACAATTCAAAATTCAAAATTCAAAAATAAGAAAAGAGTTTCTTTACCAATGCCCAATGCCCCTCAAGAGTGCTGAGTGTTGAGTGCTGAGTGGGGAATCTCATTTCTTTACTCCATGCCCAATTTTATTAATCTGGAGGTTTTAAATGAATTTATTTGAGCTTTTAGCAGGGGAAGACAATCATCCAGCGCTAGTTACGCCTGAGGGGCGATCGCTAACTTATCAGCAATTGCGCGACAATGTTCTTGGACTAGTATCCCAACTCAACAGCTTTAGATTGAAACGGGGAGAACGTATTGCCATTGCGATGAGTAACGGTTCACCAATGGCGATTACCTTTTTGGCTGCTGCTTTATGTGGCACTGCTGCACCCTTAAATCCCAAATACAAGCAAGAAGAATTTGCCTTTTATTACCAAGATACCCAAGCAAAAGCACTGATTACGTTATCTGAGGAGCCAGAAACAGCCATTGCTGCTGTCACACCCGATATGATGCTGATTAATGCCAAGGTAAACACTGACGGCACATTAAGCTTTGAATTAGTCAAAGAGAAACTTCCCCCCTGCTCCCCGCCCCCTGCTCCCTTGCCTCAGTCTGATGATATAGCGATGATTCTCCATACTAGCGGCACTACGAGTCGTCCCAAGCGTGTGCCAATTCGTCATCGCAACTTAATCGCTTCAGCCAACAACTTCATTGGTGCTTACTCACTCACAGCCGCAGATACGACACTTTGTCTAATGCCCCTGTTCCATATTCACGGATTGGTGGGCTGTTTGCTGGCAACTCTGGCATCGGGCGGTACATTAGTTTGTCCCAATGGTTTTAATGCCCTGGAGTTTTGGAAACTGGTAGATACCTACAAACCCACCTGGTACTCCGCAGCGCCAACTATGCATCAGACAATTTTGGCACGCGCTAGCCGCAACATAGAAATTGTCAAAGCTAATCGCTTTCGTTTCATTCGCTCTAGTAGCGCTTCCTTGCCCCCGGTTATCATTGAACAGCTAGAGGCTACTCTGAATGCTCCGGTGGTAGAAGCTTATAGCATGACTGAAGCATCTCACTTAATGACCACTAATCCCCTACCGCCAAAAGTCAGGAAACCGGGTACTGTGGGTTATGGCTTCGGTGTGGAAGTAGGGATTATGGACTCTGAAGGCAACCTATTATCTCAGGGAAGCTTGGGTGAAGTGGTGGTAAAAGCACCTAATGTTATAGATGGCTACGAAAACAATCCAGAAGCTAATGCCACTGCTTTTGTAAACGGTTGGTTCCGCACAGGAGATCAGGGTACTGTGGACGAAGACAGCTATCTCCGCCTGACTGGACGCATTAAAGAATTGATTAACCGAGGTGGGGAAAAAATTTCTCCGTTAGAAGTGGATGATGTCTTACTGCGTCATCCCGCTGTCGCCGAAGCCTTAGCTTTTGCTGTCCCCCACAAATCTTTAGGAGAAGATATCCACGCTGCTGTAGTTCTGAAAGCAGAAGTTAGCGAAAAAGAACTTTTAACTCACTGTTCAACCATGCTGGCAGACTTCAAGGTTCCTAAACAAGTTCACATTTTAGATCAACTACCTCGTGGTGCTACCGGGAAACTACAACGGTTGGCGATGGCGAAATTGTTGAATATTGGGGAGTAGGGAGTGGGGAGAAAGATGGCGCTGCTCAAAAATCTCGCAAGCTGAGATGGTCATAATGAATCATAGAAATTCAAGCTTTAAGAACTATTCTTAAAACTAATTCTGAGCTAGCGTCATTGTTGCTACCACTACTAAAGGAATAAATAAGTAAACTGTTGGAAAATTTGGAAGAGGTATAAAAATGAAAACCAAACACGAACGGGAACAGTTAATCAATACAATCAACGTACTGTTAGATCAAGCTTATGACAGTACCCTAGATGAGTTAGAGTAGGCGATTATCGAGTTATATACGATATTTTCGATGATGTTTTATTGGTAAAAATTGTAGATATTGGACATCGTAGCAAGGTTTATAAATGACCAACCCCGTACCGCGCCAATCTGCTTACCATCAAAGCAACCATTAATCAACGCCTAAAATGACGCCTTTATTCTATTTTGTTAAAAATTCTTGAATGCGGTTGACAAATTCATTTAATTCTGAAATTAAGTTGGTAGTGCCTCTCAGGTCTTGATCGTTAGCTAGTTGTTCTAGTTTGTTAGCGGCTAGATACATAGCTGTGGCTCCAATATTGGCACTAGCACCTTTAAGGTGATGGGCTTCTCGTGCTATTTGCTCAAAGTCATGATGTGCGATCGCTATTTCAATGATCTCTAAACGTGGTTTAATATCTTCAACGCATAATTGCAATAGATTTAGTTCAAATTCTTGATCATTTCCCGATATCTGATGCAACTGTTCCCAATCAATTGCTAGCTCATCTATGCCGTTGTTTGTGCTGGAAACTACTTGTCCATCCACAATTGTCTCTTGTTGGGAAGCAATCACGCCTATCCAATGCTCTAAGGTTGCAGCCAATTTTTCTTTAAACACTGGCTTACTCAGATAGTCGTCCATTCCGGCATTGAGACACGTTTGTTCGTCTTCTTTCATCACATTCGCCGTCATCGCAATCACCACAGGACGATGACCCAGGGCAAAGGCGTCCTCTTGCCAACGATGAATTTCTTTTGTGGTTTCCAAACCATCAAGAATTGGCATTTGGCAATCCATAAGAATCAAATCGTAAGGAATTTTTTCTAATAGCTGCAAAACTTCCTTGCCATTGGCAACGACATCGGCTTTATAGCCCAAACTCTGGAGCTGCTTCAAGGCTACTTTCTGATTCACCAAATTATCTTCCGCTAGGAGAATTCTTAACTTGGATTTCGTAGAAGGGTTAGGGAAAGAGGAAGCAAGAATGTCTAAAGTTTCTGTACTCTGGATTTTTTTAGTAGCCTCTTGTTCTGATTCCGACTGCACTCCTAAAATAGTCATGATGGTATCGAGAAGTCGTGATGCTCTAATGGGTTTGACCAAATAAGCCGCAAATCCGATTTTGAGTGCCTGCTGCATTTCATCCCGTTGATTAGTAGAGGCAAGCATAATCAAAGGGATCTCAGCAAGTGCAGAATTAGCTTGAATTTGTTCTTTGATTTTCATGCCATAAGTTTGGGTTTTTTGCATATCAATCAAGGCGATATGATATGGTTTCCTTTGATCATCAGCTTGTTGAATAACTTTCAAGGCCGCAGAAATATTGTCAACATGATCTACCTGCATTCCCCAATGAGTAGCTTGATGGGAGATAACTTTGTAATTAGTAGCGTTGTTATCTATTATTAACAAGCGGCGATTGTGTAAACGTGGGCGTTCGTATTTTGGCAAAACAGGTTCAACTTGCTTGGTAAAAAGTACCTCAAACCAAAAATTAGATCCTTTTCCTACCTGACTTTCTACCCCAATCACTCCTCCCATCAAGGTTACAAGTTGTTTACAGATGGCTAATCCCAAACCAGTACCCCCATATTTGCGAGTGGTAGAAGCATCCACTTGAGTAAATGGCGTAAAGAGTTTGCGTTGGTCTTCAGGGCTAATGCCAAGACCTGTATCTGTGATGTCAAAATGGATGGTGGCTGTAGTCGAGGAAAAAGAACGCAATTCGGCTTGTACTAATACTTCGCCAGCACTGGTAAACTTAATCGCATTGCTGATTAAGTTCATCAGAATTTGCCGCAGCCTACCCGTATCTCCTTTGAGGTGGGTGGGGACGTTATGCTCAATCAGTGCGGCAATTTCTAATCCCTTGTTATGGGCTGAGGGAGCCAATAATTCCACTACTTCTTCTACACAAGTGGATAGGTCAAAATCTAGAGTTTCGAGAGCCATCTCTCCAGCTTCAAGTTTGGAAAGATCCAAAATTTCGTTGATTAAACTTAAAAGTGCGTCTCCACTACTGCGAATTGTTTCAATAAAATCTCGCTGTTCTGCATCTAAGGGAGTATCTAATACCAAGCTGGTCATCCCCAATACAGCATTCATCGGAGTCCGAATTTCATGACTGATATTTGCCAAAAAGGCACTTTTCATCTGAGAAGCTAATTCTGCTTGACGACGGGCAATTTCCAGTTCTTGGCGCTGACGAGTTTCTACTGCTAATAGTTGGGCTTGAACTAAGGCAATACCTACTTGGTCAGCTATTTGCCGCAAAAGATGAGTTTCAAAGCTAGACCAGTGGTGGGAATCGTCACACTGATGAACTATGAGCAAACCGCGCAGTTCTTCTTTGACAAGAATGGGCACAACCAAATTGATTTTGACCCCAAACTGTTGTATGAGTTCTAGATGGCTTTGTTCAACTTCCGGCAGATCCAAGTTATTTAGCTCTAAAATCTGTCCTTGACGGTACTGCTGTAGATAATACTGTTGTAGATATTCCGCTTGTAAATAAAGGGGAGTAATGTTTTGATCTTTGATCGCTGGTAAGCCAGAAACTACTGCTTCAGTAACGGTGGTTCCAGACTCATCTGGTAAAAACTGATAGATCAAAACTCGGTCAGTCTGGAGAATCTTTTGTACCTCCTCGACAGTGATTTGGAGAATTTCTTCGATTTTCAAAGACTGGCGAATTTTGAGGGTAATTTCGGTAAATAGTTGCGATCGCAAATTTTGGCGTTGTATTTCTTCTTCAGCCAGTTTACGCTGGATAAATTGCCCCACTTGTTCACCGATATAATTCATCGTTTTGACCAAATCTTGGTCAGGCTGATGGATTTCACGGTTGAAGCAGGTAATGACACCGAGGATTTTATGGTCGCTGCGGATTGGAAAACCAAAAGCTGCGTGCAGTCCTACTTGAGCAGCGATTTTGAAGTTAGGGAAGTTAATATCTTTAACAATATCAGCAATCCAAACAGGTTCAGAACTAGCCCAAACCTGGCCAGGTAGTCCCACTCCTGGCGAAAAGGTGGTTTGCCGCTTCAGTGATTCAAACTCCTGCATTTCCAGGGATGCTTTATGCCAGATATCGAGAAAACGCAGCACGTTTGCTTGTTCATCGACCATCCAAATTTCACCCAAATCCCATGCCAAACTCTCACAGATTCCTTGCAAGATTTGGCGAGTAGCTTCGCCCATCGTGGCTGACTCTGCTAAGACGCGGGTTGTAGCATATTGGGCAGTTAGATGCTGTTCTGCGCGTTTGCGATCGGTGATGTCAGTGCCAGTGCTAATAATATATTCCACTGATCCTTCATAGTCTTTTAAGAAGGTATTCGACCAGGCAATCAGTCGCCGACTACCATCCTTCATTACCCAATAGTTTTCGTACTTCAGGAAGCCTTCACCAGTTAGCAATTGCTTAAAAACTGCTTTGACTGCCTCCAACTCTTCAGGAATTAGGAATAAGTTCCAGAAATACCTACCCCTCACCTCATCGAAGGAGTAACCGGTTATTTGCTCACAAGCTTGATTGAAACGAACGATTTGTCCTTGAGTGTCGAGAACTATTACCAACATACCGACTGTATCAAGGACTGTTGAGATAAAATTGCGTTCTTGATTTAAGGTTTCTTCTGTTTTTTTCCGCTCTGTAACCTCACGATAGATGAAGTAATACACTACAACGAGAACAATAAAACTTAGGCAGATTGCGATCGCAAGTATCAGAATTGTGTTGCGAATTCGAGCCTTTGCTGTTTGTAATTGCTGCTGAAGCTGTCCCCTTTGCTCGTCCACCATCTCATTGATTGCCTTGCGGATATCGTCCATGAGATTTTGCTGATTATTTTTCTGTAGTACTAGTAACGCCGTCTCTAATCCCTTGTTCTGGCGCAAGTTGATAGTCTGTTTTAGTTCAGCAAGTTTAGCCGTGATGAGAAATTCAAGGGTTGCAATCTGCTTTTGTTGGTTCGGTTGATCTGCTGTTAAATCCTTCAGGTTGGCAATTTCTCGATCGACGTTAGCGAGTGCTGTTTGATAAGGTTTTAGATAAATTTGTTGCCCAGTGAAGATATAACTACTTTGTCCCGTCTCGGCATCTTTGATCTGGGACAGTAGTTTTTCTAGGCTGTTGATTTTTGTATAAGTCTTTTTTATTAGACTGCGATTATTAGTAGATACTCTTGTATTTTGATAAGAAACCACGCCAATCATAACTACCATTGCCGACGCCAAAGCCAAACCGGCTGCAATCTTTTTGAAAAATTGCTTGCGTACCCTCTGCGCCTGTTTGCCTTTCTTGGTAACAAGTACCAAACTTGCTAAATTTCGGCGTAATTCTAGTTGCTTGATGACATGACGACCTAAGGTTCGCAATGCCTCCAGTTGTTCTGGATTAAGTTCTCGTGGTACGTAGTCAATTACACACAGGGTTCCTAGCGCGTATCCCTCAGGGTTAGTCAGAGGTACACCAGCATAAAACCGAATATTTGGGTCAGATATTACCAGTGGGTTTGTAGCGAATCGTTCGTCATCTGTTGCATCAGGCACAACCAAAATGTCAGGCTGGAGTATGGCATGGGCACAGAATGCCAAATCTCGGTGTGTTTCTAGGGCATCCATTCCAACTTTTGACTTGAACCACTGGCGATTTGTATCAATTAAACTAATTAAGGCAATAGGAGTCTGACAAATATACGAAGCTAAACGGGTAAGATCGTCAAAGGCGGCTTCAGATGGCGTATCCAGAATCTTATATTGTAAAAGCGTCTCAATTCTCTCTGCTTCGTTATCAGGTAATGGTGCTTTCATCCGTGAGCCTTATCTACATTCTGGGGATTGGGTATTGGGGACTGGGGACTGGGGACTGGGGACTGGGGATTGGGGACTGGGGATTGGGGATTGGGGATGGGGACTGGGGATTGGAGATTGGGTATATGAGGATTGGAATTGGGGATTGGGGACTGGGGATTGGGTATTGGGGATTAGGGATTGGGGATTAGGGACTGGGGATTAGGGATTGGGAATTGGGTATATGAGGATTGGAATTGGGGGGAATTCTTAAAAAAGAACCCTTATCTTATTTCTTCCAATCTTTAGTACCCAGTCCCCAGTCCCCAGTCCCCAGTCCCTATTTGGTCAACAAACTTACTTTAATTAATGACAATAGTTTAGTTAAAAGCGTTAGCGTAATTTCACTGAGTTCGACTTATTAAATAAATCGGTCAAATGATTAAGTCACTACTGTATTTTTTGTGGGCTGGTTTCTTTGAAATTGGGGGTGGCTACCTGATCTGGTTGTGGTTGCGCGAAGATAAGCCTTTTTGGTGGGGTCTATTGGGAGGAATTGCTTTGGCTTTCTACGGGGTTCTTGCAACTCTCCAACCGGCAAATTTTGGCAGAGTATATGCGGCCTACGGTGGCGTGTTTATTGCAATGGCAACGCTTTGGGGCTGGAAGGTAGACGGCGTAACTCCAGACCGTTACGACTTAATCGGAGTATGTCTAGCTTTAGGGAGTGTATTAATTATCATGTTTGCTCCGAGAACTTAAGTAAATTTTCTATATTATTTTTGACCAATAGCTTTTATATTGTTCCCTTTAAAACAGATGATCATCTCACGCAAAATTGCAAAAGTTTTTTTAGTAACTAAGCGATGAGAATCAGGCAAGTAGATATCTACGCGTTTATACGGGAGATAGGAAGAGAACTTATGAGATATTTTTTGGGCAAATTTTCGGAAAATACTGGCGATAATTTCCAATATTTGTCAATTCTCAGAATTATTTTGGTTTGTAACAGTAAGTAACTATAAGTAACTAAAAATTTGGAATTTTGTAGCGCTTGAATAAAATGCTATTCTTCAAAAAAAGATGCAATCATTGCATCGATACACCCTTATTTCGAGCTTGGCAACTACAATCAGGATTATATTTTTGTTAACATTTCCAGAAAATTCAGGTTAAGTAACTTTAAAGACAAAAATGTGTAACTAAAAGTAATCAAATGTAGTTAAGTATACAAATCATCGGTGCTTAGGAAGAGAAAGAAGTGTTGAAGAAATTTGTGATGATTGGGGCTATGACCCTACTGTTTTTGGCAGGGCCGTTGATGGGCGATGCTTTCGCCCAAGCCCCTGCTGCTGCTGCGGCTCCACCTACTGCTGATACTGGAGATACGGCGTTTATGCTGATTTCAGCAGCGCTCGTACTACTAATGACACCAGGATTGGCGTTTTTCTATGGTGGATTTGTGCGATCGCGCAACGTCTTAAACACATTGATGATGAGCTTTGTGTTAATGGCGATTGTGGGAGTTACCTGGATTCTCTGGGGCTATAGTCTTTCTTTTGCGCCAGGTTTACCGTTTATCGGTGGATTACAGTGGCTTGGGTTGAATGGTGTCGGATTAGAGATAACCGATTATCTTAAAGGGTCAAATCCGCCGGAAGTCGTCTCTTATGCCGGAACGATACCCCACCAGGCATTCATGATCTATCAAGCCATGTTTGCGATTATCACCCCAGCCTTAATTTCTGGAGCGATCGCAGAACGGATGAGTTTCCGCGCCTATTCACTGTTTGTCCTACTGTGGTCAACCTTTGTTTACGCCCCTCTAGCTCACATGGTATGGGCGAAAGGTGGATTTTTAGGTTTGTATGGTGGATTGGGTGCCCTCGACTTTGCAGGTGGCACAGTAGTTCATATTAGTTCCGGTGTTTCAGCTCTAGTAGCAGCGATCGTCCTTGGTCCACGAAAAACCCATCCCGATCGCCTTAGCCCGCCGCACAACGTTCCATTTATTTTGTTAGGTGCTGGTTTGTTGTGGTTTGGTTGGTTCGGCTTCAACGCCGGTAGTGCCCTATCAGCGGCTAGTGGAACTTCTGGCACTGTAGTTACAAATGTGGCAACCACAGCCTTTGTCGCCACCAATGCGGCGGCGGCAGCAGCGGCTTTAATGTGGTTAATTTTGGAAGCAGCTTTGCGGGGTAAACCAACCGCCGTGGGAGCAGCAACAGGAGCCGTTGCTGGTTTGGTGGGCATCACTCCTGCCGCTGGATTTGTCACACCGCTATCAGCGATTTTAATTGGTTTCATCACCGCCTTTGTTTGCTTCTATGCCATTAGTTTCAAGCACAAGCTAGAAATTGACGATGCTTTAGATACCTATCCCGTGCATGGGGTTGGTGGTACAGTGGGGGCAATTTTAACCGCAGTCTTTGCCACGACTCAAGTTAACGGTGGAGGTAAAGAAGGAGTACTGCGTGGTAACTTGGGTGAATTGGGAGTTGAACTAGTAGCAATTGCCGTTGCTTATGTGATCGCAGGTGTTGGTACGTGGATTATTCTCAAGGTTATCGATGCTACAGTCGGGCTGCGAGTTAAAGAGGAAGCAGAATTGCAAGGTTTAGATATCAACGAACACGGCGAAGAAGGTTACAACTCCGAGTTTGGCGACCGTCCGACTCAGTAGGGAGTCATTCAATTTTGGATTTTAGATTTTAGATTTTTCTTTCAATCCAAAATCCAAAATTCAAAATCCAAAATTGGGCTAATTTGCGATCGCTAGCGTTAAAATTTGATTCAAATAATTGGTAAATTTCGCTAGTCGTGTCTACTTCTTTTAAAACCTTTCCTCTCTGGGCATTTTTCTCGCTGTTAACCAACGGCATCCTAGTGTTGGCGGTCATTCTGCTAATTTGGCAACAGCAGAGATTGGCCGCTTTTTTTGGGATAATAACATCCCCAGAGCCAATCAACCTAAATAGCGATCGCTCAATTGCTACACCTGATTTAGGTCGCCGTCACCAACTCACTTACCAGGAGTGGGTAGATATTCTCAAGCAAGAAGCCAAGGTCGCTGCTGACCAACGTCCTCCGCATTTAAGCATCCTGGTGGGAGATTCTTTGAGTTTGTGGTTTCCTCCTGAGTTATTACCTGAGGGTAAAAGTTGGCTCAATCAAGGAATTTCTGGCGAAACCAGCAATGGTCTCTTGAAAAGATTAACAATATTTAATCGCACCCAGCCAGAGGTGATTTTTGTGATGATTGGCATTAATGACCTCATTCGGGGGATAAGTGATGGAGAAATTTTAGATAATCAACGGCAAATTATCAATTACCTACGAAAGACGCATCCCACAGCACAAATTGTTGTTCAGTCGATTTTGCCACATGGGGCAGAGGACGCAACCTGGAAGGGACGAGGAAACCTGTTGGCTGTTGCCAATAGTCGCATTCGTGAGTTGAATCAGCAACTACAAAGCATCTGTACCAAAAAAGGTGTCAAATATCTCGATTTACATCCCCTGTTTACCAACAAACAAGGAAATCTCCGCCGCGAATTTACTACTGATGGCTTGCACTTAAGTCCTGAAGGTTATATAGTTTGGCGTTCTGCATTGCAGATTTATAGCGAGATCGAATTAAAACCCCAGCAAGAAAAAGAGGGTAAAAGGTTAAAGTGAAAATGGTAAGGGCATTAAATCCCTTAGCTCCCTCCCCTTAAGCCTTTCCCGCTCTCTGATAATATCTTTGAATACAACTCTGTATAAATCGCGTCTGGGCACGAGAAAATAAGAAATAGTGGTTTAAATAGACAAATCTCATGGATACAAAAGCTTTTAAGCGCAGCCTCCAACATTCAGAAAATTACAATCGCAAGGGCTTTGGTCATCAAGCAGAAGTTGCTACTCAGTTGCAGTCAGAGTATCAGAGTAACTTGATTCAGGAAATTCGCGATCGCAATTACACTCTACAACGGGGCAATGTGACAATCCGACTAGCAAAAGCCTTTGGCTTTTGCTGGGGTGTAGAACGGGCTGTAGCAATGGCTTACGAAACCCGTCAGCACTTCCCCACAGAACAAATTTGGATTACTAACGAGATTATCCACAACCCTTCTGTAAATCAGCGGATGCAGGAAATGGAAGTAAAATTCATCCCTGTTGAAGGAAAGAATAAAGACTTTTCTGTTGTTGGAACTGGTGATGTCGTCATCTTACCCGCCTTTGGGGCTAGCGTTCAAGAAATGCAGATACTTCACGATAAAGGCTGCAAAATTGTTGATACTACTTGTCCTTGGGTATCTAAAGTTTGGAATACAGTAGAAAAGCACAAAAAAATTGATTATACTTCCATTATTCACGGTAAATATAAACATGAAGAAACAGTTGCGACTAGTTCCTTTGCTGGCAAGTATTTAATAGTGTTAAATTTGCCAGAAGCAGAATATGTTGCTAGCTATATTATCAATGGCGGGAACCGTGAAGAATTTTTGACCAAATTTGCTAAAGCTTGTTCAGCAGGATTTGACCCCGATCAAGATTTAGCAAGAGTTGGCATTGCCAACCAAACTACTATGCTTAAAGGTGAAACTGAGGAAATCGGTAAACTTTTTGAGCGGACTATGTTGCAGAAATATGGCCCTATTGAGTTAAATCAGCATTTCCAAAGTTTCAACACCATTTGTGACGCTACCCAAGAACGTCAAGATGCCATGTTGGAGTTAGTGGAAGATAATTTAGATTTAATGGTAGTAATTGGTGGGTTTAATTCATCGAATACTACTCAGTTGCAACAAATTGCTTTTGAGCGGAAAATTCCTTCCTATCACATTGATACTGTTGAACGCTTGAAATCAGGAAATTCCATTGAACATCGACAATTAAATGGGCAATTAATAACTACAGAAAACTGGTTGCCAAAGGGAGAAATTTCTGTGGGAATTACTTCTGGTGCTTCCACGCCAGATAAGGTAGTAGAAGATGTGATTGAGAAGATTTTTGCAGTCAAAAAATAGTTGCAGGAGGCAGGAGTTCCCATTAGCCTTTAGCAAGAACTACCCTCCTCAATAAAATTCCCTCTCTCTATTTCCTCTTAAAATGACACTATGGTGCTTTGCAATTGCGTGGAATACAGACATTACAAGTGGAACGGGCGGTTAGAAACCGCGTCTATATAAACAAAAACTACCGATCCTGGGTTTCAAACCCTTTATCTCGTTCCCAGTCTCCGACTGGGAATGTCGTCCTAGAGGCTCCGCCTCAAGGCTCGCGGCAGAGCTGCTAGGAGTAGCATTTCCAGCCACGAGGCTGGAAACGAGGTTTTAAAAGAATTTGGGCTTAAGTTGACACCAATACACAGATATGCTCCCCACGAATTGTTAGCTTTCAGAAGTTTCCTGAGAGAACTTCTTATGAATAGTTTTTGTGGATTCTCCATCAGCAGCTACCGTGATCAGATAGTCCATTAAACCATCTGAAAAGGGGAGACGTAAGTGGAAAGTACCATCGGGTTTGATTTTGATGGTATGACCACCAATGTTGACGGTTGTATTTGGTTGGGTTGCTCCGTGAATAATCAACTCAGCATCAGCCACAAACCAGAAATCTCCGTGGGGATGACTGAAGACCCGAACATTAGCAGAACGGGCGATGAGTAACCAAAGATCGCCATCAGTAATATAGCCAATTTCAACCATATAATCGCGATCGCTCACGGGAATAGCCACAAAGCGATCGTGTGCTACCTCTTCAGATTCATACTGCTGTATCAACTGGGGACTTTGATAACTCAAGTCAATGCCAGTTACATCGTAGAGTCGCACTACCAATTGTGAAGCACCCTGTTGTTGCAGCGCTTCGGACTGAGTTTTGGAAATGTGCCAAGAGACATAAGCCCATTTGGGAGTGCGGGGTGTGAGGACAATACTGCTTTCTTCTTCAGGGATCTCTTCTTCCGGGATCTCTTCTTTAGGGATCTCTGCTTCTACATTTGCCCAGCCAATAGCGGTTTCGCTTATTAAGGCGACATTTTCAACTGGAGAAACTGTAGAATCTGTTGTGGGATCTGGATGGACAGGATTGAAAACACGAACGATCGCAGAACGAGCAATGAATAACCAGCGATTGCCATCAGCGACATAGCCAATTTCAGCTATGTAATCGCGATCGCTGATGGGAATTTCCACAAAGCGATCCTGTGCTGTCTCTTCACATTCATACTGCTGGACAAACTGAGGATTTTGATAACTCAGGTCTATTCCAGTCACATCATAAAGCCGCACTACCAATTGAGAGCCGCCCTGTTGTTGTAGTGCTGCTTTTTTGGTTTCGGATATTTCCCAAGAGACATCAGCCCATTGGTGAGTGCGGGGTGTGAGGACAATACTGCTCTCTTCATCTACGTCTACATCTACCAAGCCAATATCTGTTTCATCAGGAATCGGCACATCAGCAACGATGGGATCTGGATGGATCGGATTGAAGACACGAACAACTGCGGAACGAGCAATGAGTAACCAGTACTCGCCATAAGCGATATAGCCAATTTCAGCTATGTAGTCGCGATCGGTGACAGGAATATCCACCAGTCCTTCGTATACTGTCTCTTCAGATTCGTATTGCTTTACAAGGTTGGGACTTTGATAACTCAGGTCAATGCCAGTCACATCGTAAAGCCGCACTACCAATTGAGAGCCACCCTGTTGTTGCAGCGAGGCTTTCTTGGCTTCGGAAATCTCCCAAGAGACATGAGCCAATGTATAAGTATGTGGGGTCAGCACAATACTGCTCTCGTCATCTGCATCTACCAAACCAATAGCTGTTTCGGCCGCAATTGGCTCATTGTCAACCGGAGTATCAATTTCGGCTTGGCCATCTAATGCCAAAGTACTAGCCCAGGTTCCAACCCCTACGCCTGCTGCTAAAGCCGCAGCAGTAGCAAAATCTGTGGAGTTCGCTTCTGCAACATTTTCCCCAGCAGTCGGTTCTGCTGGAGATGTTTCTTCTGGTAAATCGACAGTCGGTTCGGCCGCGTCCGCCACCACGTTAAAGGCATCTTCTTCTGGTATTTCTGGTAAATTTAACAGTGAAGATGTTTGTGTCGCTGATGGTTCGACATCGGTTGTCGCTTCGCTAGACTCTGGTAAGGGCAATTCATCTACTGGGGCTGTATCTTCTTCATTTGAGGTGATACTCTCTAGCCAGTTCAACTCTGCTTGAAGTTCCTCATCTCCTCCATCTTCAATTGCTGTGTCCCAATATCCAAAATCAGATGTTATTTCTGGCAGATTTGGTAATTCTGGGAGTGAGGCTGTCACCTCCGATGAAGGCAGTTCCACATCAGAAGTATCTTCTGGAATATTAGCCAGGTGAGGATATGGAGTATTTACTACAGCTGCGGGGGCTTCTATGTCCCATTCAATTTCATCAGATTCATGATGATTTGTCCCCGTATAATTATTTACTTCAATTGTCTCATTGATAGAGTCTGCTTCTGTGTCTCTGTTGTTAAAGGTAGACCAGGTAGCTGCCCCGATACCTGTTGCCAGAGCCGCACCACCGCCTAAAGCTGCGGCTCCCAAGTTGTTATTTTCCGATACATTAGTTTTGCCCGATGTGCCTTCGTAATGGTTTGAGGTACCATTAGTTACCTCTTGCACTAAATTTGATGTCCCCTGAGTAGCATTCTGGGTCAGTTCAGATTGTGTTTGGGCATAGATGTTGAAAGGAGTGCGATCGGGGGTTTCTTGCTCTTGAAAGTGCGACACTGACTGTTCTTCAAGTATCGCTCCATTGAGGGAGGAAGTTGTGCTGGCATTTAGCACCGCCACTTCTCCATTTTCTGTGTTCGGTAAATCAGGATTTGATTCTGGCGAGTTGTCTGTTTTCTCTGTAGGGGATGGGCGTCTCCCCAAAACCCACCAGAATAATCCTCCAGCGGCGGTTACAAAAAACAAAGGTAGCAGCAACCACAAGGGTGTTTCTTTGCTTACACTTGGACTATTTTGTGCTGGAGCAGCTACAAAGGGCTTTTGGGCAAATACAGAAGTAGTGGCACTAGGGGAAGGCGTAGCTGCTGGTGTCGTCTGGGCATTGGGTAAAGCTGTGAACGCAGTAGGTTGTAATACCCTGGCTGCGATCGCTTCTGCTTCAGAAACTCTAGCTTGTTCTATAGCCTGCTGTCCTGGGGGAGCCAGAGTATAGCCGAGAAAATCAACTATAGTTAAGCTGGGATTTTTTTTGTAAACGTAGACTAAAGGTTGCGAGAAGGGATATTTCGCATCTTCTGGTAAGGCTTGATGTAATTGCAGAACTCGCACACCTTTCAACTTCGATACCTGATTAGCTAACACATAGCTGATACCGTCTTTGCCCAGTTGTTTGATGATTTCTGCGGTATTATCCTCAGTTAGTTGGGTAGCATTAGCCCCTGTTGCAAATTCACCAGTTTTGAAGGCTGGATAAGTACGAAAAGTATTGCGAGTTTCACTTGTGTTCGGGTGATCGATTAACCGAATCTTCTCTGAAGTCCCTCCCAGTTGTGACCAATTGGTAATTTGTCCCCGGAAAATCCGGGCGAATTGCCTACTAGTCAAGCTTCCTTTGAAAGGATTATCTGCGCTAACCACGATCGCAATTTTCTCACGGCGCAAGCGAACTTGTTCTAGTCCTTGGGCTTTTTCGGCTGGTGTCAAGCCGCGCCCCATTGCTACTATGTCGATTTTGCCATCTAGCAAATTTTTCAGTGCCGTACTAGTACCATTAGCAGCAACTTCAACCTTTGTGCCGACAAACTGTTTTTCAAAACTTTTTTTCAGACTTTGGTTGATTGCACTCAAGCTACTAGAACCGTCAATCTTTACTTTTGAGCCATTCTGCACTGCTTTTGGCAGTGGAAAAGAGGTCGCTTGCGGTGTAGATTGTGCCAGTATTGGCGCTGATAATACCAGAGTTGCTGCCATCGGGGTTGTAGCTAAGGCAACCCATAATACCAGCCTGACTATCGAAGTATCTTTTTTTTCTTGTTGCCACATAAGCCCTTAATTAAAGTAAAAAATAGAAAGCCTGCCATTCCTAAATCGCGATCTTGTTAGGAATTATGGAGGAGACGCGCTAATTATACATCTGACTTATCTTTAGTTCTAATTACTTCAAAGCACTCGTACTGATTTATACTTCGCTGTAGCTTGTATAGCATGATAATTTATACTCTAATTGCCAAAGTCTGTTTACTATAAATTTTTCTAAGTTATATTGCAACTTATACCAACTTGGTAGCTTATGGCCACAGTTATGAATTATTGAATTACTA
This sequence comes from Nostoc sp., assembly GCF_036916985.1. Lineage (GTDB taxonomy): Bacteria > Cyanobacteriota > Cyanobacteriia > Cyanobacteriales > Nostocaceae > Nostoc. The sequence continues at coordinate 44,220 of NZ_JBALFD010000018.1, forward strand.
AAACTGGTAAAGTGTAACAAATTCAATATTATTTAACAATATTATTTTCAGTAGTGCTGAGTTATGAGTGCTGTTAGCGTTAGCGGGGCGTTTAGCCCGTGCTGAGTAAAAATTCTAGTTCCTAGAACATTTCCATGCAAGGCTTTTGAAACTCGTTTCATTGAGACTATCTTAAATGAATACTTATTTGAGATAACAATGACAATCTGGCTTATCAATTAGTGACTCAACCAAGGCATTTAGGGCAGTTGCGGCTAATGCGCCACCTCCTAAAGTCCCCGCAACTGTAATATAAGGTATATGTTGTTGCATCAGTTGTCGCTTGGCAGCGGGAGCATGGCTAAAGCCAATGGGCATTCCAATTACTAATGCAGGCTGAATTTTTTGGTTAGACATCGCTTCACAAGCTTCCAGAAGTACTGAGGGAGCATAACCAATTACCAGCACACAACCATTACTTACTTGCTGCAATTTTTCTCGCCATTCTTGATGTTGCCAAAAGGCGAGTTCTGCCTCTGTGGCAGTGGTAATATGGGGGTTATCAATTAAGATTTCGGTGCGGCATCCCAAGTGAAGTAATCGGGTTTGATCTAAAGCAGCAGCAACCGTTTGGGTATCGACAACAATTTCACAGCTTGAAGATAGGGCTTCTCGACTAGCTGCGATCGCATCTCGACTCAATTTAATAAAGGACACTAAACTGACATCGCCACAAGCCAAAACCATCTGAGAAATTAAATGTTGTTCAATTTCCGAACGCTGAGACAAATCAGGTAGTAAACGTTGTAGCGATTCGGTAAAAGCTTCTGAATGGGTATGAATTTCGCCATCTAACCCACTCCAGAGATTTTCCAATCCCCCTAATCCGGCTTGAGTTTCGACATCGAGTAACTTCAGTTGTGCCAAAACTTCTGCTTGGATAATTTGACAATGGCGATCGCGCCCCAATAATCCTTCTAATGCTGATGCAGTTTGTCGCAGTTGAGAAATTTGTTGCATCACCGCGCGATATTGCTGCTGGAGTTGTCCCATCAAGTTAACCGTTGTGTCGGCTTCTGGCTCCACTTCCAAAATATTGCGGATATGGTTTAGCTGAAACCCTTGCTGCTTCAGTGCGACAATCCGTTGCAACCGGAGGACATCTTTTTGGTTGTAGAGACGGTAATTGCTACGCGATCGTACTGGTTGCGGTAGCAGCCCCAATTGATGGTAATGTCGCACCATCCGCGGAGTTAAACCACCGCCTACCAAGTGCGTTAACTGCTTAATTGTCAGTTCGCTACTTTTGATTTCCACAAATTACGTCTTAATAAAAGTTAATTATTGTCGAGGGGGCTTTTAGGAAAGGCGATGTCTGACGACAAGCCACTGCGTATCTACACTTTTAACCTAGCTTAGTTAAACTATCTGCTAACCAATAATTTTTTCTGTACATTAGCTTCTTGGATAACGTTGCTGTTGGTCGTAAATACCTGAATATCTGGAACAACAGCATAATCCATATCATCTGTAATAATTTTAATTTTTCCTGCTCCTGCTCTGCTAATAGCTTCGAGAAGTAGTAAGTCATAGCCATCAACAGCTTGAGTTTGGAATCTGTTTAGTGCTGCATCAGTTGTTGCATCATCTACTGTCAGATCAATAGGAACAGCAAGCGCCTTAACCTGACTCCAAGCTGACTGAACTTCGGCAACAACATTCATTCGTTCATTTGGATAATTATGGCGGTATTCTTTAAGTGGCAAAAACCCATACAATTTTTTATAAATCTCATATTCAGTTTTTTCAATGATATGAGCCAGTTCAGCCAAAATTAGCCCAGAATATGTAAGTGTGGCTCCATTTAAAAGAGCTTGGTTGATATATTTAAGGTAATTGCTGAATTTGGAGGTTTTAGTACCAAATCCAGCATTTGTATAAGTCTGCCAAAACCAGACGTTGGTATCTACAAGAAAAATATCACCCTGTTGGGGATTATCAGTTTTTATGTCGATGATATCAGCTTGGATGTTAAGATTGACCACCATGCTTTAAAAAGTTGCAGCCTGCTCTGTAATTACTGCATCAACCGCATTCCGAAATTGCTCATTAGAATAGTAATGCTTCGCATTGGCAATCACACGCTCAAGAACATTCCACCCCTCAGAATTGATAGCGGTAAACTCAACCAGCTGATTAAGTTTATCTGCTGGAATATCCTTCAAAAGATGACCGATCGCAAAGTTGAAAAAAGGAGAAGCAAAGACCTCAACTCCAGTAAAATCTAATTCTACAGGGTTGCCAGCAATCATAACTGGATGAATCTGATCGTATACCTTCTGCCCACTCTCAGCGCTGATGGCGTATTTCCCAACAAGATCAAAAATTTTGTATGCCATTCCTCTATCTCCCTCTTTAAAATAACCGCTTCTTAAGTTGAAGAGCTTCAGTTGCTAGGCAGTAGTAAGATTCATCACAGCGAAGTACGATATTAATTAAGGTTCCTATAAAATTAGTACGTTTGTTATTAAACCTCGTCCATGTTGAAACCTGGAGTTTTGAATTATTCTGTTGTGTCATTGCGACGGAGGAAGCAATCGCAAAATTTTGGTAAAAAACTACAGTTCTCAACTTAGACGAGGTTTATATAGAATATTATCGCCTACATTGACATATCCTTCATTGTTCTCTGTTGGGAAAATTTTCAAGTACTCTACGTATAGATTCATCAAGTACGATCCTTAAGTTATCTGCAACCATATCAACATCTCTAGAAATATCTTGGGCTTGATCATCAACTTTGCTTGTTAGAGCTTTAGATACAGACTAAACTTTTGCTTACCCATTATTAGAGCATTTTTCAAGTTAAGCCTTGACCTTAACATTGATGTCAAGGTTTAGCGTGAGAGAGTCCCTGTTAATTCACCTCTCATGCTCTACCCCCAACGTTTGGGCCAATTCACCAAAGAACACGCAGATACCGTAGCTGCCCTTTTGTGTGGCTTATTGTTATTTCTCGGATGGTTCGCCTTGCATCTCGGTTGGTTAGGATTGGCATTCCTGCTGCTACCTGCTGCTTATGTAATTGGTGGTTACGAAAGTGCGCGGGAAGGATTAACCACCCTCTTCAAAGAAAAAGAACTCGATGTAGATTTGCTGATGATTGTCGCCGCTATTGGTGCTGCTAGCCTCGGCTTATGGCGAAGAGAATATCATCTAATTATTGATGGGGCAATTTTGATTCTGATCTTTGCCATCAGTGGCGCATTAGAAGGCTATGCGATGGCGCGAACTGAGCGGAGTATCCGCAGTTTAATGAGTTTGACACCAGATACAGCAAGGGTTTTACTTCAAGGAAGGGAAGAGGAAATTCCTATCAGTCAGCTAAAAGTGGGTGATGAAATTGTTGTCAAACCTGGAGAGCTAATTCCTACTGATGGAATAATTTTATCTGGTTACAGCACTCTCAATCAAGCTGCAATCACAGGCGAGTCTTTACCTGTAGAGAAAACAGTCGGTGCAGAAGTATTTGCCGGTACACTCAACGGCTATGGCGCATTGCAGATTAAAGTACACAAACCAGCCCAAAGCAGTTTGATTCAGCGTGTGATTCGCTTGGTAGAACAAGCGCAGACAGAAGCACCTCCTTCCCAAGAGTTTATCGATCGCTTTGAGAAAAGATATGCCAAAGTCATTGTAGTAGTCGGGATATTACTAGCAACTTTACCGCCATTTATTTGGGGTTGGGATTGGGAAACAACAATTTATCGCGCCCTTACTTTTCTGGTGGTGGCTTCTCCCTGTGCGCTGATGGCTGCAATTATGCCCACCCTGCTTTCGGGAATTGCCAATGGTGCAAGACAGGGGATTTTGTTTAAAAATGGGGCGCAGTTGGAGAAGATTGGCAAAGTCCGAGCGATCGCATTTGATAAAACTGGTACTCTCACAACAGGACAGTTGCAGGTATTTCAGGTAGTTTCAGCTAGTGAATACACTAGAGATGATGTATTAAAAACTGCTGCTAGTGTAGAATCATCTTCCGAACATCCCATCGGTAAGGCAATCGTACAGGCGGCTAGTGATTTAAATTGGGTTGGTGCAATCAAAGTGCAAGCCTTACCTGGACAGGGAATTGTCGGAATTGCTCAAGAACAACAGGTAATTGTCGGGAATGCTGTTTTTGTGCAACTATATGTCACAAATTTACCTGAAGAATTGCAAGAAATCGCTCAATCTTGGGAGCAACAGGGTAAAACTGTGGTTTGGGTTGCACAGGGAGTAGAGGTGATGGGTGTAATTGCGATCGCAGATCAAGTCAGATCGCAAGCAGCGGCAACCATTAGCCGATTGAAGAAACTGGGAGTTGAGCAAATTGTTATGTTAACTGGCGATAATCAGGAAACTGCTCATAGTGTCGCCAAAGCCGTAGGAATCGATCGGGTTTATGCCCAACTTTTACCAGAAGATAAGCTAGATGTGATCCGCCGTCTACAGCAACAATATCAAACAGTGGCAATGGTGGGCGATGGAATTAATGATGCACCAGCTTTAGCCCAAGCATCTGTGGGTATAGCGATGGGAATATCTGGTAGTGATGTAGCATTGGAAACCGCAGATATAGTACTGATGGCAGACAAGTTAGAAAAAATTGCTGTAGCGATACATTTGGGTAGGCGATCGCAACTCATCGTCAAACAAAATATAGTAGTGGCATTGGGTTTCATTCTGTTGCTTTTAGTCGGCAACTTTCTAGGAAATATTAACCTACCCATCGGCGTTATTGGCCATGAAGGTTCCACAGTGTTAGTTACCCTCAGTGGACTAAGATTGCTGAAATAAGATAGAACAAAGTAGTACTTTGTCAAGCTAATTTTGAGGGTTTGTAATAAGCACTTTAGTTCTCCAAGGACTAATGACTTTGCGAAGCGGTTTGATACGGCTTTTGCTGACTGATAAGTGCGATCGCTGTCTTCAACCAATCAATATAAGTCTCTTCTCTTCGGATCACCAACTCCAGCACCAGCCTTTGCATTAACTGTTCGCGGTTGGCAGATTCATCATCAAGTGATGGCAAATCGATGGTTTCACATTCAGCCAGCTTTTTGCTTCGAGCCGCTAATTGTTCCTCAAGTAGATGAATGATGGTTTCATTCGACAACTGATCTGCAAAATGTAACTGGACTAGCATTGGTTCTCGTACAGTCGGTAAGGGCTGATGAATCCCCAGCCATCGGCTAAATTCGGCTTTTCCTGGCTCCGTCACACTGTAGACTTTGCGGTTGGGGCGATCGTGCTGAATTTCAATGGTACAGGTAATCCAGCCTTGCTCAACTAGCTTATCGAGAGTTCTGTAAATTTGTGCCTGATCTGCTGGCCACAAATGGGCAATGCATTGATCAAAGCAGCTCGTTTTGAGGTCGTAGCCCGTCATTTCTTGCTGCTGAAGAAGACCTAAAATTACATTTGCTAGCGACATGAAGACGGTTTTCCCATAATTGATACTTTCTCGATTGGTTCTGCACTATGTACTTCTTATAAGTTTATGCTAATATATGATTAATCTAATATAAGATAAAACGGCTAAAAAAGATATGTTGACTATAATGCTTCTTAGCAAGGAAACCAAATAGGTAAAAAACTCCGCTCCCAAGGGCATGGCGTATGGAGAAGAGTTAACAATGCCCAATGCTTAGAAATTATTTAAGCCATTGAAGACTATTGTAACGAGAGGATGGGTAAAATTGACTTCTAACACACTTCTACAAAGAATACATCAACATCAATATCTGCGTGATTTACGAAACAAACTACTCCACCTTCATAAGATGTTGCTGGAGACAGAACGCATTGCCTACGAACAGGTTAGTGGACGAGTATCAAGCGGAGAACTCCTTCAGCTAGTTATCGCTCATGAACAGTTTGCTTGGCTACATCAGATTTCTGAGATAGTTGTGCAAGTTGATGAAATGCTCCAAGCAGATGAACCAATATTGCTAGACGATTTCCAAAAATTGATTGCTGATGTCCGCACATTGATTGTACCGTTAGAGACTGGCAATACCTTCGAGAGAAAGTATTACAATGCTCTCCAGCGCGAACCTGGTGCGGTGTTGGCACATGCGGAGATATCCAGATTTCTCACAGATTAGGGACTGGGGACTGGGGGCTAGGGACTGGGGATTAGGACTCTAGGACTAGCCCTTTTAAGGTAAGTCCTGGTAACGACAGAAAAACTTTGTCAAAAGGGGTCTTCATTTTCAGGTAGATTAAATTAGCAAGCGATTTCCAGTCTCCAAGCTGAATTTGTCCTCTTGGACTGCACCCTTGCTGAAAAATGTGCAAGTATCCACCAAAAATTTCGTTGCCAAACTGACTATTAGTGATGCGTAATCGCTATCTAGGAGGATAACCATGACTAGCCTACCATTGAAACTCGTTTCATTGGGACTACCTTATCTTTGCTCATTCGAGATGATGCCCACGGATGGCTTTTCAAATTCAACAACCATAGGAAACTCATAACCATGAAAAAACTAGAAGGAAAAGTCGCAATTGTCACAGGTGCTTCCAAAGGAATTGGTGCTGCGATCGCCTTGGATCTAGCAGCTGAAGGTGCAGCCGTTGTTGTCAACTACGCCTCTAGTAAAGAGGGAGCAGATCGCTTGGTTGACAAGATTCTCAGTGATGGCGGTAAGGCGATCGCAGTGCAAGCAAATGTTAGCCAAAAGACAGAAATCGAACGTCTGTTTGCAAAGACGCAGGAGACATTCGGTAGGCTTGATATCTTGGTCAATAACGCTGGCATTTACGAGTTTTCCCCGCTCGAAAGCATCACCGAAGAACATTTCCACAAGCAGTTTGATCTCAATGTGCTGGGATTAATTCTCACCTCACAACAAGCCATCAAGCACTTCGGTTCAGAGGGTGGCAGCATTATCAACATCAGTTCGGTTGTTAGTACCCTCACGCCTGCAAATGCCTCGGTCTACAGCGCTACTAAAGCTGCTGTCGATGCTGTAACAAAGTCTCTCGCCAAGGAATTGGGTTCGCACCACATCCGCGTCAATTCCATCAATCCTGGCATGGTGGAAACGGAGGGTACGCACACAGCAGGAATATCCACAGCCGATAGTCCAGGCCGCCAACAGATTGAAGCGCAAACCCCACTTGGTCGCATTGGACAGCCACAAGACATTGCACCTGCTGTTGTTTTCCTCGCGTCTTCCGATTCCGCCTGGATTACTGGCGAAACACTGTACATCGCAGGTGGACTCCGCTAGCTTTAATGGTATTGAAAAAGGGACTGGGGATTAGAGACTGGGAAATATAAAATACTCAATTACTTCTTGTGTGGTAGACATCTTGTCCGCCCATAGCCAAGGGCGGACAAGATGTCCACCCCACAAGATTGGATAAAGTCTCTCAGTAAATACTTCTAAGAATAGATGACTTGGTGAATAGAAAAAACCTAATATTCTACAGAACTATTACTGACTAGGGTATTATTTTATGACAACCAGGAAACTAGGCAAACAAGGGTTAGAAGTTTCAACCATTGGACTTGGTTGCATGGGAATGTCTGAATTTTATAGTGGTCGTGATGAAATTGAGGCGATCGCCACAATTCATCGGGCATTAGAACTTGGGGTAAATTTCCTCGACACTGCTGATATGTATGGGCCCTTTACCAACGAGCAATTAGTAGGCAAAGCAATTAAAGATCGCCGAGATCAAGTAGTATTAGCAACTAAGTTTGGCAATGTCCGCACTGAAGATGGTGGTTTTAAAGGGGTTAATGGCAGACCAGAATATGTCCATCAAGCTTGCGATGCCTCACTAAAACGTTTGGGAGTTGAAGTTATTGACCTCTATTATCAACATCGGGTAGATTCAACTGTACCCATTGAAGATACTGTTGGGGCAATGGCAGAGTTAGTCAAGCTTGGTAAAGTGCGCTATTTAGGACTTTCGGAAGCTGCGCCGGCTACAATTCGACGAGCGCAAGCAGTTCACCCCATTACTGCACTACAAACAGAATACTCTCTTTGGAGTCGAGAGCCAGAGGATGAAATTTTACCTACTGTGCGGGAATTAGGAATTGGGTTTGTTTCCTATAGCCCATTAGGAAGAGGGTTTTTATCAGGTGCAATCACCAGTCCTGACGATCTTGCACCTGATGACTATCGAAGAAATTCACCCCGCTTTCAAGGCGAAAATTTCTCTAAGAACTTGCAATTAGTGGAGCAAGTCAAGGCGATCGCCACCGAAAAAGGAGTAACTTCTAGCCAGCTTGCACTAGCATGGCTTTTGGCTCAAGGCGAAGATATAGTACCAATTCCGGGTACAAAGCGCCGTACTTACTTAGAGGAGAATATTGCAGCTACCGAAATTACTCTGACGGAACAAGATTTGAATCGACTTGAAGCAGTTGCACCAAAAAATGTGGCCGCAGGTGAACGCTACCCTGATATGAGTACTGTTAACCGTTGATCTAATGGAATGGTGGTGAGGAACGCAATTAGGGACTTCCAACTAAAAAAATATCCCATCGTTTCGGTGAGCAGGGGACGCAGAGGAGGAAGAATCTAACGATCATCTTCTCTCCCAAAATTGAATAATTTAATTTCTGGAAGTCCTTTATTAACAGGGTTGTCATTTGGGTTTGATAAACTTGAGAGTCATGCGATCGCTCTCTCCAATGTTGAGGAAGCGTTGTCTATCCTTTTGCCCTTGGCTCAAGGTTGGAGGTAGTGTCCAAACTCCGCCTGGATAGTCTTTGGTATCTTTTGGGTTGGCGTTAATCTCTGATTTACCCACCAATTTGAAGCCGGCTTTCTCCACAGCAGCAATTACCCCATCTTCAGACATATAGCCAGTTTTAACACTCTCTTCTAAAGAAGTCCCTGCAAGGGCGCGGTGTTCTTCCACTCCCAAGATGCCCCCTGGTTTAAGTGCTTTATAAGCCGCCGCGTAAACCTGCTCGGCATAGCCAGCTTTAACCCAGTTGTGAATATTGCGGAAGGTAACAACTATGTCCACAGAGTCGTCTGGGGCTAGAGTAAGTTCATTTGGGGGATTGATTTGAGCTACTTTGACCTTACCAAAAATCTCTGGATTAGCTGCTAGTTTTTCTTGGAAAGCCAAAGCAGGTTTACTGGCGCTATTAGCCAAGTTAGTAACTATGAGTTGTCCTTTGGGCACTAGAAATGGGGCTAATATTTCAGTATACCAGCCGTTCCCTGGCCACAATTCAACTACGGTCATATTTGGGCGCAGACCGAAAAATTCGAGAGTCTGGGCTGGGTGGCGGTACTTGTCTCGGAGGCGATTCTGTTCTGAGCGATGACTGCTTTTGAGTATGGTTTGGAGTGTGGTTGTGCTGTTGAGTGTCGTTTTTTCGCTCTCGTTGGCTAAAACAGTTGGTGGCATTACAGATGCTAATAGGAGGAAAGCTAAAGTCAAGGCTTTCAGTAAGCCTTGGTGAGGGATGAGATTTTGGGCAAATTTCATAGTTGTTGTTTTGATCGCGATCGCCTATTTTTGAATTGAACCCCTAACCTGTTACCACAGTCAATTAATACCGTTGAACTTACGTTAAATAGTACCATTCCTAAGAATGGCAAATCAAAATATACTCAGAGGAAACGCATCTAATTTATTTTGACAAAATTTAACTTAATATAAATAGAGAAAAAGGGAAAATTAGGCTGACTTCTGAATTCTTCAATAGAGGAGATATTAAATTGTGCAAGTTATCTCAGTCAACTTAGGACTTCCCCGTGAAGTAGTTTGGAAGGGCAAAACAGTTACAACTGGTATTTTTAAAGAACCAGTTGAGGGACGAGTGATGATGCGAACGCTCAACTTAGATGGGGATAGACAAGCTGATTTGAGTGTCCACGGGGGGAAAGACAAAGCAGTTTACGCTTATCCATTGGAGCATTACGACTATTGGCGGCGCAAGTTACCCGATATGGATTTGCCCTGGGGAATGTTTGGTGAAAATCTTACCACAGTTGGGCTGTTAGAGGATGAGATTAATATTGGCGATCGCTTTCGGATTGGTAGCGCAGAGGTAATGGTGACTCAACCTCGAATGCCTTGTTATAAACTCTTAATCAAGTTTGGACGGGGAGATATAGTTAAACAGTTTTTAGATAGCCGCCTAACGGGCTTCTACTTTTCGGTGCTGCAAGAGGGTCAAGTCGGAAATGGTGATACTTTGTCGTTAATCAGTCGAGACTTAAATAATGTCACTGTTGCTGATATTACCCGACTTTATGCACGGGAAACACACGACTTAGAACTCTTACACCGCGCCGTACAAGTTGAGGCTTTACCTACAAGTTGGCGAGACTACTTTCAGCAGCAAATCGAAAACTTTAAAAAATGAATTTAATTATTTTAATTTTCTCGCCTTAAAAGTCTATCCCTTTATGGTTAGAGTATTCTGAATTCTGAATTCTGTTTTATAAGATAGTTTCGAGGCGAAAACGCTTAAATGCCCTAGCTGCTTCAGGAATTAGCTCAATGTACCAATACCCATTTGTTTCATCTGCAAACCAATTAACTATTGCAAGTGCTGGTTGAGCAAACTCATCATCTCTTACTCCAAAAAAGTTGCAAAAAATTGCACCTAAATGACCAATTTGCCCAGGAGAATCACCACTATATCCAGCAGCTTCAGATAACTCCCAAGTACGTAATCTGCGATTATCTTTCATAAAGTAACAATGCTGATACAATTTATCCAAGATAGCTTTATGTCCTAGAGTTAATTCCTCATAAATTGAGTGGAACGCCTCTAGATATTCTTCTTCTGAAAAAATATAACGTTCACCATATTTAACCACTTTATTATTCCCCTTTCGATTTGCCAGAATACCAACATCAAATTTTCACAAAGATATCAGTCTTAAATATTACTTTAAATAATTTATTGTCGCTTAACGATCTGTTCGCGTTTCCAGGTTCAAAGTCACGAACCCTTAAATCAAATATTTCCTCAAACTCTTCAGGGTCAAAATATCAAAATAATCATTTATTTTGAACGTAAAAATTAATATAAATTTTTCCTGAGTTTATCCTAAATTTTTATTTATCAATTTACCTAGCAAATTTTAATCAAAATATCAGCCTCATCTTTGATAAAAAGGTGATACTCAATATAGCAAATTAATTAAAATAAAGTGCAGATATCCAGAGGGTGAGATGATGACAACTCCAACCCTAGAAGAAATCAGATTAGCAGAAGCCCAAAATCACATAGCCCATTGGCACAGATGGGGCCATATTTAAGCGATCGCTATCTAAATGACAAAATAGCTGAATAAACCCTAACTTCATCAATTAAATCAAGTAGTTCACAACCTCATGTCAATTCATAACTTTACTCTCTCCCGCCAGTTATTACGCAATTTTTCCATCTTTTCGCTGACTGTTGTACTCTTATACGGTGCATCTCGTGTGATACTTCCTGCTCCCGCCACTGATATTTCGACTGTTGCACCGAAGGGAAAGCAAGTAGCAGTTTTCGCTGGTGGGTGCTACTGGGGAATGGAAGCAGTTTTTGAGCATCTCAAAGGTGTTTCTGATGTCGTTTCTGGCTTTTCTGGGGGTGATGCAAAAACCGCAGACTACGCGATTGTGAGTGCTGGATTAACCAATCATGCTGAATCGGTGAAAATTACCTACGACCCATCAAAAATATCATATAATCAGCTTCTAAAAGTCTACTTTTTGGTAGCTCATGACCCAACAGAGTTGAATCGACAAGGCCCCGACTCAGGTAAGCAATATCGTTCGGCGATCTTTTTTGCTAACGATGAGCAGAAACAGGCTGCACAAGAATATATTGCTCAACTCAACAAATCGCGAGTCTTCGACAAGCCGATTGTGACGGAATTAGATCCTTTGAAAGGTTTTTATCAGGCGGCGGCATACCATCAGAATTATATAGTGCATCATCCGAGCGATCGCTATGTGGTAGTGAATGACTTGCCGAAACTGGCTAAACTTCAAGCAAAATTCCCTGATATGTATAGGAAGTAAGAAGATTTAGAGCATTCACGTCATTTTGAATTTTGAATTGATTCATCCCTCTATTATGCAACGCCTAAAAATCATCTCCCATCGGTCATGTTAGAAAATGTTACTGCTTGGGAACCCTAAAATGCAAAGCCATAAGGCTATTGATGGCATGTTGGTGCAATGAATTTTACTAGCAATTCTAGGGTTCTGGGGCGGCTTTTACAGGAACTATCATGGGTTGGTAATACGATTAAAAAATATCGAGATGGTGGACGAGGGTTTGAAAACATTCTCACTGCTGAAGTATTTCTTGCATTAGACTTTCTTCCTCGTCAATTTTTCTTGGGTGCTGTACTTGAAGCATCGTATGGTGCTACAAAAGTGCGTACTCTACTTCAGCGAGAGATTGAACAAGCTGAGTTTACTCTTTTACCAGGCAACTTCTACCTAACCCCAAGTGGTAGAGTGCATCAAAAAGAACTTGCAGTACAGCCCGATGGAATAATCAAAACACCAAGTTGTTTTGGGCTGATTGAGGCAAAACGTATTAAACCAAGTTCGTTTCAGCCAGAACAACTCTCCCGCGAGTTTGTACTGGTAATGCAAGAGGCGTTAAATCGAAACCAAGAGCCAATACTATGGCTTGTTCTAGGTTCAGAACCTCCTGTATCAGTTCAACGGCATGGGCGGTTAAATCCTATAGATGCGATTGAGCTTTATCTTGAATCTGTGTTAAACCGTACCGAAAACCATAATTTTGAAAAATCAGTACTTCTACAACAGGTTCATGAAGTGGTTTGTTGGACTACTTGGGAAACCATTGCAGAAGTAGTTCACAAGCAAGTTTGCGACATTACTATTCCTGAACCGTCGGTCAAGGGGTGTGTACAGAGGCTTGCAAATTCAGTTGTTCAATCGATTACTTGGCATTCATAAAGAACTGATCGTACACCACCAGAGTTGCTGTTTAAGGTAATTCTTGGGGAACTCCAAGAAATAAATTAATGTGAGTTCGACTGGTCATATCATGTCCACCCAAAAGACCTCTCCCTGGTTTTACTACGCAAAACCTGTCCCTCTCCGACTCGGAGAGGGACAGACTTGAACTTTAGTTTAAGGCAGGGAGAGGTCTGTCGAACTCACGTTAAATTATCCAATATTGTGGGGTGGGCAACACGAGCGCCCACTCTACAAGGGTTAATTGGATATTTTTTATTTGTCAGTCTCTTTTGATTTTTTGGTCGCCCGCGTCTACGAAGGGTTGCGCCTACGCTTGATAGGGGCGCGGCAGTAGGCGCAGTTTATGGGCAGTATCCAATTCACTATTGTTTTTTCTGCCATATCCCCAACCTAAGGTGCGACGATATTCACCCATGATGCCACGTTCAATTAAATCATCCTCATTGACTGCAACATTGGTATGAGATTCAGGCGCAACATAGAGCGCATCGGCAGGACAATAAGCTTCACACATAAAACAAGTTTGACAGTCTTCTTGCCTAGCGATCGCAGGTGGTTGGTTAGGTACAGAGTCAAAGACATTGGTAGGACAAACTTGGACGCATATATTGCAATTTATACAGAGTTTATGGCTGACAAGCTCAATCATGATAATGCTCCGACTACAATTTTGATACAGAGGGTGTGGTTTGAGTGGTTAGCACTGGGGGTGTAGCAATTTCATCTGCAATCCAATCACGCCTCACCCATAGCTTTTCTAAGCCACCTGTTGCCTGGTAATAACGCTGATTTGGATCGGTTTCGGGGTAGTCCACGCGAATATGTTCGCTACGCGTTTCCGTGCGATGTAAAGCGCTAAAATATCCCCATCGGGCTACAGCTGTTAGAGCCGCTGCTCGACGAGAAAATTCCACATCGCGCACTGTATCTTGTTTCGGGTTCGCCTGTACCTGCTCCCATAGTTTTTCTAATTTAGAAAGAGAATCCAAAAGCTGCTGTTCAGAACGGAAGTGATTTTTCTCTAGAGGTAACATCTCATTTTGAACACCACGGACGATCGCTTCGCTATCGAATGAAGCAGAAGACGGCGTTTTGTCCACCTGGGGCGATCGCAATCCGGCTTGACCGGTAGGACGTGCAACCCTTTCATTTGCATGAGCGCCGAGACTCTTGGCAAAAGCTGCTGCACCGACTCCAGCCCATTGACCTGTAGAAATCGCCCAAGCAGCATTGGGGCCACCACCACCAGAAGCTAAACCGGCTAAAAACTCGCGTGAGGCTGCATCCCCTGCGGCATAGAGTCCGGGTACTTTCGTACCGCAACTATCATCAGTCAAACGGATTCCACCTGTACCACGAACAGTACCTTCTAAAACCAGCGTCACAGGGACTCGTTCTGTATAGGGATCAATATCAGCTTTTTTATAAGGTAGATAAGAGATGAAATGGGACTTCTCAATCACTGCCTTGACTTCAGGTGTAGCTCGATCCAAACGAGCATAAACGGGCCCTTTTAAGAGTGCATTGGGAAGGAACGATGGATCGCGACGACCATTGACATAACCACCAAGATCGTTACCCGCTTCATCACTAAAGCTAGCCCAACCAAAGGGAACCCCCCGTGTCACTGTGGCATTGAAAGCCGTCGAGATGGCATAGTGATTAGAAGCTTCCATACTGGAGAGTTCGCCGCCAGCTTCTACCGCCATCAGCAATCCATCACCTGTATTGGTATTGCAACCTAATGCTTTACTCAAGAATGCACAACCGCCATTCGCCAAGACTACTGCACCAGCGCGAACGGTATAAGTACGATGATGTTGCCGTTGTACACCTCTTGCTCCGGCTACTGAGCCATCGTCAGCCAATAAAAGCTCTAGCGCCGGACTTTGGTCGAGAATCTGAACACCAACACGCAAGAGATTTTTGCGAAGTACCCGCATATATTCAGGGCCATAATAACTCTGGCGCACAGATTCCCCATTTTCTTTAGGGAAACGATAGCCCCAATCTTCCACTAGGGGCAAACTGAGCCAAGTTTTTTCAACAACACGCTCAATCCAACGTAAGTTAGCTAGGTTTTTTCCTGAGCGATAACGCTCCGATACAACTTTATCCCAATTCTCTGGAGAAGGAGCCATGATACCATTGCCACTAGCAGCAGCAGCACCACTCGTACCGAGAAAACCTTTATCAACAATAATTACTTTGACACCTTGGGATGCGGCTGCCCATGCTGCCCATGCAGCGGCAGGGCCACCACCAATTACCAGCACGTCAGCAGTCAACTGTAGTTCATTTTCGCTATGTGTTGTTAGCAATTAATTGTCCTCCTTTTTGGCGCAGTCAACTTCATACTTTGCTACTGTGAGCGGTTTTTACAGATATCCCATCAAGCTTTTAGATACTCGTGTCAAACTTCTCAGGTTGTGGAAGCAATTTTCAGTGGGCATACAGAATTATTTACCGAAGAAGAATTCAGAATTCAGGAGCCAGAATCCAGAAGTGTGCCGTAGGTAAGACTCGCTGCATTGGTGCAGCCTCTCGTTCGCGTTAGCGTCTAACTATCGTGGAGAAGAAAAATTCTTTCCGTAGCTGTTATCCCTGACTCCAGGCATAGGGTATTCTGAATTCTGTCTTCTGACTCCTTCTCATAGCAGTTTGCAAGTAAATGAGGTACAAAATGCAGGACTCCAATTTCGGATATAAACAGTTTCTACTCTGTCTCCTGCTTCCTGCTTGCAAACCTATAGCTTTGAATTTCACGCAAAAGAAAACTACTGTATGTCATTGCATAAACAAAGCCAGCACCTTAAGGGTTTGCATAATATATACAAAGAAAGTATACGGCAAATTACAGTTAACATGATACACTAATTATTAGCTTTTCAAACATTAAGTCTTACAAAATAATTTCTCATCCCGTTGGAATTGCCATGAAGTGTGCTGAGTTCTAAGGGACTTCCAGATGTACAAACTAGAAGTTCGCCAAGTGAACTTGGCGGGGTAAAGGGTAAGGGAGAAGGCGGAAAGGGTTTAAATCCTTTGCCCTTTGCCCTTTCCCCAGCCCTCACCCAGCATTTTTGGGTTGGCAGACTACTACATGTGGTTTAGCTGATTAATTCTCGTAGCTGGCGATCGCAACAATAGTAGATAAAGGCACTTCCGCAAAATACTGTTGCTGAAATTGTTCTTCTCGGACAGCAGCTAAAAATCGGGCAACTGCTTCATCAGCAAGATTTTTGGTACTATCGCTTGGATGCCAAGTGATTTGCAAATAATGGTCTTGTCGTTTAACTGTGAACCCGAAATATTTTAAAGCTTTGATGCCGACAAGTAAGGTTTGGTCGCTGATGCCGATTTTCTTTAAAAGTTGTACGCGGGTAACTAGTTGATTTGTGCGACTGAGATATTTGGCGATTCCTACGAGAGTCAGCCAAATTTGATTGGGTGGTTGGTGGTTTGGTTTAGACCAAGCGATCGCTAATTGTTGCTGATTGTCAAACCCAGGCGTAGAGCGGCTTATCGCCAAACATCGCCGCAACCAGATGCGTAAATCATCCCAATTTGTGGGACAATCTTCAATCAGCGGATAGCTAGGGTTGAGCGAGTGCTGAGTACTAAGTGCTGAGTGTTCCTGATTCCGCAAGTCTAAGATCAAGGGTGTTAGCGATCGCGAAGCGTTGAGTGCTGAGTTAGCAGAAGGACGCACGGCAATTAATCTAATTTCATAACGTTTTTTGAAGGTGTTGTAGTCTAGTTCTGCTATGCAATCACATCTTCCGATGGGTAATTCATCTTTGTAATGTCCCCACCATAAGCCAGGAAAAGCACTTCTGCTAGAATCATCCCGAATATCAAACTCAGCTTTAATGTACTGTACTTTTTTCCCTTGCCAATCTTGCTGATTGCGATGCCAAGCATTTTCAAACCAGCAGTTTTGAATTAGCAATTTCGGAACAGGATTACCCATTCCACAAGGTTCTAGCAGTTTCAGTTCTAAAAATAACTCTTTCCCCAAGTCTGCAACTGTTACCGTCAAGTCTGCTTGCACAGTTGGCGTTAGGGTTGTACTCCCTAATGATTGCCGCAACTGCTGATTAATCGCTGCTGTAAATAAAGGAATGTTCTCCACCAACAAACTTAAACCTGCTGCAAAGGGATGTCCCCCAAAACGGTGTAACAAATGTGCTTGGTCTTTCACCAGTTGGTATAAATCGACAGAATTCACCGAACGGGCAGAACCCCTTGCTAAGGGAGTAGGGAGTAGGGAGTAGGGAGTAGGGGCGGAATTTTCTTCCCCACTCCCCACTCCCGATTCCCCACTCCCTTCTGTACTTAACAAAATTGTGGGGCGACCTGTTTCTTGTGCTATCTGTCCGGCAACTAAGCCCAATACACCCGCAGGCCATTGGGCATCTTCTAGGACAATGACGCTGGTGGTTGATAAGTCTAATTGGGTGAGTTTTTGCGCTACTTGTGCTTGCACGTCTTTTTGTAAAGATTTACGGCGGGCGTTGGCGAGTTCTGTAACTTCGGCTAGTTCGTTACAACGTTTGACATCCCGACTAGTTAATAATTCCACGCAGAAACTAGCATCACCTTGGATACGACTAACAGCATTAATTCTTGGGCCCAAACCAAAAGAAATATCTGTGGGGCGATCGCCACTTTTCTGACACAATTCTAATAATCGCCCTACCCCTGGCCGCCGCCGCGCGGCTGCTGGCTGTTTAAAATCTTCTTGCAGTCGTTGAATTCCTATCTGTGCCAAGTAGCGGCAATCTCCACTTAACTGCACTAAATCGGCAATTAATCCAACTGCTACTAAATCTAATAAATCTTCTAAGGGATATTTGGCAACATTGGGCAAGCTTTGATATATTGCTTCCACCAACTTATAAGCTACTGCCACCCCAGAAAGATTAAATAACTGATGTTCCTTGGGTAAATAGCGGGGATTGATAATCGCTGCGACGGGTGGGCGTTCGGTGGGTAAGGTGTGATGATCTGTAACTATTACATCTATACCTAACTGTTTGCCATAGATAATTTCCTCAAGGTTTGTGCTACCCGTATCGCAAGTCACAATTAATTTGCAACCTTGTTTTGCTAAATTATCAATGCCTTGATTATTAAGTCCGTGGGATTCTTTCAGACGATTGGGAATGTAGTAAATTAACTGAGTATTTTGAGCGAAAAACTGCCCCAATCCATCCCAAAGTACCGATGTGGCGGTAATACCATCGGCATCGAAGTCTCCCCAAATGGCGATTTTTTCTTTCGTATTATATGCTTGTTGCAAGCGTGCGATCGCTAAATGCATTTCTTGCCCAAACTCAAAGGGACTTGCTGGCTGATAAGCTTTATAGTTGATAAAAGCTGTTAATTGTTGACGATCTTTAATACCCCGTTGCCACAACAACTGTGCTGCATATAGTCCACTTGATGCAGGTGTATGTTGTTTCACTGCTTCGATAAACCACTCTGGAGGTTGTTCGGTTGCTGTTATAGTCCACTGCTGTTGTTCTGACATATAAAGAAAGTTAGGAGTTAGAAATTGGAGTTAAAACTCTTAAAATACGAGAGTGTCTTAAAGTATTGAAGATTGCTGACACAAAATTTTAAATATCTCTATAAAGTCAAGTAACTAAAATCTTATGACTTAAATATCATCGTACTACAAGACTCCTTCTTTTCCATTCCTCACTCCCTCCACAAGTAGATTCAAGAATCAAATCGAATTACTAAGGTAAAAAACATCTAAATTAGATAATCTGGAAAACCTCACTTCTATTTCTCTCTCCTAAAAGGAGAAAGACTTTGAATTTTCCCCCTTCTCGCGACGAGTTGGGGGTTAGGGGGTTAGGTTTTTGGTGGACTTTTCCAGATAACATGAAAAGTCAGAAATTACATAATCGAATCAAACTAACTCTTGTGGGGTGGGCAACATGAGTGCCCAACTGATGCAATTTCAATATGGAACAGCTTATATCTGCAAAGATTCAGCCAGCAGATGGCGGAATAATTTCCAGACCATATTTTGCAGCAGCAGCCAAAGCGTTTTCGATGTCTGCGGGATTAATGCTAGGTAATTGTGTCCTCTCTGAAGCTGGCACACCTATTTCCAAAAAAAACTTCTCTAAACCTGCTGGTGTGAACCAGCAAAGTAATTTTGCTGGCTTTGTACCAATATTTGTAAACCTGTGGAGTTGACCTTTAGGAGAGTGAAGAAAGGTTCCAGGAATTGCTAAGATAATCTTTTCATCAAGCTGAAATTCCAATTCTCCCTCTTGAATATAAAAAGCTTCATCTTCGTGACTATGAATGTGGGCAGGTGTACCGTTTTGTGGCTGAACAGTAATCTCAATTAGCGCATAAGCTTGGCCAGTTTCTTCACCTACCGCCTTAAAGGTATACAAATCCCCAAGTACCCAGTATGAAGAACCTTGTCCTGGTTGCTGTAATATTCCTTGTAAATTGACCGTCATAGTGATTTCCTTGTGAGATGTTTTTTAGGAATTAGATAATTTGTCGCTCATTAGCCAACCGAAGAGTTACTAATTCATAATCAATACAGCACTTTTCAAGTAATTTTACTATATTCCTCCCCATGATTCATTTTTTAGTTAAGTGAAATTTCTTAGTTTTGCTGTAGGCAAATCGTATATGTCTCTAGTAGAATCTTTCTATCAAACTAGTGAGAGGATGTTTGAAAAGTATTAGGCGATAGAATTTGCTACTACACAAACCAAGTCCACCTCCGTGGAAAGCTTGAAAAATCAAGGGTTTTATCTGTATAGCCGCGATTTATAATCGGCAGGGCTAGTAATAAATTAGACTTTTCAAACAACCTCTGAAGCGTAACTAAATAACTATCTAGTTGATTTTTGAAATTATTTTTAGAACCCATGCAATAGGCATCCATCCATGAGCAAAACCAGTAATGAAGAAATGTTGTTACACAAGCAAACTTGGCAGCGTGAGCGCCAAATCATAGCACGTTTGTCTTCTTTGAACTATCGAACTGGCGAACTGGTTAGCTATTTGCACAACATTGCCTGCGGAGTCAGCGAACTTATTGGAGTTGATTGGACAGTTGTTACCTTTTGCCAAGAGGGATTTGAAACTGTTCTAGCTAGTAGTCTCGATATGGGCGAAGGCGAACATATTTATTCACTACATGGTTTATTAACTGGTACTGTTATCCAAATGGGTCAATCGTTAGCAGTAAAAGATGCTCAGAAACACCCAGAGTATGGACAGGCTCCAGAAGGTTATTGTGCATATTTAGGAACACCATTGCGGACTGCTGAAAATAAAGTGATTGGTACTATCTGTTCTTTTAATCATCTACCACGCGATTTTACAAAAGAAGATATCCAAGTTGTAGAATTGTTTGCTGAACGAGCGGCAACGGCAATTGATAACTATCATCTCTATCAACAACAGTGCCAATTTAATCATATTCTAGAGGCTGAGGTAGAAAAACGCACCGCAGAATTACAAACAGCACAAGCCAAGATTTTAGAACAAGAAAGACTTGTAGCCATTGGTGAATTTGCTGCTATGATTGTGCATGAAATTCGTAATCCCTTGACTACAATGATCATGGGATTAAAATATTTCCAAAAAAATATTTTGACTGAATCTGCTCAAGAACGATTAGAGTTGGCGCTTGGCGAAGCTAGTCGTTTAGAACGTCTATTGAGTGAAATCTTGCTTTATGCAAAGCCTCAAGTTTTGCAACTTTGTGAATTAGATGTGAATGAATTCATTGATGAGTTACTTGTAGGCATTCGTGAAATGCCAGAAGCTCTAGAACGTCAAATTGAATTTATTCCAGCATTGCCTAAGGTAAAAATTTTAGGAGATAAGGATAAACTTAAACAAGTATTTATCAACATTCTCCGCAATGCTTTTGAAGCAGTTACAGCAGGAGATATCGTTAAATGGAAAGTAGATTTTTCGGATATAGATAAAGTTTGCATTAATGTCCAAAATAGCGGTGAGCCAATTCCATCAGAAATTCTTACCAAGCTTTTTCAACCATTCTTTTCTACAAAATCTTGTGGCACTGGACTAGGACTTGCTATTTCCAAACGCATTGTCAATGCTCATAATGGAAAACTGTTAATCTCTTCTGACCTCTTGACAGGAACTAATGTGAGTGTTCAATTACCTGTAGTTATTCAATGAGGTTTTGATTAATATAAATACCAGGTATTTATGATAATATTTATTACTTTAATTCATTCATTCATTCATTCATTCATTCATTCATTCATTCATTTTTATTTACAACTTGTGAGTTAAATCACACCATCAACCTAAATACTGAAATAAAATTATATTTGTGCATAAAATATTTCATACAAAATGATGGAATTACTTCAACTAATGTTGGTGTTAGGTACAGTAGTTGGTGTTGCAGACGGTAACACAATTTTGGTTAAAGATGAAGCAGGACAAACAACTACAATCAAGCTAGCGTGTATTAATGCACCAGAGGCAACTGACAAGCGCTATGGTTTAGCAGCAACACAAAAGCTAAAACAGCTACTACCATCTCAAACCCCTATCGTAATTAGAAGCACAGAACAAGTCAAAAATGGTCGTCCGGCTGGTGAAGTGTTTGTGGATAATCGGTCAGTAAATCTCCTTTTGGTAGAGTCAGGTAATGCCGTCGTTGACCAAGAATCTTTACAAAATTGCTACGAGAGTAAAACCCAATTTTTAATTGCAGAAGCTAATGCTAAAAATAAGCATTTGGGATTGTGGCAGCAATCAAAATTACAGTTGAAATTCTATGCCAAGTAAGTAGGTGGATTGGTGCATTGTCAGTTATGACTAATTGCATCCGCTTAAGTTGGGACAGTTTTGGGATTGCTGTACTTGTTTCATTATTTTAGATTTTCTATATTTCGTTTTGTCAATACATAAGTGGACAAGAGTAAATCAAAGTAAAAATATTGAGATTATTAAGTAGTGTTTCAAAAACATTACTCAATACGCTTGGCTTTATGAAAAATTGTAGGTTGGGTGAAGCAAAGCGCAACCCAACAAAGCTATGAAAATGTTGGGTTTCGTTCCTTAGTTATTCGCGCTCACTTACTTAGTTGCATTTTTAATATCACCAATCAATTCATCAATCCTTGATTGAGTAGTGTTCCAAGAACACATAAAACGTACTCCTCCCACACCAATAAATGTATAAAACTGCCAATTCTTGGCTTTTAAACTGTGAATAACTTCTTCAGGTAATTTCACAAATACGGCGTTGGCTTCTCTAGGAAACATCAAATCAACGCCTTCTATGTTTAATAGTTGATTTTCTAAATATTCAGCAGATTGATTAGCATGTCTAGCATTTTTTAGCCAAGCACCAGTTTCTAATAAACCCAACCAGGGAGCAGAAATAAACCGCATTTTTGAGGCTAACTGACCTGCTTGCTTACATCGATAATCAAAATCCTCTGCTAGCGCTTTGTTGAAAAAAAGAATAGCTTCACCTAATGCCATTCCATTCTTTGTGCCACAAAAACACAATACATCCACTCCAGCTTTCCAGGTAATTTCAGCAGGGCTTTTATTCATAGCGGCAACTGCATTTGCGAAACGAGCGCCATCCATGTGAATTTTTAAGTTATACTTATTCGCAACTTCTTTAATACTTAAAAGTTCTTCAATAGAATATAAAGTTCCTAATTCAGTTGCTTGTGTAATGCTAATAACTTTAGGTTTAGGATAATGAATATCAGTGCGCCTCGTGACAATTGACTCTATAGATTCTGATGTTAATTTGCCATATTTACCTTGAGCTAGTAGCAGCTTAGAGCCATTAGATGCAAATTCAGGTGCGCCACATTCATCTGTTTCTATGTGAGATGTCTCATGACAAATGACGCTGTGATATGACTGGCAAAGAGCAGCTAAAGATAAAGAATTTGCGGCTGTACCATTAAAGGTAAAAAATACTTCACAATCAATTTCAAAGAGTTTCCGAAAATAATCTGATGCTTTTTGAGTCCATTCATCATTTCCATAAGCTGGAACACTACCTTGATTTGCCCTAATCATATATTCCAGGGCTTCAGGACAAATACCAGAAGAATTATCGCTTGCAAACTGTTCTAATTGGCTACTCATAATTATTTTTAAAAGCAATTATTACAATACTAGTGAATAATTTAGATTTTGCCAATTCTAAATATTGACGTAAATGCTATCAAATTCTCAAATTATCTAATAACTCTGTCAATTACACACACTATTTTATATTTTAGGTTAGGAATCTTCTTCTATATATCATTTAGTATACCGTAGTCTTTTTTAACTTGATATTCTCAGAAATTTAGTTAGTAATAATTATTTTTTAGTTATAGTTAATCATTAGTGAAAACACATACGTTGACTTAAAACTAAAAATTTATAAAGACTAAATTCACAAATTTAATTTGATTATTATGCCTTGTATTAACCTGTTAACTAGCTTTCTATATAGTAGCTTTTATCTGATTATTTTTAACATGAAGTAGTATATCGATACGATTAAATGACTTTGCTGATGTCTATAGATGGAATATTATTTGCATATCACTGAGATGTTTAGTTACTACGGTGTATTCATCAGGCTTGTGTTGAGGTATTTTGGGACGTTAAATATCGCAAAGAACTAAATATTATGCTAAAAAAATAAAGTTTGCTGATCAGAATGCTAATCATGTACTTATAATGTAAGATACAAAGCCCTACCAATAACTATGACATCACTATTGGGCATACTTATCCTTTGTTAGTTCTCAGTAGTCATTTGTTTATTTTCTACTGACCAATGACCAATGACCAATGACTAATAACTAATGAGTGAACCATTGATTGAACTGAAAGGTGTTTCTAAATCCTTTGGTAGCCATAAAGTTCTAGATAATGTAGACTTGACCATTTACCGAGGAGAAGCACTGGGGATTATTGGCCCATCAGGGACTGGGAAATCAACAATTTTACGTGTAATGGCGGGGTTACTTAGTCCCGATGAAGGAGAAATTTATGTCCAAGGAGTGCGGCGAGACGGTTTGATTGAGGATGGTGGTCAGCAGGTTGGCATTGGTATGGTGTTTCAGCAGGCGGCACTATTTGATTCGCTGACGGTGGAGGAGAATATAGGGTTTCTACTTTATCAAAATTCAAAGCTGCCGCGATCGCGCATCCGAAATTTGGTAGAAGAAAAACTAGAGATGGTAGGTTTGCCAGCAATAGGCCACCTCTACCCAGCCGAACTTTCCGGGGGAATGCGAAAACGGGTAAGTTTTGCTCGTGCAATTATGTCTAACCCCGATAATCCCTCCGAAGGCCCAGAAGTTCTATTGTACGACGAACCAACAGCCGGACTCGATCCCATCGCCTCAACAGTAATCGAAGACTTAATCCGCCATTTGCAATGTTTACATGGAGTTTGTAGTACTTATGCCGTTGTTACCCACCAAGATAGTACTATCCGCCGTACAGCTGATAGACTTATATTTCTCTATGAAGGTAGAGTGCAGTGGCAGGGTACAGTTAGTGAAATATACAACACAGAAAATCCTTTGATCAAACAATTTATCAGTGGAAGTGTTCAAGGCCCGATTAAAGTTGCCGGCTAGAAACTTAAAAGTGAGAAGTGAGAAGTGAGGAGTAATGAGGAGTAATGAGTAATGAGTAATGAGAAGTGATGAGTAATAAATGGGGAGTGAGAAGTTAAATTCAACTCCTAACTCTTAACTCCTAACTCTTAACTCTTAACTCCTAACTCCTAACTCCTAATTAGTTGTTGGTTGTTGGTGGAGGCAAAAAAATGCGAGGTCTTATGACAAGCCGCTTCGCTTCTATGCGAACATTTAGAGAAGGTTCTGTAGGGTTATTACTCTTGCTAGGACTAGGGGTATTTGGATTACTTTTTCTGTGGTTAAATAGATTCACCGCTGCTGGCCGTTCATACAAAATTATTGTGGAATTTGCCAACGCTGGCGGCATGCAAAAGGGAGCAGCAGTCCGCTATCGTGGCGTTAAGGTAGGAACTATTTCTCAGGTTCGACCAGGGCCAAATGCCATTGATGTAGAGATTGAAATTGCCCAAACTGACCTAATTATCCCCCGGAATGTAGTGGTGGAAGCTAATCAAAGCGGATTAATTAGCGAAAGTATTATCGACATCAAACCAAAATCAACCTTACCTACTGGGGTTGTGCTTGCTAAACCCCTAGATAAAAGTTGTGATAATAGTCTCATAGTCTGTAATGGTTCTCGGTTACAAGGTCAGGTTGGCATCAGTGTTGATGAACTAATTCGCAGTTCAACTGACCTCGCTGCTGCATACAATAACCCAAAATTTTATAGAAATGTCAATCGGGTTCTAGAAAGTACAACAGGCGCAGCATCCAGTTTTACAGAATTAAGCCAGGATCTCCGAGGTTTAACTAAAAGCTTACAACAACAACTTACTACTTTTTCCGCCACGGCTAATTCTGTGCAACGGGCGACAAACCAACTTAATACATCCGCAAATCAAACAGTAAATAAATTCGGTGCAACTGCAACTCAAGCTAATCAGTTGCTAAAGAACTTAGATAATTTGTTGACAACAAATCGTTCGACGCTAGTTGGTGCTTTGAACAATATCACTGAAACCAGTAACCAACTGCGTGTTACAGTCAGTAGCTTATCACCATCTGTCAACCGATTGACTCAAGGGGAATTACTCAACAATTTAGAAACTCTATCCGCAAATGCAGCCCAAGCCTCAGCTAATTTACGCGATGCTTCTAAAACTTTAAACGATCCAAAAAATGTGGTGCTGCTGCAACAAACTTTAGATTCAGCACGAGTAACCTTTGAAAATACCCAAAAAATTACATCTGATTTAGATGAATTGACAGGAGATCCTAAATTCCGTAAAAATCTGCTGCAATTGGTGAATGGTTTAAGTGGTTTAGTCTCTTCTACACAACAGATGCAGCAACAAGTACAGGTTGCGACTACTCTAGATTCGGTAAAAGCTGCTGTGAGGAAACCAAAGAATCTAATTCCTACCCCAGTACCAACCCAACAGGCGATGTTTAATGACAAGTCGCTACCCGTTTACGTAACAAATCCCTCACCTGCTAATTTTGCAAGTAGTGACATCAACCTTCAACCAAGTCCCATTCCATCTATCCCTAACTCATCCCAAGAAGGACTTTTGAAGCAGCTGCGAGAGTATGGCAAGCAACGGGGGCAACTGGAGACGGGGAAAGACGAAATACAGGTTGATAATTTTAAGTAAGATATTTTACTGTAATAGAATGTACTAAGTAAGGTAAAGTAGGAGAGCCTTGTGCTGCCTGACAGCACTCTGGTAGTAATCAAAAATCTGGTTGTAGTAATCTGTCATCCAATCCAACATTTCTTCTTCAGACCAGTCAATCCAGGGTACTGGTTCTGATTTCTGTGATTCTCGGATGAAACGATTCTGGAACCCCTCTTGTGAAAGTTCTAATAACCCATCAAGAATTTCTCCAACTTCATCACCTGGGGATGCCAATCATAATTCTTCTTCTACTGTCGGCGATTCCCAGGAATAAATCTACTTAAACCCTGACTTTTAGGCAATTTATCAAACCGCGCCCTCGCTTCTTTTTTGATTGTTTCATATCCTAACCCATAAGTTTCTCGTTGCCAAAGAGCGGATTCTGGTAACCATTGAGCATCACGAAATACCTCAACAAGAAGTGGATCTTCTTTCAATAATTCAAGCGTTGATGCCGAAATCTGCTTAATCTCACCTATAATTCCCATAAAGCTTTTGTTGCAGCGCTTAACAGTTATTATCCTCGAAGTATAGCTAGTTACAGAATGTTTAAAAATTATTGCCTACGAGCGCAATACTAGCGCTGCTATTCGAGAATTACGGCGGAAATTGGCGAGTGAGAATTAAAGATTTTGATTTTGCGATCGCTTCAATATAAGGAAAAATGGCTGCCAAAGACCTATTCCACTCCAGGAGGTGATTGTCGAATGGAAAGAGTAGAACATTATCGCCAAAGCATCTGCCAATTATTAACGTCTCACGTTACTTTTGAGGTTGGCAGTTCAGGCATTGAGTCTCAACTTGTGTTTGATCAAGAACATGACCACTATCAGCTTTTAGAAGTTGGCTGGGAGGGACTGAAGCGAGTCTACAATTGTATTATCCATTTAGATATTAAAGATGGAAAGATTTGGATTCAGCGCAATATGACTGATGTAGATGTTGCGCGGGAATTAGTAGAAATTGGTGTTCCGAAAGAGGATATTATTTTAGGTTTACATCCGCCGTATAAGCGTCCGTATACAGGGTATGGAGTAGCCTAAAAAAGTGCGCCCATAGTGCAGAGAATCTTTATCAATGACAACTACTTGGTACGATAAAGTACAGAGTGTCACAACTTACTCTCAAGTAAACACAAAAGGAATGCGTACATGGGAAAAGGGAGATTAGAAGCATTCAGCGATGGGGTGATTGCCATCATCATCACTATTATGGTGCTGGAAATCAAAGTGCCGCATGGGTTCGATTTAGCTGCGCTGCGTCCGCTAATCCCGGTATTTCTCAGCTATGTGCTGAGTTTTATTTATATTGGCATCTACTGGAACAATCACCATCACCTATTACAAGCAGTCCGACAGGTTAATGGGCGTATACTTTGGGCTAATCTGCATCTGCTCTTTTGGTTGTCGCTAGTCCCCTTCGTCACTGGCTGGATGGGCGAGAATCACTTTGCCGCCGTGCCAGTTGCCCTTTATGGGACGGTATTGTTGTTGACTGCGATCGCCTACTACATTCTTAGCCGTGCCCTCGTTTCTCACCACGGAAAGGATTCAACTCTCGCGATCGCAATCGGTGATGACTTCAAAGGGAAACTATCAGTAGTTTTCTATGCTGTGGCAATTCCAATTGCCTTTGTGAACTCATGGTTGGCCTGTGCATTTTACGTTTTAGTTGCAATCATCTGGCTTATCCCAGATCGTCGCATTGAGAAGACTCTCACTTCCTGAACGAATTCAGAATTACCTACAAGTGCAATACCTAAACACAAAAAACATCAAAACCTGTTACCTAATTCCATCAAAACAAAAAGCGAACCCAGTGTTTCTACCACGATTCCTGAACATCACCCAGAAACAAGTAAATAACACCACAACCCAACAAAAGTATATGTGCAGAAGTAAAATTAGGTGTGTAGAGGTATTTATTTAGGCGATACTTGCGATCGCCATAACTAACAACAGGGTTAGATATACCGAGTTATTAGGGAAAATCGATTTACCTCTCCACAACCCACAGAGTAAAACAAAGAAAGTAAGGAACTGGTAAAGAAATTACGGTTATTACTCAACTATCGGTAACTTCACCCGAAAATAGCTACCTACACCGACTTTACTCGTTACAGAAATCTCACAACCATAGCATTAGTAATAGCTTGGACAATAGCTAAACCTAAACCCGAACCACCTTGACGACGAGAACGGGCTTTTTCGGCTCGCCAAAAGCGATTAAACACTAAGGATAAATCTTCAGGTATAATCCCAATGCCAGTATCCGTTACTTCAATCACTACAAAATCATCCCATTTAAAGATTTTTACCCTGATTAAACTGCCATTAGACGTAATATGCTACTTTTCAAACACCCTCTTAGAGAAGTCGGGTATCTAAGTCTTTTGATTTAAACGAAAGCAAATTTGAATTCCCCACAGGAGTTTATCGTTTTGCTAATTCTGGAGTCCGCCCCTTCAAGCCAATCATCAATTTGAGCATAAATACTTTTAATACAGGTACTCGCTGCAAAAACCATAAACCCAAACGACGAACTACTACCACAGGGAAGAAATTATTAGAGAACATCCGATCTAACAAGTCGGTGAAACCTAAAATCGTCAGATTTTCTAACTTGCGCCAGCGTTCATAACCTTTGAGAATCTGAATATCGCCAATATCTTTACCCGCTTTGTGCGCGGCTTGAATTACTTGCGCCAAAGCTGCTGCATCCCGGATACCTAAATTTAAACCTTGTCCGCCGACGGGATGGCAATTGTGCGCCGCATCACCAATTAACGCTAGTCGGGGGAGAACGTAGCGATCGCTTTGCATGAGTTGTACTTGAAAAACAAAGCGATCGCCTAGTAATTCCAGTTTCCCCATCTGATCGCCATAGCGACGGCTTAGTTCTGCCAAAAATTGCTCATTGTTTAAAGCACACAAAGCTTTTGCTTCTTCATGGGGCGCTGTCCAGACGATGCGGCAACGGTTCCCCGGTAAAGGTAAAATCGCAAAGGGCCCGCTAGACCAAAATCTTTCGTAAGCGGTGTTATTGTGGGATTTTTCTGGTTTGACAAAGGCGACGATGCAAGATTGCCAATATTTCCAGCCGGAAGTTTTGATGCCAGCTGCTTGGCGAATTGGCGATCGCGATCCATCTGCTGCGACAACTAATTTGCTGCGAACTGTCCTTAGCTGATCGGCAACTTTTATATCAATGGCGACTATATTCTGCTGATATTGCGTATTTACCACTTCTGCCGGACAGAGATAAGTCACATTTGGGCAATCTTGGACAAAATCTTGCAACGGCTGCAACAGCGCTTGGTGTTCCGCTACATAACCCAACTCTGCTGTATTTATATCATCTGTGGTAAATTCCACCACATCGGGATAATCGGCATCAGAAAGACGAACTCGGCAATATTTAGCGATTTGCGGCAACATTTTCTCCCAAACGCCAATACCTTCATAAATTAGCGACGAAAGCTTGTGAATTGCATAGGCTTGTCCCTTGGCTACTGCTGCTGATGCCACTTTCGCTTCAATTAGCAAGACACTCAAGCCAGAATCTTTTAAAGCAGAGGCTAGAGTTAACCCAATAATCCCACCGCCGACAATTACCAAATCATATTCATATCCCCGCTCATTTGGCGGTGTTGGTTGAGGGGAAATTTGCTCAAGCTGCGTTATGGTCATCGTTAAGTTAGATTACAGCGTCTTAACTCTTATTTTGACGCGATCGCGCCTTCTTGAGCAACTTTAAAAGCCAAACTAAGTACAGCTTTGCACAAGTTCGTAGCAAATTATTAAACCAATAACATAGCATTCCGCGATCGCTTCACCGCTGTTTGTAATTCCCCCGACAACCAGCTATCAAATTGCGGATAAACTGGCGATCGCGGTACTAATTCCCACCCCGCAGGCTGTAAAATTTTTCTTAATGCCTGTTCCTGAACATAAGGATAATCGGGATTGACTTCATCTTTTGGCCCAATTCCACCCAAATCTCTTGCACCAGCTTCGATACAAGCGATTAACCATCGATCATCTGGAATTAAATTTGGCGGAATTTGAATCGTAATATCTGGCGGTAAAATCTGACGCGCCCTACAAATTACTTCTGGTAATTGATGGGGATCAAAAGGTGGTGCATCAAAAGTTTGCTGATATCCTGGACTATGAGGTTGCAGGATAACTTCTTGAATGTGATGGTAACGTTGGTGCATATCAGATATAGCTTCCAAGGTTTCCCACCAATCATCTACAGTTTCCCCAATTCCCAACAGTAACCCAGTTGTAAAAGGAATCTGTAACTCTCCCGCCCATTGCAATTGCTGTAAACGAACTTCTGGTAATTTACTCGGTGCGTGGCGATGTACACTATTTAACAATGTTGGCGTTAACTGTTCCAACATCAGCCCCATCGAAACATTTACACGCTTGAGCTTTTGCATTTCCTCAAAACTCAGTGGCCCCGCATTTGTATGAGGTAAAAATCCCATTGAAAGCGCTAATTCACACAAATTATAAATCCGCTCAAACCACATCTGACGCTTTGGTGAATGTGGATGCACTTCACCACTAAGTATGAGAATTTCACAGACTTTTTCGTTTTGAAGTGGTTTGAAAATATTTTCTGCATCTGAAAGACTCATCCAGGGACTTTTACCTGGTTCACTGCGAAAATTGCAGTAACTACAGCGATTAAAGCATTCGTAAGTGGGAACGATTGTATAAGCAGGGCTATAGGTGACAAGACGAGAATCATTAATTGGCATAAGCAGAATAAATTTGCTTTTAGTAAGCAGCCCAAGATTTATTTTAAGGGCTGAAACCTTTAATTATTCACGCCCACTTATTTATTAGAGAAACAAGAGCTATTTTACTTTGGGAACTCCAAGAAATAAATTATCCAATATCGTGGGCATCTTGCCCGCCCAGTTTGTATGGCGGGCGAGACGCCCACCCCATAAGAAAGAGTTAATTGGATATTTTTTATTTGGAAGTCCCTTTATAAATTTCTGGTAACTGCCACCAAGGAATATGGGGATATTCATGATGTTCCTCGTGATAGCCGAAATGATAGCACGTAATAAATGACCACCAAATTGGACGGCTAATCGTTTGGGCACAATGAGGCTGAATATAGCCTCCTTTTGGTTCGCTATGTGGGAGGAAAGTACCAAAATAAAATAATTGGAATGAACTTAAAAGTGAAGGATACACCCAAAAGTAATTTAGATTATCACTGGGGATATGGAGTATATTTTTAACAAAATTATAAATAATGATGAGGGCAATTATTTGTCCCCAACTCCAATAACCTTTCATAAAATATAAATACCAAGCGAGGAAGTTTTTGTATTTACCATTATGAAAATCTGGGTCTTTTTGAGTTGCTGGATTTTGGTGGTGTAACCAATGCTTTTTTAATAATTTTTTATATGGTAGAAGACCATAAAGAGATAGGGTTAATGTCCCAATAATATGATTAATTTTGCTGTTTTGGGGAAACACTACCCCATGCATAGCATCATGAGATGTAATAAATAATCCCGTATATAAAAATGTTTGCCAAGCTATGCTAGGCAATAGCATCCAAAGTTTTGACTTGGAGATGTCAAGGGGAAGTAATAAACTCAAGCTAATAACCCATACACTAACAATGACAATAGCAATGAAAAGTCCTTTAAACTGGGATTGACTTTTCACTACTGGAGTCAGTTTTGTTTGATGACTGGGTGGTTGTTCTAATTGAATCACGCTATTACTCCGCCTAGTATTCAGGTAAAAATTCCTAAAATATAGTCACCATAAAAAGCACTAACCACCAGTCAGAAAACTCTATTAGTGGTCAGTGTTTTGCATTGGATAGTGCCAAAACTTTAAGATATTTAGAAATATTAAGATACTTTAACTATTATTACACATACAACCGCCATACCAACAACTTTTTTTGGTATGGCGGTTTGATTATATAAGTTATAGTACTGATAGTGTTGGTAATTATAAAAACTAGTGTTTGTAATATGGGGCTTTTTAAAGAGCCGAGGTCGGGGAAAAAGGTGGTAACATCATTAGCAGCAAGAGTAGGTAATGAAGTGGAGTAATTCCTGTATGATGCTGTAGCCGTTGAGATCCCAAACTAATGTAGTCTAGAAACTGAATCATCGCCAAGCGTCTAAGGTTCAGACTGAGGATTAAACCCCAACTCTAAAGCGTCACTTAGGTAAAATTCATTTCTTATTTTACTGATTTAACCTATAAATTAGGACTATCTGTAGTATTAAAGAAAAATATTAGGCGAATAGAATTCGCTACTACACAAAACTTAGTCCACCTTTCCTGCGGAACCCTACGCGAACGTGGACTAAGAGAAAATCAAGGGTTTTTAACCCACGGAGGTGGGTTTTGTTTGTATAGCCGCGACTTCCAGTCGCCTGGTGAGTAATAAATTAGACTTTTCAAACAACCTCTAAAGGATGAGATTTCCAAGATTTTAAGAAAATATTTTGAAATTAGCAAAATGGTATTTCAAATGTCAAAAAAATCTAACGAAAGTTAGAATATTTTCTGAGTGTTATTGCTCAAACTAAAAAAGAGCAAATAATAGTATTTTTCAAACTTATATAGCGGTTCACACTCAAATGCGGTACAAAATTATATCGCAAGGTATAGGGGCAATTCATGTAGACACATAGTGGCCTCCCGCAGGGTATTGCCCCTACGGGTGTAGCTTACTATAAGAGAATGATTCTGGACGAATGAATGGCAATTACTTTAACACTCACGTTTAGTTACGTAGTGCCGATAGCGAAACATCGCTTCTAATTGCGCTTGTACTAGCCAACCACTGATAAATTCAACTGTTCCTCCACCAGGCATAGAGAAGGAGATAGCATCAGTTAGTCTAGTTTTGCCATTTTCTGGTTCAAATTCATGTCGATGTACCCAATACTCGAAAGGGCCAGATATTTGTTCGTCGGTAAACAGACGATATTTTTCACATTCAGTATGACGCGCTAACCAAGTTAAGGGCAATGGGCCGAGAAACAAGCGAAATTCGGTGATAGCGCCTACTTTCAATCCCCCCTCACGACGAACTACTTGGACTGGCTGCCAAGGTGGATTTAACAGTTGTAGAATATCTGGCCTTTCGTGAAATTTCCAAACTACTTCTGGTGAGGCATTAATTATTGAGGAATGTTTAAAGTGCAGCATGGAAAGAAAAACCTAAAATTCAACTTTCGGATTCAGTATCAATTTCGATATCTAGGGTATCTTCATCAACCCGCACATACAAAATATTTGGGTTACAACAAACTTGACAATCTTCAACGTAAGATTGCTGTCCTCCAGCACTCAAATCAATAAAAGTTAAGTTCGGTTCGCCGCAATAGGCGCAGTAATACTCGGCTGTGTTTTGCATCAATTCATGGGTGTTGGGTATTGGGTATTGGGTATTGGGTATTGGGTATTGGGTATTGGGTATTAACTTTTAATTCCTAGTTTTTATTCCCCAGTTCCCAGTCCCCAGTCCCTAGTCCCCAATACTGGCTGTAATTCTTTTGGGGATGGATTGATATAACTTTTAGCATCAGCCAAATGCTTTAGTAGTGTAGACTGTGGCAGAGGCCCTTGCAAGTGGCTCCAGGGTAATACTTGTTCTCTTGACCATTCGGCGTGGACGTAGAAATCTAAGTCTGGGATTTGTCCTTTGAGTTGCTTGAAAGCACGTTTGTAGCTACCCAAGGAATCGCCAAAGTCACGAGTAAGTTCAAGAAGTTGGGAGAGTCTGCGATCGCCTCTCGATAACAAAGCCTGTATAATCGACCAATTATAACTTTCTGGGCGAAACTCTATCCCCTGTGGTTTTAGCTGTTTTTGCAAAAACTGCAACCGCTTTTCGGCTTGGCGATTCACCCCAAACCATTGAAACGGTGTGTGTGCTTTGGGTACAAAGGTGCTGCATCCAAATGTTAAGCGCAATCCCGGCGCAGCTTTTTTGATATTACGCATCATCGCCACGGTTTGCTCTAAATCTTCTGCTTCTTCACCAGGAATTCCTGCCATTCCGTAGAGTTTCAAGCTTTTTAATCCGCCAGCTTTGGCATTTATCGCCGCTTGAATAATTTCATCGTTATGCAGCTTTTTGTTGACGATTTGGCGGATTTTCTCAGAACCACTCTCTACTGCAATGGTAAGCGATCGCGTGTCTCGTTTGGTCAAAGTTTCTGCTAACTGGACTGTTACAGTATTAGTTCGCACTGAGGCAATACTGAGACGGACATCATCATATTTTGGCTGACTAATATAATCTAGCAACGCCTCAAACTCTGGATGTTGAGTTACAGAAGCCCCCAATAATCCTAACCGATTTGTGACTTCTAAACCTTTGGCGATCGCTGGAATTAATGAATCTTCCAGACTCGCTGTTCTAAAAGGCAGTGTGAGATAACTCGCCAAACAAAAGCGGCACATTTCTGGACAACTTCTCACCACTTCCACCATGTAAATATTTTCCCATGCCGCTTTTTCGGTGACTACAGTTGACGCTGATAGCGTATTTCCCCGATAAGTTTGCTTTTGCACGACTGCGGGAATTTCGGGAGAAATTGGTTTAATTGACTTTACTTCACCATCTCTTGTGTGATATTCCACCTCATACAAACTGGGTACATAAATTCCTGGTATTTGTGCAAGTCTTTTTAGTTGAGTTGGTCTCGAGGTATTTCTGACTTCTTTGTAAGCCTCAATAAAATTCCCTAACAGGCTTTCGCCATCCCCCAGTAAGATGACATCAAAAAAATCTGCAAAAGGTTCGGGGTTAGCAGTGAGAACGGGGCCACCACCAAAAACTATTGGATGAGAATCATCACGAGAGGTTCCTCGAATGGGAATTTCTAAAGATTCCAGCAAATTTAAAATATTCACATAATCCAGTTCCCACGAAATCGAAAATCCCACAATTTCCGGCTTTCTAGGGATTTGTTCGTGAATATCAGTAAACAGGCGACTCACCTGCACATCATCACGCATTGCAAAAGTAGCCCACACCACCTGATAGCCGAGACTAGTTATACCTACGCTGTACTCGTTGGGAAAGGCGAAGATTATGGGAATTGCGTTGATATCTGGGGTGGTGGGTTTAAATAGAAGGCGTTCAGAGTCAAATACAGATGATGTCACAGGTGTTTATAGATGCAAGTTTATCTATATTTAATTTTAAGCCATAGAATAATTAAGTTAAAAACCAATGTTACGCTGTTGGCAAGAATAATCGGTAAAGATTGTAGATAAATTCCATAAATTAACCACAAAAAGATACCAGTTATGAATGTAATTAGCGTCACTAAAGAAACATCTTTTGCTGATTTTGTTTGCCAAGTTTTAAACATCTGTGGCAAAAAAGAGATTGTGGTTATTGTTGCGGCAGCTAATCCTAGAATTGTCAGAAAATCCATGTTTAATTATTCATATTAAGTTGCCATATCATACATCAGCGATCGCCCTTATCTGTTTAATCCAACTCTACATGAGACATTTTACACTGTTGAGCGATCGCTACAACAGCTTAACAACAAGATTCCCGACTTATTTAATCAGTCGGGAATCTAAAAATGTATCACGGTCTTAGCAAGAATAATCGGTGAAAATTGTAATTTATCTATATTAAGCATCAAAAAAGACCGATTATAAATGCAATTAGCATGACAAAATAAAAACTCATTTAAGGATATGTGATAAACACTAGCAAAACCGATGAATTAATTCTTCACGAGACAACTGCAACAGTAAAGGCGTAAACTCTTCTGGCGGTAACGATAATAAAGGTTCAATAATTGCTTGAAGCTCATTATCTATTTCACCAAAGCGAACTTTAAGCAAGTTTTCCACCACTAAGCGTTCCCCCTGCTGAATTCCTTGTTGTTTAGCCTGTTCGCGGTCTTGTTGGTAAAGTGGTGCTAATCGCATAAGTAATTCCCTATCTTCCTCGTCTTTATTTTGAGTGACTTGTAAGTTTTGTTGCAAGTTGTACAGCAATTCTAACGCTGCTTTTCGGAAAGTATTATCAGGAGTAAGTGCTTCTAGTTCGTCAATTGCTTGCTTTTGAACGTTTCCCCTACCGATGATTCTCAGCCATAAGGTTTCTGAGATAGATGGCAACTGATGAATTGTTACTATCGCGGTACGCAAATATTCTGGCATGAAGTATATTCCAGGCAGGTAGTCATCTTTTGGGTTAGCACCAAATCCTGATAAGAGTTGCGCTGATGCTGTAGGGGTAAGAATCCATAACTTTGGTAAATCAGATTCTAGAATACGAGTTTTATTCCGATTTGCTTGTCGTTGTAAATCGCCACGCACCTCTAATAATTTTAAGAGACAATCGCAAATTTCTGTAGCTGAAGCTGCGTTACGAAAGGGTTCAAGTAGAGAAGGGGTAGTGACAATTTGACCTAATAATCCGAGTGTTTCTGGTATGTCCCTTGGTTGTGGTTTGGGAATGAAATAAACATCAATCTGTCTAACTTCTCCTGCGACTCGTCTAGCTGCTTGGACTTCACCGTAAGGAGTGAGTAATTGTTCGAGGTAGTCTTTGGCAAATTGGTCGTGAATAAATCTGGTCATGTTGGTAGTTTGGTGATGCAAACCAGTTTATTTACCATTGTCTGACGATTTTTTGAGATAAGACTTAGCCCAAGCATATCGTTGTGAATCTTTTTTTAACAAGTACTCTGCTGCTTCATGTCGTTTATTCTCATCTTTTGTAGTCTTAATTACTCGTTTTCTTTCAGCATCTATATCTTCAGTTTCAGCCCCACGTTGAATGGCCTGTTCAAACCAATAATCCCCTTCTTCATAGTTATGTTGGTCATAACATATAGCACCCATTAAGGTGTAAGGTTGATGACTATCAGGCTGATATTCCATAGCTTTCTTTGCACAAGCTTCTGCATCATCTAAGTTATGTATATCTCGGAATGCTGCCCCTCTAGTGACTAAAATAGCTGATTTTAGATTACTGTCGTTAATTCTATTTAAGTCTAGGTTAGTAAGTTTTAAAGCCTGTTCAGGTTCATTTGCTTTGCGCCAATAACCACTGGCTGTGGGGATATTCCACTTGTGTCCAGTACGTCCAAGTTCTTGTTCGTAAAACTCTGCTTCTAGTCTGTAATACGCAAGAGCAATTTCACCACCACGATATAGTTCATTCTCTTCCATAAGCTGTAAAACTAACTTAGGATCTAGCCGTTCTTTTTTCTCTAGCTTGACCATGATCGTGTAAAATGGCTCTAATGGAAGTGAAGGAGCTGCCAATCTATATTTTCTTTTGAGTGCAGCAAAGTGCTTGTGCTGGGCTAAAATAATGATATCTTCATATTCATTATTTCTTAGCCAGTCAACTTCTAAATCGCTCAGAACTACTCCTGATATTATCTTTGACTTCAAAATAGAAGCATATTTATCATTAGCAATTTCAATTGTTTCAGGTAGTTGAGACTGTCTTAAAAAATTAATATCCTGCTCATTTAAATGAGTTTCTGAATCAAGTTTTTTAAGAATAGTATATAAATAACTAGTAGGTGATGAATCTTGATATTGGCTAGCTTTATACTTTGCCTTGAATGCGATAAATTCTCGTTTTCGTTCAAGTTCCTCAGCAATAGCAATTGTATTGGTAAGTCCTTGCTGTTCTAGCCAGTAAATTTCTGAATAAATTAATTTTTTGTCCGCATCAATTTTTTGGAGTATTTGATATAGTTGACCTGATAAGGACGTATCTGGATGTTGGCTTGCTTGATATTTATTCTTTAGCTGGGTAACTTTAGCCCGTCTTGCAGACTCTTGTTTTTCAAAAATTTCTATAACTTCAAAAAGTTCATGATTTAGCAACCACTCATATTCATGATCACTTAAACTCATTTCTGTGTCTAGCTCTTTTAGTATTTTATACAGTGGGCTGTCAGGAGATGAATCTTGATACTTGGTGGCTTGATATTTATTTTTTAGATCAGCAAAGCGTTTTATATCTTGAACAATTGCAACTGTTTGAGTAAGATTATTATCTTGCAATAATTTGACTTCTGAATCAGTCAAACTATTTTCTGAGTCAAGTTTCCAAAGTATCGGATACAAAACATTACCTACTGATGATTCCCAGTTTTTGGCAACTTTATACTTAGCTTTAAGATGAGAAAATTCAGCTTCTAGTCTTTTGAATTCTCCCATTTTAAATTGTTGTAGCCAGATAATTTCAATAGTTTCAAAAAGTTGATGCTCTTGTAACCAATTAAGTTCTAAGTCACTGAGTTCAATACCTAAATCAACTTTACGCAGTATGAGATACAGGAGACTAGCGGGTGATGAATCTTGATATTGAGTTGCCTGGTACTTGGACTTTAAAGCAGCAAAGTGTTTTAAGCGATTTTGAGACTCTTTATCCATGTTGATAGTAGATGCGATCGCACTTAGTTAAATGTGTTATCCGTTACTATAGCAATACCAGTAAAAAAGGGCGAGTAAGACACCCACCCTCGAAGCATAAATATTTTCTGAAGTTAATATCCTGTTAACTTAGTTTCATCAATGAACTTAGAAATCCTCATTGAGTATTAGTTTTCCACTTGTTTGAGTTTTTGAAAAATTTCATCAAGTGGCGACTCAGATTCATCAGAACAAAATTCTAAAGCAAGTCTAACTTTTCCTTTTTTCCATCCCTGAGTGCTAAATTGCAAAACTTCACAATTTAATCCTTGGGTATACAAATTTACTTCATCTGTCTCTTCTGCTCCAATATATTCCTTAATTGCTGTAATCAAATCACGAACTTTAAAAGTTTTAGCAATATTTAACTTATTAAAAGTGTCTGGTTCTATAGACACAACTTCATCATGATTTAGTCTCTCAAATCCATCTTCCATAAAAATCTCCTGTCACTAAATCTATATTTTCCAGAGATCTAACAGTTCATCCGAAATAAAATAATGATTTTAAGGTTATGGCAGTTTTCTGTTGAGTCCAATACAGAATTAACCCCCTTTTCCCTTCCGTACAAGGGAAAAGGGGGTAAGATTGAAAGCCTCTCTCCTAAAAGGAAAGTAAGGTCAGAGTGTATGGAACCGCTAGATTAGAAAAACCAACCGTAAGAATGCAAACCTTTACCCAAAAGATTCACACCGAGATAGCAAACCCAAACGACAAGCAAGCCGGCGGAGGCTAAAATTGCAGGACTGCGCCCTTGCCAGCCGCGAGTAATTCTGGCGTGAAGGTAGGCGGCGAACACTAACCAGGTGATTAATGCCCAAGTTTCTTTCGGGTCCCAACTCCAGTAAGAACCCCAGGCTTCGTTAGCCCAAACACCACCAGCAATGATGCCAATTGTCAGCAGAGGAAATCCTAGTCCGATGATGCGATAGCTGATGTTGTCGAGGGTTTCAGCAAGGCTAAGGCGTTGGGGTGAAAGGGGTTCAGAATTTTGAATTTCGGATTTCGGATTTTGGATTGGGGTTGTTGTGACTAAACCCAAAACAGCGGTGTTCGCGTTGCCGTTGCTACTACTTTCAAAACGAGCAAAGCCGTTATTTTCGATAGCGGGGGCTGATGGTTGAGAAATTAGTTCAGTGGCTTTGTGCAAGCGGTAGCCATTGCTGCGATAGCCGCCAGTACCAACAGAACTGCCTTGTAGTTGGATGTTTTGACCGCGAGTGACAATTAAAAAAGCGATCGCTAATAATGAACCCACCATTAAAGCAGAATAACTCAACATCATGACGCTGACATGCATCATCAGCCAATTTGACTTTAAGGCAGGTACTAGAGGTTCTGACGCTTGCATCTGGGATGGTAGTGTCATGGTAGCAAAAGCTGCGATCGCCATTGCCACCGGAGATGTAGCAACCCCTACTAAGCGGCTACGGCTACTATTTTCGGCAATCAGATGGACTGCGGTAATTCCCCAAGTTAAGAAAAACAGAGATTCATAGAGATTACTTAAGGGAAAGTAACCAGCTTCGATCCATCTTGCACCTAATAGAGTAGCTATACACAAATTAGCGATCGCCATCCCAGCTGTCCCCAAAGCGGCTAAATAAGGCAGATTCGGAAAAGCCGCTCCTCCCCAATACACCAGCATTGTCAGGAATAATATGGCAAAGGAGGCATTGTCCAGCCAATTCTGGAGTACAACCAGATTCATAAAGTCTTCTCTCCGTGGATAATTTAAAATATCGATTCTGACTGTTTTGATCCTATATGTTTAAAGGGAAATAGAGAATGGGGCATTGGGCATTGGAGACTGGCGAAGATAAGTATCTGGATTCATATCCCAACCAATCTTAAAAGAATTTCTTTCCCAATCCCCAGTCCCCAGTCCCTTATCTACTTTCTGGAGTAGGCAAAGCAGTCGCATTAGTAACTTTTTTGAGTGCGATAAAAATGTCGTAGGTGCTACTGCGACTGTCGCTGACAGCAGATGTCATCCCAATTGAGCGTGTTGCATCTAGCAAACTTTGTTGATTGGGAATTAGAGTTGGTAATGGAAAATTTTTCACAGTTTTTTCCACATCCAGAAAAAATTGACCATTTGTCGGATTTGGTTCTGTAGGAACTGTTTGTTGGAAGGGAAGAGTGTTAGCTAGTGTGTTGTTGGGTTTAGGAACAATTTTATCCGTAATCGGAGCGCCCACTACCAAGAAGGCGACATCTCCATCTAACCAACCGTGGGTAGCAGTTAAAGTACCGTAGGGTGAAATCCAGTTAACAACAGGTTGTCCAGCGACTTTCCCCGGTTGAACTTGGAACTGGTATTGATTTCTCATCACATCATCAAGCTGTTTTAAGGATGCTTCAGCTGAGTTGCGATTTCTCCCCTCTACCATAAACACTAAGCCAGCACGAAAATCATCTGGTGAACCTGCTTTTGGGGTAGTCGGAATCACTGATAGAGAAAATTCACCTTTCATCCAACTGAGTAAATCCTTATCTAAATCAAGATTGGTAAGAGATTTTACACCACCTCGTAGCTGTTCTGGTGTGATCGGTGAGAGGGGATTTCCCTGGGATGTTAAAACATAGTCTCCCCACAACTGCTGTAAGTTGCCC
Source organism: Nostoc sp. (assembly GCF_036916985.1). Taxonomy (GTDB): domain Bacteria; phylum Cyanobacteriota; class Cyanobacteriia; order Cyanobacteriales; family Nostocaceae; genus Nostoc. The sequence continues at coordinate 85,614 of NZ_JBALFD010000018.1, forward strand.
CCCGAAAGCATCATTAAGGTTTCGGCTGGTAGGCGGCTTTGCATTTTGCCAGCTTTGTTTTCCACCGCCAGCACTCTTTGACTATTTGGATTTAGCCAAGAAACGCCCTTGAAGCGGATTCCTTCTGACTCTAAGGTAATTGTCCCTGCTAAACCTTGGTTATTTTGCAGTTGAGCCAAAACTTGAGCAGGTAAAGGGCGATTTGGAGAGGCTGCGGCTATTTTGGCTGCTGTCGGCACATTTACATAAAACTGGGCAAAGGGTTGGTAATCAGCAATTTTCGGGAAATTCTCGGCAAAGCCCCCTGTTGTCGCTAAGGATGTTTTATTTTTGTAGGCATCGATCGCTCTTTCTGTAGCTTTAGGATTATCAGTTATAACTAAAAAACGCCCATCTAGTAATGCGGCTGAGAAGTTTTCCCCTACTTGTCCCTCACTTTGTTTGATGGCGAACCCTTGATAAGTACGGTCAATCCATTTACCTTGTTTAAGGGTTTTGGGTTGTGCCAAAATGCTTTTGGCGATTTCTGGGTTTTTTACTGGCAATACCATTACCATCGACTGCTGATCGCTACCAGCATCTTCATTGGTAGTAACTGGCTTGGGTGTAGGTTTGCTCCCGATTGCCGGGGCAAGGATTGCGATGGTAACGTCATTGCCTACCCAAGGAGCAATATCTTTTTGGAAGTCATAACCATTATTAGTCAGAAAGCGATCGCGTAAGTGGACTAAATTTTTGTCCAGTTCTACTTGGGTTTCTCTTGTCCCAAACTGCCGCAACTTCTGCCACTGCTGGGGATCTGTTGTTAAAGAAACCGCAAACAGGGCATCACCAGGAATAATATTTGCCCCTACTAGCAAATCGCTAGAAGATAGCCGTCTCTGAGCTAACAACCAGTATGCTGCACTCCCCACACCAATCAATAACCCAGCAGCCGAGAGCGTCAGCACCAGAGATGGTTTCTTATTTTTTTTCATCCGAACAGACACAAGAGGTAGTGCCATTGAAACCTATACCTCATACTTGCAAACTCATTACTTACTTGATTAGTTAAATTAACCAATAAATTTCTCGTTATCTAGGGCAGTTAACTGCATAAATTTTTCCATCCTAAAAATTGATGATATTTCCGTAATCAACCTTCCCGAATGTTTCAAAGGCAGTTCTTTCGTGGTTAGTTACCTTTTTTAACACGCTTTCTTGAATTTCGCAGGATACTTCCTTTAAACGGTTGCCTCTATCGGCAAGTCTCCCAAAGTTCACATCCGTCATTTCAAGCACTTCGAGGATATAACTAACTTGGGCATTGCTGCAAGTTAGTTATATCCACACCACCTTCTATTTACAGAGCTTCCACCCGTTGTATTAACTTTATCTAACCAATATCAATTCAGTGTTCGAGATTTCGCATCGATTACCAATCTTCCAAGTCAGATATGTTGTTAAACGATCATTTTTGGGAATTGGCATCAAAATGATACAGAATGGATGTTATTTTTGCTGAGAAGCAACTGGTAATTTGTTGAGAAATAAAAAATTAAAAATCAATTAAATACTGTAGACAGTGCCTACCCTACAACAATAGTGTTATTGAAATTGGTGCAAAGTTCTCATGCCCTGGGGCACACTGCCAAGGATGAAAAACTTTTAAATAATACTAGGCCTCAGCATTAACAGCACTCAACTGCATAGGCCCCAAATATTTGGTTAAATAAGGCGAAAAAACTTCATAAATTAAAGTCAATGGCTGTCCATGATGCCAAAACAAGTAGTGGCGGCCCCAAAAAGGCCCAGTTACATCAAAACCCGACTGTAGTGCTGATGAATCACCGTAGTAAATCCCTCGAACATCCCGATACAACTCTGTGCGAAGACGAGCTAAACTTGCCCAAATTGGTAATGAACGGTTTTGCAAATACTCATCGATATGACTGGCTTCCCACCACGAAGTAGCATAGGCTAATCGCTGACCAGAAACAGTACGTAGCCATACTTGTCGTCGCAGTCGAGGCCCTGGGACAGCTTGGATTAACTCAGGAGCATCATCCAAGTCCATACCAATCAATGACATATCAATAACATCTACTTCTACAGGCTCACCCGTGAGCAATTCTAAGTGACGTGTTGGGGAGCCGTCACCCAAAAGCATTAGTTGCCAAGCAGGTGCTAGCTGAGTGTGAGGTAAACTTTGTTGAATTATTTCCTCTCCTCCTTGCCAAATTGGAGCGAGGCGATGCCAAGCTGGTGGCACTGTTAAGTTGTTTGTGGGCGTAAAAGTAATAGTCAATGCTTTTTACAAAACTTCACGTATCTCTATAAAAGCATAAATCAGGAGTCAGAATACAGAATTCAGAATTCAGAATACTCCACCTATAAAGGGATAGAGTTTTAAGGGAACTCCAAGAAATAAATTATCCAATATTGTAGGGTGGGCGTGTCGCCCGCCCTATAGACTGGGCGGGCGACACGCCCACTATTCCACTCGCTTTTAACCAATATTCATTATCCAGTCGTACAGAATTCAACCCTGAATTCTTCTTATAAAAAACTAGTACTTTGACAATGTAAACTTGACTAGTATCTAGTAACACTTCATTGCTTCAGGCAATCACTACAGTACTAACTAAAACTTATATTTAAGGGTCAATAGTCTGAGGTTTTTTGATCCTTGACTATTGACCCTATGGTTAGACAAGCTAAAATGCGGATGGCGAGACTCGAACTCGCAAGGCAAAGCCACACGCACCTCAAGCGTGCGCGTATACCAATTCCGCCACATCCGCATGGTTTGTCTAAAGATAGACTATAGCATAAGAAAATAATTATAGTAAGGTGATATCTAAATTCAGTTGCTCAAAAATATAAATTTTTTCAAGGCGGTATCAGACTGACAGAAATCTAGCAGCTGCACAAGTGATATTAAAAAGGGTAGAGCGACTGTGTTCGCGGCGGTGCGATGCCTGCGGCGGGCGTAGCCATCGCGTACCTGCCCGCCGTCAGCAATTGCAAAAGCCCAGCTTGGTAGTCTAGCCAAGACTTACAGCAGCAATGTTGTTAGTGTAGTAAGACCCTTAAAGGCAACAAGCCTGCAATCTTACGTTTGCTTAAAATCAGGGTGGCGAATCTCCTGCAATAATTTGAAATAATGCGGAAGCGTTGTTTCAAGTTGGATCAGAGAAAATGTCAATCTACTGGTAATGATATCGAAACTAAAAAATGAAGTTTGACAAAATATTAATTGCCAATCGGGGAGAAATCGCCCTTCGCATTCTCCGCGCCTGTGAAGAAATGGGGATTGCCACAGTTGCGGTTCACTCCACCGTTGACCGTAATGCTCTCCACGTCCAACTTGCTGATGAAGCGGTTTGCATTGGCGAACCTGCTAGCAGTAAAAGTTATTTGAATATTCCCAATATCATTGCCGCTGCACTGACGCGCAATGCGACTGCCATTCATCCAGGCTATGGCTTTTTGGCAGAAAATGCCCGGTTTGCAGAAATCTGTGCCGACCATCATATTGCTTTTATCGGTCCAACTCCAGAAGCTATGAGACGGATGGGCGATAAATCCACTGCCAAAGAAACCATGCAAAAAGCTGGAGTACCTACGGTACCAGGTAGTGAGGGATTGGTAGAATCCGAGAAAGAAGGATTAGGATTCGCCAAGGATATCGGCTATCCAGTGATGATTAAAGCTACAGCCGGTGGCGGTGGACGAGGTATGCGCCTAGTGCGTTCTGAAGATGAGTTTGTCAAACTTTTCCTCGCAGCCCAAGGGGAAGCAGGAGCAGCTTTTGGTAATTCTGGCGTTTACATCGAAAAATTTATTGAACGTCCCCGCCACATCGAATTTCAAATTTTGGCGGATAACTACGGTAATGTCATTCACTTGGGTGAACGCGATTGCTCAATTCAGCGCCGGAATCAAAAGCTACTAGAAGAAGCACCAAGTCCGGCTCTCGACCAAGACCTACGTGAGAAAATGGGACAAGCTGCTGTTAAAGCTGCCCAATTCATTAATTACAGTGGAGCGGGTACTATCGAGTTTCTCTTGGATAGATCCGGTAAATTCTACTTTATGGAAATGAACACCCGGATTCAAGTAGAACACCCTGTAACAGAGATGATTACTGGGATAGATTTAGTTGCTGAACAAATCCGTATTGCCCAAGGGGAAAGACTCAAGCTCACCCAAGACCAAGTAGTATTACGAGGTCATTCGATCGAATGCCGAATCAACGCTGAAGACCCCGATCATGATTTTCGCCCTTCTCCTGGACGGATCAGCGGCTATCTTCCCCCCGGAGGCCCTGGTGTTCGGATTGATTCTCACGTTTACACTGATTACCAAATTCCGCCCTACTATGATTCCTTGATTGGCAAGTTAATTGTTTGGGCCCCAGACCGACCCACTGCTATTAACCGGATGAAACGCGCACTGCGGGAATGTGCCATCACTGGACTACCCACTACCATCGGGTTTCATCAAAAAATTATGGAAACTCCACAGTTTTTGCAAGGTAATGTCTATACAAATTTTGTGCAGGAAATGAACGGTTAGGGGATTGGGGAGTAGGGATTGGGAAGTGGGGGGAGATGAGGTGTAACTAATGCCCCATGTCCTTCAAGAGTGCTGAGTTAGGAATCTCACTTCTTTACTCAGCACTCGGAACTTGGAACTGTTTTGCCCAATGCCCTATCCCTAATTCACACGAGATAGCATAGTCAGCAATCCTTGTTGACCTAGTAGGATTTCTCGCAGGAGGCTAAAGATAGCAACCCAAATAATCGGTGTAATGTCTACACCTCCTATAGGTTGCACTAGCTTTCGCAGCGGGATTAAAAATGGCTCAGTGGGCCAAGATATTAAATTAAAAGGCAAACGATTCAGATCCACTTGCGGATACCAAGTGAGAATGATACGAAATATAAATAAAAATGTCATCACCCCTAACACAGGGCCAAGAATCCAAGCAGTCAGGTTAACACCAGTCATCGGTTTCAGCTACTATCTATCTGTAAAGAAAGAAAAAACTTGAGCAACGGCAAGCTGCGTTTTGCATAAACGTAGCCCGTCGTAGACATCGCCACAAAATTTGAAGCTTTGTAAAGCACTCTCATCATCATTTTAACCAAATGCTGCCACTTCCTTCTGGAATAGAAAAGTAAACTCCCTCACAGCAGTTACCAAGTTTGGCAGTTCGGAGTTAGAGGCTTCTCAAGAAAGTAATACACTATTAAAATTAAGATGAAGTGTGTAAAAAAAGGTTTAGAAGTATGACGCCTTCTTTAGCAAATTTTCTTTGGAGTCTGGCTTGGGGTGCTGCAATTGTGGTAATACCTGCTACAGTCGGTCTAATTTTCGTTAGCCAAAAGGATAAAATTCAGCGTTCATAATGCTTATGAGAGTTAATTTAACTCTCATAATCGATTGTCTGTCAGCTATCTACTTAATTGCACTAAAAGCAGCAATTTATGCTGCTGGTGGCGGTTGTAGATGACAGAAGTATGTGTTTTTACTTTTCGGTGAATAGCTTCAGAGCTTCTTTGCCAGAGGCTTTGAAGCTTCAATATTTCGTGACTAATTACAGTAGTGATTTTAATTGTGACTCGCTAACATAGATTTGATATTGGGAAAACAGCAATGATAAATTTTGGGCTGAACTCAGCCAGTTTTCTGGCTCAGGTAAATTTTGGAGCAAACTCAGCCAGTATTCTAGGAATTTTCCTGGCTGTGGCTGGGGCAGCACTGTATTTTCTCCGCACTGTGCGTCCAGAATTGTCACGGGATCAAGATATCTTTTTTGCGGCAGTCGGCTTGCTTTGTGGCTTTATTCTCGTGTTTCAAGGATGGCGGCTAGACCCAATTCTACAATTTGGTCAATTACTTTTAGTTGGCACAACTGTATTTTTTGCAGTTGAAAGTATTCGCCTGCGGAGTATAGCCACCCAACAAGCAAAGCGCAACACTCCAATTGTGGATGAAGACCGACCAGTTAGCGATCGCTATTCATACAACGATCGCAGAAAGTATCAAGCTGAAATGGATGCAGACTTAGATCCACTGCCTTATGAAGAAGAGGATCGCCCTGTGCGTCCCCGAATTCGGGGTAGTAGGGATGAGATTTCAACACGTGATGACTATTACCAGGAGCAGCCCCCCCGTCGTACAGAACGCCGCAACAGCAGCAGCAGTAGTAGTGAAAGACAGGCTCCAACTGATAGAACACGTCGGCGGACTTCTGGTCGTCCTGTGAATCGCCCTTCTGAAAGTTCTGAAGAAGAAAATTGGGGTTCTTCATCTAGGCAAGTTGATGATTGGGAAAGTTCGAGTGGGGAAGTCAGAAAACCTTCTCGCCGCGGTAATAATAGCCCCCAGCGTCCCGAAATTCGTGAAGATGATGTTTCTCCCAGACCGAGAAAGCGTCGTCCATCCACTGACTCAACTCCTCGAAGACCGCGCGAAGATGATGATGCGATCCCAACTGATTATGTGCCATACAATCCAATTGAAAAACCAAATGAGCGGCCAGATAATTTGACCGATTTTGATGACGATGTTTAAAACATTTGGTGTGGAAGTAGATTTAGAGGCGACGGAAAACAGTTGAGGTGGAAAAATTTACGCCGACATTTTGGCTCCAAAGACCAATTCATTGGAGCCTGGTTTTTGGTTTAACAAGTTTACTTGTATCTTGTGGTTCTAATGATATCTCTATAGGGCCTACTTCCCTCAACAGTCGCTACACCGAGGAGCAACCTGCTTTGAGTGGAAATGGGCGCTTTTTAGCGTTTGTATCTAATCGGAATGGTAATCAGCAACTACTAGTGTACGATTTGGAGAGGCAGCTGTTTATTAGTACACCGGGAATAAACCGACAGGAGACAATTGCCGAAAGTCCTAGCTTGAGCTACACCGGGCGTTATATTTCTTATCTTACTAGTGACCAAGGTAGACCAGTGGTAGCACTTTACGATCGCGCTACGCAACAGTCGCAAATTGTCACACCAATTTATCGCGGCTGGGTCAGAAAACCAAATATCAGCCCAGATGGACGTTATATTGTCTTTGAAACCGCTACCCGTGGACAGTGGGATATTGAAGTCCTAGATCGGGGGCCAAATATTGAGTTAGATATTCCCAACGGTGCAACCGTAGGTTCACCTCCGTAGGAGTTAGGAGTTAGGAGTTGTGAGACTATTGACTAATGACTAATGACTAAATTATATGAAACGTGTTTTTTTTATACCTGTATTTTTCTGTTTAAGTTTATTGACTGGGTGTTTTGGCTACCCTCGAATTTTGAGTTATCCCTTTGATCCGGGGGGTCGGAGTCTCAATAGTTTATCGTCGGAATTAAACCCCCAAATTTCTGGGAGATACATTGTTTTTATTACTGACCGACGGGGTAGCCAAGATGTTTATATGTTTGATACGGTGACTCGTGATTTGGTTGATTTACCAGGTTTAAATTCCTTTGATGCGATCGCAAATCATCCTAGTGTTTCCCAAGATGGTCGTTATATTGTTTTTGGTGCTAGCCGTCAGGGGCGATCGGCTATTTTTCTCTACGATCGGGAAACACGTCAATCGCGGAATTTGACTAATAACCTGCAAGCGGAAGTCCGCAACCCTACAATTAGCGCTGATGGTAGCAGGATTGCCTTTGAGTCTAGTAATAATGGGCAGTGGGATATTTTAGTATATGACCGTTATGGACAGCCGTTGAATATACCTCAAGAGCCGCGTTGAAGATTGGGGACTGGGAAGAATTCTTTTAATACCAATCCCTAATCCTCAATCCCTAATCCCTAATCCCTAATACCCAGTCCCTCTTGTTGTTGCACAGATTCAATGAGCGATCGCACTTGTTCTGTCCCCTCTGAAGGTTCAAATGATCGGGGAAACTTACCTCGGAGAATCATCCGCAAACCTAGAGGTGCAAGACTGAGTAATCCTTTTAAATCCCGAAAATAATTACCGACTACTTGTACACCAAATTGACGTTCATCAATCCAACCACCTTCTTTAACTAAATCTACCAATACTTTTCGGTGACGAATTGAGCGACTATCACTCTTTTGTTTCTGGGTGAGAATTTCTTGTTTAACTTTGGTGATTTGTTCTAATGGTGCAACTTCCATTGGACAAACAGAATCGCAGTACAAACAACGGGTGCAACCCCATACGCCTTTAGTACCTTCGTTGTAGCTTTCTAAACGATTTTCGGTATCGCTATCACGGGAATCTGCTACCATCCGGTAAGCTTTGGCAAGGGCATGAGGCCCTACAAAGTCGGGATTAACTTCACGGGCGTTGCATTCAGAATAACAAGCACCACACATAATACAGTTACCAGTTTGATCGAGGCGCGATCGCTCTTGTGGTGTTTGCAAAAACTCTCTTTCAGGTACTTGTCGTGCTGCTGTACTCACATAAGGGGCAACTGCCTCAAGATTATTCCAGAAACTACTCATATCTACAACCAAATCTTTAATCACGGGCATATTGCCAAGAGGCGCGATCGTGATTTCAGGAATCGCATTTACTTTACTTGGGGATGATGGTATTTGTTGTAATCTGGTAAGTTCACTGCCAACATTTTCCTTACAAGCTAAAGCCGAACGCCCATTAATTCGGATAGCACAGCTACCACAAATGGTATTGCGGCAATTTTTGCGAAATGCCAAAGTTCCATCTTGCTCCCACTTAATCTGATTGAGGCAATCCAAGATTGTATTACCTGGTTCTGCCTCTAGCAGGTAGGTTTGTACAACAGGGGAGGAATTTTGTTGCTGTCGAATGACCTTAAAAATAACTTTCATAACCACTAACCAAAATTTTAAAATTGCTTTGCCAGCCTCAAAAATCATGAGTCAAGCAGGTAGTTGCAAAAAGTAAGCTATACTTTTTTGCCCTTAATTCAAACTCTGATGTTAATAGGCTGACGATTAAAGGGTAACTGATTCTAGTTTAAGGATAACCATTAAAATTTTACTTGTAGCAGCCCTCTAAGCAAGAATTTTGTCAAATTCTGAGTTAAAACGCCAAAAATGTAATCGCCGCTGTGCATTGAATTTACCTGTTTGGGAATATAAAGGAAAGGGGTTTGCTTAAAAAGGAACTTAGGTTAATTTTTGACCTAGCGAGCATATCCAAATGAAATGCATGTCAGGTGAGCAACACATCTTGACGTCAACTAGAGTCAAGCAGTCCTGACTCTAAAATTCTGCCAAGCGGTAGCGAAGGCAGAATTTTTTGATTATATAGAAGTGTGAAAGCCCATGTTTAATATATAGTACTGGCAATCAATCACTAGGCAGATGTTAAGAGATTTGTTCTTCCCATAGACAGACGTGCAAAATCCTCTTACCACTTTTGACCTGAAGATAATAAACCAAGAAAAAATCCTCACCACTTTCAAAGAAAAGTTAGAGAACCGCGAAACCCTGATACGCGAGACTTTTTGGTTTTTGGCTTGCTCTCAATCAAGAAATATTGGATTGAACTCATTGGTCAAAACTGCTCGTCTCAATTATATAAATTTTTATAAAATCTAGATGGCAATGCTCAGGCTTGCAATAAAGGGTTAAGAAAATCGTCACTGCTTTTTCAACTTTCAAGTCCAGAAATTTAAATAAAAATTTACCAGCAACTTTAATTCAAAATTAAACAACTATTTTGCTATTATTAGTCCATGCTAGTATTTAATATAAAATTACGAAGTGACAAAACCAGAATCAATAGCCGTATCAGCGCGGTTACTACTGCTTTGTTGATTCGTAATGTAGAGACAAGAGAATTCGCGTCTCTACTGGCAGGACAAAAGGGTGTATGCCCGTAGGACTCTATTGAAATACTATGCTGTCCTAAGCTTGAGAGGACGAGTAGAGAAAACTCTACTTGTTTATTGGCAAGAAAGGCAAGCACTGAAAGTGAAAAACCTGCAATTTTTTGGGTCTACGACTTATTTGCAGTAGAACCTACCCCATTTGTAAAGGTGGCTGAAAGTTACACCGCTACAGTAGCGCCAAAGGAAAAAATAGTTTTCTTTCTGATGGCGAATAATGGTTAAAAGTGCCGTAACATGACCAAAATTAATGTCTATGGCAACTATAGCCTCTAGTTGGTTGTGGACAACCATATATAGAAGTGCTTTTGGCTCCTATCGGCAGGAATTCACCCGTTACACTAGGGTCTTCAGTAGCTCTATGCAAATGCTAAAAAGTCAAATGCTGGCATAAGACTACATCGTTTATCAGCTTGGAGAGAGTAAGGAAAATTTGAGCATAATGACTGAAACTGCAACCGCGCCATTAACCGGAAAAGCACTACTTGCTAAAGTAAAAGAACTTTCCACATTACCACGCCGAGAAAGAGCTAAACAGTGCGGCTATTACACTGTTACTAAGAATAACCAGGTTCGTGTCAATCTCACTGATTTTTATGACGCTTTGCTATCTGCTAGAGGAATTCCTCTAAGTCCAGAAGCACCGAAAGATGGTCGTGGTCGCGAACCGACATACCGGGTTAGTGTCCATCAAAATGGCCAGATTGTAATTGGTGCTACATATACCAAAGCAATGGGCTTAAAGGCTGGAGATGAGTTTGAAATTAGACTGGGATACAAACATATTCACCTGATTCAACTCGGTGAAAGTGATAAAAAACTAACCTCACAAGATATAGATTCTGACGAATCAGACGAAGATTTGGAAGACGAAGAGTAAATTTGCTGATGGTAGGGATAAGTTTCAGGTGATGATAACTTGTCCCTAACCCAAAAGCAAACTGATAACCAGGTAAAAAATACGATTAGACCCCTTGCAGAATTAACCAAATTTAGTAGAGTCTTGATTAATCAGCAAGAAATCTATAATGCAAGAAGTCTATCGTGTTTTTTTTATTTATTTTGATAACTTTCTTTGAGTCTTCGGTCAATGCCTTACTGGCGTTTATAGAAAATGCACCAGCACTAGTTATAGTAGTGGCATTTTTTGTTTGCTGGATAGTTTGCTGGTTGCCAGTAGCAACAGTATCAGCAATATTGCTAAATTGGCAACCCCTTAAACCTTTGCAGCCAGAGCAGAAGATGCCATTATTGGTGTCACTTTATCTATTAGCTCCTCTGATTCTTTGGGGAGTTGTTTGGCTGACTAATAAATCTTTTTCAGATTACGGCTTTGTTGGCAATCTTTCAACTCTTGGCTATTTAGCACTAGGTTTTGCTTTGGGAGTCGGGAGCCTAGCTATTGTATTTGGTGGACAATTAGGGTTAGGTTTGTGTTCTTTTGAAAAAACGAATTTCAAGTTAGTACTACCCATATTGCTACCGATTTTCTTGATAGCGTTGTTAGTCGGTGGGATAGAAGAGTTAATTTTTCGCGGTTTCCTGTTCACAGAATTAGTACAAGATTATCCAGTTTGGGTAGCAGTAGTAATTTCTAGCTTGATTTTTGCCTTGTTACATCTGGTTTGGGAGCAACGCGAAACTTTACCCCAACTGCCTGGATTGTGGCTGATGGGAATGGTGCTGGTGTTGGCACGCTTTGCCGCAAGTGGTAATTTGGGTTTAGCTTGGGGACTGCACGCGGGATGGGTATGGGCGATCGCTACCATAGATACAGCAGAGCTAATTACTTACACTGGTATTGTCTCTGACTGGTTCACTGGTAAAAATAAAAAACCCCTAGCTGGCTTGGCGGGAATTATTTGTGTACTGGGAACTGGAGTAATTATTTGGTTAAACTCTTAAGGATTTTAATTTCCTGTAAAAAGTTGCCACCCAGATCCCCGACTTCGTAAAATTTGTCGGGGATCTAAATTCATCTTTAGTACTAAAAACTACTCATTCCTTCTGATTCTGTCGATTTCCCGTTGTAATTCTTCAATTTGACGGCGTAAAGTTTCTGTTTGATTTTCGGAAGATTCCGCTGAAACATTTACCGATCCAGAAGCAGGCGATCGCTGATAATTTCCTCGGCGAATTTGCTGGTATTCTTCGGATACTGCCCACGCCCGTAAGTAATGTAAGCGTTCAACAGGGAAAGGATGGCTCAACATCGTACCCTGAGCGCCATTGTAGATCAAGAATTTATATATCTGATTCAGTCCATCTTCATCTAACGCCTGATAATTTTCTGACTGCTTGATGAACTCTTGTAAACTACACTCATTGGCATATTTGTGACTACCGCCAGAGAGTTTCATCATCGTTGACATCACCGGATTCAAGTCATCCACCACTAGTAGCGCTGCACGATCTGACGATAACTCGGCTTTGCGCCGCCACTCAAAAAAGGCGTAAATCAAGCCTTGGGTGACAATATTACCGATGCCGAAGGTCATTTCTCCCAAGGCAGAGGCAGCATTCATCGCCCACATCGCCATTTGAATTAAAATAGTATGACCACATTTAATATGCCCCAGTTCATGTGCTAGCACCGTCCGAATCTCGGTTTCGTCTAGTAAGTCTAATATCCCTGTATTTATAACTATGTAAGGATTCTCTTGCCCCAACGCATAGCTATTTGCTTCGGGATTTTGCGAGACAAACAGTGCTGGTTCTGGGTAAATATCTAAATCCCGAACGCATTCGCGAAACATCTGGTAAATAGTGGAATATTGACGCGGCCCGACTTGGATGGTGTTACCCATTAGATAGACTAATTGAGGGCGTTCGTAGATAAATTCCACAAATTTACGAGCGATTAAATCAAATCCTGGTAAATTTCGTAAAGCTTGCTCGGCTTGGCGATCTAGTGGATGCCTAAAGGCTTCGCTGGAAATTCCTGTGTAAGTTGGCATAATTCAGGGTATTGGGTGATTTGTCATTAGTCATTGGTCATTGGTCATTATTTTTGGATCACAAATGACAAAGGACAAATGACAAGATAATAGAAATGGGGCAATTGGAAGTAAAAGTCACTTTGTATGGAATTGAAAGCGTGTGATTGAGGCAGAAGTTCATTTGTCACTACATAACTTTTTGCGATCGCAAGCGGGGTTCCCTTCCTGGCCCCATCATTTGACGATGGCACGGTTGGTAGCACGCGCCTTGCGCCTGGGACGTAGCGCCCTAATTCAAGTCGGGGCGGTTTGTGGTTATCAAGGGCGGTATCGTACTAGTTTCGTAGCATCAGCCCTAATGTGGCATGGCCCTGTAATTATTGTTGCTCAAGAAGCAGTGCAACAACTTCTGCTGCGTGTGGAAATTCCTCGCCTACAGCAGTGGCTACCAACCAATAAATCGATTAGAACAGGTGACGCTTGGCCTGATGCCCAGTTTCAAGGGCTACTGTTAACCTCCCCAGAAGCTTGGTTAAGAGGACAATTGGCTGGTGGCGATCGCTTTCCCCAAGGTATTCCCACAATTATTGATGGGGTAGACGATCTCGAAGATTGGGTGCGCGATCAACTTACCCAAGATATTCAACCCCATGATTGGGATCAACTGATGCTGGCTTGCCCAAACCAAGCTGAGGCAATTCGCGAAGCACGGATACAACTAACACACGAACTTTTCCAGCATCCGGCTAATCCATATCAGTGCTATCTAATTTCCCAGCCAGAAATAGAAATTTTGAGTCGTCTATATTTGGCTTTAGAGTCAGTACAATCACTGCCAGAACCTTGGAAACAATTCTGGCAACAACTAGAAAATCTTTCCCCAGCTGCTTCCCCTGCTTCCCCTGCCCCTCCTGCTCTCTTCTGGGCGACTATTGCCCATCGACAAGGTTTATTTTCTTTGCACTACGCCCCAATGGAATTAGGCGAAATACTCTCGCCAATTTGGCAGCGACAACCAGTCGTTTTAGTTGGTAGCGCCATCGAACCGGAAACTGAGGCTCCCCTTTTCCGGCAACGCCTGGGTTTGGAAGATTTAACTTGCCTGAAGTTCTCTTCGGAGAGTCAAGCGGAAGCAATTCAACTTTATGTACCTTATAAATTGCCTCTACCCAACACACCAGAGTTTCAAGCGGCATTTATTCACAAAGTCCGCACACTGGTTTGTCTAAGTGCGACAGTACCAGGATTGACGGTTATCTTGGTGGGGGATGTACCACTAAAATCTCAAGTTGCGACAATTCTGGCTTCAGAGTTTGGTTCGCGGGTGCAAGTAGAAAAAACTTGTTTGGATGAAAATGGTATTTTGATTAGCGGTTGGGAATTTTGGCGAGAACATCAACGAGTCTTGCCAGCGCCTCATCTGTTAATCATTGCGACTTTACCCTTACCATCTTTAGAAAATCCCCTGGTAGCTGGTAGGGTAGCTCTTTATAAGCGATCGCATCAAGATTGGTTCCGTTTATACTTGTTGCCAGCAGCTTTAAATGAATTACAACGTGCGATCGCTCCAGTCCGAGAAAGTCAAGGAATCGTAGCTTTACTTGATAGTCGTGTAGTTAACCGCAGCTACGGCGCTCAAATTCTCGCTGCTTTAAGTCCTCTGGCACGCATCAACTATCTCGATCCCAGTCTGTTTTCTAATACCGATGAGGAAAATTCTGCCTAAAGTCCAGTTACCAATGCTCTTCAGGAGTGCTGAGTAATGAGTGCTGAGTAATGGCCCCATACTCAATTTAAATTTTGTCAACCAAAATGCGATCGCTTCAAAGCAAGCACTATTATCAGCTTATAGAAGATATGCGATTCATCGCTTCTCTGTAGCGATGATTCCTGGCTAAATAAATTTAGAACCTAAGTAGAATTTGAGTTGCTGATTATGGGTGAAGCAAAACGTCGTAAAACCACACAGAAGGAAACATACGGTCAAGAGGCTCGCATCTTGCCTTGGGTTCCCATCACAAAAACTCAAGGCGAACAATTTGTCACTTGGACTACTCGTGGTGCCTGGATAGGCATTGGTATTATGGTTGTAGGATGGGCAACTATACGTTTTATCGGCCCAGCTTTCGGTTGGTGGCAAGTAGTCTACTAATTCGTAATACTCGCCTCCAACAAGAAGCAAGCTACGTAATTAGTAATTCTTGGTGAAAGATTGCACCAAATCGTCAAATTGGCGGTTTATATTCCCAAAATAGCTAAAAATATTGCCTAAATGACAATATTGCTCTCCTGAGTTTAGGTATTGTCAGTGTTGGGTTGATTTGTTTTGTCTATCAATCAATACACTTAAGCTAAAACCCTTTTCAAACCTCGTTTCCAGCCGGAGGCTGGAAATGCAACTCAAAAGCGGCTCTGCTGCCAGTAAAGAGAGGCGGAGCCTCAAAGACAAGCATTCCCAGTCGGAGACTGGGAACGAGGCAATCTAAAAGCTAGTTCTAGGCTTGCTTTCACGTTAATTTGACACCAATGGCGAGACGCCTACCCCACAAAAAATAGTTGGATATTTTTTTATTTGGAAGTCCCTAACCCAAGCCTATTGGTCTATCAATTACGTGAAGTTTGTGTAAAGAGCTACGGTTAGCCTACTATTATCACGTAATATTAAATTTGTACTGTCATCTGTTTAACTTTATATATACAGGAGGAATAAATTTGGTATACTTCATCATTTGTCTATACCAAAATCTACGGTAGAAAGAGAATAGACCAAACATCTGAGTAAAAGACACTATAGTAACGTAAAACTATGTCATGGCTTCTACTTACAGTCAATTTGGCTAAATGTCATCAATAAAAACGAAATATGTAGCTTTTCTGTACTTGACTAGTGCTAAATTTAAGTTACTCTTAAAGCGGATTGCTCCTTGTAAGAATCTACCCTGACAGAAGTGTATAAAGATATAGTTAAATTTAGCAATTCTGTCCGAGATTTTGAATTTGCAAACTGAATAGTTTGATACGGCCGTCAAAACCCCGATCCGCTACCCTAAATAAGGTAGTCAATTAACGACTCAATATTATCTGTCTGGTAATTGTAGTGAATAGTTTACAATACCAGTGGATGAGAAAATCTAAAGAAAATATAAAAGAGACTCAAATAACTGTGGTGTCTGGAGGACAAAAGTGTTTCTGAGACTAGCACATCAACATCGACAATTCGTCCAAGACTTGGTAATGAACCTGCAAGCATTGGCGGTTGTACTTGAGCGGCGTGGGTATCCTGCGTCTTGCTACACCTGTGGCGACCAAATGAATAGTGCATCATTTATGGTTAGCTTGGGTGATAACCATCTAATTCGGTTTTTAGTGTCCGATTACGGGATCACTTGGACGGAAATGCGGGATGACCGCGAATTAATGAAGCTAGAAGGTGCGGAGGCAATTAGCCAGCTAGACGAACTGGCTGATCTTGTCAAGCAATCTATGCAAACTGATACAGGCTCTAAAACTCTTGCCAAGAAGTATTAAGGTTACAAAGATCGATGGCGAGTTATAAATTGATTATCGGTAACTGGTAATCGGTAATAGTGGCTTACTTAGCGATCGCTCTTACCTATTCTCCATTACCATTAAGTGATTGGCTCATAGCTTGCCCATCGCAAATTTTTTGTATTTGCCAAAACCTCACTAATTCGCCACTGCTCTTTTTCCAAAGTGCGATCAAAATGCTGACGGTGTTTTTTCCCGAAACACATTCGGTAGGGTGAGAAATGTGCTGTTGTGATTATAGTTGCACATTGAGGCGGCAGGGGTGCAGGGAGCAAGGGAGAGGATTTACAGGTTTTGAATCATGCTTGTGATGCAATTTGCAGGCGCAACAGCTTAGGAATAAGTTCCAAACCAAAAGCCTGAGATTTTTGAGAATCAGTTCTTGGTATTTTTGCTCATATTAATCCATACCAGAATCAGAATATTCTCCAGCAGTTGTCCACATTTTGAAAAGTCTAAATTATTATTAGCCCTGGCGGCTATAAGTCGCTGCTATACGAGACATAAACCCACCTCTGTGGGTTTCAAATTATTTGAGTTTGCGTAGGCGGTCTACCCTCCGGGTTCTCCAAAGGAGTAGGTTTTTGTAGCCACGATTTATAATCGCTTAGTATATTTGCTTTTGTTTAGAAGTTCCCTTCAAAAGAGCGACAAAATTGTACTTAACAGTACCTTTTTTTGTGTTGGATATTTTTAATATTCATAAGAGTACCTTATCTGATAATAGATATTTTTGCTATTTATACTTATATAGCAGTCTTAAATCATTCGTGAACAATAAGATCCCCGACTTCGTAAAAGTTGTCGGGGATCTGAGTCTCTCGATTTTCACAACTCATTTAGGATCGCTATAGTAGTATTTTTGCTTACTTTAATTCAAACATCACCATTAATATATGCTATATCGAACAGATAAGACTAGTATTTGATTACGTGAAAAAACTCAGTACACGTCTATTCCCTTCTTCCCAGTTAAGAGTTTCCTCCCTATACAAGTAAGTTCAGTAATCAAAGACGCTCGATGACTCGCTACCGCTTCGCTATCGGATTCCTATAGATATAAACAATTATCCAGAATGCTGCTAGTTTAGTTAGTAGTTTGATTAAAATAAGGCATAAATTACCTAAAATCAATATATTTATCTAGTAAATTTTTTCATCCCCATTCCTGAGTGAACTTGATTAGTTATGCTCCTAGATTTAGAAAGATTTTATCAGGCTTGCAATCCGAGCAGACCTCTAATTATAGGAAACTCTAGCGATCGCAGGTACTATATCGATTTTGCTGCGGTGCGTGGTGGCAAAATCATCGAGGCTTTGCAGCGCACGATCGCTCGAATCTCGCCCAATTCTCCAACTTGTCAGCTATTTACCGGACATCTCGGCTGTGGAAAATCAACGGAGTTGTTGCGGCTGCAAGCTGAATTAGAAGTGGAGCAATTTCATGTAGTTTACTTTGAGTCTACCCACGTCTTAGAAATGGCTGATGTGGATGTGACTGATATTTTGTTAGCGATCGCAGGACAGGTGAGTGAAAGCTTAGAAGCGATGAAAATCAGGCTCAAACCTACCTATTTTACCAAGTTGTTTGGTGAAATTGTCGATTTTCTGCAAACACCAATTGAACTTGGGGTAGAAGCAGAGTTATCTGTAGGAATTGCCAAAATTACAGCTAAAACTAAAGAAAGTCCCCAATTGCGGCGGCGGCTAAGGGATTATCTAGAACCGCGAACAGCAAATATTTTACAGTCAATTAATCAAGAATTGCTAGAACCTGCCATCAAGCAACTGAAAGCCAGGGGGAAAAAAGGACTGGTAGTGATTGTTGATAACTTGGATCGAGTCGCAATTCGACCTTTACCATCGGGGCGATCGCTGCCAGAATATTTATTTATTCAGCGTGGTGAACAATTACGCAAACTGAATTGTCATGTAGTCTACACTATTCCCCTAGCCTTGACTTTTTCCAACGATAGCGCCGAACTTCAACATCGTTTGGGGGGTGGAGTTGCACCAAAAGTTTTGCCGATGATACCTGTACGTCTGCGCTCTGGCGAGATTTTTCCGCAAGGGCTAACAATGTTACGGCAAATGGTACTAGCTAGAGCTTTTCCAGACATTTTAGCTAGCGATCGGTTAGGCTTAATTACAGAAGTGTTTGATAGTCTAGAAACCTTAGATCGATTGTGCTTGATTAGTGGTGGTCATGTACGCGACTTACTAGGGTTGCTGTTTGACTGTCTGCGAGAACAAGATCCACCCTTTGAGCGGGAGTGTGTCGAATTGGTGATTCAAAGACAGCGAGATTACCGAGCTAACGCCATCGATCCCCAGGAGTGGGAATTAATCTTTCAGGTGGTGCAGCAGCAGAGAGTTAGAGGTGATATAGAATACTACACTCTATTGCGAAGTCTATTTGTATTTGAATACCGCGATCATCAGGGAGCTTGGTTTGCCGTCAACCCAGTTTTAGCAGAGACGGAAAAATTTAAATCATGGTTGAACGATACCCACAAGTAGATGTCAGAGCAGCTAATGAGCGGGCTTTGCGGAGTTTAGGGAGAGCAATTACCCTTTCTAGTGGTCAATTTTCTCTGGTTTTGGTGTGCTGCAATTATCGAGCTTTGCAAGAGCGAATGCTGCAACGACTCGAAGAACTCTCTTCAGGAGTACACCAAATTTTAAAGGTCGTTCTGCCGCATAATGCTAGAAGTCTTTACACAAGTATTCATTTAGAATTGCTAACCGAAGCTAATCCGCCATCGGCGTTGATGATTTTGGGTTTAGAGTCAGTAGATGGAATCGATGATTTACTGAGGTCTATTAATCATATTCGGGATGAATTTCGCAAACGTCACCCATTTCCGATGATTTTGTGGGTGAATGAAGAAATATTGCAAAAGGTAGTCCGTTTAGCACCAGATTTTGCTAGTTGGGCGGCGACACCGATTCGGTTTGAAATGACAACTCAATCACTGCTGCAATTTCTGCAACAGGAAACGGACTCTTTATTTGCTACGGTGTTACTAAGTGATGCTGCACAACATCAAAATCTGCAAGTTGCAAAGCATTATTCCACTGTGGAGCAAGTCTGGGAACATAGCTATGAACTCCACTTTGCCATTAAAGAGTTGCACAATCGTGGTATTACCTTAGAGCCAGAATTATACGCTAGTTTAGAATTTGTTTTTGGTCTAGATAATTATATTAGCGATCGCATTAATAAAGCTTTAAGCCATTTTCAGCAAAGCTTACAAGTTTGGCAAAAGTTGGCGGAGATAGAGGAAATCAATTCAAAATTCAAAATTCAAAATTCAAAATTGAATAAAAAGACTGGAGAAGATGAGGAGTTGACTCCCCCTGCTCCCTTTACTTCCCCATCTCCTCCATCGCCTCCATCTCCCCTACTGCTGCGACAGGGAATTTTGCTCTTTTATATTGGGCTGTGTTATTGCCGTTTTGCAGAGCAAAATCAAACAGAAAACCGTCGCCATTGGTATACGGCTAAATCTTATTTTCAGCAGTGCTTAAATATCTTGCAGGTGGCTGGGCGTTTAGATATAGTGGCTGGATTTATTAATCAACTTGCAGAGGTTTTGCAATATCTCCAAGAGTGGGAAGAGTTGCAGACAGTTGCTCAAAATTCTTTGGAGTTACATCAAACTTATGGTAGTCAAATCCAATTAGCTTGTGACTACGGTTTTCTAGCACAAGTGGCTGTGCAGCAGTCGCGGTGGGTACAGGCGAGTATTTTAGCACATGTATCACTGCTGAAATTAGGTGAAGCGCAAAAGCACAACGACCCTTATAACTGCTTATTTCCATTATTATTGGGGCAAATTTACTATTTAGTGTTGGCGAAGGCACAGCGAAATTTAGGTGAACTAGTAGTAGCTCATGAATACTTAGATAAGGCAACAAAAGAACTACCAGCAGCCTTAGAAAACAGTGCCCATCAATACGATGCCCATCGTTATATTCGCTTATTGCGGACACTGCGATCGCTATATTTTGAAGAAGGGCGCTATCTAGAAGCCTATTGCATTCGGCAGAAACGGCGTTCTGTTGAACAGCAGTATGGTTTTCGGGCTTTTATTGGCGCAGGACGCTTGCAACCCCAAAGACAGGCGACAAACCCCGCATTGATGGCACCTTCTGGAAGTAGCACCGTTGCTTTAGAAATTGCTGCTTCTGGTCGGGAGCGTGATATTAATAACTTAATTGGCAGAATTAGCCGCGCCGATCAAAAATTGACGGTGATTCACGGACAGTCAGGGGTGGGTAAGAGTTCCACTGTCACGGCGGGTTTAGTTCCAGCACTGCAAAATCGAGCCATTGGCGATCAAATAGCCGTGCCTGTGGTATTGCAAGTTTATACCGATTGGGTGCGGGAGTTAGGGAAATCTTTAAGTGAGGCGATGTCTAGTGACGCATCCCTTGCCATTTATGCCGATCTTAAGCCAGAGGCAGCCATTGAACCAGAAGTTTTACCCTACTCTGACACACCTATTACCATCCTCAGAATTTTACGACAACTAAAAGAAAATGCTGACAACCATCTGATCACAGTTTTGATTTTTGACCAGTTTGAAGAATTTTTCTTTGGTTATAGCGATCGCAATCAAAAGCAAGAATTTGATAAATTTATTAGTGATTGCCTCAATATACCTTTTGTTAAAGTCATCCTTTCCTTGCGAGAAGATTATTTACATCGGTTATTAGACTTTAAACATCTTTCGGCACTAGAAGCGATTAATAATAATATTCTCGACAAGCATATCCGCTACCAGTTAAATAATTTTTCGCCAGAATATGCTAAAGCAATTATCCGAAAATTGACCGAGCGATCGCAGTTTAATTTAGAGCCGGCTTTAATTGATACCTTAATCGAAGATTTATCAACAGAATTTGGAGAAGTCCGCCCCATTGAATTACAAGTTGTGGGAGCGCAGATTCAAGATGAACGCATTACTACACTAGAAGAATATCAGCCATATAGACCCAATAAACTCATTGAGCGATATATTAAAGAACTGATTAAAGATTGCGGCCCAGAAAACGAACGAGCCGCCTTACTTGTCTTATATTTATTAACAGATGAAAGCAACAACCGACCTTTTAAAACTCGTGCTGAGTTGGCGACACAGCTAGCAGAATTAGAAGATGCTGGCAAATTAGATTTAGTGTTAGATATTTTAGTGCGTTCCGGTTTAGTAGTTCTCTTTCCTGATGTCCCAGAACGCTATCAACTGATTCACGATTATTTAGTAGACTTGATTCGCTATCTGCAACAACAAGAATCGAGCTTACAGGTACAACTTAATCAACTACGCTACAAAGTAGAACAAAGTAAAGCTGAGATTGAGCGACTTAAAAGCGAACTCCAAAATAAACAGCGTTCTAAATTCGTAGTTCCTCATACCCAACAAGGATTAGATTTATTAACAGAATTGCGGGAGTTACAAAAGCGGGAAGAATTAAGCCAGTTAGAAATTGAGCAATTGCGAGCTGAACTTAAAGAAAAAGAATTAACAGCTAAACTTGCAGAAAGTCAAGAACAACAAAGGCTCAGTGAAGCTAAATTAAATCGTTCGCTGAAAATTGCCCTGACTGCTTCTGTTCTCGCCATATTAGGATTAAGTGTTTCCATAGTCACAGCAATAGATAGCGAAATTAAAACCCTGAGTGTATCCAGTGAAGCTCTCTTTGCCTCACAAAAAGGTATTGATGCCTTAAAGGAAGGTTTAAAAGCAGGGATAAAATTACAACAAACAGTCTGGGTAGATTCCTATACAAGAGAGCAAGTGCAGACGGCGCTTTATCAAGCAGTTTCGGGGGTAAGAGAATATAACCGCTTAGAAGGACATATATCTGGGGTGAATAGTGTTACATTTAGCAGCGATCGCTCTTTAATTGCCTCAGCCAGTGCGGATAATACAATCAAACTCTGGCATCCCGATGGTAGCTTGGTCAAAACCTTGTCGGGGCATGATGATGTAGTCAATAGCGTCAGTTTCAGCCCTGATAGTCAAATCCTTGCTTCCGCCAGTCAAGACAAGACGGTGAAGCTTTGGAGTCGAGAGGGTCAATTGCTTGCGACTCTATTAGGGCATCAAGCTGTAGTAAATAGTGTCAGTTTTAACCCTGATGGTCAGATTATCGCTTCGGCAAGTACCGACAAGACAGTGAAACTGTGGAGTCGGGACGGTAAATTACTCAAAACCTTGCAGGGACATAATGGTGCAGTTTTGGGTGTCGCTTGGTCAACCGATGGTCAAACCCTAGCTTCCGGGAGTGCTGACAAGACAGTGAAGTTATGGAGTCGGGACGGTAAATTACTCAAAACCTTCCAGGGACATGAAGATGCAGTCCTAAGTGTAGTTTGGTCGCCCGATGGTCAAACTATTGCTTCTGCTAGTTTAGACCAGACAATCAAACTGTGGAATCTGAATGGTAAGCTACTGCGAACCTTATCGGGGCATAGTGCTGGAGTTACCAGCGTCAGTTTTAGCCCCGATGGCAAAACGATCGCTTCTGCAAGTACCGATGAGACAATCAAACTTTGGAGTTCTGAAGGTCTGTTGCTGGGAACCCTAAAAGGACATAATAATTGGGTGAATAGCGTCAGTTTCAGCCCAGACGGTCGCACCCTGGCTTCCGCCAGTCGGGACAAAACTATTAAACTTTGGCATTGGGACGATGTGTTATTGCGAAAGCCCAAAGCTGATAATGATGACTGGGTAACTAGCATTAGTTTTAGCCCAGGCGATCGCACCTTAGCAGCAGCAAGCCGAGATAAAACTGTAAAACTTTTCAGTCGAGACGGTAAACTTATCCGTACATTCACAGGGCATAAAGGTCAAGTTTGGGGCGTTAGTTTCAGCCCTGACGGTCAAGTAATTGCTTCGGCTAGTAAAGATAAAACGGTAAAACTTTGGAGTCATGACGGTCAATTACTCAACACCTTACAGGGTCATAATGATGCCGTCTTGGGTGTTGCTTGGTCGCCTAATAGTCAAGTAATAGCTTCAGCTAGTAAAGATAAAACAGTCAAACTTTGGAGTCGCGACGGTAAACTTCTCAACACCTTGCAGGGACATCAAGATGCGGTGAACTGGGTCAGCTTTAGTCCTGATGGCAAGTTGCTAGCCTCAGCCAGTGATGACAAAACCGTGAAAATCTGGAGTGTAGATGGTAAATTGCTATACACATTAACTGGTCATATCCGCCGAGTAAATGGGGTTGCTTGGTCGCCTGATAGTCAAAGCATTGCTTCAGTTAGTATTGATAGCACAGTGAAGATTTGGAGCCGAGACGGTGAATTACTAAATAATCTCACGGGAGATGGCGATAGTTTCATCAGTGTCAGTTTTAGCCCCGATGGCAAGACTCTGGTAGCCAGCAGTGATGACAACGTGAGGCTTTGGAACCGAGAAGGGACGTTACTGATTGCTTTGAAAGGTTATAAGGATGAATTAACCAGTGTCACTTTTAGCCATGACGGCAAAACTTTAGCTGCGGGAAGTGCTAACGGTACGGTGATTTTACAGAATTTAGCAGATATCCAACTAGAAAAATTACTGGCGCAAGGTTGCCATTTGCTCCATGATTATTTGCAGACTAATCAAAAGGTAATGAATAGCGATCGCGCCTTGTGTTCTGGTAAGTGATAGCCTATTTGATTATTGAATTTACTTTTGCCTTGTTCTACTAATGTGTTTGCTCATTCAATTTAATGGCTATTCAGGTGAAATGAGCCTAACGTTGGGAAAATAGGTGCGATAGCGATTGACATCACGGGTAATGAGAGGCAAATTAGCAGTGCTAGCATGGGCACCAATGTAGAAATCAGGCAATGGGGAGGTTCTGGTGCCACCACGACGACGGTAGTTAAGAAAACTTTGACCTGCTAGGAATGCCGCATCCCAAGGTAAAGGCAGACGTTGAAATATATCTTCCGGTAATGCAGTGATGAGTTCCTGTTCTCTGGGAAAGCCGATGGCAATCTCAGCGTAGATGATGGGATTGATGGCAAGTTGGTCTTGACGGGCATAGGTTGTCAGTTGAAAAGCTGACCAATCAAACCAGTTGGGATCGTTGGTAAGAATGTCGAGGATAACGTTGCTGTCTACCAAGACGGTCATGAATTTTCGTCGCTGCGGGTGAGGGTCATAATTTGCTCAGTGGTGAGGTTTCCAGCAGCGCAACCCCGCATGGTGTCAATCCAGGTTGAGATTTTATCGGTAGGTTGTATTTTCTTGAGGTAGAGGCGATCGCCTTCGATTTCAAATGCTAATTCTACGTCAGCAGAAATGTTTAGCACCTCTCGGATTTCAGGAGGGATGGTAATCTGACCGTCAGGTGTAATCCGCATAGTGTGTTTCTTGGTTCTTGCGTTCTTATGTCCTCATATTAATCCATCCAAATAATTCTAATTCATGCAAAAAATCGTATCCGATCCAAAAATAATGATGGGCAAACCTGTCATTTCAGGAACTCGTATTACAGTTGAATTAATTCTCGAAAAACTTGCTGCGGGTGAAACTCCTCAGCAAATACTCGAAGCGCATCCACGACTTAGCGATGAAGGAATTAGAGTAGCTCGTAAGATAAGTGAATTTTAGATGCGATTGGAGATGGAACGAACAATGTGATCTGTTAAATTTCAACAAGCACAGAATCCGATATCTACGACGGGCTACGCACTTCCTGTAACCGAGTCTTTTTTAATGCAGTAGATAATTGGCGCAAGCGATCGCTAACTTCTAAGTTAGACTCTTGCGATCGTAATTCTGGTGGTATCTCTGCTAACAGAAGTGGATTTTCTTGCAACCATTCATTATGGGCAATCCCCGTCCATGTACCTTGCTTTTCTCTAAAACTATCAATCAATCCTTTTAGTTCTTGAATGCAGTACGATTGAAAACCTGCTGCTTCAAAAATTGCAGCATACAAATACTCTTCAAAAGCATTGATATCATTTTCAACTTCAAATATTACATCGTCTTGGGGAGATTTAAATTCGCTGAAAATATCTATAGTAGTTTGTGTAAAAACATTAATAATAGGTGCTGCAACTCCTGTTAAACCTAAAATTTGTTGCCTCGTTTCAGGATTATAGAGTAATTTATAACCATATTTTGCATATCTTTTGAGAACTTGAAAAGCGACTTCTTCACCCATGTAATAGTTATCAACTATTTCAATGTCTACACCAAGACTCTTAGCAATTTTATCGCGGGCATCGCTATTAAGCGGAGCGCGAATTAATACTTCTGCAACCGGACGGGCAAAACGTAAAAATAGAACACTTAAGCTATTTTCTAGCTTAGATAAAAAGTATTCTTCCGATTTATCAATTAATCTTTCTTTTACTTGCTTACTGCCCCACAATAAGCTTGTCATATATTCGACTAATTTTAATGCCTCATCTTTCAATTCCAGAGCGAGTTGTCGGGCTATAGAAGATAAAAGCTTGCTAATGTCGCCATATAAATCTTCCCGCCAAGCAAAATTAGCTTTCATGCGGTCAAACTGTGGAAATGAGTTGGCAGCAAAGATAATATCTTTTTTTCTAAATGCTTCTTCTTTAAGTTTCTGGATTTCACTAGCTACAATTTGTAGATATCTCTCTTTAAATTTGGCGAGGCTGGTTGCAGAATTTGCGGTTAAATTATCGAAAGAGTTATTGGCAACAGAAGAGTCATAAAATTTTTGGAGGTCAGCTTTCTTCTCTTCCCATTTATAATTCCACCATTCGCTAAACAAAACTCGTCTACGGTCTTCTTCAAATCGTTTTGCTTCTTCAGGATTTTCAGGATAACGTTTGCTAACTAAATTATAAATTTCTTCTGAGGTAGTTAAAATTGTATTTATGGAAGCCTCACATCTCTTTTTTAAGATGAACACACGTTCAGTATTAATATAATTAAATATTTTTTCTTTTATTTCTGGAATTCCAGTACCTTTCTTATTTAAAGTTTCCTCATCGATGATTCCAGTTAATCTTTTTAACTGGACTTGAATATTGTGTGTATCACCAATCTCTAACCTTGTCTGTTCTCCAGCTAATCCATTCAAAATTAGATATGCTCCCGCCGAACCATATATAATACGTTCCGGTGGAAGTTTGGCACGTTTAAACCAATCTTGAGATGCTTCTTCAATATGAGTTTTAAGTGCTTCTGGAGTAGCTAACGAGTCAATACGACTTAAAAACACAAAGAGTTTATCAGCAACGGTAATGTTTTTGTCACCAAGTTCTGTAAACCTGATGATTTCTAGTTCTTTCTCTCTCAGGCTGGTAAAACGCTGTACTAATATTACTGCATCGCAATCTGACAGCATTTCCTTGGCTTCGTCAACGTGCTTTGCCAAACCTGAATCTAAACCAGGAACATCATAAAATACAATACCTTCAGCTTGGGCAAGTTTGTTAGTATAAAGTCTCGCTTCTAAAACAGCATGAGCATACTTTTCATCTGCTACATATTTCTTGAGTGATTCTCTAATATCGTCTAAACGAGTAAATGGAAAAGTACGATTACCTTCTCTTATTACTTGCTGCAAAGTAATTTCATTTTCTCGAATAGTTTTGATATCTTCTTGGGCTTTTGCTGTTTCAAGTTCCTTCAATAAATTGATAAATTGTTCTTCTGTTTTCGCTTGTACTTCCAGCTTTTGCTCGGTATCATTTTCAACCGAATAAATTTGCGTTGTTGTAAATGTACACCTTCCTCCCTTGGCTGGAAGTAAATCGCATTCTAACCAGGCATTAATAAAAGTACTTTTTCCCGCTTTTTCTAAACCTACAACTGCAATGCGAAACTCTCGCTTTTTCAGCCTTTCAAGTTGACGACGGGCTGGTTCTGCTTCTTGTAACAGAATTGCTTTTAATTGAGATGGAATTTCGGCTTGAGGTAAATTAGCTAAATTAACCGCGTATCGCTGTACGTTTAGAGCTTCACTTAAACGAGCCTCATAATAAGAAGATGCTGTTTTCCAATCCATTTAAAGGCTCCTTATACACGGTTAAATTTTTCTAAGCCAGATAAATCTTCGAGACAAGCTATTTTTCTGACAACACCTTGACCATGAGATGGTAGATTTCGCTTTAAAATATATGGAACTTTTTTATCCAGCATTTCTTGTCCATCAGCGATATGAACTCTGATGTAAATTTCTCTTCGTTCATGAATAGTTAAAATATTCTCGTCTGTGAATTTCAAAGACTCCTCTATTAAGTCTGAAACAGCAGATTTGGTACATAAGAAATATCGTGCATTATCTATTAGTTTCTCTAGATCAGAGGCTGTGATTAAATCATTTTCTCTTATATTATTAACTACAAAGGCTGGTACAACGAGATGTAAAGCTACAGTCAATTTCTGTGGAGAATTATCTAAAGGTTTTGAGGAAATAACTGTAGGCTGTGAACTTGTTGCCATATTTACTGGCTTTGGTTGTATTTTTTGTTCTTTTGGGGTGACAACATTATTAATAATCTGACGACCTATATTGTCAAGCTGACGACCTATATTTTCAAAAATTCCTGGCATCTATTTTTCCTCTTAATAAGGCTAAGTAAAAAACATAATATTATTAGCATAACTAATAATATTAAAATAAAGTTAAAGGACTATGGTAGATAGATTGCGATGAATTCAGACATTTAGTTAATAAGCTTAATGTCTGAATTTGTTATTCATAATTCAGAAAATCTTCCAACTTAAAAAATTCTTGTGCAAGGCTTTGAGATTTTTTTTGCATAGGTTGCCAGACATTTTTTTGCATCTCATAATCTATGCTAATCTCTCTGTTTGCAGTATCAAGTCTTTCTTGATATCGATTAATAACTTCTTCCTGAACCTCATCTACATTTTTTGTTAACCTATCAATTTGTTCTAGTAGCCATCGTAAAAGTTCTTTTACTATTGATTTATCTTCTTGCTTAAGCTGAAATTGCCAATTCTCAAGTAACTTTTCTGTGCTAGGGATTTCTGCATTATTACTAGAACGAGTTTTATATTCAATTTCGTAATATGTTTTTTTAAAAATCCACAATGTATACCAAGTTCTTTTTGTTTTTGAAACTTCTATTTCTTCTTCCCAAGTTCCTGGTGTAATTGCAAATCCAGCTTTAAAACTTAAATTAAATTTTGGTTTGCTATCAACTTTTATAAGTTTAGAATCAGGAAATTTGATAGCAATATTAGGTGCAATATTATTTGTACCTTTTTCAAGATGAGATAAATGGCATTTAAAAAGCTCAACTACTGCCTGGTACATTCTATCTAATTCTTGATTAACTATTTGCTTCAGTACATCTTCCATAACTAGATTTAAGTGAATTGCAAGTTCGTTTAATTCTTCATTTAATTGTTTAAGTCTTTGTTTCTCATCTTCAGTCCTAGCTTCCATTATTTTGCCTGCCTTAGCAACAGAACCTGTGTATCCTAAATTAACTAGTCTTCTTAAACAATTTGCCAACAAATTTACATTTAAAACATTTGCTTTTTTTAAATTGGGAGAATCTAGACTGATTTTTCCAGTATCTAAAGACTTTGCGACTGGTTCTAATACTTGGTTGATTCCTCGGCCTATACCATTTCGCCATCCAAAAAGTGGATATAATTTTTCTTGTAATTCATTGTATGGCTCAATCTTATTAAGACTTGCTATAATGTTTTCTAAATATAGTACTAGATCATCTTCTGATTCATCAGCTATAGCTTCTTTAATTTTCTTATCTATTTTTTCAAAAGGCTCTCTTAATTTAGTATTGCTGATCTGTAGAAAACGTTCTAATTGTGACCGAATCGATGATATCTTTTCACATTCCTCTTGATATTTTTCTTCTGAACTATTCAAAATCGCACTTGTGGTCTGTAAAGCCCACTCCGTAATAGCATTACCAGCAGCAATATTAAAACGTTCTATTGCTTGAGGAATTACTAACCGGGGAAAATGTTGATTAATATGATTTCTTAAATTATTCTGAAATTCATCAGCATAGGATTTTTGCCATAATGCTTCAGCAACTCTGTTTCTGTCGTGTCTAGACCATTTTTCTGGTTTACCTGACAGTTCATCTAATATATCTTCAATTAATCCATAAAAATGGTTACGTACTTTTTTACAAACATCAAAACTGTAGTTATCATCGTAATTTTGAATTTGAAGCGATAATAACGCAGGCCATGTACTCAGTTTTACTACTTCTAAATTCTCAATTTCTTGTGAGTATTCTTTTAGTTGTTCTGTCAATTCTTTTTTAATACTAAGTATAGCTTTTGCTACAAACCGATTTTCTGTTTCTGGCCAGTTTCTATCTGCTCGAAAAACGTCAATACGATTGAGAATAAACAGCATACGTGCAGGAGAACCACCTAAATCTTTTACTTGCTCAACTACTTCTTGCAGCAAGCTTCTAACTTTTTCTTTGTCGGTTTCTGCACTGTTATATGTTACTAAGCACAATGCCTCACGACACTGTTTAATCACATTCGCATTACCTTCATCGCCCACATAGGCTAAACCAGGCAAATCCAAAATTCTTACCTTGACACCTCTGGGTAATTCCAGTTTCGATTCTTTGATGAGTCTGAAAGGGTAAGATATGGTCGATTGGGGACAAGCTAAATTAGCTTGTTTCTCTCTGTTATCGATGTAATTTATCATGACATCGTACAAGCGTTGATAAATTCGCTCATCACTAATACCTGCCCATTCTCCACACTCCCATAATGCTCCTGGAGTTTCATGGATTATTAAAGATTTTGTTTCGCTGTATTCTATGGTTACTGCTCCGGCGCTCATTTCGCTGACAGCCACAGGAACAATTTCTGCTCCACATAATAGATTTACTAAAGTGCTTTTACCGCTACTGGTAGTTCCTGTTGTTGCAAGGGTAAGAGTAGGATTGCGAAGCTCATCTACTAAATTATCAATAGCTATCTCTAACTTGTCAGAAAGTTCTTGTAGTTCGGCGTGATATGTATCTGGCAAATGCTCAGATATTTCGGTAGAAAAATTATGCCAATATTTGGAGAGAAGTTGGGCATTTTGTTCTACATCTTCAAATACTTTGTATAACTTATTGGTCATTTGAAAACCTCTTGCTAATTTTTTATAACTACAGAACTTTTAATTTCTGTACACTTCCAATAAATTTATTTAGTTAATATGTAGCTCAATTTGAGTTTTTTCACTATTTATTTATAATCGTAAACAAGCTGAATAGCTTACGTAATTTTACTTAATTGACTATTAAAGTGTTTAAAATTTTTATGGTTGTACGTATATTGATATCAACACGATTTATTGCTTGCCACTAGTTTGATGCGCGATCGCCCTTATCATTGGCAAAGCGAAGTTAAAAATAGTATCCATCAACTCCCGAAACTATTTATCCGCATAAACTGGGTTGCGCTCTTTCAACCAAGAGTAAGCAGTATCAATTTCAGCTTTTGCAGTCTGAGTCAGCCTAACTTGAAATGCCATACTTTTGCTGCATTTCTTGCTCAAATTCGCTAAGAGTACTGGTTCTACCAGCCTCTACATCTATCTTCAAGTCCCTGCTTAATTCCGGCGATTGCTTCCAACCTTTCCAATGCATCCAGCAGTTTTTGGTAAGACTCTGCATCCTGAACCACAAGTTCGGCTTTGCCATTAACTGTCAGCACTACGGGTTTTCCTGTCTGCTTCATCTGCTGTAGGAATTCCAATGTATTGCGTTTAAAGCTAGAGAGTGAATGGATGTCTCGACTAATATTTAGCATAAGGTTGATCATGCATTACAATTGCACTCAATTTAATGCTATCTCAATAGCTTCCGTCCAGTACAAAGTTAATTGTTACGCCAGTACTGCGTTTTACTTGAGAAAAATCGCACATCGCGTTAGTCTTCATGGACGTAACTGCACGCTGTAAAATCAGGCGATGACAAATCAACTTTCTCCGAAAATTCCCTCTTGCACTTGGAGCCGTCCCATCGGCTTAGGCTGGGACAAACCTTATACCGTCCGCTATGCAAGTAATATCGATGATGGTCCTTGGCATGGTATGCCTTTAGGTGGCTTTGGTGCAGGTTGCATCGGCCGTTCTTCACGGGGAGATTTTAACCTGTGGCACATTGACGGTGGTGAGCATACCTTCAAAAACGTTCCCGCTTGTCAATTCAGTGTGTTTGAGTCCAATGGTACATCTTCCCAAGCCTACGCTTTATCTACCCAAGCACCCGATGATGGTACTCTCAAAGCTTGGCAGTGGTATCCAACACTTCGCGGCACAAAGGGGACAGGCAATTATCACGCGCTATACCCACGTAGTTGGTTTGTGTATGAAAATGTATTTCAAGCACAGTTGACTTGTGAGCAGTTTTCCCCAATTTGGGCAGGTAATTATCAAGAAACTAGCTACCCTGTGGCAATATTCCTCTGGAATGCTCACAACCCAACAGATGCACCAATTACTCTCAGCATTATGCTCACTTGGGAAAATATGGTGGGTTGGTTTACAAACGCTCTCAAATCTCCTCAAGTACAGGTGCGCGATGATGGTAGTCCGGTTTATGAATACCAACCACGCTGGGGCGAAAGTCAAGGAAACTATAACCAAATAGTTGAAAATACACAACACTTTGGCTGTGTTTTAGGTCGGGTTGCTAGTGATGAACCATTACAAGAAGGGGATGGAACCTGGAGCATTGCGACGCTGAAGCATCCCCAAGTAGAAATATTTCACCACAGCCGATGGAATCCTGAAGGAACGGGTGAGGAAGTATGGCAAAGTTTTGCTGAAGACGGCTCTTTGCCAAATCATCTTGATACGACTCCAGCAGCAAATAATACACAGTTAGGGGCTGCGATGGCTACGCCGGCCGCAGGCATCGCACTCCGTTTTACTCTCCAACCAGGTGAAACTCTCGAAATTCCCTTTGTCCTCGCTTGGGATTTACCCATCACAGAATTTGCGGCTGGAGTTAACTATTACCGCAGATATACGGACTTTTTTGATAAAAGTGGAAATAATGCTTGGGCGATCGCATCTACTGCCCTACAAGAATACCAAAACTGGCGATCGCAAATTCAAAGTTGGCAAAAACCCATTCTCGACCGTCAAGATTTACCCGACTGGTTCAAAATGGCTCTATTTAATGAGCTTTATGACCTCACCAGTGGTGGTACTCTCTGGAGTGCAGCATCAGAACTTGACCCCATCGGTCAGTTTGCAGTGCTGGAGTGTTTAGATTACCGTTGGTATGAAAGTTTAGATGTGCGGTTATATGGCTCTTTTGCCCTATTAATGCTGTTTCCAGAATTAGAAAAGTCAGTAATTCGGGCATTTGCAAGGGCAATTCCTCAAGGTGATGATACTCCGCGAATCATTGGCTATTACATGACAATTAAAGCCGAAAGCCCGATCGCCGTTCGCAAAGTTGCAGGTGCAACACCCCACGATTTAGGCGCACCGAATGAACACGTTTGGCAGAAAACCAATTACACCAGCTATCAAGACTGCAATTTATGGAAAGATTTGGGTAGTGATTTTGTCTTGCAAGTATACCGTGATTTTCTGCTTACGGGTGCTGACGATGTAGAATTCTTAGCAGATTGCTGGCCTGCGATCGTTCAAACCCTCGACTACCTGAAAACCTTTGACCTTGATAGCGATGGGATTCCCGAAAATTCTGGTGCGCCTGACCAAACCTTTGATGATTGGCGGTTACAAGGTGTCAGCGCCTATTGTGGTGGGTTGTGGTTAGCAGCGTTGGAGGCTGCGATCGCAATCAGCGATATTTTATTAACTTACCAGATAGTTAACACAACAGAGTTGGCGTCGCAAAAATCCATCTATGAAACTTGGTTAAAACAATCTCGCCCTATCTACGACGAAAAACTCTGGAATGGAAAATATTACCAACTCGATAGTGAAAGTGGTTCTGATGTGGTGATGGCAGATCAATTGTGTGGACAGTTTTATGCTCGTCTGCTGGACTTACCTGATATTGTACCGAGCGATCACGCTCTTTCTGCCCTGAAAACTGTTTATGATGCTTGCTTTTTGAAGTTCTGCAATGGTGAATTTGGTGCTGCTAATGGTGTTCGTCCTGACGGTTCACCAGAAAATCCCCAAGCGACTCATCCCTTAGAAGTTTGGACGGGAATAAACTTTGGGCTGGCGGCTTTTCTCGTGCAAACGGGAATGAAGGATGAAGCGTTGAAGTTGACACAAGCTGTGGTGCGGCAAATTTATGATAATGGTCTGCAATTTCGCACACCTGAAGCGATCACCGCAACTGGTACTTTCCGCGCTAGCACTTACTTACGGCCAATGGCGATCTGGGGAATTTACTTAGTTATTAATTGATTGACTATTAAAACGAGAACCGTTTTGATGCAACACACTGTAGGGGTGGACAACTATACGCCCCTACGAATGGTCATATTCCACGTATAGTATGTGCATTGTCATCTGAGAAAGTAGAGTCTAGATTAGACATCTGGTGAAAAAACTACGTCTCTCGATAACGCATATTTAAATTCGCTCGATGTCTATTTATGATTTTATTTTCTGAGTGTTTCCGGAAGTGAAGGAAAATTTCAGTAATGGTAAGAGTTGAAGGATTGAAAATTAAAGATTACTGTTTCAAAGAATGCAAATATTACTAGCTCTAGCTATAAATATTGCTAATATTTCCCCAACTACGTTCACAATCAAAAGCTAGGTTTATGAAGTACCTACTCCTGCATTCAACAGCAAAATTCATTCAAACAGTGATGCTGCGTGTTTGGCAATGATGAACCAATACTGGGGCATACGCTTAAACCGCTACAATTTGCGTAACTTAGATACAGGTGTATTTCTCCAGGGTTTAGCAAAAGTAGCCCAAACTTTGGTATATGAAGCGCTATTAGTTAGGCAGAGTCTTACTAAGCTGGATTCATATTTTAACCCGTTGATAGCTAATTGGCAAGAAATTCATTGTGTCATTGTCTGGAGAGTAAAAGGCGATCGCACATTGATTTCTGATTCAGCTATCTGCTTTCGCATCGAGAGTTTGAATCTAGCTGGTTCTTTTACCTAAAATGCCCCTTGCCTTAATAACACAGTCTTATATAGAAATCGTATTTGATTGCGTGAGAAAACTCAGTACACGTCTAAGCTAAAAAACATCTAATTTGCATATAGGAATCCGATTTCATTCCTGAAAAAATCTAAGTATCTGTAGGGTGTGTTATGGCGTAGCCTAACGCACCTAAATCGTTAACTGGTGCGTTACGCCAAAGGCTAACGCACCCTACGTATATTTCAGAAATCAAATATGAGTCTTATATAAATCTGTTAGATATTAATACACATATAAATTCCTGCTGAACTTACTCAATGGTATTCCGTATTAACTAGCTTTATCTCTATTATTAGATTATCTAATTCTGTACTGACTTAGGCTGCTACATCTTTTTTAGTAAAAGCATTCATTTACAGATGTTTTGCTTTACTCAGTTGATGCTTATGCAAACTATCTATATATAATTACCGCTAACCAGTAATTTGATTTCACAACTGGGCTATATATGATTACTACCTGATAATCATGAAATATTCATGATTAGTTTACAGGGATTTCATTGAGAGAAGCTGAAGCTGTAGTTTTTGATTTCCAAAAACTACAAATTTCATAAGTACACATATCTAACTTAACTTATTAAAAAATATGTTAAATCCTATGCCTGAAAAGGTTTCATCTTCTATTTACTAATATTTTTCTAAGTTGTTTTACATCATAGTTAATGGTAATATCTTCTAGTGACTCGACAATAATAAAGGTTTTAAATTGATGTCGGGTGAGGGGTAAGACCCCTCAAAAATTAGCAGGGAGGGACGAAACTAAAAGTTGCACAATACACAAGTAAGTATAGTAATACATTCAGTAAATTTAACCTATAATTCTGCTAGCTTAGTAGATGACATTAACTACAAAAAATAGTATAAATACGAATGTCATTGTTACAGCCCAAAGATAAATAAATTTTCTCAACTAGCCTAAAAAAAATATGCAAATTTCCCGGAAAATGCCTAATTCAACAGTAGTAAGAATTACAAGCGTGTGAACAGAGAAAATTTATTGAATTAGGAGTTGAGAAAGTTTAATAAGACAAGACTACATCAACCAAGAGCCATGCTGAGATTTTTGTCTTATAAGTCATCTGGCAAGACAAAAGATAAATTTTTACCTTTCACTTACTAACAAGCTATAAGCAAAATTTCCTCCATTCATCAGAGGAAATCTAGATAATTAAGACTGAGCAGCTAACAAACTTGATTGTTTTTAATCAAGGGTCAGTTCATGGAAAGAATCATCAGGTCAAATGCAGTCGAAACCTCAAGCCAAGGGGACAGTTCAGAAATGAATCTATATAATTTGTATCCCTACTACGAGCTAGCTCTTGCCAAAACTAGTTTATTAGGGGAGTTATCAGCCAAAATCACTAAAACTCTGCTCAACAGTGCGAAAGTAAAGCTCAAACAGCAGAGAATTTCAGCCGATTTCTTTACCGCTCAAAGCTGCGGTAACCAATCAGAGTTTGGGAAAGTTCTGTACGCGGCTGTTGATAGATTTTTAGCCTTCGTCAACATTCAACACCGCTCTATTGCTGATAATTTCCCAGAAGCGATTTAACTAGCTGCAAAAAGGCTAACGCAGTCTGTACACCTCAATTGCAACATCAACAATCGCAGAAATTAAACTAGTTTACTTCATCCAAGATAACTAAAAACTATGATGAACCAAGACATTGCTGGTATTAGTAACAACTTAGATAAGACAGTGAAAGCTCAACAATTTGACAAAGTAGTTGAAGCAATTCTGGCTGGAAAATATTCCTGGGCATGTGTTTTAATGCTGCGATTTGGTGGTTATAATCCTCTCCATTACATTCCATATCGCACCTACAATCGATTACTCAAAGAAAACTCTCAAGCTAACAGGACAAAACAACAGCAGAGTGAAAATCTCAAAATGCTGAAAAATGCTAATGATTCCAGGTCTGATAATAATATGTCATCAAGCTGCTTAAGCCAAATTAAAGACCTAGCTTATCTGGAAGTCGTTGGAAAACAAAAAACAGAAATCCGTGGTGGTAGTTTAGATCAGAGATTGACACAGAAAATTAACGAACATCAATCAAGTAAATCACCATTAAAACCAGAAAAATCTCAAGATATTTCCTTGAAATCTTGTGGATTCAATTAAAAATTCATTGGAATCAATAGATTCTGTTCTAGAGTTGCTTGAGCGCCTGAAAGCCTGCGATGCTAATTTGAATTTTATAGCATTGCAGGTTTTCTATAACAGTGATTAATTTAATAATTTTTTGTAAAAATATGCCAAAATGGCAAATATATACTGACAGTATTGGTAAACTAATAATAACTACAACTTAAACCAAAATAGAGGTGATTGGCAAGCAAGTTAATTTTAAAAAATAAAATCAATGATTAGTTCTGACTATGAAATAAATCAACCTGATTACAAGAGTAGTCAGTATTTCCTGGAGTAAATAACTCCTACACCAAGACTAATAATTCAACCGTTGCTACTGGTGGTTCTGTTTCTGAGAAAGTCTATCTGAGCAAAGAGAATTTGGGGAGGTGGATTCCCCCAATCCAAATTTTATACAGCTTTCACCGACTGCAGACGGTGCAGGTAATGCTTATAAAACTTACTATCCTGTGGTTGGTGTTGCTTTAGTTAATAAAGCAAACGCTTAACATCAATACCAGGAACGGAAATAGAAAAGTTACGGTAAAATTATTTTGGTGGCTGGTAGAACTAGTCTCTACATACGCTTCTCTTTCGACTATTGTAATCCTAGTCCTCCCAACCTGGATTATCTGTAGTTTCTAAATTTTCAATTTATATAGTAATTACTGGAAGTTCAAAAATTGAATAGCTTCCAGTTTTTTTGTGTAAATAAAATAAGGTGGGCAATTTGCCCACCTTACTTATTGTTTGTGGAGAATGTTTAATCCAAAAATGAATTAAACCTTGGCTAATTCTGGAGTAGGACGCTTGCTGTTGCGAATTGCTGTAATAGCTTCAGCATAATCCTTAGTATTAAATACAGCTGAACCGGCGACGATCGCATTAGCTCCCGCTTCCAAAACTTGCCAGGTATTATTTGCCTTGAGTCCCCCATCTACTTCAATCCAAGGGTCAAGACCACGTTCATCACATATTTGACGCAACTTGCGAATTTTGGGTAACACACCAGGGATAAAGCTTTGACCACCAAAACCAGGGTTGACGCTCATAATTAGTACTAAATCGCACAAATCTAGAACGTATTCAATTAGCTCTAGAGGAGTACCAGGATTAAGTACAACTCCAGCTTTCTTACCAAGCTCTTTAATTTGCCCTAAGGTGCGGTGTAGGTGTGGAGAAGCATTATGTTCGCAGTGTACGGAGATAATGTCAGCACCCGCTTTAGCAAATGCCTCTACATACTTTTCTGGCTCCACAATCATCAAGTGGACATCGAGTGGCTTGGTTGTAACCGGACGAATCGCCTCCACAATCAGAGGGCCGATCGTAATATTAGGTACAAAACGACCGTCCATGACATCAACATGAATCCAATCCGCTCCAGCTGCGTCTACGGCGCGAATTTCGTCACCCAGACGACTAAAATCGGCTGATAGGATAGATGGAGAAATTACAATGGGCTTTTGAGATAGGTTTTGGGTCATGGCTAGTGGGTTTTTAAGCGTCCTCGTCTGTAAGCATTGTAACAAAACATTGAGCAAGACTCATAATTTTGATCCCGGCTTTTTTGGGGACTAGGGACTGGGGACTGGGCGGTGGGAGGACAAGGGGGACAAGGGGGACAAGGAAGAATTATTGAAGAAGTCTCTCCTTTGTCTCCTCCCAATCCCCAGTACCCAGTCCCCAATGCCCAATGCCCAATGCCCAATGACTAATGACTAATGACTAATGACTAATGACTAATGACTAATGACTAAATAACTAATGACTAAAAAACTAACCTGGATAATTTGGGGATTAAGTGCTTCTTGTCTGAGTGCGCCGGTAATTGCTTCAGCTTTAGAATCTGCACTAGGAACTAACGGTATTGATGCTCTGAAGCTACACCAAGCTCCTTATAATTTAATCGGTCGTAAGATTGCTATTGGTCAAGTGGAAATTGGGCGACCGGGAATGTTTGGGTGGGATAAGGCGGTGTCTAAAAACCGTGCTATCTCTTTAGCAGCAGTATTCTTACGCAATGGGCCAGCTAAGTCTAATAGTGGTGTTGACCCCCATGCCTACAATGTAGCTGGTGTGATGGTGAGTCAAAATAAAGCTTTGCCAGGAGTTGCTCCGGGAGCGCGATTGTATTCGTCGGCGGTGGGTTCGACTAAAAACATGGGTCAGCCAGAAGAGTGCTTATCAGCACAGCACATAGCGTTACAAAATGGTGGCGATGTCCGTGCTATTAACTTTAGCTTTGGTGAACCTCTGAGCCGCGATCCTCGACCGGAGGCTACTTTAGATGGTAATGCTTTACTAACTTTATGCGTAGACTGGTCTAGTCGCGTTCATGATGTTCTGTATGCGATCGCAGGCAATCAGGGTAAGGGTGGTATTCCTATTCCTACAGATAATTTTAACGGAGTCAACGTCGCTTTTTCATCCCGCCGAGGGGGGGTTTTTAACAAAGTAGACGTGGCTAATCTGGCGAGTGCCAACCAAGGAGTGAGTGACAAGCTAGCGGGAAGGGAATTTAATCTTGGTGGGCGTAGTGCTATTGGTTTAGTTGCTCCTGGAAATAACATTCCTTTGCTCAATCCAGATGGCAAATTTAACAAGGTTACGGGTACGAGTTTTGCAGCGCCTCAAGTTACGGCTACAGTTGCTCTGTTGGAAGAACTTGCTGACCGACAGATTCGGACAAAACAACCCCACTGGAGCATCGATGCTCGACATCATCAAGTAATGAAAGCTGTATTGCTGAATTCAGCAGACAAAATCCAAGATAGTGGTGATGGCTTGCGTTTGGGAATGACTAGGACGCTAATTGATAAACAAAATAAAAACTGGTTAGATTCTGATGCTTATAAAGATCCCAAGATTCCCTTGGATGCCCAAATGGGAGCGGGTCATTTAAACGCATTTCGCGCTTACCAGCAATTTAGTGCTGGTCAATGGCAGCCATCAGCTACGGTGCCGGCGATTGGTTGGGATTATCGCACAGTTGATGTTGGAGCATCTGTTGACTATATATTAGCAAAACCACTAAAACAGGGGAGTTTTGTTGCTGTCACCCTGAGTTGGGATCGATTGGTGGAACTCAACGATAAAAATAAAAATCAGCAATATGATGTGGGCGAGAATTTTCGCGATCGCGGTTTGAATAATCTCGACCTATACTTAGTCAAAGCTGATGCTCATAATTCAGATGCGGGTGCTGTTTGCTCCTCAATCAGCCAAGTCGATAGTGTAGAACATATTTTCTGCCCTGTTGCTGCTACTGGCAATTACAAAATCCGTGTCCAGTTTCGTCAAAAGCTGAATGAAGCGACTCAACCATATAGTTTAGCTTGGTGGAGTGTGCCGATCAATTAATTGAAATCAGGTAGCACAACTATTATCTGTATGAACTTACAGCGTTTTTTATTTATTTGAACCATAATCCCTTGTTGGGGCGCACAGCCGTGCGTCCCAATGAAATTTATGTATTTCATGCAACTGAGCAACGTTATTTTATCTATAAAAATCCAGCATAATTGGTTATTTTCTGATTACGTAGCTTACAATACGTTTATAGGTAAATAAAAAAATTGCTAGAAATCAAAATTTTTTATAACTTGTCTGCATAGCCGCCTCAATTAAGAATTAGTAACTCTCACAAGTTCTGTTTACTTCTTCTGAGCCACTAACTATGCTGTTACAAAAACTGTAACAGTAGATTTTTCTATTGGAGCAAATGCAATAGTTAATCATTGACACAGTTTCTGCGTCAACCATAAGCACAGATCGGGAATCTTTGGCAAGTGAGGTAGCAGAATGAATCGGCAGAAATTTAGTAATGCGAAAGAAAATTTCCTGCAAAGACGTTACGGCGTTAGTCTGGGCAGACGTTATGCTCTAGCAGCTGCAAGTGTTGTTCTATTCAGTGTACTAGGGTGTTCTCAAGTCGATAGTAATAAAAGTGCCTTAGCCCAATCTAGTTTACCTCAACCAGAAACTCCATTGCAAAAAAAAACAGTCAATACTGATACAAAAATAGTTGAGTCTAGCAATAAGTTTGGCTTCAAACTGTTTTCAGAAGTGCTGAAAAATGATCGGGGTGAGAAGAATATTTTTATCTCACCTTCGAGTGTGGCGATCGCTCTTGCTATGACCTACAACGGCGCTAGCGGCTCGACTCAACAAGCAATGGCAAAAACTCTAGAACTACAAGGGATGAATCTACCAGAAATCAACTCTTCTTACGCGGCGGCATTAAAGCAGCTTTTAGATAATCCTGATGCGAAAGTGCAACTGAAGATCGCTAACTCATTTTGGGCAAATCAAGATGTTAGCTTTGCGCCAGACTTCCTCAAACGAAACCAGGAGTTCTATCAAGCCAAGGTCAGCAATTTAAACTTTAAAGATGCCGCCGCATCTAATATTATCAATAACTGGGTAAAAGAGAATACTAATGGTAAAATTAATAAAATAGTTGAAACAATTGAACCAAATCAAGTGTTGTTTCTGATTAATGCTATATATTTTAAAGGTAATTGGAGTAACGAGTTTGATAAAAAAGAAACTGCCCAATACCCTTTTTACATCACATCTGGCAGGCGAAAACAACACCCAATGATGTCGCAGAAGGGTGATTATAAATATTATGAAAGCGAACAATTTCAGGCAGTTAGTTTACCTTATGGCAAAGATGGTAAATTCAGCTTTTATATATTCCTGCCCAAACAGAATTCTAACCTCCAAACCTTCTATGAGAACTTGAATGTTGAAAACTGGGAAAAATGGATGACTCAGTTCAACAAACAAAAAGGGTTTATTCGCCTACCCCGTTTCAAAACAGACTATGAAGTTACACTCAATGATGCTTTAAAAAGTTTAGGCATGGAAGAGGCTTTCAGCAACAAAGCTAATTTTTCTGGCATGGGTAAGAATTTTGCCATTAGCCAAGTTAAACATAAAACTTTTGTCGAGGTAAACGAAGAAGGCACCGAAGCGGCTGCGGCGACTTCAGTGGGAATAGTAGCAACATCTTTGAGACAAGAGCCAGAACCATTCCGAATGATTGTTGACCGTCCTTTCTTCAGTGCCATTAGGGATAATCAGACGGGAAGTCTTTTGTTTATGGGTTCCATCATTGATCCGCAATGAGGCAGGAGGTCTCGCAATACTGCTGGGGTTTTGCATTTTTAACTCGGAATTGGGTTTTGGGAAAAGGTTAAAGGGTAAAGGTTTTTTCTTTCCCCTTTCCCCTTACCCTTTTGCCCTTAACCGACAAGTATTGCGAGGTCTTCTGCCTCCTTAAGGTGATGTCGCTTCAGAAATGCTCAAAGTGTTTTTAGGGTCAGTTTTCGGGGACTCGTTTGCTGTGACGGGTACAGTTATCTCCCCAGTAGCGCTGTCATTTGTCTCGCTACCAAGACGCAAGGCACTTAAAGCAGTCTTAATCACAACAGCAGTAGGGACTGCCACAATTACACCCAATAGTCCGCCAATTCTTGCCCCTGTTAAGACCGAAATTAAAATCCAAACTGGATTTAAACCAGTAAAGCTGCCTAAAATTCGGGGAGCAATCAAGTTTTCGAGAATTTGCTGTACAATTACCGCTGCGATCAAAACTCTCACACCCATTGAGAAATCTTGCAATGCTACCA
Organism: Nostoc sp.; assembly: GCF_036916985.1. Lineage (GTDB taxonomy): Bacteria > Cyanobacteriota > Cyanobacteriia > Cyanobacteriales > Nostocaceae > Nostoc. The sequence continues at coordinate 127,857 of NZ_JBALFD010000018.1, forward strand.
ATAATGTAGTCAGGGCAATGCCTACAGAGCCGCCAAAGGGGACGAGAGCCATCAGACCAATAGTTAGTCCGAATAGCAGTCCAAAAGGCACTTTCAGCCACAAAAAAGTAGGAATGAGGGCTGATGCCATACAGGTAGATAAAATCAACTGGGTGATGAAGAAATTTTGGAAGCTGAGGCGGACTGTTTTAGAGAAAGGATCGCGGAATTTATTCGGTAGCCATTCCACTAAACTTTCCCAGAGTTCACCCCCATGTTGTAAAAGATAGAAGGTCAAAACCATCGTCAAGAGAATATCTAACAGGCTAGTGACTGTAAGTACAGCCAGATTTAACACTTGGCCAGCGATCGCTTGCAATTGTCCTTTAACGCGATCGTTAATTTGCACCACCAGAGCATCAAGGTTAATCGGTAAGCCAAAAGTCTCAGCTTTTTCGTTTAAGATCATTAACTGAGAGCGTCCAGAGTCGATCAACTCTGGCAAACGAGCCACTAGCTGTTGAGCTTGGGTAAGGGCCAGGGGGAAAAGTGTCACACCTAAGGCCAATAAAATCGATAAAGCCAAGAGAAATACTAAAATAGCAACTTGCTCTCGTCTTGCACCATGATGCTCCATCCAGCTCACGGGGTAGTTGAGCAGAAATGCTAGTACTGAGGCTCCGACTAAAATCACTATGAGAGAATGAAAATAACTAAAAAATACCGAAATTGCCCAACCATTGATAACTAGCAGCGGAGCGAATAGCGCGATCGCCCCGATTCGCGCTATTGGAGTAAATGTTTGCCACCAGTCGAGTAGCTTACGTGTCTGCATTTTGAGCTGATTGCGGAATAGAACTAAATGAAATTTTTCTTTACAGCTTATTATCTCTAACTATATGAGTCTTATTCATCCTTCTAGTTTAGGAGTTAGACAAACCCCAATGGATAATTTTAAATCGAAAGAGACTGGGGACTGGGGACAAGGGGGACAAGGAAGAATTATTGAAGAAGTCTCTACTTTGTCTCCTCCCAATCCCCAATCCCCAATCCCCAATCCCCAATCCCCAATCCCCAAAACACAGTTGCTTTTATATTTAATTCCGATTATCGGCTTTTTTCCGTCTTTGTGGACTCTCTATCGGGGCCAGGGTAGTCGAGAACAACTTGCTATTAGTCGTCTATCTATTACTTTGGCACTTACTTGGCTGTTGGGTTATTTATTATTAACTACCGGAGCAGCAACTTCAGATTATTTTCCGCTACGTCTATTTATCCTGAATAGCTTTCTCACGTCGGGTTACTTTTTAGTAAGTGTCTGGTTGATTTTGCGCCTAATGCAGGGCAAATCTGGCCGTTTGCCAGGGTTTAGTAATTTAGCAGAACGAGTGCTTGGCAAGTATTTATCTTAATTTTTTCGGGTGACAAATTGTCAGTGTTTTTACTTATTTCCTAAAAATTTACAGTTGATTTATCCATATATCTAGTCAAATCCAGTTTATTATTGCCATACTTCAGTAAAACATCTCTAGATTGGCCCAAAAGAAGGATAAATGCTGCTATAAGTGTTGTGGTTGACACTACATTAAAAAAGTTAGCACTGATAATTAAGAGTTAGCTATTATGGGTTGATTTGTTTGGATGTTTTTAGTCTGCAAATTTACCAAATTTGATTAGTGAGTAAGCGTGAGGAAGTCTGTGACCATTCAAAGAAGTTCGGCGGAAGAAAACCAGTCGGGAAAAGCCTCAAAGTCCAATAAAAAGATTTCTCAGAACTCGACCTCAGGACGTTGGCTGTGGTTTTGGGTAGGGATGAGTGGGATTGCAATGGTGTCTGCAACTGCGGGGGCACTTTTGGCGGTATCTTTGACCAGCACGCCTTTGCAACAAGCCCAGCTAAGTCCAAAGGATGAGGCGGCTTTTGATGGCGATCGCATTTCTGGAGGGGTACTGCGATTTTCAGAATTAACTCGCCCAGTAAATCTTTTGGTGATGGGGATGAGCGTACTTCCCCCAGATATCCAAAACCCTCCCCAAGAAACCAAAAACCTCAAATACCTACCCCAAGTAAACTCATTTGATGGTCTTTCTGATGTTATGCTCTTGGTCAAATTTGATCCAGAGACGAAAAAAATAAATATGCTCTCCATTCCCAGAGATACCCGCACACAAATAGAGGGGTATGGAGTGAAAAAAATTAATGCTGCCAATGTTGAAGGTGGGCCAGCTTTGACTGCCAGAACCGTCAGTAATCTCTTGGGTGGGGCGGGAATTGATCGTTATATCCGAATTAACGTTTTGGGAGTTGCCAAGCTGATTGATGCTTTGGGTGGCGTAACAGTTTACGTCCCCAAAAATATGAAATACCAAGATGATTCTCAGCATTTGTACATCAATTTGAAGGCGGGTAAACAGCATCTCAATGGCGATCAAGCATTACAATTGCTGCGTTTTCGCCATGACGAACTCGGTGATATTGGTCGGATTCAGCGGCAGCAAATGGTCATCCGAGCTTTGATGGATCAAACACTCAACCCGGCTACTGTTGCTCAATTACCTAAAGTTCTGGATGTAGTGAAAGAACACATTGATACTAACTTGACGGTTGAAGAGTTAGTGGCGTTGATGGGTTTTGGGGTACGGACAAATCGCTCTAATATGCAAATGTTAATGCTGCCTGGTCGCTTTAGCGAGAAAGGTGAATTTGATGCTAGCTATTGGTTGCCTAACAAAGATGGTATTGCAAAATTAATGGCTCAACATTTTGGTTTAGAGTCAGAACAACAACAGCTAGGAACTACGGCTAACCCCCGTTCTTTGCGTATAGCAATTCAAGATAGTACAGGTGGCGATCGCTCTAACCTCCAGCCATTAATTACAGCTTTGGAAAAATCTGGATATCGCAACATTTATATTGCCAAGGCATGGGGGGAACCTCTAGAGGTAACTCACGTTGTCGCCCAACAAGGAGATGGTGACAGTGCCGAATCAATTCGCAACACTTTGGGATTTGGCGAAGTGCGCGTGGAAAGTACTGGCAACCTTGGCTCAGATATCAGTATCCAAGTGGGTCAGGATTGGTTGCAACAAAAATCTATTTTGGAGAATTCGGGGACGAAATAATTCGTAATTGGTAATTAATTACGAATTATTTTAGCTGAACTGTTTACACTGGTATAAATGTTGCTGATACTGAATTTACTATCTGGTTGAGTTCTTGGAGTTTAGCTGCTACTACACCATTGGTTAATAATTCTTCTGCTTTAGCTAAACCCTCTGACATATCTGGACAAATACCACTCCGCCATAGATAAAATCCGCTATTCCATAAGGCTGTTTGCATCAATTCACCTGGTTTACCTGCCAAAACCTCTTGAATATCCGCCACCAGTTCTTCAGTAGTTCCAAGGGGTACGTTTTTGGTAGTAAAGCCGTAATCACGCGGTACGAGGTGCAATCGTTCTACCTCTTGGGATGCTATGGATGAAGATAAGCTGATGATTGCAGTGCGATCGCGCGGTAAGTCGCAACTACCTTCCAATCCTTTCACTAATGTAAATTTTGTAACTCCTCGCAGTTCTAGAGCGATCTGAAACATTCCTTCTGTTGGCGGATGGACAAACCCTGCAATGACGTGGGCATCACCAGCATAAGGAGACCAAATTAGCTCCATTGTCGCCAAGGGCGGACGCTTGCCAAGTTGGTCACGGTACTCCCAAATACTTTTAGTTAGGGGAAAATGCTGAGGTAGATAAATAAAGCCGATTCCCGTTTGCTCAAATACCTGCTGGGTTTTTGTTAGTGGTAGGGTAGTCCAATCGACTCCTAAACCTTGCCAAATATCTATCAGGGGTAAGCCGTACTTCGTTGGTAAGCGATCGCCACCGTGCATGATTACTGGTTGTCCCACTGCGGCGAGTAGTAAAGCTGTTACGGGACTAATTGGTGCTGTGCGGGTTCTGCCATCATAAGGGATGCCAAGAGCGATCGCTGGTCGCTCTGAGGCTATTGGTTGCAGTTTTGGCCCCAATTCCTCATAAGCATCCAACATTCCGGCTAATTCTTCCCCTGTGGGACGCTTGATTCGATGAGCAATCAAAAATGCTCCGATTTGGGCTGGTGTAGCTTCACCCAACAACATCATTTTAGTTGCGGTGGCTGCTTGGGCGCGAGTTAAATTCTCGGCTGTGTGGTTTCCGCCGCCGACTTTTTGCAGGAATTCCCGAAATACATTGCTCATTTAGTCATTGGTCATTAGTCAATTATCAAATATGGTTTTGCTACACAATATATACAGTGAAGTTGACTAGGTTATCCTGACCAAATCGCACTGAGTCACCGTTCAACAGGCGATATTGCATCCCAGGTGTTAGAGGATTGTTGTTTAAATAAATACCATTTGTACTCATATCAACAATCATGTATGAGTTTTGCGACCAGTCCCAATCGACTCGTGCATGACGACGAGAGACTATTCCTTCACTGGGAATGCCGGTCAAGTCAATTTCTGGCGGCGCTATTCCTGGACTCTGACTGCGGCGACCAATATAACCTCCTTCTCCAACAAGGTTAAATTCTCTTCCTGTACTATGAACTAGCTTTAAGAGAGGCGCTCTTTGAGGCGGAGGGGTATAAACAGGCGGTGTTGGTGGATAAGAAACCCGTGGCTGATAGACTGTTGAATAATCAACGGGGTTTTGTTGGGGAACTTGGTAGTTAGGTTGGTCTGTTGCTGGTCGATGATACTGACTAGGTTGTTGTTGATTGGGCTGTGGTTGACTAGGCTGTGGTTGAATCGGCGGTTGTGGTGTAGGAGAAACTACATTACCCACAGGGGTGGAACACCAGGGACAAACCTTAGCATTGTTAGGCAGGGCGCGGTTAAAATATTCGCAACTGGGATTAGGGCACCGATTTGCAGGCATAGGAATTTATATCATCAGGCATAGGTTGTAAGGCTACAAGACCTACTTTAGTAAGTAAACACTGACCCTGACGAGTAGTTAGCATCTGGGCAAATGTAGAACCACCGGGCAGGCGGTTGCTGTCTTTAGGGTACACTACAAAAATAGGGTATCCCAGGGGGTAGCTTTGGAAAGTTGTGACATCAACATAATAATCATCATGCTGACATAAGTCATCTGAGGGATTTATTGAGCGGCGATCGCGTCTTTGAAACAGAGGTTGAATAGCTGACTTTTTGCCATCTGCGATCGCTAGCGGATAGCCTGTACATTGAGTAGAAGTTTTACTGATAATCCCAAAACTAATAATACCAGTGCTTCGTCCTTCTAAAGTCTCACTGCGGATCAGATTTTGGGTCTTTGTTGTATCAAGTTTAGTAACTTTTGCTGCAAATAAAGCTTCGTCTTGAGGGGCGTTTTTCAGAACTATTTCTTGAAATTTACTAATTGCTTCTGGCTCAGTTGGGGCGAAAGCTTTCACAGGTAGATTTGGAAGTTTGGAATTAATCTGCTGCCAATTAGTAATTTTGCCTGTGTAAATTTGACGCAATTGTTCAATATTGATTTGTCCCCCAAGAGCATTAGCAAGATTTGAATCTCTTTTATTAAATGCTACAAACACAAGTAACCCATCATCAGCAACTTGTTTTTTAGCAAGTTTATCTGTGATGTTGTCTACCAAACTAGTAATTGCAAAATCTTTTTTGTTTGTTTGGACTTCTTCGATACTTTTAACCGGATTATTTATGTTTGATGATAAAACAGATTTATAATCAAATGTTGCTGTCGCATCTGATTTTGGTCTGGTTAATAAATCTCCTAAACGAGTGTTGTCTACAGATTGCGTTAAAACATAACTCCATGTACTGTCTTTTTCTCCTGTGTAAGTAAATTGTCCCGAAGGAACGTTGGGAACTTCTGAGAAATTCCGCACAAGTCTAGACCATTCTATATATTGATTAGGACTATCTGTCTTCTTGCCCCAAAGCCAATACCAAATTCCGCCGCCAAGTAGTAATAAAGCGAAAATCCCTAACAGAATTAAGGGCATTGGCAAAGGTTTTTCTATTTTTTGAGAAGCTGGCGACGAACCTACTGAATTTTTGCCACGATCTTCTTTAGGAAGTTTCAGCAGTGCTTGGCGAGCTGCTTCCGCATTCTCGAAAGGAGTTTCCAGACCAATTAAACGATAAATAAACTGCTTTAAATGGCTATCGGTATCTGGCCATTGTTGATTATCTCTAGGGTTGAGAGGCTGGTTAGATAACAAATTAGTTGTCCGCCCTACCCATAAATAAAAGGCTAGCAATCCTAATGATTCTAAATCTTGCTCAGGTCTGGCGGGAGCGGGTTGAGGAATAATGGGTGGAATAAATAAGTTTTCCCAGATAGCTAAATCACAAAAATATATAGAAAACTTTTGATTATTTTCTACCTTAATTAAGGTACTGTCTAAATTGATATTTCCGTGAGTGATACCTAGTTGTGTTTGATTTGAGGGGAAACGTAGCTTTTGGGTGTGGAGAAACTGGAGAGTTTGTAAACCTTGATTTAGCACCTCACGGACATCAGGAGGTGTCATTGCTCCCTTTTCTATGAGATACTTACCTAAACTTTGGGATGATTCTATACCCTGAGTAATAAGATAGCAGCGTTCTCCTTTTTCATCTGCGATCGCTTCTTTAGTTTCCACAAGACGGAAATTCTGAATTCGACTATCGGCTAAACTTACCCCACCCACTCGTTTGAAAGTATCTTTGCGCTTTTGAGTCTCGCTTTCATTAAAAGAACGATTGGGTAGCAGGTATTCTTTGATAATTACAGGCTGTTTATCTTTGAGTTGAACACCTGAGTATAGACGGCCTAAACCTCGCACACCCACAAAACTCGCTATTTGATAAGTCCCCTGACTTCCTTTAATCTCAGCCTCCTGCGGTAAAGTTGCTGGAAAACCACATTCCAAGCAAAACTTAGCGCCCTTGATTTGCTGTGCCGTTTGGAAAGGGCGATCGCAATTTAAGGGAGAATTGTACGAACAGGGGTATTCTTGATAAAAAGATTCAAATGAAGCCATATACAAAGAGTTTCGTGAATTGCGCCGATTACTTCTCTCGCGCTCAAGCGTGAACTAATCCTAACTTGAGGGCGGCCACAATCGCTTGAGTCCGACTAGTAACCTTCAATTTTTCAAAAATACTGGTGAGATGTGCCTTAACAGTAGCAACTGTTACATATAAATGTTTAGCGATTTCTTCATTAGAAGCACCTTGAGTTAACCAGTATAAAACTTCTTGCTCTCTTTCAGTTAAATGCATTTCATGACAGGCTTTCACACAAGAATCTGAATAAGCCTGAAAAAACCGAAAAAATCGACTAGCAACTTCTGAAGGTAGATAAATTTCCGACTTAGTTACAGTGTCAATAGCTTCACATAATTGGGTTGCTAAACGATTTTTAAACACATAACCAGCCGCCCCCGCCTGCATCGCTCTAAAAATCCAGTCATCTTCTTGATGAGCCGACAATACTAAAACTTTGCCAGTGTAAGCAGTTTCTTTAAGACGTGCCAAAACTGTAATTCCATCACATCCTTTTAACTGCATATCCAGCAAAATTAAATCTGGACACTTCTGGTTTGTAAACTTTAAAACCTGATCAACAGAATCAGCATCACCCATCACTTCTACAGGTAACGCAGAATTAATACTATAAAAATTCAGAAGAGTACGCAACCCTTGACGAAACCGTTCTTCGTCATCTACCAGCAAAACTGAAAGTTTTTTCTTATCATTAGTCATATCTTTAATTACGAATTATTTATCATAAGCTCAAGGATTTAAGACCCCTACATCTATATTTAGCATCAGTTTCAGCCGGGCTTTTAACCTACGTCTGAAATGTCTTTAATTTTGTTAGCGCAGCGTTAGCGAGTCTACGAGCGTCATTTTGAATTTTGAATTGTTAACCATTCCTTGGTCGAGGTAAAATTATAGAAAACTGCGCCCCACTTTCTGACAAAACCTGTGCCCAGATACTTCCTTGATGATCCAGAATAATTTTTTTAGCAATAGTTAAACCTAGTCCTGTGCCTCCTTTCCGCCGAGAATAAAATGGGGTAAAAACTTTTTGTAAATCCTCTTGAGACAATCCTGGACCTTGGTCGGAAATTTTAATTAATACTTCATCTTGAAACGTTTGCCAACTACAGCTAATAGTTCCTGAATTAGGGCTGAAATGAACGGCATTACTGAGGATATTATCAAAAACTTGTTTCATTTGCAATCTATCTATCTTCAGTATTGTTGATGTATCGGGAATTGATATTTTAAGTTTTTTCTGATTGATTAGCGGTTGTAAATTTGTGATACTTTCAACTACCAAACTTCTTAAATCTTGAAGTGATATCCTTAATTTTGCACTTTGACCACAATCAATCAGTTCATTTAAATTAGTATCTAAATCTTGTATGCTTTCGCCAATTATGGTTGCTTGCTCTTGCCAAGGGCTATCCTCTAAACCCAAGCATAGATTATGTGCATATAATCCGATGAGTCCTAGAGAATTACGCAATTGGTGTCCTACTCGATGCAGAATATCTTCTAAAAGTTGAATTTCAGTTTTTTGTCTTCCATAGTCCAAGGAAATATCTACATACTTACTTAGGAGCATAGCCGAGCGTTTTACGTATAGTTGTAAACTTGATGAGAGAGGTTCATGAGTAATGATTTGAATGTATTCAGGCTTTTGATTTCTATAGGATATAGGGCAAATATAAGAAATAAATGAAAAATTCTTAAGTTTAAATTTATGTAAAGTAAAAGCAGGCGGAAAGTCTGTAAGCCATACTTCTGAACGCAAGTAAGCTAAAGTTTTTGGAGAAAAAGGAGCTTGGTCTTGACCATAATTTATAACCTCCTGATTAGCTCTCAAGAATGAATCGTGATAGACAATCCGAGCGAAAAAAATTGGATATTGACTAGTTAACTGCTCAGACTCAAGCTGACAAAAACTCTGAATATCTGAGGAATTCAAATAATTAGAGCCATTGTCTAGTTTTTGTACAGAAAAGCCTAGTGTCATAGCTTCACTCGCTTTTTGCAACCAAATATTTTTTATTCTGCTGACCAGTATAAAATTATGCAGCCTCAAGAATGTTTATTTTTTTGTTAAGTTATCTTTGTAACTAATTAATACAAAGAATTATTAAGTTTACATTTAAAGCCGCATTTCGTTTCTCTAAGTATATATAGGTATATAGTACCTATTATTTACAACACTTGGATGAATCTGTTCGTAGAGAGCGCTACCCTACGGGAACGCTTCGCGAACAGCGCTCAAACTAAAGACTAAAGTCCTGACTAAGAACTTATTCATCCATGAAAATTTGACTGGCGCTCTAGGGCAGGCTTTTCGGTCTACTCCACGAGAAAAAATGTCATGCGTCCAATCAAGAAGTACTCAAGACTAATCTACAAACTGAAGTTGCTACTTTTCGGATTCTTGAAAAGCTAATATTTTCCAGTCCTCTCAATCATCATTCTGAGAAGATGGAGAGTAGGGAGACAAGGATAATAACCCAATACAGTTCAGATAAGCCCAAAACACTTGTAGAGACGGCGATTTATCGCGTCTAGAAAACCCAAAATCGTTGCCAGTCCCCAGTCCCCAATTCCCCATCAAAAAATATCGACAAAAGTCTAATTAACTTTAGAAGACTGATACATATACTCTAGAGGCATCTGGATTAGCTACCAGCATAATACCTTCATGCTTATCTTCGTTCTTCAAACTTTAGCCGAAATTCTAGCTGGAGGAACCTCGCTTACCAGTACAGAGCAAATTGACTTTAGCCATCCTGGTAATCGCAGGGAAGAGGGAGCAGGGCCAACTCTCAATTTATACATTTTTGATATACGTGAGAGTAAGCAGGTACAACATTCTGGCAGGCAAGTAGAACGCAAGCTAACACGCGCTCTACAACCTGCTACTGTCAATTGGGCACCCGCTTGGTTTGATGTTTCGCTGCTATTAACAGCCTGGGATAGAACAGCTTTAGGTGAGCATCACTTTATTAGTGAGGCATTGACTGTGCTGTTGCGCCATCGCACCTTGGAAGAGGAGTTTTTGGTTCCTGAATTACGGGGCTATGGTAATTTGAACATGACAGTTGCCCTAGAGCCGCCAATTGAGATTGGCTCTTTATGGAGCGCTCTCAATGTGCCATTGCGTTCAGCCTTATATTTGACAGTTACAATACCCTTCGAGCCACAACCGACCCCAGTACCTTTGGTTTGGGAGCGAATTTTCAATTTGCGAAATCAATTGTCTCGTGATAGTGACAGTCTAGTATTAACCAGGCGAGTTGCGATCGCGGGTATTGTCAAAAGTGCGGTGACAAATTTACCGCTGGTAGCGACAGAAGTAGCTGTGAGGGGAACTGAAAAATCCATATTAACCACTAAAGAAGGGCTGTTCTTCTTTGAAGACCTTCATTTAGGTAATTATGTTTTGACTCTGAATAATCCTGGCTATTTACCCCAAAACGTCAATGCATTGGTAGATAACCAAAGTCATACTTTCAAAGAAATATTTCTAACTCCTGAATAATTAGATTTTTACTGACTTGGAGAAACTTTCATGGCTAGACTTGATTACTTTGCTCCTGGTGTCTACATCGAAGAAATTGACCGGGGTAGCCGACCAATTGAAGGTGTTAGCACAGCAGTTGCCGGATTTGTCGGCTTTACAGAAGACGTTCGCGGTGGGGCTGAGTTATACAAGCCCATGCTAGTGACCACTTGGACGCAATTTTTAAACTACTTTGCGCGTCCCAACTCTGACGGCTTCACCGACTTCAATGCTTATTTACCCTTTTCAGTCTACGGCTACTTTATGAATGGTGGCGGTCGTTGCTGGGTAACAAGCATTGGGACTCAGTTACCAAACGCACCCAGACCCGCAAATCCAGAACCGGCTAGCCTCAGAATCAACTCTAGAGGTAATCGTCCAGCCCTCCGCTTTACTTTGCGCCCTGAGCAAGCATCAGGCGGATTAGTAAATCTTGTAATTATTGATGGTTCACCCCGCGCCTTACCTGAAGGTACTGAAGGAGAAGCACCTCCAAATACAGGCGAATATTTCACCATCCAAATTCGTCGGGGAGATGAACTTCTAGAGCAATACGAGAACTTGACAATGAACCGCGAGCCTAATGGTCAAACAGCGACTTATGCGCTGGCGGCATTGAGAAATTCCCTGTATGTGACTGTAGAAGATGTTACTCAAAGCGGACAGCCTTTAGCTCGTCGCCCCGTTAATGGTCAATATGAGCTAGCGCCGCCCATTGTCGCCGCCCCACCCGATAGATTTTCGCAAAATTTAGAAGGCGTTCGAGACGATCGCACCGGGGTACGCGGTATCTTTGAAGTTGATGAAATCACAATGCTAGCCTGTCCTGATGTGATGCGGGCTTATCAAGAACAGATACTTAATTTAGATCAAGTCCACGGCATCATCGAACTGATGATTAGTATGTGCGAGGGTTCTGCCAGTGGCGATATTCCCAATCCGCCCAACCGGATGGTTGTACTTGATGCGCCACCAGATGCCGTCAAACCCCAGCAAGTAGTGGAGTGGTTGAATAGATTTAACCGTCGTTCGATGTTTGCGGCCCTTTATTATCCTTGGATTAAAGTACCCAATCCACGCGATCGCGGTAATCCAATTTTAGTACCTCCTTGTGGTCATGTGATGGGCGTTTGGGCCCGTACCGACGAAACCAGAGGAGTTTACAAAGCGCCTGCAAATGAAGTTCCCAGAGGCGTAATCGGTTTGGGCTATGACACAAACTTCCGCGAACAAGAACTATTAAACCCCCTGGGAATAAATTGTATTCGCAGCTTCCCCAACAGAGGTATCCGCATTTGGGGCGCACGCACTTTAGTTGAGCCAGATAAAACAGAGTGGCGTTACATCAGCGTGCGTAGACTAATTAGCTATATTGAAAAATCCTTAGAACTGGGGACTCAGTGGGTAGTTTTTGAACCGAACGACCAAGATTTATGGGCACGTGTTACCCGCACCGTCAGTAATTTCTTAGAGCGTATCTGGCGTGAAGGTGCTTTGTTTGGTGCATCTCCAGCCCAAGCATTCTATGTGAAGTGTGACGAAGAATTGAACCCACCAGAAACCAGAATTTTGGGACGTTTATATATTGAAGTCGGTGTTTGTCCCGTCAGACCGGCTGAATTTGTTGTTTTCCGCATCAGCCAATGGAATGGCATTGAAGATAGCGAATAATTGGGCATTGAAAAGAGACAGGGTAGACAAGGAAGAAGGGGAAGACAAGGAAGAGATTTATTCAATAATTCCCCCTTGTCCCCCTTGTCTCCCTTGTCCCCATTCCCCATTTCAAAATTAACCACACAAAGGAGTCTAAAAGTATGGCAGGCGAATTTTTAACCTCTTGTAAATTTTACTTTGAGGCTGACGGAATTACTGATAAATTCATCAAAGAAATTAGCGGACTAGGTGTTGAAAATACCCCAGCACAAGAAGTTCACGGTTCATCTAAGGGCGCTAAACTAATGCGTCAAGCTACACCAACTGTTGTTAAATTTACCAACATTACAGTCAAAGTCATCGCCACAGATGATATAGACCTTTATAAATGGTATCAAGAATGTAACGAAGACATGGGTGATCCTCGGAAGTGGTCACAGAATCGTAAGACAGGTTCGGTGGTTGCTTATGACCAACAAGGCTCTGAAAAAGCACGCTGGAACATCGTCAATTGTTATCCCTGTAAGTACACCGGGCCTACCTTAACTGCTTCTGGTGGCGATATGGCGAATGAGACTGTTGAATTGGTTCACGAAGGAATTAAACGAATCAAATAATCGTAATTACGTAAAGCCTGCGGTATAGCTTTGCTTAGAGCGTAGCGGTAGCCAGTCCGCAAGCTTCATTACGAATTACGAATTACGAATTATTTAACAATGGTACAATCCGCAAGCCGAATTCCAGAAGTTCTGACAGCCCATCGGTTCTATTTAGAACTGACATTAGAAGGTCAAAATGATGCCAATTGTTTCTTTTTGGAGTGTCAAGGCTTCAAAAGAACCCAAGAGGTAATTGAAATTTGTGAAGTCACTTCTCAAACCTGGGGTAAAAAAGGGCAATCAAAAGGTCAGGTGGTGAGAACTAAGCTTCCTAGCAATTCCAAGAGTGGTAATCTCACTTTGCGTAGAGGTACTACCAACTCTATGGATTTTTGGAAGTGGTTTGAAAAAGTCGAAAAGGGTAATTGGTCACAGCAACGTAGACTTGTTGCTTTGTCTATTTATAATCAGGCAAATGAAGAAATCGCTAGATTTGAATTAGCCGGTGCTTGGCCTGCAAGTTACAAAATTGCCGATGTTAACGCCCGCAGCCATGACATCGAAATTGAGGAAGTGGAGGTTGCTTTTGAGGAATTTAAACGCGTGAAGTAATTAGGAGAATTATGTTTCCCACAGAGTTTGAATTTACATTGCCAAAGGGGTATCTAGACTCTGAAGGCAACCTCCACCGCAAAGGTGTAATGCGTTTATCAACGGCGATAGACGAAATTGCACCCTTGCGTGACCCACGCGTTAAAGCTAATCCTGTTTATGCCACAATTATTATCTTGGCGCGAGTGATTACCCACTTGGGTGCTTTATCAGAAGTGACTCCGGCAATAGTGGAAAACTTTTTTTCTCAAGATTTAAATTACCTCCAAGATTTTTACCGCCGAATCAATGGATTGGAGAGCGAAACTTCCATAGCAGAAGATACAGTAAATTCTTCCGAAGCGCTTCTTCATAATTGAATTGGGCATGGGGTATTGGAGAGTGCTGAGTGCTGAGTGCTGAGGTTAAAGTTCCGAGTTCAAAGGCTCAATGTTCAAGCAAAAAGGTGCAACTTCCGAGTTCAAAGGTTCAACGTTCGAGCAAAAAGGTGCAACTTCCGAGTTCAAAGGTTCAACGTTCAAGCAAAAAGGCTCAACTTCCGAGTTCAAAGGTTCAACGTTCAAGCAAAAAGGCTCAATTTCCGAGTTCAAAGGCTCAACGTTCAAGCAAAAAGGCTCAATTTCCGAGTTCAAAGGCTCAATGTTCAAGCAAAAAGGCTCAATTTCCGAGTTTTAAGCTTGAAACAATAATATTTCTTCCTAACTCCTAACTCCTAACTCCTAACTCCTAACTCCTAACTCCTAACTCAGCACTCAGCACTCAGCACTCCCCACTCAGCACTCCCCAATATCCTATGCCCCGTAAGAAAGATACTCTATGTACAGAATTTGCCTTCACTCTTCCTAGAGGATTGAGTGATAGTGAACACCGAGTACATCGTCATGGGGTGATGCGTTTAGCCACCGCCAAAGATGAAATTTTGGTGCAACAAGAGCGCAAAGTTCAGGAAAATCCAGCTTACGGTGTCTTAGTAATGCTTGCACGGGTCATCACTCGTTTGGGTAGTTTCAACTCTGTTAGTCCTGATTTACTCGAAGAACTTCTTTTACATGACATTGCCTATCTCCGAGAATTTTATAATCGAATTAATCAGCAAGGGAATGTACATATTCCGACACAATGTCCCCACTGCAATACTCAATTTTCAGTGGAGCTAGAACTGGCGGGGGAGTCGTAAGCTACCCCTCTGATACTTTGTATGAGGAGGTAGCTTTTATTGCTTATCATTTCCACTGGTCACAAGATGATATTTTAAATTTAGAACATACTACCCGTCAGCGCTGGGTAGCAGAAATCAATAAAATTAACCAAAAATTAATATGAAAGTAAAAGTTAGCTACTCACCAAATCTAAGTGAAGTCAATGAAGTTGACCTTACCATCGAAACAACAAGCAGAGGAGAATGGCTAATAGGTCGTTCTCCTGAATCTGATTTACTCCTAGACAGCCCTGATATCAGTCGGGTACATGCTAAGTTTTTTGTTAAAGGTGGAAATTACTACTTCTCTGACCTTGGTAGTAGAAATGGCTCAATAGTTAATGGAAAACAAGCTGAAAAAGATCGACCATATTCTTTGAGTGATGGAGATGTGATTCGGATTGCAGATTACGTTTTGATTTTGGAAGCAGTTGCTCCCGCCTATGAGCAACCAGAGACAGTCTTTAGAATTATAGATCCTTCGCTGTTTTCTCGACCGCGATCGCCTGAAAATGTCAGCGCTGCCAATGTTGTTAATCCACCCCCAGAGGTAGTCAAAGAAGTAGAAACCCCTGAAATTAATCATCCTTCTCCAGAAATCAGCGAAATCTCAGCAGTTGTTTCTACTCAAAGTGATGATGTTATCCCAGTTGTTGAGATAGTCGCCCCTGAAAACATCATTGAAACTCCTGAAGCAGCCAGCGAAGTTCCACACGATGTTCGTGATGAAATTGTGGATTTGCGAACATTAGTTGCACCAGATGTTGAAGAAGTAGAAGTTCCAGAAATCAGTGAAGCCTCAGAAGTTTCTTCTACTTTAGCTGATGATGCGATCGCTGCACCTGAAAACATCATTGAAACGCCTGAAGCGGAAATTGTCTTTTCAGAAGCTAACCATGACGAGGCTATAGACTTTGAAGCAGCATTGGCAACAGAATCTACTTTCGTACAACGACGTGATATACCTATTCCAGAAGCTACCAATGATGAGTATGCAGAATTAGAAGCAGCACTGGAAGCAGAAGTCACCTTTGTACAGCCGCGCGATATTTTCAATGAAGTTCCTCCACAGAATGCCATTTCAGAAGTTAGTAGCGATGAGTACGCAGAGTTAGAAGCAGCACTAGAAGCAGAAGTCACCTTCGTACAACCGCGTGATATTTTTCACCAAGTATCTGAGGAGGAAAGCGCCGTTCCAGAGGCTACTCATGATGAAATAGTAGATTTGGATACGCCAGTGGTAGAAAGTACAGATGTTGCTGTAGACACGGATATTGAGCCGCAAGAAACATCCAGCCAAGTTACACAAAATATCACTGATGAAGCAGTAGATTTAGATACGCCAATTACAACAGCAGATAGCGCAAATGTTGACGAAGTAGAAACTAGTCCGGTTGTCGATGAAACAATCAGCGAAGTTTCTGAGGCATCAACTGTTGTTGACGAAGTAGAATCTAGTCCAGCTGTCAATGAAACAATCAGCGAAGTTTCTGAGGCATCACCTGTTGTTGACAAAGTAGAATCTAGCCCAGCTGTCGATGAAACAATCAGCGAAGTTTCTGAGGCATCAACCGCATCTGATGATAACATCGCGGCAGTTGTTAGCAATCAATACATTGATTTGCCTAATACAAATACTGAAGAAGTAAGGGTAGATGTTGATGGTGTTTCTGCACAAGTAAGTGAAGTATCTGAATTCGCTGATATTCCATCTTTGGAAACGAGAGAAAGTGGAGTCACTGAGAATATCAATCAAACTATTGAAGAAATTTCTGAAATAGAAGTGACTCAACCTCATGAAACCCCAGAAGAAACTCTAGAAGAAGCAAATGTCAGTGAGCCTCCGCAAACAATCATTGAAAGGAATATAGTACTCATCGCTCATGAAAGCAAGAAATCAGAACTTGCTGAATTTGTTTCTCAGCATCAAGAATTCTTCTCACAGAGCTTTACAATTACGTGGCCATCTGTTAGCGAAGTCTTGCATCAACAGGCAGGAATAACTATTAGTCAACAAACCCCTGCACCAACTTCTGGAGGATATCAAACAATTGCTTCATTGGTTGGAGCAGGAGAAATTTTAGCAGTGATTTTCTTGAGAGATTTGCTGCAACCCCAATCTGGTCAAGCTAATGAAGAAGCACTGCTGAGATTATGCAATATTAATCAAGTTTTACTGGCAACTAATTTGCCAACAGCAGAAGCGATCGTGCATTATCTTAAACACATATAGCAATTGTAAATGAGTTATGAACACAAAGATCCCCGACTTCTTAAAGAAATCGGGGATATGAGCATTCTGGTGATTGCAAGTAAAATATAATTCAATACAGTTCAGATAAGCTTCTCTTTCTTCTCTTTCTTCGCGTCCTTCGCGGTTCGTTCAAAAAAGGATTTTAGCCTTAACTGAACCGTGTTTAAATATAATTACTATATTTTTTGAAAAGTTGCAAATTGCGTAGAATAATTTCAATAATGAAAATTAATCTCAAAATATACGTATATTTTAAAGTAAAACTTATTAAAAAAAATGGTTGTAAATTTTAAAAGTTTATTTAGACAGCCAGTTATTCTTTCAAGTGCGATCGCTACAATTTTACTAGTAGGCATTCAAAAACTGGGGGTTTTCGAGCCTCTAGAAATGAAAGTCTACGACGAAATGATGCAATTACGTGCCGACCCCGGCCCAGACTCTCGTCTGTTGATTGTTGCTTTAACTGAAAAAGATATCCAAAAATGGAATTGGCCCTTATCTAGCGAACTTCTAGACCGGCTGTTAGGCAAACTTGAAGAATATCAACCGCGAGCCATTGGTCTAGATATTTTTCGTGACTTACCAGTACAGCCAGGTCATGAAAAACTACTGCAACGCCTACAACAGAGTGATATCATCATTCCTATTTGTAAACATTCTGGTTCTAACAATCCGGGAATCGCACCACCAAAAGGCGTGGAAGCAGAGCGAGTCGGATTTAATGATGTTGTAGAAGATACTGACGCTACAATTCGCCGCAACCTATTATTAGTAAGTGCAGAGAAGTCCGATTCTTGTCAAAGTACTTATTCTTTTAGCTTACAACTAGCACTCAAATACTTAGAAGTCGGAGGTATCCAGCTAGAATTTACTCCCAAAAAGGAACTACGACTACGTAATACTATCTTTAAACCCCTGCAAAGTAGTGCTGGCGGTTATCAGAAAGCGGATACAAATGGCTACCAAATCCTGCTTAATTACCGTTCTGGTCATCAGATTGCCCAACAAGTAACTATTACAGAAGTACTTGCAAATCAAGTGAAACCAGATTTGGTAAAAGACCGTATCGTTTTGATTGGTTCAACAGCTAATAGTTTAAATGATATTTTTAATACGCCCTTTGCTAGTGGTAAGTCAGATAATTCCGGCAAGATGGCAGGAATTGAAATTCATGCCCACAGCGTTAGTCAAATTCTCAGTGCTGTTCTTAACAAACAGCCTCTATTTTGGTTTTTGCCTGAGTGGGGGAAAATTCTTTGGATATGGGGATGGACTGTAGTTGGTGGGTTGCTGGTATGGCGAATTCAACATCCACTAGGTTTAGGATTAGCAGCAGCAACAGTCCTGGCAGTCTTATTTGGAGCTAATTTTGTCATTTTTACCCAAGCTGGATGGTTCCCAGTCATACCTCCCGCCTTGGGGTTAGTATTTACTGCCGGGAGTGTCCTTGCCTATAGTTCTTATCAAACCAAGCAAGAGCAAAAAGAAATTACCAAACGGGTTCAAGAACACCAACAATTAATTGTGGAATTGCAAGGTCTTTTACGGCAGCGCGGCGACGCCTCAAATGAAGCGCCAACGGTAATTGCTGATTCCATCGGGCAAGACATTGCACTAGGCACGCTACTAAACAACCGTTATCAAATTACTGAACGCTTGGGTTCTGGAGGATTTAGCAACACTTATGTCGCTAACGATATCCAGCGTCCGGGAAATCCGCAGTGTGTAGTTAAACAGTTGCGACCTCCCCGCCAAGATGCAGAATATTTAAATGTCGTCAGACGCTTATTCGATGCTGAGGCAGAAATTTTAGAAACTCTAGGTAAGCACCCACAAATTCCCCAACTGCTAGCTTTTTTTGAAGAAAATCACCAATTTTCTCTAGTGCAAGAATTTGTTCGAGGGCACGCTATGGATAATGAGCTAACCTCTGGGAAGCGACTCAAACAGGCTGAAGTTGTGGAGATGCTCAAAGAAGTTTTACACGTGCTGGTTTTTGTTCACAGCTATGGCGTAATTCATCGAGATATCAAACCTAGTAACTTGATTAGGCGAGAATCAGACCAACACATTGTTTTAATTGACTTTGGTGCTGTTAAGCAGATTCAACCTCAACAGCAAGAAGCTCAGACAATTTCAATTGGCACTCCTAGTTATGCACCTTCTGAACAAATGAGCGGGTTGCCAAAACTCAACAGTGATATTTATGCCTTGGGAATTATGGGAATACAAGGTTTAACTGGGGTAGATCCGAGAGAATTTCGTAGAGACACAAATACTGGTGAAATAATTATCCCAAGTCGAATTGATGCCAATCAACAGATTTGGCAACACTGGCGCGAACTAACTGACGCGGCAAACGAGTTAGTTATGATTTTAAATAGAATGGTACATTTTGACTTTACTCAACGATATCAGTCCGCCGCAGAGGTGCTTAAAACTCTCGAAAGTATCGAGTAGTGAGAAAAAAGCCTGGTTATTCGCATAACCAGGCTTTGAGTTATCTCAATTAATCATTGGAGGTCAAATGTGCGATCGCAACCTATTAGGTAGCAGATTGTTCCAAATTAATCTTGACAACTTTATTCTTTTCTTGCTCAGTCTTAGGCAGTATCAAATTCAAGATGCCATCTTTATAATCTGCCGTAACTTTAGTATTTTGAACTCGAGCGGATAGAGGAATTATGCGTTGAAACTTACCGTAATTAAACTCACTTTTGATAACGCCTTTTTCCTCAGTTTTCGTATCAGATTTCCGCTCACCGCTAATGTGAACAGCGTTTTGTGTTACCTGTACATCTAGGTCTTTAGCTTCCAACCCTGGCAATTCTAGCTTCAGATAAATTGCATCTTCAGTTTCTTGTATTTCAGCAGCAGGAACATTGTTTAAGCCTCTATCAAACAATCCAGATGCTACTCCAGTCTCTTGCAATAAACTATTAATTAGATGTTGTACATTGTCAAATTGACTCGAAGTATTTAAACGAATTAGTGTCATAACTATTCCTCGCAGCAGTTAGCTTTTATTTAATTAGTTTTGCACTTCAATCTGTGCTTACATATTCATATTATGTAAAATTTGGCTTGATGTAAATTCGGTTATTAGCACTAATTTATTGATGATTACCGTCCCAAATTAGATAGAGAAAAAAGATTACGGTTTACTCTAATTTTTGTGTTCGGTAAACCGAATAGATAAATTAAATTCACTCATACTTAACCAATAAATCTGCTGTTGAAAGGGATAGTGCAGAAATACGATGCCTAAAACTGAGTAAGTAAGTGGGGATCTAAATAAATTTTTAGATTACCTCAGTTAAATCTGACTTTTCACGGTATCTGGAAAACCTCTCTTCTATTTCTCTCTCCTACAAGGAGGAGCGACTGCGTTGGGCGGCTATGCCGACTTGAAGCACGTGGCATCAGAGACTTTGATTTTCGCCCTTCCCGAAACGGGAAGGGGGCTAGGGGGTTAGGTCAATCGTTAGCTTTTCCACATGACCTAAAAAGTCAGAGTTAAATACATATCTTTTCAAATTTGTCTTGAACTTAGCTCTTGATTTATTAACCAATACAGCATCAATGATGAAACTCTTTCCCTCGCTCAATTTGGCACATATTGTTGATTCTAGTGTCTTAGCTAGAATCGCTATGACTCTAATAGCAACTCATAGCAAGAGTGGCATCTCAATCAACACAGATATCAAATCTAATACTTTACGTAGCTATTCTCCAAATATCAATTATCTCAAACCCTTTGATACTGCTGTTCTTGCTTATCACATGATGGATCTTAGTAATTTTGAATGAACCGTAGGATGTACTCAATTAAATCACCCGAATGGGTGAGGAACAAATCAACCGTTCAGGTGAACTGAGTGTAGGAAGTTTAGACCGATAAAAAATAAGACTGTATTACTCAAGAATACTAATTGCACTTTACTATAACTAAGGATAATCCTATGAAACTCTCCACCTTACTAGATTCTGTATTCATTGTTGCTTCTATTGCTTTATTGCCTGGAATCGGTGGCGCTCAAACACCTGCTAACAATAGTGACCAACCTATAGTTATCAACTCTAACAATTTATCCACTCATTCTACAAACGTCAGCTACCTAAAACCTTTTGACACTGCATTTCTAGCTTATGAAGGTAATCTGAAAGCTCAGGGAATTCCCAGCGGTAATGCTTTGTTATTTCAATACCAAAAAGGAAGCCTGACTGCACTAGATGTGGTTAAAGCTGCTGTCAACGCTAAAAAGTTACCAGCACAAGCTTTGAATGATACAGATTATCTAAACGCTGTGGAATCGCAACTGACATCACTTGAGATTGATGGTGATTTATCTAACTAAGTAGAGTATTGCAGAGGTTCGTAACGGATTTATGAAATGCTGTACTCTCATCTGGTTGCTTTGACAAGAAAATGCGTCATCAGCAAGGAAAAGCTGCTTTGTCCCCCGAATCACCATCCTATTAGCAAAAATTACTTTAACCCCTCCAAGCTTGGAGGGGTTTTTAGTTGCTGCTTGTTCTAATCGCCTTCCTGTCCTCAAGGGATCTTTTCGAGATGAAAGCGGGGGTGCGTGACGTAGCCATCATACTCCTAGAAAAAAGAGTTGGGTAATAAATTATTTACTGTTCTATCAAATTAACGTTGTTAAGTTACTCAGCAGGTGTAGTTCCCACCTCTAGGCTGTGTTAGATATTGTGACGCGAAACAGGAGTATAGATACGTTGCGAAAGCTTTCTCCAGAATCTCCTCTATTTATTGTGTTAATCATTATTAGTTTTCTAGTGGTAACTTTTTCCACTTGGTTATCATCTAAACCATTCCTTTTAAAACCATTTGGGGTTAATGATATTATTCAGTTACTTACCTTACAATTATTTATTTCTTTGTTATTGGAACGCTCTTTAGAAGTTTTTCTAACTACTTGGCGTGGTTCATTTGTCGAACAGTTAGATATTAGTATTCAACAAGAAAAGGCTCTAGTATCTGAGAAGATAAGACTTATGGAAGTCCAACAAAAACAGTTTTCTTCTCTGGAATCAAATCAAAGCAGTGGACTACCGCCTGAAGGAATGACTTTAGAACAGCAAATCATTCAAAATTTTACACAAAGTCAACAAGATGCATTAAACATATTCAAGCCACAAATGGATAGAATAAATGAAAAAGAGCGTCAAAGAACAGCCTATAAATCGGATACGCGAATAATTGCTCTATGGACATCCCTTTTATTCGGTCTTTTAATTAGTGCAATTGGTATTCGCTCAATTGAACCACTTGTAGTTATTGATTTAGATAATCCCATCCAAGTAGTTATTTTCCGTTGTTTAGACGCATTGCTGACGGGAGGTTTAATTGCAGGAGGTAGCGAAGGAATCCATAAACTCATAAAAGTTTTTCTCGATTTTATGGAAGCTACATCTAAACAAATTAAAAATCAGTGAGCGTCTTGAGAAAACAAATTTATGGGAATTCCTCATGCCTACTGACTTAAAAGTGCTGAGTGCTGAGTGCTGAGTAATGAGTAAAAATACCAATCCCTAATCCCCAATCCCCAGTCCTCAATCCCCAGTCCTCAGTTCCCAGTTATTCTTTCATCCAAGGCTTTTGAAACTTGTTTCATCAGGACTGCCTCCTTATCTGGATTCAATACACTTGGGTTAAGGGCTACTAGCAACAATTTTGGGTTTTCGAGACGCGATAAATCGCCGTCTCTACAAGTGTTTTGTGGCTCTATCTGAACTGTATTGCATCTGGATTAACAAAATATTATTAGTGGCATATATTCTTGCACTTTTCTGCATAGCTTGGAAATTCATATCAAATTAAAATAAGCGCATACTTCAATAAGTGAAGTGAAGTTAAGGATCAAGGATACAAGATTAGCTAAACACCTTAGAGGCTGTTTGAAAAGTCTAATTTAATACCAGCCTTAGCGATTAGAAATCGCGGCTACACGAAACTTTAGCCACCTCCGTGGGTTGAATAACTTGATTTTGTGTTAGTTCGTGGAGGCGGACAATGCCTGTGTAGTAGCGAATATATTCGCCCAAAACTTTTCAATCATCCTCTAAAAGGACGGGATTTCTTATAAAGCTTAAGGAAACTTTAATTTGAATGAATTTAAGTGAAAACATGGTAAACATAAGTTTCAAAGAACATCAATTTTATGGAAATTTGTCAGTGGAAAAACAACTGGATATTCTTGTTGTCGATGACCATCAATTAATTTTAACTGGTACTCTTGATGTATTAAGTCGAGAGTATCCCAAAGCTACTATTATTAAGGCTCAGACTGGAAAAGAGACACTTTCTCAACTTAATTTTCACCAGTTTCACTTGATTGTGATGGATTTATCAATTCCCGATCAGCAAGGGGAGACAGCAGAAATTGATACTGGAATTAAGCTGTTGCAAATTTTACTCCAAGAATATCCTCATCAGAATGTCATGGTGCAAACTAGTTATGTGAAAGCGTTAATTCGGATCAAACACGAGATTGATAATCATCAGGGTGGGTTTGCGATCGCAGATAAAGGATTACCCGAAGATGAAATGCTAATGCGGCTCAATTTGGCGCTTAATGGTGGAACTCACACGAAAGATATCAAAAAGAGTATAGAACTCAAACCAGAATGGTTGGAAGTATTGCGGTTGGCTTTTGAAGAGAGTTTAACAGATAAAGCGATCGCCGAGCAAATGTACAAATCAGAAAGAGCAGTACGTACTTACTGGACAAAAATTCAGGATGTTTTAGGAGTGTATCCTGAAGACTGCAAGCAAGGTGGTAAAAATATGCGAATCCAAACCGAAATTCGTTCCCGTGAAGAAGGTTTAATTGATTAATACAGAGAAAATGAATGCGGAAAAAAACTAGATGAGAAGGAGAATCTGGAATCGCATTTACCAAGAATTTGGGTTGTGGTCTCTTGCTGCACCTCCAGGAATAGTAGTATTGATTTTGGTGATCTTAATACGTATGGTTGGAGGAATGCAATCTTTAGAATGGATGTTTCTAGATACCATGTTACGTCTGCGTCCGGTAGAAAAACTCGATGAACGTGTAGTAATTGTAGGTATTGACGAAAAAGATATTGAATGGGTTAAGCAATATCCAATTCCAGATGAGAAGATTGCAGAGTTACTGACCAAGTTGGAAACTTATAAACCGCTAGCTATTGGGCTAGATATCTTCAAAAATGTGCCTGTAGAACCTGGTGGTAAAAAACTAGCGCAGATATTACGAACAAATCCTAATATTATTGGCATTGAAAAAGTTTTACAACCAGGACAAATTTCACCACCCCAGAATTTACCACCTGAAAGGGTTGGATTTGTTGATTTACCTAATGATGAGGATAGCAAAAATCGACGCTATTTGTTATATACGCCAAATCCTCAGAATATCAATGAAGATAAATATTCCTTAGCATTACAGTTAGTTATTAAGTATTTCAAGGCGACAGGAATTGAGTTGCAAACTGGAAAAAATGACCCGAATACAATCAGATTCAGTGAGATTGAATTACCTCGAATTAACCGTAATTTTGGCGGATACGTCAGTGTTGATGATGGGGGAGTGTCAATTTTAATGAACTTCCGCAACCAGAAGCAACCTTTTAATGTTGTGTCGATGCGCGATATTCTCAATGGTCGACTTAATGCTGAATTATTGCGCGATCGCATTATCTTAGTTGGCAACCGCAATATGAGTGCAGGTGATATTTTTTATACATCTGCTTTGCCTGATTTAAAATTAAGCGGTCAAATTTATGGCATTGACTATCATGCTCATGTTATTAGTCAAATTCTTAGTAGTGTAATAGATGGTCGAACAATGTTGCATAGTTGGGGAGAGTTCGGAGAGTATACATGGATATTTATTTGGGGTTTTTTACCCATCTTTATCGGACGGCTTACCCAATCTGTTTGGAGAAATTTACTGAGTGTGGGTGTAGCAGTATTTTGTCTGTTTGCCTGCGGGTATGTGATGCTGTGGGTGTGGGGTGTATGGATTCCTGTAGCACCTAGTTTTCTGATATTAGCCGTCAATGGAGTAGGTTTGAGTGCTTTTGCATTTTACCAGCATGATAGATTTTTGCGATCGCAAATTAACGAACGTCAGAACACCATTCAAAACACTTTTAGCGTCATTCATAATGGGCCTTTACAAACCCTTGCCTATGGATTAAAGCATCTGCGTGCTAAAGATGTTCCTTACGAACAACTAGTTGGACAATTTGAAAAACTCGATCGAGAAATTCGGGAAATTGGTGAATTTCTCAAACTAGAAGCATTAACCACAGAAGAAAGCTTGCGTTTAGGTAGCGGATTAATACTTGAATTGAACAGACCGCTACATGATTTATTATATGAAGTTTATTCTAGTACATTAGAACGTCAAGATTTTGAGCATTTTAAAACTTTAAAAGTTAAAATCCGCAATTTTGACCCAATTGATGATAAGTATTTAACTATAGAAGATAAACGGGGAATATGTCTGTTTTTGGAAGAAGCTTTATGTAATGTTGGTAAACACGCCGAAGGAGTTAAGCGCATTCAAGCATCAGGTGTGTATAGTGAAAATAAATACAAATTGTGGGTCAAAGATAACGGTTCAGGAATTAAATCTAAGTTAGAAAGCAAAGGTACAAAATATTTCAAAATAGTTGCTAAACAATTAGGAGGAGAGTTTCGACGCGAATCAGTTTCTCCTCGCGGGACTATATGCGAAATTAGTTGGAAACCTATGAAATAATTTCAGATTTGAGATTTTTATGATTAATTTTATGCAAAGGTGTAAAAATTAAAAGTTTTATTTAGATAATCATACAATCAACAACATCACCATGAGTCATCAAAATTTTGTATTTTGGCGAAATCAGCACAGACTTACAAGCTTAGTTGTGGGGGCAGTTTTCCTCATGACTACAATCCCAGCATTTGCCCAGTTTAAACCACGCGATCGCAAACCAGCTAGTGGACATTCCCGTGCAGGTGGTTCTCGTGGATGTTCAAATAATGGCGATATCCCTCTAACACAGCTTGCACCTCAGACATTTATTGGTAAAACCGCTTCCACCCGTCCGATGTTAGCTTGGTATATGTCAAGTTCCCAAAATGTGCGATTCCGATTGGCTGAATTTGATTCAAGCAACAACCCTAAACAAATTGGCAAAGTTAAAGAAATATCCACAATAGTCGGGATTAACAAACTAGAACTTCCCCAAGATTACCCTGAACTCACAGTGGGTAAAACATATTTATGGCAAATTGCAATTGACTGCGAAAACGGCATAATTGTTAGACGTGCAGAATTTACCGTCACAAATCCTCAATCACTTGCTAAAAACCAATTTACTAGCATTCCCGAAAGCGTAAATTATTATGCTGAAAACGATTTGTGGTATGAAGCACTGGCAGAAGCATTGAAAGGAACTGATAATGGTAAACTAGGGCAGGCTGGGGCAACTTTAGTGAAAAACCTTGCAGAGTCCGAAATATTGATAGGTAACGATGTAGAACAAAAAAATACTCAGCAACGCATCGAATACCTCCAGAAAATTGCTAGCGATCGCTAAATTGATGATTTAGATCCCCGACTTCGTAAAAGTTGTCGGGGATCTAGTCCTACAGAAAAAATAGGGAAATCGAAATTATGAAGATTTTGCGGTTTAGCGTCGCGGGATGCGTGGGAGCATTAGCAGTTTCTATTCATCCTACTTTTGCTCAGTTAATTCCTGATAATAGCCTGGGAAAAGAGCGATCGCAGATCATTCCTCTTAATCCAAATAATGACCGCATCGAAGGCGGTGCATCTCGTGGCACTAACCTATTTCACAGTTTTCAAGATTTTAACGTCGGTGAGGGTCGAGGGGTTTATTTCGCCAATCCACAGGGGATAACAAATATTTTTTCTCGCGTTACTGGTGAGAACTCATCAAATATTTTCGGGACTTTGGGCGTATTAGGTAATGCGAATTTGTTTTTGCTCAATCCCAATGGCATTGTGTTTGGGAAAAATGCCAGTTTGAATTTGCAGGGTTCTTTTTTAGGGACAACAGCAAATAGTTTAGTCTTTCCCAATGGGGTAGAATTTAGCGCCACAAATCCCCAAGCACCACCGTTGTTGACTATCAATGTACCAATTGGCTTGCAGTTTGGTTCCCAACCAGGAAGCATTACTAGTCAAGCGGTTGGTCGGTTGAGTGTTGGCTCTGGTAGCACCCTAGCACTTATGGGCGGTGAAATCAACTTGGATGGGAGTTTTTTGTTTACTCAAAATGGACAAGTAAAATTGGGCGCAGTCAGTGGAGATACAACCGTTGGGTTAAATGTTAATGGCTCCTCATTGGGTTTTAATTTACCAGAAAATGTAGAACGCGCACCCATCAACTTAACAAATGGAATAATTTTTGCTACAGGTGAAAATAGTGGAATTGAGTTATTTGGCGGACAAATTGGCCTAAACGCTTCGCATATCTTTGGTGTAGAGGGCGGTTCGATTTCCGTTGATACCACTCAATTTAATTTAGACAATAACTCTCTAATTTTGAGTGCTACTTCTGGTGCAGCAAAGGGTGGTAATATTCAAATTCAAGCCAGCGATGCAGTAACTCTCGCTAACCGTAGTTCAATTTTTTCCAGCAGCGATGATACTGGTGCGGGTGGTGATGTTACTATCAATACCGGGAAAATCACAATTACCGGAGATGGAACACAAGAAAACAGCAGTCAAATCTCTACATCTAGCTATGGTGAAGGTAATGGGGGAAATCTTACTTTTAATGCTACGGAGTCTGTTAACTTCAATGGTGGCCTTGCTATGGTTGGTACTAGCGGTGTAGGCAATGCGGGAAACTTAACTGTGCGAGCTAGAGATGCTGTGAATATCACTAACCAAGGTGATTTACTACTCTCTAGCTCCAGTTCCGGTTCAACAGGAAATCTGCGGATTGAAACAGGCACTTTGCGAGTTCAAAATAATTTTCCAAAAAGTAATATCTCAACTACTACCTTGAGTAATGCAAATGCAGCTAACATTTTTATTAAAGCTAGTGAACAGGTAGATATTAGCGGCAGCGATATATTAAGCAATACTTCCGGTTCAGGCAATAGTGGCAATATAACAATTGAAACACCTCGACTTTCCCTTACTCAAAGAAGCTATATATCAAGTTACACTTTTCTTGGCTCAGGGAATGGTGGCAATGTAATCATAGAAACGCCTCAACTCTCCCTAACTGAAGGAGGACATATAGACACCTCATCCACTGAAAGCAGTGGTAATGCCGGGAATATTATTATCCGCGCCAAAAATGTAGAAGTGGACGGGGGTATGTCTCGATTCCAGGGTCTTCCTGATATCAGTGACTTATCTTCGCAAGTGATGGGAAGTAATGCAGATGTAAAAAGTGGCACGATAACGATTGACACAGAAAATTTGCGGTTGAGTAATGGAGGAAACATCTCAACCTCAGTGTTAGAGGGAAGGGGACAAGGAGGTAATTTGGTGGTTCATGCCACTAATTCTATTGATATTACTGGGGTTGGACTAGAACAACCAAATGGTTCACTTCCATCATCAGGTTTATTTGCCGATTTGCAAACCGGAGGAATTGGTTCTGCGGGCAACATTGATGTGACAACAGGACGCTTAAACCTCAGCAATGGCGGACAAATTTCTGCTTCCACATTCAATCAAGGCAATGCCGGAAATATTACGATTAATGCCGGGCAAATTGATTTACGCGCTTCAGATAGTGAGTTATTAACTGGTATAACATCATCAGTTTACAAGGGTGCTAACGGTAAAGGTGGTGATATAGATATTACTACCAATAAACTTGATATAAGTGATAATGCTCAGATTATATCCAGCAGCCTCGGTACGGGTGACGCTGGAGATATTAGAATTAAGGCTAATTTTATCGAAATTCTTGGTAAAGCTAGTGCGATCGCTTCTTTAACGAATGCAGGTAATGGTGGTGACATAAACCTCAATATCGCTGATTTATTGCTGTTGCGCGATGGCGCTTTTATTTCAACTACCGCAGGTAGAAGCCAAGCTAGTGGCGATGGCGGTAACATCAATATCAATTCTAAATTTATCGTCGCCATCCCCAAAGAAAACAGCGATATCAGCGCCAATGCATATACTGGTTCCGGTGGGAAAGTCCAAATTAACTCGCAAGGGATCTTCGGTATCGAGTCGCGTCCAAAACCAACTCCAGAAAGCGATATTACTGCAAGTTCGGAATTAGGCGTTTCAGGTACAACAAATATTAACGCACCCGATACCAATTCCATTCAAAACAGCTTTACCGGATTATCACCAAACGTCATCGATACTAATGCACTGATTGCTAATAGTTGCATTGTTCACAGTCCCAAACAAAAAGGTACATTCTTCATCACTGGTTCTGGTGGTTTACGGAATAGTCCGGGGGATGGATTAATTTCAAACTATTCGACTGGTGAGGTGCGTAATGTTGAAGCAACATCGCGGACTTGGAAAAAAGGCGATGCAATTGTTGAACCACAAGGGCTTTATCGACTTGCTGATGGAGGGTTGGTACTGAGTCGAGAATGTCAGTAATGAGTAATGAGTAATGAGTAATTTTTTGCTGGAGGGTATACACAAGTCGTTCTCATTTTTCGTTACCATAACTCAATACGCTTGGGTTAAGGGCTACGGCAAAAATTTTGGGTTTTCGAGATGCGATAAATCATCACAAAGACGCGATAAATCGCCGTCTCTACAAAAGAAAGATTATTGTAGAGACGGCGATTCATCGCGTCTCTTGTCTTAACCGAACAGTAATTAGCATCAAAGCCAATTACCGATCGCAATCATTGGTGCCCAATAGGCAGGATTATTATACCTGGGATTCATCTCTTCAGATGGTGGTAAATTCTTAGGATGAATCATTTTAATTTGGGCTTGTTGCAATGCCTCTGCAATACTCATACCAGCATTACGATAGTTGGTGTAAAATGTTTTGACGAGTTCTGATGTCGATTCATCTGTGACACTCCACAAAGATGCGATCGCACTTTTAACTCCAACTTGCAATGCAACTCCAGCTAATCCTAGTGTGGCACGGTCATCGCCAACTGCGGTTTCACAGGCAGTCAATGTCAGTAGTTCGACGCCATCTGATTTACTGTTGAGGTTTCGCAGTGAGTTTTCTAATTGGCTGATGGTAAGTTTTTGGTTTTTGCCTGTAACAATAAAGGTATCTTCAGGAATTATCCCAAATTGAGCGTGACTAGCTATGTGAACAATGGGATATGTGGTTTTGTCAAGTGTTTGCTGAAAACTTTCGGGGAAAAAGTCTTGATCGATCAGGTCGGTATGATTAGGAAATATACTTTGAACTGCACTCACTTCATCGGGAACAGCAACAAGTGCATCAAAAGTTTTGCCGTCGATTGTGGCTTTTTTTGTTAAACCCAAAATTAACGCTTTTTGTGTACTGCGATCGCGTGCTTTGGGTGTGGTAAGTCGTAAACTGGGAGTTGTGGCAATTGCGTAAGTTTCAACTAAATATTTCTTTTCTTGGCTGTCATAAAGTGCTGCCATTGGTACACTACGCAAAAACCCATCCTGAATAAATACTAGGGTTTTGACTTTCTCCGGTTTGATATCCGATAGCATTGGGCGAATGATCCAATCATAAAGCTCTGCCGCAGTTGTTGTATCGTAGTTAAATTCTTCTTGTCCTTTAACTAATCCTGTGCGAAACTCGGCAATCTTTTCCTGTAGCTTGTCGCTGCTAACTATTTTGTTTGTACCTTCTTGATTGGGGTCTTCAATCCACTTAAATTTAGTTGCCTGATTGGGTAACTGCAATAATATCCCGGTTTTGCCCTTTAAAATTATCGAACTCAAAAACCCAGTATTCTGAAAGGCTACACTATTATCCTTGAGGAGTTCTCCCACTTGTTTAGGATTCAAGGCACTTAAAATACAATCATTGCCAAAATAATTTTGTAATTCTGCTAATTTTAAAGCATCAATGGTTTTAACTACTGCGGATAATTCATTCGCACGTTCTTTATCGGCAATTGCCCCAACTCCTAGCAAATCAAGCCGCGACTGTGCCAATGTTTGGTATAGTGGTCGCACAACATCGCGGAAGTCAAATTGTACATCCCGTTCGGCGGTCAAAATATCGCTGCGGATATCTTCTAGAGTATCAAATGCTCGTTGATAAGATGCGATCGCTTCTTCTTTTCGCTTTTCTCGATCTAAAATACGTCCGGCTTGCCACTCCCACAAATACAAGCTATCTTTTGCACTCAATTTGTTATCTGCTGCGACGATCGCCGCTTGGGTATATTTTAATGCTTTTTTATTCTTTAATGCTTTTTCATTATCTGGGCTACATTCCCAGAAATGACCCAAAGCACCATTAGAATAGGAAATTAGATGATTATCTTGTAATTTTTTACTTGTTAATATTGAGTTTTCCAGCAAGTTCAACTGCATATTACTAGATAAAACTAGTTGAGTTGGACAGTTGGTAAAAGGTGAAGTTCCTTTAGCATCGCGCTGCAAGTATGCTAAATCAATTTCCCCATAGACTTTTGTGGCTGAATCTGGCAAAGTTTCAAGAACTTTTAAAGCATCTTTAAGGGTTTTATCAAACTCTTCGTTATTAATAATTTTGCTTTTATTTGTCTGGGAACCCAACTGAATTAAATTTAATAATCCCCGCATCTCTGCTATAGGTTGTTTTTCATCGCGGGCGAACTTGATACTATCCTGAAAATATTTATTGGCTCTTTGGTAGTCATCTACAGACTTTTTAGTAAACTCTTTTTCTTTACTAAAAATACTAGCCTTATTTGCAGAATCGGCTTGTAACTCTCGTAATTGACCGCGACTTTTGTAAGCATTGCCTAAACTATTAAATACCAAAGATTTATATTCTGGTGAAATTTTTGGTGCTGCGTCTAAATAATAAATTGCTTGGTCGTAACTTCCGATTAAGCGATATGCTTCACCGAGAATGCCTAAAGCTGCAACCTGTCCGCGTTTGTCATTGTATTTGATGGCGATTTGTGCAGCACTTTCTGGAGTGCATTTTATTTCCTGACTTGGTTGATTTTCGGAAATTTTTGGTTTATCTACTAGTTGACCACACAAAAGTGCGATCGCTTTGCGGGGTTGTCCCAAATTGCTGTAAACTTGGGCTAGTTCTGACTTCATCCGTCCCACTTGCTCGATATTTGTGACAGCACCATAGTCACGAATTGCTGCTGATAAGGATGCGATCGCTTCTTTATTTTCTCCTACTTGTTGGTAAGCACGTGCTAAATTTTCATTTACAACCGCCGTAGCTGACGGATTATTTTTATCTTGATTTAATGCCTCTTGCCAATTTTTGATCGCATTAAAGAAATTTCCGGCATTATAGTCTTTAATTCCTTGTTGAACGAGTACTGTGGCATTTGGCGTTTGTGCGGATACAACTTGTCCAAATAATAAACAAATTAGGATAGTTGCTAAAAATAATATTTTAATAAATCGATGATTATTTAGTTTTTGGTATCGCTGAGTGAAGAGATGAATTAGCTTTGTGTAGAGTCGCAAAGGTACAGAAAGTAAGCGTTTGAGATATTTGTTTTGTAATTTCATAGCTTTTATAAGAAGAATTCAGAACTCAGGAGTCAGAATGGGCTAAACCTTAGCTATCCGCTAACAGTATTAATTCTGTAAGAGGTCTAATGAATATTGGTTAAAAGCGAGTGGAATAGTAGGCGAAACTAGTATTAAATATTCTCGCCTTAAAACTCTATCCCTTTATGGGTAGAGTATTCTAAATTCTGACTCCTGATTTATTTTTTAACTTACCAGAAATAGGCATTAAAAACTTAGCTTTCGGAAAACGTGCAGAAAACTGCACAATGAGACACACAATCATGCGATCGCACCATACAATTTATGCAACTATATATTGCAAGCATGAAAAATCGCATCTTGAGGATTTGCACTTTTATGCAATCATCAAGAAAATTATTATGGTATTTTAATTAAATAATAATATCCTCTTCCCGGCTGAAATCTGGGAACACAATCTAGAAGATTTATTAACATCATACCTGCTAGATTAATTATTAAACATAAGTCGGATATCTGGGTATTTGATCCTCTCAGATACCCAATGGTGACTTGCAAAAATTTAGACCTTATCTTTTACAAATCTTACACATTATATATCAACAATGGGTTCATACCTTCGGTTTCAAAAGCTTTTTTTCATATTACTTACCTGCATCAACATCACTCCACTTGCAGTATTTGCCCAATCGACACCCCCATCGGGAGTCACAATTCCCCCCAATACACCGGGGAAAGTTGAAGAAACTCTACCCCAACCATCACCGACACCAACTCTTTCACCCACACCACCGACACCAACTGTCCCCATACTCCCATCATTGCCACAAGAAAATCTACCCGATACAACTTTTCCCAGTAGTGAAGAGTTCTTTGTCAAAGAAATTCAAGTTACAGGCTATTCTGTTTTAAAAGATGAAATCATCAAGTTAAAACAGCCCCTAGAAAATAAAAACATCACATTTGAGCAGTTATTACAACTGCGATCGCAAATCACCAAACTTTATGTTGATAATGGCTATATCACCAGTGGTGCATTTATTCCCAACAATCAAAATATTGCTAGTGGTGTCGTGCAAATCCAGGTTGTGGAAGGCGAACTGGAAGGAATTTCAATTTTAGGGTTAGAAAGATTGCAAACTGCATACGTGCGTTCCCGGATTGCACGGCTAGCAGGTAAGCCTTTAAACCAAAAACGTCTCGAAGAAGCGCTGCAATTATTACAACTTGACCCCGTGATTGAACGAGTTAATGCTGAGTTAACCGCAGGTAGCACCCCAGGTAACAATATTTTACAGGTGACAATTACCGAATCACCACCATTTCACGCTGGGGTAGTCTTTGCCAATAACCAATCCCCTAGCGTTGGCTCAGAACAAGGGAGTATTTTTATTGCTCACGATAATTTCTTAGGGTTTGGGGATAAATTCAGTGCTGAATATGCTGGTAGTGAAGGTTTAGACATTTACAATATCAGTTATTCTATTCCCTTTAACGCCCTAGATGGAACCATTGGTGTCCGCTATAGCAACAGCGCTAGCCGGATTATTGAAAGCGAATTTCGTGACTTAGATATCCGCAGCGAAGCCGAGACCCTTTCTTTTAATATCCGTCAACCGTTAATCCACACCCCAAACAGAGAATTTGCTCTAGGTTTTGCATTCGATTTACGGCGCAGTCAAACCTATATACTCAATGATATTCCCTTCTCCTTTACCGAAGGCCCCGAAAATGGGGAATCAAGAGTTACAGTAATTCGCTTTTCCCAAGATTGGTTACAACGTAATGCTAACAGTGTCTTAGCGGCGCGATCGCAATTTAGTTTTGGCATTGATGCTTTTGATCCAACTATCAACGATAGTGGTACTGACGGGCGTTTTTTCTCTTGGGTGGGACAATTTCAATGGGTACAAAAGCTATCTCCCCGGATTTTGATGCTTGCCAAAGTTAACACTCAGCTTACTCCTGATTCCTTACTTTCACTAGAAAAAATTAGCATTGGGGGAGTAGATACAGTCCGCGGCTATAGTCAAAATCAACTTGTCGCTGACAATGGAGTAGTTGGAGGTATGGAAGTTCGTATTCCATTAGCATCAAATGTGGAAACACTACAGCTAATACCATTTTTTGATATTGGTACAGCTTGGAACAATCGCGGTATTAATGTTGACCCGCAAACCATTGCTAGCTTAGGGTTGGGTTTAAACTGGCAACCTTTGAACGGTTTAGTATTGCGTGCAGACTATGGTATACCATTGATGGGCACAAGCGATCGCGGTAATTCACTGCAAGATAATGGCTTTAATTTTTCAATCCGCTATCAGCCATTTTGATATTTTTTTGATATTTAAGTTAAAAGGCAATACAGTTCAGAATGAGCAACAAAACACTTGTCTTGACGGCGATTTATCGCGTCTCGAAAACCCAAGCGTATTGAGTTAAAAGGGCGATTTCTAATGACGAATGGCTTTATTGAATTCCGAGAGTGCTTCCTGTATATTTGCTAACAAAATACGAGCGAAGTAGCTTTTCTTGGTATAGGTTTTGGCAAGTTCAAGTTTAAATTATTACTAGCCTTGGCGATTATAAATCGCGGCTACACAGGCAAAACCCACCTCCGTGGGTTTAAAACCCTCAATTTTTGGTTAGTCCGCGCAGGCGGACTTTGTTTGTGTAGTAGCGAATTATATTCGCCCAAAACTTTTCAAACATGCTCTAAGACTAATGGTTTCATTCTAGTATCTATAATCACGATATAATCCAAACTGACTTGATAAATTGCTAATTACACGAACAAAATAAGGCATAGCAAATTTATACAAGTAGGTAGATTATCTGATGACTATTCCAGAATCAATTAAACAATTCATTACATGGATACAAGGTTTTGACCATACAACAGGTTTAATACATACTAGATATAATTTAATAGAGAAAATTATCGGGCGCTATCCAGATTTCCAGGATGTTTTAGAAGAATACGATTTTGAGCCTTCTATAATGCGTGAAGGATATCGTTTAGTCGTTGTGAAACCAAAAGTTGCGATCGCCTGTAATTTACCCAAAGATTTTAGAGAAGGTAATTGTCAAATAGAGTTCAGTAGTATTCTTTTTAAATATCTAAAAATTCACTTAAATCATCAAGATATTTTGGGTCAATTAATGACTGGATTGCACACCCAGCCATGTTGGGGATGTCGTCGTTTTTTGAAACAGTTAGATAAAAATACTTTTCAAGTAAATTTGGGTCAAACAACAATCATTTTATCGAACTTAGAAGTAACAGAATTGTGTTTATGTATTGATGAAGTTTGCCAAGAATATAAAAGTTTAATAATAGAATTTGAAAATGCTTTAGAAACATGGGATTTTGAATTCGCCAAGCTTTCAGAAAATCGAGGTTTTGTCCTTTTTTCTGTAAGACAAGAATTATGGGGGTTGATGCAGCAGTTTGCTAATGAATTTGATTATACTAAAGGTAAGTCAGAATGGCATCTATTTCATAGAGAAAATAGATCAATTCGCGTGAGTCGAGGAATTCGCGATCATACATTTATTTTTCCAAAATTCGATAGCGACTTATCTTTATTGCCTCAAAATCAAATTCATATAATCTATGAGCTAAATGATCTTAATTTACAATCTATTGAGACAGAAAAATTTAGCTTATGGCACCAAGATATCGGTATACGAGGAACCTGGACGGCTAGGTATACCAAACAGTGGTTATTAGAAAAATATATTCCCAAAGTCATTAATTATTATTCAGAAACGTCTCAACTATCTGAAGCTGAATTGCTAGCCAAAATCACAAATTACACAAGTGAACGTGCGCTAATTAAGGAAATTGATCATATCAGTAATTTAGTACCTTATCTGCATGACATCCAATCTTGGCTATATATATATGTGGAAAATATTGCTGCTTCACTCTTGCAACCATATTATCAAGCCTATACAAATTTAGTGCGTAATACAGATTCTTCCATAATAGGTATAGACTATATTATCGGAAATTTACGGAGAGTTGAATGGAAAAATACGCAAGAAGAAAATTATAGTAATTTCACAGACTGGAAAAACTTAACTTTTAAATATGCGATAGATTGCTTAGATAAGCAAGTAACAAGAATCTATAATTGTGAATATGAAAATAGTTTAAATGCAGATTTAATAACTCGGATATTTATTTGGATTCTAGAAAATGGGAAAATTTCTTTTTCACAAGCTCAGTTAAGTGCTGGTAAACAGGCTTTGCTACCACTTTGGGAACAAAGTCGCTTTGAAATGCGCCATGTGTATTCTAATCGATAAAGCTACATAATCTGCTGTAAATTTAAGATAAATCCAGGTAGTACATTTTCTCCTGATAAACTAGCAGGATTGTCTAATATCTCTATATCTTTACCTGGACGATAAATTTCCACTCGCTTATTTTTACGGTCAATTAACCAGCCTAATTGAGTACCATTTTCGATATACTCCTGCATTTTCTCTTGCAATTCTTTCAAAGAATCAGTGCGAGAACGCAACTCTACTACAAAATCAGGACAAATCGGGGCAAAATTTTCTTGTTGTTCTGGAGTTAAAGCATTCCATCGCTCAATTTTCACCCAAGAAACATCAGGAGAACGCTCTGCACCATTGGGCAGGGTGAAACCAGTCGAAGAGTCAAAACCTTTGCCTAATTGAGTCTGTTTATTCCAGATTCCTAATTCAACAACCATATCAAAGTTACGGTTGCCAGTATCACTACCTGTAGGTGGCATAATTAACAATTCCCCTGATGCTGTGCGCTCAAATCGATAATCGCGGTTTTTCTGACACATCTGGAAAAATTGCTCATCAGTTAAGTCAATTTTCAATTTGAGTGTAGAAGGGAAAGTGCTTGTAGTGGCTTTCATAGGCTATTCTGAGCATCTTACTTTCTAGTGTAGTGCTGTGTGCGGTGCGATCGCACTCCATACAACTTTCAGATGCGAACTACACAGGCATAGTACAAGCGCTTAGAATTATCCTTCCCGTTGGCGTCAGCCTGCCATTATTTTCATGGGCTTTTCCGTATGACGTGAAAAGTCAGAGCTAATCATCCCTTCGTTTAGTAGCGTTTTTTTCCTTCCCATGTCTTAACAAGCATCTATTGTGGGCATCATAATCCCAAGCCCAATAAATATATCAGCTAGCAGCCAGGAAATTCTTTGGCAGCAAGTTTTTTATCTACAACTTATAGTATCAACCGATGGCAGATAGTTTTAGAGTTTATTTCTTTGTTTCTCGATCTAGTTTTTACACTGAGTTTATTTTGGGATGTCTACAGATTAAATTGGGATTAATTTGTAGCATCGGTATTTGGATATTATCAGAAGCTAAGTTACAAGCTACCCAAGCACATCAAAACTGGAAATTATTTTCAGAATTGACTGAGCGAGTTACCACAATGAAGAGTGCTGAGTTCCGAGTGCTGAGTGCTGAGTCAGTAGAGCAATACTCAAAGCTTACAACTCATAGAGAAGTCAGAGTTAGCACCAGAGCTTCTGACTTTACTAAGGGAGAACTGAACTTTGATGACTTAGAACTTTCAAGACCCCTTCCCTATCGATTACCCATTTTGATGGCAGCACCCGAAAACTTCAATCCTGATTTGCGATTACCGCCAGCGCTACCCGAACCAGCGCAGAATTCCAGCCCGCCAAAAAGTTCCACCGAATCAGGAAAGCCGGATGCTGTTTTAGAAAGTAGCCCACCAAAAACTTCCATAGAACCAAGAACACCGGATGCTGTTTTGGAAAGTATTGATACGGATTATCACTATGAGTCAGACAACTTTGGCCAAACTAATTTTTTCCTCGAACCAAAAATTCAGTTTCGATTGAGTAATGGCAATAAAATATTTTTTAGGACAGGTTTTAACTATTTTGGGCAACGCGGTGTTGAATCAATTACCAATTTTCCCTTGCAAGTTGGATGGCAAGGAAAAATTGGGCAAGTGACTCTGCAAACAGCAGCCGGGGTTGATATGTTCAATCGTTTACCCACAGCTATCAATCTAAATGCTAAGGTAGAGGCTCCCATTTTACCGCCGCAAGTTTCGACATCAGGTCAATTGCTATCGGCGGTAGTACTATCAGGTAATTTAGAACAAGGGCCTTATAAATCCAATATCCGAACTTTAGAAAATCAAATTACTGCTTGGCGATTTGGGCCTGATTTATTTTGGCAGATTGACCGTAACACCAGCTTGTTTTCATCATTGCGTTTAGGTAACTACAACGATGGTAATTCTGATGTGCAGTCTTTTAGCCGATTAGAGCGCAAGTTCGGACAATTTTCTCTGGCAGCTAACTTATTCACTTGGAGTTTCGATCGCGATTTAGAACGCACAAGCGGCTACTTTTCTCCACCAGACTTCCTAGTTTACAACGGTGAGGTGGCTTGGGAAGGAGATATTGCTAATTTCTTACGCTGTCGCCTCGCTGCCAACTTAGGACGGCAGCGACTTAAAGGAGAATTTGACAATGCTAATACTTATCAAACACGCTGTACGGTAAAGCTGTCGCCCAATATAGAAGCAGACTTGGGCTATAGCTTTAGTAATGTCCGCAATCAAGAAACCGGGGGAAGTTCCTACGGTAGTGATTCTTTGACAGGACAGTTGCGGGTCAAATTTTAGGAGGCAGGGGGCAGGAGGCAGGAGGCAGGGGGCAGGAGGCAGGGGGCAGGAGGCAGGGGGCAGGAGGCAGGAGGCAGGAGGCAGGGGGCAGGAGGCAGGGGGCAGGAGGCAGGGGGCAGGAGGCAGGGGGCAGGAGGCAGGGGGCAGGAGACAAGCCCTTAAAAATACATCATATTTAGATAAATGAGATACAAAATTTAATTAAAAGTCATATACCAAGAGATTTTTAGCCCTATTCCCTATTCCCTACTCCCTATTCCCTGCTGTAATTCAAAATCTAAAATCCAAAATCTAAAATCCAAAATGGTATAAGGCTGAAGAATGAAAGCACCATTACCTGATAACGAAACACAGCGAATCGAATCTCTTTTGCAGTATAAGATTCTCGATACTCCAACGGAAGCTGCCTTTGACGACCTTACCCGTTTAGCCTCATATATTTGTGGGACTCCCATTGCCTTAATCAGTCTAATTGATACTAATCGTCAGTGGTTCAAGTCAAAAGTTGGTTTGGATGCTCTAGAAACACCCAGAGATGTGGCATTCTGCGCCCATGCTATTATGAAGCCTGAAATTTTTGTTGTGCCTAATGCAACAGAAGATGAAAGGTTTGCGACAAACCCGTTTGTTACCTCCGCTCCAAATGTTCGGTTTTATGCGGGTGTACCGCTGACTAACCCCGAAGGATATGCGCTAGGAACCCTTTGTGTAATTGACCATGTACCAAGAAACCTCTCTCCAGAACAAATTGAAGCACTACGAATTTTAGGCCGCCAGGTAATTAAGCAACTAGAAATGCGGCGCAGTTTAGCAAGTTTGGTTTTAGCAAGTGATGCCCGCAAACAGGCGCAGAAGACACGCAAAGAATTTTTTAAAAAAGTTGCCGCCGGGTTTGGATTGGCATTGGCAATTTTAGTCTTGATTGGCACGATTTCGTATCAAAGTACGCAAGTGTTAATTCATTCTAGTAAGAAGTTGAACAATACCCAATTGACAATCAACAACTTGCAAGAACTGCTTTCTAACATCAAGGATGCGGAAACGGGACAACGCGGTTACATACTCACTAAACAGGATGCATATCTAAAACCATATCAGAGAGCAATTGCCAAACTTGCTCCTGAAATTAAGGAGCTAAGAAAATTAACAGCAGATGATTCTAGGCAACTGAGTCAACTCAATACCCTTGAGCCCTTAATTGCAGTAAAACTGAACGAACTGAAAAAGACTATCAACTTACGCCAGAATTTAGGATTAGATGCTGCATTGGAGGTAATAAATACAAATCAGGGAAATAACTTAATGAGTGATATCCGCAATATCATTCGTGAGATGGAAAAGAAAGAGACAGAAGAACTTCAGCAGCAGTTAAAAATCACCAAAAATAGTGCCCGCAATACTCTTTTGATGCAGGCGATCGCAATTAGCCTAAGTTTTCTGATTTTGGCTACAGTCTACTACTTTATCTATCGTGAGGCAAAAGAGCGGAAATTAACAGAGGAAACACTGAAAAAAGAACGCAACTTTATCTCAGCAGTTCTGGATACAACCAGCGCTTTGGTTATAGTTCTTGACTCTAAAGGGCAAATCGTTCGCTTCAATCAAGCTTGTGAACAAACCACTGGTTATTCATTTGATGAAGTGAAAGGAAGGCGTTTCTGGAATCTGTTTCTCATTCCTGAAGAGATAGAGCCGGTGAGAGCAGTTTTTGAGGAGTTACGAATCGGTGAAGTCCTTAAAAAATACGAAAACTATTGGGTAACGAAAGATGGCAGTCGGCGGCTGATTTCTTGGGCTAACACTACCTTACGAGACTATGAGGGCAACGTTGAATACGTTGTTGGCACAGGTATTGATATCAGCGATGTCTTTGAGGAACTGCGCTTACGCAAACGAACTGAACAGCATCTAAAAGCAGAGTATGCTACAACTCGCGTTTTAGCAGAGTCAACGACAATCAACGAAGCCATGCCCCAAATTCTGCAAGGAATCTGCGAAAGTTTGGGATGGGATTTAAGTGAATTTTGGATGGTAGATCGGCGAGCAAATCTACTGTCCCTGTCAAATTCATGGTATGAAACTTCGCTGCAAATGCAAGAATTTGATATCCTCAGTCGGCAGACCACATTTACCCCAGGAATTGGGCTGCCTGGCCGTGTCTGGGCTAGTGTTGAACCTGTATGGATTGCTGATGTTGTTAAAGATCAGAATTTCATCCGCTCTGAAATCGCTGTCCAAGCAGAACTACATGGAGCTTTTGGTTTTCCGATTCGCAGTGGGAAAAAAATCATTGGTGTCATTACCTGCTTTAGCCATGAGATCCAGCAAGCTGATCCAAATTTGGCAAAAGTCATGAATTCGATTGGTGAACAAGTAGGGCAGTTTATCGAGCGCAAGCAGGCAGAAGAAGAACTCCAACGCCAAAACTTGCGATCGCAACTATTTACTGAAATCACCCTCAAGATTCGTCAGTCTTTGCAAATCAAAGAAATTCTCCAAATCACTGTTACTGAAGTCCAAAAAATTCTCCATAGCGATCGCGTTTTAATTTATCAACCTTTAACAGATGGATCTGGAACCACTCTTGTTGAGGCAGTAGTTTCTGGCTGGCTGGCAATCAAAGAGAAAAAGTTCACCGATGCTTACTTTGAAGCCGAATACATACAGCAGTACTATCTACAGCAGTACCGTCAAAAACGGAATCTGGGGCTTGCTGACTTAGATATAGTTGAAGCCCAAAAAAACCATATCGAATTACTGCAACAATTTGGAGTCAAGTCTAATTTAGTCATACCCCTGCTTGTCAAAGAAGAACTCTGCGGTTTACTGATTGTCCATCAGTGTAGCAGTACCCGCCACTGGTCTAGCTTTGAAACTCATCTTTTACGGCAAATTGCTGACCAAGTAGGTATTGCTTTAGCCCAAGCCCAAATGTTAAATGCAGAAACTCAACAGCGCCGAGAACTGGAAATTGCCCGACAACAAGCTGAATTAGCTTCTCAAACCAAAAGTGCCTTTTTAGCCAATATGAGCCACGAAATTCGGACTCCGATGAATGCTGTGTTGGGGATGACAGGCTTAATGTTAGAAACTCCCTTAAACTCAGAGCAACGGGATTTTATTGAAACAATTCGCATTAGTGGGGACGCTCTCTTAAGTCTAATCAACGAAATTTTGGATCTGTCCAAACTTGAGGCTGGGGAGATGATACTAGAAACTCTAGATTTTGACTTATCTACCTGTGTAGAAGAGGTGTTGGAATTATTGGCTCCCCCAGCCCACAATAAAGCATTAGAAATTGCAGCGTTAATTTATCCCAACGTCCCTACCTACCTCCAAGGCGATGCTGGCCGCCTACGGCAAATTCTGATGAATCTGATCAGCAATGCGATCAAGTTCACCAGCGATGGAGAGGTAGTATTACGAGCAGAATTGCGATCGCAAACCTCTACTACAGCTACCATTTATTTTGCCGTCATAGATACCGGTCTTGGCATTACCTCTGAAGACCAATCCAAACTCTTTAAGCCATTTACCCAAGTAGATGCTTCCACCACCCGTAAATATGGCGGCACAGGTTTGGGATTAGCCATCTGCAAGCAACTGGTAAACTTGATGGGAGGAGAAATGGGCGTAGAAAGTCGATTCGGGAAAGGATCTAAATTTTGGTTTGAAGTGACTCTCGCCAAGCAACTTTACCCTATTTCCTCAGAAGTCGATCCCGAACTTTTGCTCAATCGGCGCTTATTAGTGGTGGATGATAATGCTACTAATCGTAAAATCATTCACCATCAAGCTACCCGTTGGGGGATGCTGGTAGATCAGGCGGCTTCGGCTACTACTGGTCTTAAAGCTATTCATGAGGCTGCCAAGCGAAAAAATCCCTATGACATTGCTGTGATTGATATGCAGATGCCAGAAATAGATGGCATGACTCTAGGAGAACAAATTAAGGCAAATCTCGCGATCGCTGGGCTACCTTTGATTATGCTTACCTCTACTAATCAACGCGATGAAATCCAGCGATCGCTAAAAATAGGATTTGCGGCTTATTTAGTCAAACCTATTAAGCCATCCCGACTCCTCGATACCATCATAACTATCTTAGGAAGGCAGCTAGAAGAAAAGGAGATAGAAGGCAGAATTCAGGATTTCAAACTGAAAAATTCTGAGAACAAGAGTAACTATCATTCTCCTAACCCCCGACTCCTGGCTCCTAATTCTCATAAATTAAGAATTCTCTTAGCCGAAGATAATTTGGTGAATCAAAAAGTTGCTTTGAAGCAACTCCAAAGCCTTGGTTATAGTGCTGATGTTGCTGGCAATGGCAAAGAAGTTTTGCAGTTATTAAAACAAATTCCCTACGATTTAATTCTGATGGATTGCCAAATGCCAGTTCTCGACGGTTTAGAAACGACAAAAGAAATTCATCGTTGGCAAGAAAGCAGCTTCGTCAGTGGTCGCCGTCCTGTGGTAATTGCGATGACAGCTAATGCCATGAAAGAAGACCAACAAATGTGT
Source organism: Nostoc sp. (assembly GCF_036916985.1). Taxonomy (GTDB): domain Bacteria; phylum Cyanobacteriota; class Cyanobacteriia; order Cyanobacteriales; family Nostocaceae; genus Nostoc. The sequence continues at coordinate 171,579 of NZ_JBALFD010000018.1, forward strand.
CTAGATGCCGGCATGGACGACTATCTGAGCAAGCCAGTAATTAAAGAAAAATTGGCTGCGGCGCTACAGCGTTGGGGAAGTCTGATATTCATGGTAAAAGAAACATCTGTCAAAGAGCAGACAGTTTCTACAACAGATATCGATTCAGTTGACCTCCTAATTGATTGGGAACGCTTACATCAACTCTCAGAAAATAATCCAGAATTTGAATTAGAACTACTGCAAATATTTGTTGAAGATATTCAACCTCGTCTAGAGTTAATTAAAATAGCGATCGCAACTCATAACTTTGAGCAAATAGCACAAGAAACCCATCAAATTAAAGGTGCTAGTGCCAATATGGGAGTTACAACCATGCATCTAGCAGCAGAAAAATTAGAACAACTAGCTTATAACCAAGAGCGTCGAGGTACTAGTAACTTAATCTTAGAGTTAGAAGACTTTGTTAAACACATCCAAAAATTCTTGAACTATAAAAATAGTAACGCCAAAACATGAAAAAATAATAATGCGTAAAATCTGTGTCTAGTGCGGTGCGGTGCGAGTGCAATACTTGTCGGGTTTTGGGGAAAAGGTGAAGGGGAAAGGGGAAAGAAAAAACCTTTAACCTTTTCCCAAAACCCAATTCCGAGTTAAAAATGCAAAACCCGAGCAGTATTTGGTGTGAGTGCAACCCCCACAGATTGAAATTCGATTTTACTTTCAACCCGACTCAGCGAGTTTAATGAAAACGGATCTACAGCATAAGTTCAACAGGTCAAGTTTTTTCTAAATCAGCATCCAAATAAACATTTAAAAAATATAGCTTATAGTTCAATACGCTTGGGTTAAGGCTAAAACTCTTTATCAAAGCCAATTTTTTTAACGTAGACGCGGAGCGGCTTGCCGCAGGCTACCACAGAGACGCAGAGGAAACAGAGAGAAGAAAAAAATGCTTAACTGAACTGTATTGGGTTATAGTTATGACCATACTGTGAACAAATCTCAAAAATTAGCGCTGGCGCGAGCAAAAGCTGTACAACAAGCACTAATTAAATTAGGTATTGAGCCATCTCGTTTACAAGTCAACCGAATATTTAGAGAAAATTCGTCAAATGTATCAATTCACCGATCAAGCTAATATATTAGACACATACATAATTTCAGCTAAAACTGGCAGTAATGTTGATAAAATATTTCAATCTTTAGCCAATCGGCTAATTTAGTAAGATGGACTCATTCTTGACAAAGCTATTATCTATATGTGGTATTGAATATTTAATAATTGATGAAAATTTCAAAATTCTAGAGATGTCTTTGGGAGCAAATCATTTTGCTGATGTTCCTAATGAAGTGAATTTTGGTCAGGATATTAGGATTGTGTTTCCCGAATTAGAGGGACTTGAAGATATTTTCGATGCAATTCGACACGGAGAGCAAGATAATTTTGAATTAAAGGGAATTATGCGATCGCAAGATTCAGATTCTCCCTTGTATATTGATATTCGGATTACTAATAATATCCAAGAAGACAATTCTAGGAATCGAATCATCATTGTTGTCGAAGATGCAACAGAACGGATGGTTCTTGAGCAATCTTTGTTTCAAGGTGCAAATGAAGCAAATCTTTTGCTACGTAACTTAAAGGCTTCTAAACAATATATTGACCAAATTGTGACATCAATGGCAGACGCTTTGTTAGTTACCACACTATCAGGCCAGATAAAAAAAATCAATTATGCTGCACAAATTTTATTGCAATACAACGAGGCGGAACTAATTGGACAATCTATCACAAAAGTTATTAGAGAAGTGAATAACTATCCACTGATAGTTGCAGATATAGAATGTATTGATATATCTAACAGTCAAGACATAAATACTTTAGTAAAAGAGGTAGAAACCGTTTGCTATACCAAAAGTGGTAAAACAATTCCTGTAGCTTTCTCATCCTCAATAGTCAAAACAGAAATTGAACATTTTCAAGGTTATGTTTACATTTTGCGAGACATCACTGAACGAAAACAGGCAGAACTTGCTAAACAGGAATTCTTAGCAATGATTAGCCATGAAGTTCGGACTCCGATCGCATCAGTAAGTGGTATGGCTAGTTTGTTGCTATATACTGAATTGACTGCTGAACAGAAAGATTTTGTTGAAACCATTTATACAAATGGAAATTCCTTACTCAAAATTATTAACGATTTCCTTGATTTCTCTAAAATTCAATCTGGCCACTTAGAACTAGAAGCAGAACCTTTTGCTTTGCGAAATTGCATTCATGAGGCTCTTTATATGCTTGCGCCGACAGCTAGAGAAAAAGGTTTAAAACTCACATTTTTAGATACTCCTGAGCTTCCTACTACGATTGTGGGAGATATCACCAGACTGCGCCAAATCTTGATTAATTTAATCAGTAATGCGATTAAATTTACCGAAACTGGAAGCATAGAAGTTTCAGTTACAACCCGCAAGAATAGCGATATTAATCATTCTGCTGTAAATATTGACGAAATTCAGTTTAGTGTTAAAGATACAGGCATTGGAATTCCACGCGATCGCCTGGAGCGTTTATTTAAAGCTTTCAGTCAAGTTAACTCCTCCATTAATCGACAGTATGGCGGTACTGGGTTAGGTCTTGCCATCTGCAAGCAACTGTGCGAGTTAATGGGTGGCAGAATTTGGGTTGAAAGTGAGCTTAGTGTAGGTAGCACATTTTACTTTACGATTGCCGCCTCTGTTGTTCCAGAGGAATCAGCAACAGCCAATACTGTCTTCTGTGCGATCGAGTCTCCCCAAGTGAAGCAACTGGCCTCCAAGAGTCAGGAGTTATTCAGCGTCCCCGATTCTTCCCCGTCTCCTGAATTCCATAAATTAAGAATTCTTTTAACTGAAGATAATTTGGTAAATCAGAAAATAGCCTTGAAGCAACTCCAAAGCCTCGGCTACAGTGCTGATGTCGCTAATAATGGGAAAGAAGCGTTGCAGCTATTAGAAAAAGTTCCTTACGATTTGATTCTGATGGATTGCCAAATGCCGTTTCTCGACGGTTTGGAAACCACAAAACAAATTCACCGTTGGCAAGAAAGCAGCTTTGCTAGTGGTCGTCGTCCGGTAGTAATTGCGATGACAGCTAATGCGATGAAACAAGACAAACAAATATGTCTAGATGCCGGAATGGACGACTATTTGAGCAAGCCGGTGATGAAAGAAGATTTGGCGGCGACGCTTGAGCATTGGAAAAATGTCATATTCAGAGCAAAAGAAACAGATACCACAGAGCAGACAGTTTCTACAACAAATGTAGATTTAGTTGACCTCCCAATTGATTGGGAACGCTTGCATCAACTTTCAGAAAACAACCCAGAATTTGAATTAGAACTACTGCAAATGTTTGTTGAAGATATTGAACCTCGTCTAGAGATCATAAAAATAGCGATCGCAACTCATGACTTTAAGCAAATAGCGCTCCAAATACATCAAATTAAAGGTTCGAGTGCCAATATGGGAATCACAACTATGCGTCTAGCAGCAGAAAAAATAGAACAACTAGCTTACGGCCAAGAGCGTCGAGGTACAACTGACTTAATCGTAGAGTTAGAAGAGTTTCTTAAACGTATCCAAGAATTTTTAATTAGGAGTTAGGAGTTAGGAGTTAGGAGTTATTACCCACATTCCCTACACCTATCATCGGCATCTTTAATAAGATTTACTAATAAATAAACAGTAACGATTATCTCCTGTCGGCTCATAACTCAACTTGTCGGCAATGGCGGACATGATTTTTAAACCCCGCCCGCGCTCTTGCTCATTTTCTTCAAATTCAGATGTTTGACGCAATTTTTTTTCTAAGTCGAAGGGTTCGCCTTGAGACCAGATGCGAATTTCTATGTATTCATCTAACCGCACAGCTTCTATCTCAATGGGAGTTTCAATAGGTAAATTTTTGTGGGCATGTTCAACAATGTTAGTAAAGCCTTCTATAATCAGCGTTTGACATTGCCACCAAATTTGTTTATCAAGAATAGGTGGTTGATTAATCTGCTCAAACCAAGATAAAACTTGAGGTGAAGCTTTCAGGTCTGTGTTAACTTGGAGATAAATTTTCTTATTCACTTCTTAACTAATAAAATATTTTAAAATCATCATATTCGTTAATTAATTTATTAATTTGAGTAATTTTACTATACATTAAAATCTGAATTTCATATAACTTGAATTAAAGCAACTATATTACCGATAATTTTACTTCATAAAGTCTAATCTATGTTTAAAATTCTAGTTATTGATGATGACCCGACAGTGCGAGCAGTACTGAAAAGCACACTCCAAAGGCAGGGTTATGATACTACTGTAGCCAGCAATGGCGAAGAAGGAATTATACAAGCACAAAGGCTACATCCTGCTTTGATTATCTGTGATTGGATGATGTCTCAGGTAGATGGGCTAGAAGTGTGTCGTCGAATTAGAACAGATCCAGAATTAGCAACTACTTTTTTTATTCTATTGACGGCTAGAGGAGCAGCTAGAGGAGAGGAGGAAGATAGAGTTAGGGGACTTGACGCTGGAGCGGATGAGTTTATCTCTAAACCAATAGAGATGAATGAATTGAAAGCACGGGTAAGAGCAGGACTAAGGTTACACCAGCTAAATCAGGATTTACAAAGTCAAAAGCGAGTTTTGGAGACATTAAATCAGGATTTGCAAACTCAAAAGCAAATTTTGGAAGCAGAATTATCTGAGGCTGCTGCTTATGTGCGATCGCTTTTACCCTCACCACTTGTAGGATCGGTAACTACAGAAAATCTGTTTATTCCCTCAGCACAACTAGGGGGTGATTGCTTCGACCATCATTGGATTGACGAGGATCATTTGGCAATTTATTTGTTGGATGTATCAGGTCATGGGGTGGGTTCAGCCCTTCTATCTGTATCGGTGCTAAATGTTTTGAGATCGCAATCTCTACCTAACACTAACTTTTGTCAACCAAGTGAAGTTTTGAAAGCACTCAATCATGCCTTCCAAATGAAGAAGCATGGTGATAAATACTTCACAATCTGGTATGGAGTTTATCACCGCCTAAAACGTCAACTCATTTATGCTAACGCCGGACATCCACCAGGTTTATTGTTATCTAATACCTCTACAAACAGCATTGAAGTTAAACAACTAATTTCTTTAGATTTACCAATTGGCTTTTTACCGGAAGTCCAATTTGAGGATGCTGCTTTTGAGGTTGAGGCAAACAGCACTCTATACATCTTTAGTGATGGTGCTTATGAAATTAATCAGTCAGATGGTACAATTTGGGGTATTGATGCTTTCATTGACTTACTAACCAAATATAGTCAGAAAGATACTTGTAATCTTAATCAACTATTAGCGAAGATTCTCACCTTAAATAACCAAGATAATCTTGATGATGATTTATCTTTAGTAAAAGTTAACTTTGGTTAGTATAGTCAAAGACAGCAGGGAATAGGGAATAGGGTTGAAAGTCTCTTGATATATGCTTTTTTACTAAATTTTGTACCTCATTTACCTAAAATATGCTGTATACAGCTTGAAATTTGGCATTGTCTAGCAGCTTACTGTATTGCCAATACTTGGCGATTGAAGTCATCTTGATCGGCAAAGCTTTGAAAAATTCTATCCATTTTAGTCAATTCAAATAACATTCTGACTTGATCGCTGATCGAACAAACAAACAGTTTGCTATTAGTAGCTCTTACCATTTGCATTGCCGATACCAAAGCACCTAAACCAGAGCTATCAATAAACTTTACTTCTTTCATATCAAGCAACAAAACATCGGCTCCGGCTGCCAGAATATCGCTAACTTCACGACGTAATTCATTACCTCTAATACCATCTAAAATTCCAGACAATTCTAGTATTTTTACACTCAAACTCATGGTTGTATTTTCCTATTTTCTGGCTTGAGAACTATGTATTTATATTTTGGCATTGACATCAGGTAAACCGCAATAGATAGAGCAATGCTTTTGTGTTGGTATGCATTTAGCTCTGGTTTACTACTTGGGGATTGCTATTATTTGCTATGGCAGTAAAAAAGCTAGCATCAACCCATTGCCGAGAAATTTCAAAAGCTTCAAAATAGCCATCTTTTTGACCTAATTCTCGTGCCCAAAAGCGCGATAAAACCAGTATGGCATCAAGCTGCATAAATGCTTTATTTAACTCTGATTCATAACAACCAATAGCTGCAACTTTTTCTTCAATTACAGAGGTGATGTCTACAAAAAAATTGGGTTCAAAACCACGTAAGAAAACAGGCGGTGCTGAATACCATAGAGGTATGTTTTTGCGGGTAGCAACATTAGAAACTGCGATCGCACATACTTCATGATCTCTATGTCCATATTTTTCTGGTTGTGGTGCGTGGGTAATAATCAAATCGGGTTGCCAACGTCCCAGAGCTTCTTCAGTAACTTTTATTACTGCTTGGGTTGAGAAGTTGCACTCTTCAAGTGCATGAAACTCGTAAGTTGCACCGATAATTTTACCCGCTGCATCTGCTTCTTGATGACGTGTACCTTTAATCGGCGAACTAGAAAGACCGCCATCAGTCAAAATTAAGCAATGAACATTCCATCCTGCTTTAGACATCAAACTGAGAGTACCAGCAGCAGGTAGAACTTCATCATCAGCATGAGCATAAATTGTTAAGACATTTCGCTGACTAGAGTTGTTTAAGTCTGAATAAGTGTTCATAGCTGTTTTTTATAGATTGAATTTGCAAGTAAATCAGCACTCTTAATTAGGCCTCTTTTGGAGGTTGCCAAACAGAGGCGCGGATGATAGCCGACAAAAGCAATAAGTTATAGATAGCCCATGCACCATTGAGTAAGTGAACGCCAGGATAATTCAGATGACCAATTGCAAATTTATAAAGACTCCATAATATTCCTAAAATGGTCAAGATAAAGACAACTAATTGTGGCCAAACCAGCCGGAGATAAATGCCAGATTGCCGTTGCTTAGGTGTGACTTGAAAATTGAGTTTTTGTCCTGTAAATACACTCCATACAGCTTGGATTAATAAGGGGAATAAAGCGATCGCATATTGTTCAGAGCGCCAAACTTCTCTAGCTGGAATACCCCAAGTGGCTGATATAAAAGTCAGACGGTTGATAATAAAAGCGGGAAAAAAGTGTAAGGCAAAGTCAGGACCATAAGTTTTAACTGGAATAATATCCGTAAAAAAATAGATAATTGGACAAGAAATAAAAATCAAAGTTGCAAAACCAGAAAAATAGCTATACATCGTCTTAAAATAGTGCAACCTTTGCCAAAAACTTAGTCCTGGTTTGGTGAGCGGGTTTTCTCTCAATAGCACTTGGATAGTTCCTTGTGCCCAACGTAGTCGCTGTTTCAGAGTAGAACTCAGGTCATCTGGTGCTAAACCTTCTGCTAGAAGTTCATTATGATAAATAGATTTCCATCCAGCACCATGCAGACGCATCGCTGTATTCATATCTTCTGTAATACTGTTGCTGGATACGCCACCAATTAATTGAAATTCATTCAGACGTTTTTCATCTTTGGCAAACTCATCAGCAAAATGTTGTAGTCCCACACTAATCAGTGCTTCTCGCCTCAGAATCGCATTTGTGCCTGTATAAAAAGCGGCATTCATGCCATCTTTACCTTGTTGAAGTGGCCCATAAAACAAATTTGCTTGATGTCCAAAAGGATCGCCTGGAGGAATATTGTAAAAATCTTGGCGGGTCTGAACAAAAGCAATTTGATTCTGTTCGTATTTACCTGTGAAAAGATTATAGGTATAGAAATAAGGCAGAACTCGCTTGAGAAATTGTGGTTTAGGAATATGGTCAGCATCTAGGGTAAGAAGAAACTGTCCTGAAGTTTCTCCCGAAAAAATCGCATAATTGAGATTACCCGCTTTCGCATGATGCGGTACACCAGCTGGTTTGGGACGAGCAATGTAGCGAAAACGAGCGAGTTCAACTAGTTCTATTTCTTTTTTGCTAATAGCTTCTTGTAAGGCTTTGCTTTCGCTCATTAGGCGTTCGCGTAGCGTCTTTGCAGGAGAATCGCTAATAGTATGATGTTCGGGAGGTAGCCAAAGAATTAACTGACGTAGACTTTGCACAAATCCAGCAGCAGAATCCTTAACTACTGATTTTGATGATGCTTGCAGCCATTGTTCAGCAGCTTGAGCATTAGTTGTGAGATTTTCCAGCTGCTTCAAGCGCTCGAACAAATAAGAGCGTTCTGCATCAATTCGCACTACTTCTTTCTGTAATTGTGCAGACTGCAAATCCTGAATACACAATCTTTCGGTCATCGCTCGCATATCAGCCGAGTTACCATCATCCAGCACATAAACGCGTAACCTTATGGGTGGATAATCCATTGCTAGGGCGGCTTTAGCAGTTTCTTCGACAATTTCCGGTGGCTCGTTGTAGCAGGTTACAAACACATCCACTGTTGGCCAGTCGGCTCTGGGTATAGGTGGAGTCATTTGGTCGAGAGACTTAATTTGTCGGACTAAGGGTCGCCATAAGCCAATTACAAACATTACGCCACCGAAATAGCTATAAATCTCTGCTATCAGCAAAGGAATAGAAATCCAGAGGGCATCAAAATTGATGGAGTGGGTGATGCGCCATTGCAAATACCAGATGCCAAAAATTAAATTGATTTCTGCTAGATAACGAAATAACAGGGTTCTTTTTTTGAGTAATGAGCGGCTGTTACCGGAAAAGTTTGCGGAATTATCAATAATAGAAGCTGAAGTCATTTGAGTACCGATAGTTAATGTATCTGCATCCCCCTCAAAATAAGTATTCCCTAGTTCAATTTGTAACTAACAACTTATTCTCGATTAACCCAAAATTGGCATTGCTGAATTGAGGTATAAATCGGATGTAAGGGACTGACAATTAACAATTCAAAATTCAAAATTCAAAATTAAAGAAATTTCAGACGTTCGCGTAGCGTCTCGTAGAGAAGAGAAGTGCCTTGCGCGGGTTCCCCGCGTTGTGGCAACTGACGCTCCTCCGTCGCTCATAGCGTTGCCATGCCGTTGGCGGAGCCTCTCGTAGAGAAGGCTTTACGCTAGCGCTAACGGGGGATTTAGCGAGAAACGCGGTCTTGGGCAAAGCCCAAGTGGAGCGATTTCTCAAGACAAACCCCGACTGAAATGGGTGCTATATGTAGATTGCAGGTTCTTAAACCCTTTAATTTACGATAAAAAATATCTAATTAGCTCTTGTGGGGTAGGCGACACTAAACTGGGCGGGCAAGATGCCCACCCTACAATATTATTGGATAATTTATTTCTTGGAGTTCCCTAAAGACGTAGTGGTGCTACGTCTTTACCAGAATTTTGTTATTTTGTACCAGTTACTAAATAGACATCTCCATAAATTAAATATGCGTTATCCAGAACCCTTGTAGAGACGTAGCAGTGCTACATCTCTACATTCTTTTTCGGAGATGTCTAATGGGTATTTTCACGATCTGAAACCCAGTAACTTCTAGAACTATCAGAAATTAACTTGGTTTGTTGTGTGGCAGTGCTAGGTAGACCCCGCCCAGAATTTCCCTCGGTGACAGCTTGCCACCAAAGAGAGTTCGTGGTGGTAGTCGGACGAATTAAGGGTTGTCGATTTGTCACGCTGTATAGCAAGGATTGCAAAATTATACTGTTGGTGTCGCTAGTGAAACCAATTGCTGTTTTGCCGGTGGTTTCGTAGAAGCCCTCATAAAATCCAGCTAATGGATTATATAAGTCAGTCGTTCCTTGGAGTAATTCTTGACTATACTTGTTTTCTGGAAGTAGGGCATGATAGGCAAAAGCGATCGCTGTACTGACCAATCGTCCTTTTGGTACTGCTTGACCGTCATCTCCTAAAGCTGCCCAAGGTGAACCTTGTCCAGTAATTGTACTGTGGACAGTGTAAGGTTTACGATCAATCAAGGTGGTAGCTGAGGCTGTGAGGGTATCGGTGCGACGATAACGTTCGGCTTGCGCCTGGAAAATTGGCTCAAAGAGCGATCGCATTTGTGGATCTAGTCCAAACTCCAGTGCATAGAGTACAAAAGGATTGCTAACAGTGTATTGGTTAACTTTGGAATTAGTATCTGTGCGATGGCGTTGAATTGGAACTTTCACCCCTTCCACTAAGGCAGTTTGATATTCACCCCCAACAGCAGAACGCTCAAGATTAAACCCCCATAATTGAAAAGCACGAGCGGCATATTCTTCATAACCCAAGCGGATTTCTGGGTTAACGCGGGTGAGATATCGCCCATCTTGCTCTTTGGTGACAGTGGCACTGGAGAGAATACCCTCGCGCACCACACGCAAGTATGACCAATCCAGCACAATTTTATCTACCGCAACCGTGTATTCTGGATAACAGGTTTTTAAGTTGTAAAGCGCTGCCAGCATTCTCCCTAAATCTAAAGCTGACCAGCCGTTTCCTTCTGGAATAGGATTTCCACCATAATCTACTGGTTGGAGCGATCGCGTATCGTAACTCCGACTCGGCAATTCACCTGCAAATAATGGTAACTTTGTCAAGGCTGCTAAAAGATGGCGAGTGCGCCCGTCAAATTCCTTGGGGGTAATTATATCGAGCGATCGCGCTGCATGGAGGGCTGCGAGATAATTTCCCAATCCCCAAAGAGTCGCGCCTTTGAAATCACTGCGATCGTCGATCAGCCCATTTTTAGAATGATAATTGGCTTGAAAGTATCGCCAAGCCGCCTCTGCATAACGCCGTTCAATAACCGTCAGTGGTCGATCTAGCTTCAGGTTAGATGATGGACTACCCACTGGTGGAATCGGTGCAATGGTTACTTCTGTCGGTTTAGAATTGTCTGTAGGAGTTGCGATCGCAGTCTTAACAATAGAATTCGGTTGATTTGCGGGTGTTACTGAAGAAGCATTTTCACTAGGCTTACTATTAGAAACACTCGCAGAACCAGAAGCAATTAAAGGGTGATTTCCCCTAGCTTTGTAGTATAAAATCTCCAAAATTAATCCATTAGTATTACCTGTCAAAGCTTTATTGGGTTGTTTTGATTCTTCATAAATACCAGCATAGTAACCGCCATCATCAGGACTCCGGAGATCCTTAACTACATCAAAAACTTTTTGGGCATAAGCATTATCTGGAAATAGATAATGCCAGCCAAAAGCAGCTTTTGTACTGATACTGCGAAACTGTGGATAAGGTTGATTGCCATCGGTAATAGTTGCCCAGTTGACACCGTTGGCATAGACGGTGTTGTAGAGAAAATAAGGTGCTTGGTCGATATTATCTTCTGTGACGGCAGTTAACTGACCTGTGGTATCAAAACGCCGTTTTTGGACATCTAAAACCCTGGCAGCAAAATCAGCTAACTCACCTTGCAAGCCAAATTCAATCCCATCCAGGATATAAGACTCACTCACAACATAATTATTAGCATTGGTGCTTTGAAAGTCACGGGTATCAATGGGAATTTGGACACCATTAATTTCGACTAACTTAAACGGTTCTAAAGCAATAGCCTTGGATGCAGAGAAACCCCAAAGTTGATAACCCCTAGCGGCGTATTCTTCGTAACCGAGTCGTCCTTCTTGCACCAGTAGCGTTTTGTTTTCAGGGAGAACAGTAGCGCCAAAAAGTTGTCCATCTTTGAGCGATCGCGCCACCTGCCATTTTGCTACAATCCCTTTGAGCCATTCATTATATTGCGGATGACAGGTACGGATGACATCAAAAGCAGCCAGTATTCGCCCAACATCCAAAGCTGACCAACCAATACCCCGCTCTAATGGATTGTTACCATAATCAACCATCTGTGCAGTGGCCGCGTTATAAACTTTATTTGGCAAAGCATCTTCAAATAACTTCAGGGTGTTGAGAGTCGTCAAAAACTTATTGAGGCGAGAATCAAAGTCTGCTTGGTCAGTAAGATTCAACCAGCGTGCAGCATTCAACGCCATCAGGTAGTTACCCATATCCCAGAGTGTACCCGAAGGATAACCCCCAGTAGAATTGGTAAATCCCGTTGCTGGCTGATAATTTTTGACAAAATACTGCCAAGCCGCACGAGCATAAGTTTGTTCTTCAGATGTGAGCGGGGCTGTAATATTACTACAGCTATTGGAATTTTGGGATAAGACTGGTGTCGGGATGTAAAACAAAAATTGCATAAATGTTCCAATTAGGAACAATGCAATCCATCTCAACAGCTTTTGTTGAGGGGGTTTGTATATCATAATGCAAATAAATAGTTAGGAGCGTCATAGCCCGTCTGTACAGTTATAATTCATAAATCGAGCTTTGATCAGGTCTATTCTTTTCGTAATGGCTTGATCGATTCAGTCGAGTAGCGAATCATTCGTGAACAATAAGATCCCCGACAACTTTTACGAAGTCGGGGATCTGAGTCTCTCGATTTTCACAACTCATTTAGGATTGCTATATGCAGGGAGCGATCGCCTCTATGTCATCACAGGCAATACGCGATCGCCAGACAAACTCAGACAGCTAACTAGGGGCTGCTTGGTTCCCAAAATCAACGCCTCAATTTCAGCTTTGATTACTTGTCACTTACATTCTACTGCTTTGCGTTCGCGAGATACTAACTTTATCAAATATCCTACCTAAATTTACATCTTGAGAGAAGCGAAAAAAATCGACTAATTTAGGTGTAGATAAAAGAAACTGCGACATTTATTTAGCTGTCAAAGCTGACTTCTGTTGGAGAGCAAATGCCAGTAGATACCTTGCTATATGTTCATTACCAACAAATACAAATAACTTTTGCTTGAATTCTAATCGCTCGTCCTAATTTCATCTCAATTTCATATCTGTGTGAAAAACTATTAAGTTAAGTGGTTAAGTTGGCTTCGTGAACAAATTCCAAGAGCGAAACCGCTTGCTTGCCAAAAGCGGTTCTCGAAATCCCGCTTAAAAAGTCAACCAACGTCTAAGCACAAACCTACACCATAGTAACTTAGTAACTCAAGGACACAAAATAGCGATGGGAATCTCTAACAGTCTCCAACCACCTACAGTAATCCGTTGTGTTTCCGGCACACTCCTGAGCCTTTTATTACTGACAACTCCCACGGCTGTGTTAGCTGGTGCTGGACACGATCATACCGGTGGAAGTTCATTTCAGGGTGCTGGAAGCAAAGCAAGTGGTTCTGTCGAAGTTGATGCCGAAACTGCCCAGAGGCTGGGAATTAAAGTCGAGCCAGTGAAACGGCAACGGCTGGCTTTGGGTATCAAAAGTACTGGACAGATTGAAACCTTACCTAGCCAAAAAGTAGAAGTGAATACCCCAATTACAGGGGCAAAAGTGGTTGAATTGTTAGTGGAACCCGGTGCTGTAGTCAAAAAAGGTCAACCCCTTGCCGTTGTCACCAGTCCCGACTTGATAGAGTTACGGGTGAGTTCCCAAGAAAAACGAGCGGAAGCTATAGCTTCTTTGCAGCAAGCGCAAGCCGATTCCAGATTAGCTCAACAAAATTATCAAAGATATTTACAAATATCTAACGCCGACATTGCCCAAGCACAAAGCCAGGTAGCATTTGCTGAAGAAAAATATAATAAGGATTTACAGTTAGCTAATGAAGGCGCTTTACCACGTCGCAACGCGCTCGAATCTCAAACACAATTAGCGGAAGCAAAAGCCAAACTCACCTCAGCCAACAGCAGACGAGATATCATTGAAAGCGAAGCCCAAATGAAACGCGCTGAGTCTGCTGTTCAAGTAGCACAAGAGCGTTTACGTCTTAGTGATTCTGCTTATAATACTAGACTGCAACAAATAGGGAACCGTCCTAACGCCAAGGGATTGGTGACAGTGACTGCTCCCATCTCCGGTAAAGTTGCCGATCGCCAAGTTACCCTTGGTCAAACTTTTAATGATGCAGGTGGCACACTCATGACTATTGTCAATGATAGTCGGGTGTTTGCCACAGCCAATATTTATGAAAAAGATTTAGACAAAGTAAAAGTAGGTCAAAGAGTAAGTCTAAAAGTTGCTAGCTTACCAGACCGTACCTTTTCTGGAAAGATTACACAGATTGGTGCGGTAGTACAAGGGGAAACACGGGTTGTCCCAGTACAAGCTGAAGTAAATAACCCAAGCGGACAACTCAAACCTGGAATGTTTGCAGAATTGGAGGTACTAACAAACCAATCATCTGCACCTATCTTGGCGGTTCCTAGCTCAGCTGTAGTCGATGCGAATGGGAAAGAAATGATCTACGTCCAAAATGGGAATGCTTTCCAATCTGCGGAAGTGACCTTGGGTCAAACCTCTGGGGACATGGTTGAGGTGAAGACGGGTTTGTTTGAAGGAGATGCGATCGTCACCCAACGTGCGCCCCAACTTTATGCTCAATCATTGCGGGGTGATAGTAAACCAGAAGAAGAAGAACCCAACGAAGAAGGTGGTTCTCATACAGAAGAAACTGAAGTTAAAACTAACAGTTTCCCACTACCCTTGTGGTTAACAGCAGGTGGAGGAGTAGCACTGGCGACAGTTGCTTTCATGGGAGGTGCTTTCTGGTCTAATCGTCGTACCCGTTCCCGTTTAGTACCAGCAGGTAATTTAGAGTACGGCGGGTTCAATTATGAAACAGAGGTTTATCTCGACAACCACGAGCAACCAACCATATCTACATCTACTTCTGATAAAAATCTTGAGGAGCGCGATCGGCCTCGACATTCAGATGGTGGTTAGTGATTAGCTTTCCCGATGATAAACAACTATAAATCCGAAATCCAGCGACCGCTACAGCTTGCTTTTCTACTTCCAAAAATGCAAGTTTATATCCTTCTTGCATTTGATATCTAACTTGTTCTACAAACTTAGCCGGCTTAAGGTGAGGGCGCAACTGGGAAATCACAGCAAAACACCCTAATATGTGAAAGTCAGATTCAGCCAATTGTATTGATATCATTATTATCCTATTAAATCATGTGTGAGAAAAATTCAACAGATTGCGTTATGACTAATAATTTAATCTTTAGGGGGAAATATAATTTGATGAGTACCTTCAGGAGTTGTAATTACTTTACCTCCCAAAACTTCAATTTGTCTAATTGCACGTTTTTGAGTTCTCTCATCAGCCTGGTTGTTTAAAACCATTGCCCAGGTAGAAATTTGAGCATATTTACTGTTAGGATTTCGACTCAGAAATTCAGCAGTTCTTTGAGAAGTATTAGCGATCATCTGACTTTCTACATCTGAAAATTTGCTCGCCCATTTTGCCGCCGTTGCAAAAGAATTTTGGGCAGCTTTAGCATCTCCCAAAAATAATAACTCATCAACTCCTTTATAACGCCACACGTAATAAGACTTTTCGGGAACCGATGGAGATAGTGATTTTAAGCCTTTCTCTGATATTGCGATCGCGCGTTCTGGCATAGCAGCATATAATGAAGTACTGACAGAAAGGCTGCGATAGGCTGCTAAAAATCGCGGGTCACGTTCTAGAATGATTTCAAAATATTCTGGACTTAAACTATAACCTGTTTTATCCCGAACTTCATCATCTCCAAAATATTGTAAAAATTTGAGATATACTAAATCTCCAATGAGGTTATCATAACTAAAACTAGGCATTTTTTGGAGAACTTTTAGACGGAGATTTTCAGATTTTATTTCTTTTTCTAGAGTTTCTATAGAGGCGGATTGTTTGCGATTTATTAGTTTTTGCAATTGGGAAAATTGAATCAAGCCAACTCCTAAAATACATGCACAAATTAAAAAAGGTGTAGTAATAGCTTTACGCGATAACAACAACATATTTTTCTCGTTTTCCCAGGCATAAGCAACTTATTGTATATAACTTATTGTATATAATATGCTTTATGTATAATTACACAGTAATAGAGTAAATAGAATAACATCCATAATCAAGCAGATTAAAAAACCTTTAGTTAGAAGAGTTTAGTGGTGATGTAGCGAATAAACAGAGACTTTTTCAAGGTTGTAATGTTTGATTGCAAGCCGCTACTTTCCTCTTTGGTAACAACTAGAAGTAAACGAGTCTATAGTAATCCTATTTGATTTACTTTCCACGATAGCCTCAGATCCCTGAATTCTTAAATAAGTCAGGGATCTTTTTGCTTGTAACTCCTGCATAGATTGCTATATCTTTTCCTAAATAAACCTGAAAATAGGTATACTATCAAACTCAGTACAAAATACTAAGTGTTTACTGCAAGTTCAATACTTAGTGTTTTAAAGTATAAATTTTGCTTAAATTACTGCCAGTATTTTGAACAACAAGTTCTGAAAATTTTAAAGCTTTTTTGCTTTTACTTAGTTTTATTAAGCAAAACTGGTAAAATTTCCAACATCATATAAAATGAGATTTTGTTGAAATTTAAATCTTTTCTCTCTAGAAGATTATGGTAAATACTGTAATTACAGATAACTTGGAAAGTAACGGACTAGCTGTTAGTGCAAGAAACAGTGATTTTAAAACAATAGTCACTAATCTTAATGCTGATAAAAAGGGACTGGATGTTGACGAAGTTATTAATGCTATCAAAACAGTAATCGTTGAAGTGATTGATTTAAAAATCACTACTTGGGTTGCAGAATCATCAGAGCAGTCACAAAATGAGATAACATCGGCATCCGCTAAACCAGGAAATCGAATATATACTCGGATTAATCTTGTTAACGGGGATATCGAAAATGAAATTGGGAGTCAATTTACTGATAGTGGCCCCTATAAAGAAATTCGCGAATTTCATTTAACTCAAGTTAAAGACAGTCGGGAGATTATTCACAAGAATATAGAAAGCGTGGAAAAATTGTATGGATTTTTGATGGAAATAGTTAAATCTCACAAAAAACCACAACTGTAAGCATTATTTGTTAACTACTCATTCAAACTAAAGCATCGACAGCAGCCTAGTACCGCAAGACGGAAGTCAAAAGAATTGTATTTCAAGCTCTTACGCCATTTGAAATGGTCTGTTTATTTGCGCCGTGCTGTACTAGCAACATCTTTAGGTTCATTTGCGTATATCTAGCTATCAACACAAAGCTACAGCCAGATTAGTCAGAACTATAAGAGGATGAAACATTATGTCTAATGAGATTAAAATTAAAGACCGAAATGTTATTCAGGCTGACAACCGAAATGGTACTCGATCTGAAGATATTCAAAACAAAGCTAGAGGCTTGTTAAACAATTTAGTATGGTCTGTACAGACATTAGTTTCTGATATTACAGCTTTAGAAGTAAATACGATGGTTGTGGATAGGATTAATGCTTCAAAGTTTAATGCTTGGGAGGCATATCAAGAGATTTATTCTATACATGACCCAGATTATTTTGATGCCAAAGGGATTCCAAAAGAAGGTTCTCAAGCTCAAGAACTGCGTAAGCGCTATAAAAGTCTATTTGATCAACTTGAAAGAGAATATTTTTACCTTCTGCTTGAGGAGGATTCAGGTTTTTATAATCCGCAGGATGATAGAGTAAAACGATATCGTCAGAGGCTTGAATACGCAAAGAAATATCAACAAAACTTTGTTGAAGCCGATGAAAAGAATGTGAAGCTAGCTGAACCAATACTACCTGCTCCAACTCCCGTTCTTGATGATAAAGATGGAAACAACCAAGAAGATTGGATTGAAAATTTTAAAGAAATTCAAAGACTTTTAAATAATGCTAGATTTGTTCGTACACTACGTAAAATGACTGAACTGAAAGCTGCACTTGATAGTAGTAATGTTACAAGTACCAAAATTGATATTATTTATGCTCAAACTGTTATGCAGATAGATGGAGATATTATCACTCGTTATCATAAAGAACTGTTTAGTTTATCTGAAGACGCTAAAAACTTAATTATTAATACACATAATCAAGGAGTAGTTTCTGGTGAGAAGCAGTGGCGTGGAACATTTAGTTTTTTGATTAGTTTGGTACAAAGTATCGCAAATTTATCTCGATAATGAACGCTGATATAACAAAAATAGATCGCCAAACTGATGTTGCACTCTCCCTTTCTCTACAAGTTCCTCAGGGCGATCGCTTTGAACTTAAGGTTGATCAAGGACAGTGTAGTTTTTACCTAAATGAGAGAGTTATAGAACAGATTCAGCAAGCGCAAAAAATTGGTATTTCTCTATATATTCCACCAAAGCTGATAATTTCTCTCTGGTATTACGCCTGCTTCAGCAAAAATATTGTAATTGAAAACAAAAAGCAAATTACCGAAAAACAGTTTAATAAATTTTTTTACTTGATTGTGATAGTTAATTTTTTGAAACTATTTTTGAGTAAAACTGCACGGGACAAAATAGCGTTACAGCCTGGAGTCACCTTTAATTCTTACTATCAGCAGCATCAATCAAATTTAGATACTTATGAAGAAGAAGACATCATTTTACAAAGCACTATTCTTCTTCATGGTGATATTTTTAACAAAATTAAGTGGAATTTCATGCAGAATTCCAACTGCTCAATAATTATCTCGGCTCATTATTGGCTGACTGAACAAGTATTAAGTTCCTTTCGGACTAAATTAAATCTGCTAGTTTGGGAGGTAGCTTCGCTGTTTCCTGCTGCGTTAGTAGTCTACAATCTGTATCCAGCAAATTTGATGCTATTAATATTTGCTTGGATAGGCTTCACTATATTATTTGCAACCACCCGCTATGTACTTGTCAGTCAACTGCAAAGACGTACTTCTATCAACTCTAAATTTATAACTTGGTGGGCATGGTCGCTAATTTGTCTTATTCCTAGTGTTTTTACTGGTGCTACTAGCGGCTTTAAAAATGTTAGTGCGTTATTATTACCACTTTTGTCACTTATCGCTCCAAAACTTGCGGAGCATATTTTAAATTTTACCGGGCCACGAGTTGGGAAACTGCTTATCCGTCGGTTCCTATCATTTTGAGTATATAAATAATAAATTTAGTAATTCTTTTTTTTACTGTTTCAAAAGTTGCCAACATTGTTGAGCGATCGCCCAATCTTCTTGAGTATGAATAACTAATACCCGCACTGCTGAATCAAGTGTAGCAATATCCTCATCCACAGGCTGCTGTTGATTTTTTTCAAGGTCTATTTTTAGTCCGATAAATCCAAAGGCTTCACAGGCGGCTTGGCGAATTTCTGGAGAGTGTTCACCCACACCTGCTGTAAAAACTAAAGCATCTAATCCACTTAAACTAGTAAGCATTGCGCCGATCGCAGAACGCAAGCGATGCACGTAAATATCCCAGGCCAGTTGAGCGCGGGAATTACCTTGAGCAATCGCTTCTCTCACCTCGCGCATATCGCTAGATACACCCGAAATTCCCTTTAACCCAGAATCTTTATTTAATACATGATTCAATCCTTCTACAGTGTAATTACAGTACTGCAATAGGTAAATCAGAAGTCCCGGATCAATTGAACCAGAACGACTACCCATCATTAACCCTTCTAGGGGCGTGAATCCCATCGTAGTATCAATACTGCGACCGTTTTTAATCGCTGCTAAAGAGCAACCATTACCCAGATGGCAGATAATTAACCTCTCAGATGCGACATCTTTACCGAGAATTTGGACAGCGCGTTGAGAACAGTATTGGTGACTAATACCATGAAACCCATAGCGACGGATACCTTGCTCTACCCACTGATATGGGCCGGGATAGATTGCTGCTGCATCGGGTAAAGTGCCATGAAATCCGGTATCAAAGGCTGCTACTTGGGTGACATCTCCTAAGATTTTTTCAATTACTTCGATGCCTTCCAAACCCACTGGATTATGTGCTGGAGCAAGGTTAGATAGACCTGCGATCGCCTTTTTGACATCCTCCGTAATTACCACACTATCTCGATAATCCTGTCCACCATGTACGATCCGATGCCCTACCACATCGATTTCGGACAACCGATCGATTACCTTGGTAGCATCACGGTCGAGTGTATTGAGCATATAGGTGAGGTGCGCCTGTGGGGAATCACCAGAGATTGATTTTTGCAGCGTTCCACCCGAAACAGTTTTCACCTCAATTTCTGCCACACCCCGATCTTGAGTCCAGGTGATTTTCCCTTCCCAAAGAGGTTGGGGTGCTTGGCTGGGGAGAGCTTCATCTGCAATTTCATACAGACAACTCTTTTGGCTGCTCGATCCGGCATTCAGTACTAATATCTTCATAGTGACAACAAAAAAACGATCTCCTTTGATCGTGTCACTAATTCTAGCTTTATGCTTAGTATAGTTTTGCGTAAAAACGTAGGGTTTTTAATGCAGGCTGACACATTAACAATGCAGGCTGACACATTAACAATGCAGGCTGACACATTAACAATGCAGGCTGACGCATTAACAATGCAGGCTGACGCATTAACAATGCAAGCTAACGCATTAACAATGTAAGCTGACGCATTAACAATGCGTCCAAAGTGGTTCATCATTTTTTTTGCCTTTTTACTTTTTACTTTTTACTTTTTACTTTTGCCTTGTTCGGTCAGTTATCATTTCGTAGGTTAATTGGGCGGATGTCGCGGAGCTTGAGGGTTCTTTTGCCTGCGTTATCGTCGTCATCAATCGTGACCAGGTATTTCACGACCGTATGGTTTGCATTTCCACCAGTTACGGTGACAACAAATGCTGAGTAACTGTTAGTGTTTGTGCCACAACCACTTCGGTCATGGAAGGTTTGATTCCATTCACCAATATGGACACCCTCGCCTCGTGGCTCATCACCACTTTGTTTAATTTCATTGAGGAGAGCTACTTTCAGTTGAGATAGCTTTGATTTTTTATCAGCAAGCATAAGTTTAAGAAACCGATCGCGATTAAACTGGTCTTGGTTGCTGCCGTTGCTGCATTTATCTTCGTAGTTGGCAGAAGCGGAATCCGGGCTGGTCATCACCAGTGCTGGGATCTTGGGAGACTGAGCGGCGTGCCCACTTGTTGTTGCTAGTGCGAGAACACATAAAGTAAAAAAACCAAAGCGCATTGAATTTTCCGAGCGTGAATTAGTGTGTCCAATCAAGATTAACTGCAACGGACACTAAAGGACAGAGTTTGCTCGTCGGTAGGCGTATGCAGCAAAGGGGTGATACCGAAAGTTACGAGTATGCAAGAAAGGAAACCCCCTACTGAAATCGTTATACTAACTGTGGGAGGCTGTTTATCTATCCAGCCAGATTCCATAGTTGTGTTTTTTATAGCTTGTTGCACTATGTCCTTCTTCAAAACCCCGCTGATTGGTTTAAAAGCTGACTCATTTCGTCATCCATTAGACCTGGAAGCTACCAGAGCGCTCAAGCAGATACCAGGCATAGATATGTTAGTGCGAAATTGGCTTGGGCCAATGGCAGAGCAGGTTTTCTACGTGGAAAATATTGCCTCCAGTGTTCTGGTGGGTGAAAAGCAACTGCCCGATTTATACAAATTGTTGTTAGATGCCTGTAAAATCCTGGACATAGATCCTCCCCAGTTGTATGTCCGGCAACATCCGGCTCCCAACGCCTATACTTTTGCTGTGCGGGGTAAGCAGCCCTTTGTGGTGCTACACACTTCCCTGATTGATATGCTCACACCAGAGGAAATACAGGCAGTAATTGCCCATGAGTTGGGGCATCTCAAGTGCGATCATAGTGTTTACTTGACTCCTGTAAATTTATTAATATTAGCTGCGGCAATTGTGCCCAATGTTGGCACTTTCGTTGCCCAAGCCATACAGGCACAGCTTTTAGAATGGGTACGTTGTGCTGAGTTTACCTGCGATCGCGCCGCATTACTAGCAACCCAAGATCCCAAAGTTGTCATGTCAGTGTTGATGAAGTTGGCAGGTGGTTCCCCCACCTTAGCGCCACAACTGAATCTCGATGCCTTTGTGGCTCAAGCCCGCGCTTACGATGATATTAGTAAGACAGAACTAGGTGAAATGGTGAAAGCTGCCCGTACAGCCCAATTAACCCATCCAGTGCCAGTGCTACGGGCGCGAGAAATTGACCGTTGGGCAAGTAGCACAGAATATCAAACTCTGTTGCAAAGTCACGGACTGAAGTCTACTAATAATGAAGTTGCACCCAAAGGCGGATGGCGCAATTGGTAGAGTTACTAATCGCAAGTACTTTTATCTACTAGACATTTCCAGAAATTAAATATGCTTTACCCAGAATCCTTGTTTTGACGTAGCAGTGCTACGTCAAAACAATTCTTTTTCACCAGAAATGCAGAATATTTAGTAAAGCTTTAGTAGTAGTCTTAAGGCATTATAAATTTGATGTCTGGCAACAAGCTGTTCTGGAAGTATATGTCTACGCACTCAGATAAAATATTGGTACAGCCAAAAAATCAGCTAATGACCAGGTTTCCCTACGACCAGTTCGCAAAAGACTATCTTAAAGAATTGTTACAACCATTGGGAGAAGTTGAAACAAGTCGGAAAGTTCCGGCGGAAATCCGAGAGGTTGATGTTTATTTTGTCCCTTCACTCGAATCGGGAAGCGATACAATAGAATTAGGACTGTTAGGAAAATTTGCGGCTGAACCTGCATTAATTGAACCATTTAGAAATGCGGCTACAATTGCGGAAATTCGTAGCTGTATAAATAAGCTATTTGATATTTTCGCTGAAGTAAAGCGTCAGAGGAAAAGTGATAAAAGTCGGATTACAGAATCAGATTTACCACGCCTATGGATTTTTTCACCTACAGCTTCTAAATCCATCTTGGATGGTTTTAGAACTCAGCTAGATGAAGACAATTGGGGAATAGGAGTACACTTTTTAGGTGACTATTTGAGAACAGCAATTGTGGCAATTCATCAATTACCGTGTACAGAAGAAACACTATGGTTGAGAATTTTAGGTAAGGGAAGAGTCCAACAACAAGCCATAGATGAACTAGAAGCGCTTTCTCAAAATAATCCCTTACGTTCCAAGGCAATTGATTTATTATTGAATTTAAAGACTACCTTAGAATTCAATCAAAATATAGACGAGGAGGACAGAGATTTAATTATGCGCTTATCACCCATTTACGAACAAAAATTAGCAGCAGTTAAACAAGAAGGAATTCAAGCGGAACGTCGTAATGTTATAGAAAATTTATTGCGAGTTCGCTTTGGTTCTTTAGATACAGAACTCAGAGTAATTATTGAACCTTTATTGGTATTATCTCCAGAGGAATTTACTCCTTTATTGCTGGAACTATCCAGGGACGAATTATTAAATAGGTTCCTCTAGAAGATGTCTACCTACTTTTCCAACAACGATCGCTTTCAACCCATCAACCTATTTGAGTACGAAAAATTAGCAAAAGAGCGCCTGTCTCAAACGACACTTGATTACTATAGCAGTGGCGCTTGGGACGAAATCACATTACGAGATAATCGTGCTGCCTTTGAGCGAGTCAAGCTGCGACCTCGGATCTTAGTCGATGTGAGCGATCGCAATCTAACTACCTCCATTTTAGGACAACCCCTGCAACTACCTTTGTTAATTGCGCCGATGGCTTTTCAATGTCTAGCCCATCCAGACGGAGAAGTTGCCACAGCCCTAGCTGCTGCATCAGCTGGTGTAGGCATGGTATTAAGTACAATGGCAACAAAGAGCATTGAAGAAGTGGCGACTGCATGTAATCAGTTTCCAGATTCTCTGCGATGGTTCCAGCTTTACATTCATAAAGATCGGGGGTTGACTCGTGCTTTGGTAGAAAAAGCCTATAAAGCAGGCTATAAAGCACTTTGTCTAACTGTAGATGCACCTGTTCTCGGACAGCGCGAGAGAGATAAACGTAATGAGTTTGCTTTACCCCAAGACTTACATCTGGCTAATCTTGCCACCATCTCAGGATTAGATATTTCCCATGAAAAAGGCGAATCTGGGTTATTTACCTATTTTGCCCAACAGCTAAATCCAGCAGTCACTTGGCATGATTTGGAATGGTTACAGTCCTTGTCTCCGTTACCTTTAGTCATCAAAGGCGTTTTACGGGGAGATGATGCTGTGCGGGCTGTAGAATACGGAGCCAAAGCAATTGTTGTTTCCAATCATGGCGGTAGACAACTTGATGGTGCGATCGCTTCAATAGAAGCCCTAGCTGAAATAGTAGCAGCAGTAGATGATAATGTAGAAGTACTGTTAGATGGAGGCATTCGTAGGGGCACAGACATTCTTAAAGCTCTGGCATTAGGGGCAAAAGCAGTACTAATCGGACGACCTATTTTGTGGGGACTAGCGGTAGCAGGACAAATCGGCGTATCTCATATCATCTCACTGCTACAAGATGAGTTAAATGTGGGAATGGCACTTAGCGGCTGTGCCAAACTACAGGATATTGACCCTAGTTTATTGACCCTGCCAAGTCTTAAGCGGGAAAATTATTAAAACTGTTTGTTATTCCAGCAAAACTTTGAGAAATAATTTTCATACTTGTTAAAAATCACTTAATGAGTGTATACTAGTTAATGTTGGATATAAGGGCGGGTGGCGGAATTGGTAGACGCACCACACTCAAAATGTGGCGGCCTTACGGTCATAGGAGTTCGATTCTCCTCCTGCCCACTACCAAGCAAGTGCTAAAGAGCTAAAAAACTTATGCGCCTAAAAAGATGGGAATCTCCCCGGAAAGAAGGTAGGAATGATAAAGGTAGAGGAGGTTCAGCCAGAAAGCGGCAACTCAAAAAACAAAGGCAAATGCTACGGCAAAGACTTAAGGAAAGTAACAAACCAGACAATAACAAAAACGAAAGAGCAGGGGGAGATAAGTTTATCTTCTCCTTATTTTTTGGGATTTTATCTAGGAAAAAAATAAAATTTAGGGAAGGGATTTTTTAACATGGAGACTAAATTAAATCTGTAATAGATTTGGAAATCTATAAGAAAAAATTATTTTACATTCTTTAAAATATACTAAATCTAAATTAAACCTCTTAAGCGCATACTTACGTATCAAAATCGGTAGACTTGTCTGGCATTTTGCTTGGCGACGCGAGCATTCTGTGTAGTAAATATTACTAAATAAAATACATATCTATAGAAATATATCGCAATTATAATGTTTGTATGAACCAATCAAAAATTAATTATGAAGGAAGTATGAATTTTGTCACACTGCGTCTAAAATCCCTAACTTAAAACAGTAAGCTAGGACACAGCAGGAAATAATTACAATATTATCGATATTACCGATTAAGTCAAAAGTATACTAAGAAGGCAATTGCATCTCCATGTGTTAATTTCCAACGATGACACAAGCCTACAAAAAGTCAGGAGTCATCCGATGCGAATTATTCAATATTCGGAATGGTCTATGTAATCTATGGATTTTTTTCTTCGACACAGGAGTTATTGATTGTGGCGAGAGTGCTTCTACCTACTAAAAAAGTGCTTGATTTTTCTATTACTGCTTTACGCTTTGACGACCAGATACAAACAATACTGAAGTGGGCGAGTAGGCGTGAGAGTAAAAGTGTATATGTAGCAAATGTACACATGCTCATTGAAGCTCATTGGAATCCAGATTTTGCTACCATATTGCGAAATGCAGATATAGTTACTCCTGATGGTATGCCTCTGGTATGGATGATGCGGAAAATGGGAGCTATTTACCAAGACCGAGTAGCAGGGATGGATATTTTCTTAGCATTGTGTCAGCTAACTCAAACACAAAATATTAGTATTTTCTTTTTAGGTTCCCAAACAGAAATTCTTTCTAAGATGCGAAAAAGGTTAGAGCAGGAATTTCCGCAGGTGAAGATTGCGGCGATGGAACCTCTACCTTTTCGTCCCTTGACTGAAACTGAAGACGAAGCTTTGGTGAAAAAGATTAATTCTAGTGGTGCTAGTGCCGTCTTAGTGTCTCTGGGATGTCCTAAACAAGAAAATTGGATAGCTCAACATAAGGGCAAGATACAAGCTGTAATGATTGGACTGGGTGGAGTTTTCCCTGTTTATGCAGGAATTTACAAGCGGGCACCCCGCATAGTTAGAGATTTAGGACTTGAATGGCTGTATCGATGTATTCAAGAACCACGCCGCCTTTTCAGTCGCTATGCTAGGACTATTCCACTCTTTATATGGCTGGCTACTAAGCAACTACTATCATCAAGTCGGATTGCAGCAGTCTTCCTTCACGAAACTGGGGAGTGATTAACAATTCAAAATTCAAAATTCAAAATTAAAGACATTTCAGATGGGGATTGAAACCCCGACTGAAATGGGTACTACATCTAGATGTAGGGGTCTTAAACCCCTTAATTTACGATAAAAATAAATGGTATGTTCCTGATCAGGAGTAATAGACCTTAAGCCATTATCAAATTAAGTATATTTTAGATGCAGAGGGAATTGCGATCGCAGAATTTTGTGCTTTAAGCCTAGCATCACCTTTATTTTAATTTTTAGCTCCTATTTTATAAAAAATAAGACTTTCTTCTCTGCGTTCGCGCAGCGTGTCGCAGACAGACGCTACGCGACCATTTAGCAATTTATTTAACAACTATTTTAGCTGTAATACTTTAGAGAAGAACACCAAAAAACTCAGATACCCGACTTCTTCAGGAAGTCGGGTATCTTGTATCTTTTCAAGCATAACTAAATTTTAAAACTTTTGGAAAGTGTAGAGACGTGATGAATTACGTCTCTACAAAAATTCTGTAAATCAAGTTAGTACTCTATTCTTTACCCCTTACTTAGGGAATATCAAAAAAGTTTCACTTGGTTATCAAACAACTCATATCATATTTTTCTGCAAAAATGGAATCCACCCCATTTTTATTCCTAGAGTTTCTGCAAAAAAATTATGAATTATTAGTCAATATTTTTCTTCACACTATCTTTCACGTCTTCAATTCCATGACGTACTTCGCTTTCAGCTTGCTTTGCTTTACCCTTTGCTTTATCTTCTGGATCTCCAGTGATATTTCCTAATGCTTCTTGGGCCTTGCCTTCGACATTTTTAGCGGCAGCTTTTGCGCGATCTTCAATGCTCATTTTGTACTCCTGATTTAATGAAAAATTCATTTCAAAGCTGTATAAATCACTTTGAAATAAATCCTTTATGATTACTTTTACACAGTAGCTTAAAGTTTTTGCTAAAGCCTTCCACCACAAGGCATATTAAATAATTCAAAATTCAAAATTCAAAATTCAAAATGAAGAAAAGTAATGGTGGTAGGCATCCTAGCCGTTAGCTGAATGTAAATTAAAGCCAAAAAAGTTTAGTTATCTATGCTCAAAGACATAGAATAAGCAAATATACCAGGCTATTAGAAATCGTGGCTACACAAACTTTCGCCCTTAGCGTTCGTTCCCGGAGGGTAGGCCGCCTACGCAGACTCAAAGAATTAGAAACCTACAGAGGTGGGTTTTGTCTGTATAGCTGGGAATTCTATGAGACTATTGGTCAATTCACGGTGGGTTTGATCCCTCACCCCTAAAACATTGGTTTGGCGTTGCTTTCCCGCCCTGAAATAAATTTCGGGCTAATAGCTCAAGTCCGTTGAAACGGGCCCAAATCAGACTAATGAGGAATGATGGGTTTGACCCCCTATTAATTCGCCAACAGTCTCATTCTATTCGCCAGGGCAAGGTGTGTTTTTACAAAAGTGAGATGCTCCCAACAAGTGCAAATATCGTAATCTCTATTTTCGACTCTATTAATTAAAAAACCCAGTTTCTCTACGGAACTGGGTTAATAAAGTTATGGGGATGTTTTCTGTCTAATCTAGAAAACCCATTAGGCTTTCAGAATTGTCAATCTCGTTTGGTGCTATGGGACGATTCCCAAAGGTGGAATAACTGTCAGAAATTGCCAATGAACTTGAGGCAATTGGACGAATCCCAGAGAGATTTATACTTTCAACAACTTGGAATGTATTAGCACCAATTGGACGAATACCCATTGAGTTATAGGTTTCAACTACTTCCAAGGTACTGGTGCTAACGGGACGCACCCCAGCAATTGAGAGGTGTTCAGCAACTTCTAAGTCGCTAGCACCTATAGGACGAATTCCAGAAATGGCGAGTGTTCCAGAAGCTCCCACTGGCAGTTCAGTAACTTCCTCAACTTGATCTGCATTCAAGCTCTGGTCTTGTTGATTTTCAACTCCCTCTGTAGTTTCTCCTGGGGACTTGGCAGGCTTTTGCCGAGAACTGATTGCTTTGCCAGCGCTGCTAATAGTCATAAACGAAGACCTCTGGTTTGTTAATTGAATTTTACAATAATTAAGGAAAGATGAAATTTTTTTCCCATATATTCTAGAGTTTAACCTTAAAAAACCTCATATAGATATAAGAATCTTTAAAACAGATACATAAGTAAATTTAAATTAATAAGTTTTGTAAAAATTTATTACTAATTTTTTAGTCTAACAAGCCAGCTACAATGGGTATAGGGCGGAATCATCACCATGAGATAGGGTATTTATAGCAAAACTGTATGACAGAATTTTGTCTTCAAGCTCCCTTTAGTCCCACAGGCGATCAACCACAAGCGATCGCACAACTTACTGCGAGTATCCAAGCTGGTAATCGTTACCAAACTTTATTAGGAGCCACTGGAACTGGTAAGACATTTTCGGTAGCAGCAGTTATTGAGAAAATTGGCAAGCCTACTTTAGTTCTCGCGCATAACAAAACCCTGGCTGCACAGCTTTGTAACGAGTTGCGAGATTTCTTTCCCAACAACGCAGTCGAGTATTTCGTCAGCTACTACGATTATTATCAGCCAGAAGCGTATATTCCCGTTACCGACACTTATATTGAAAAAACGGCAGCGATTAATGATGAAATAGATATGTTGCGGCATTCAGCGACGCGATCGCTTTTTGAACGTCGTGATGTCATTGTCGTTGCTTCCATCAGTTGCATCTACGGTTTGGGAATGCCAGCAGAATATCTAAAAGCTGCCATCCCTCTTCAGATAGGTATGGAAGTAAATCAACGTCAAATTTTACGAGATTTGGCAAATGTTCAATATAGCCGCAACGACATCGAAATGGGCCGGGGAAAATTTCGCGTCCGGGGTGATGTCTTAGAAATCGGCCCAGCTTATGAAGACCGAATTATTCGCGTCGAATTCTTTGGTGACGAAATAGACGCGATTCGCTATATTGACCCAGTGACAGGTGAAATTCTCAAGAGTTTGGAAGCGGTGAATATCTACCCAGCACGTCACTTTGTCACCCCAGAAGAACGATTAGAAGTAGCTTGCCATGATATTGCCGCCGAGTTAAAACAGCAAAAACTAGACTTAGAACAAGCTGGCAAATTATTAGAAGCGCAACGCATAGATCAACGTACACGCTATGACCTAGAAATGCTGCGCGAAGTCGGTTATTGCAACGGCGTTGAGAACTATTCCCGTCACTTAGCAGGAAGACAAGCTGGAGATCCACCAGAATGTTTAATTGATTATTTTCCGAAAGATTGGCTATTAATTATCGATGAATCTCACGTTACCGTACCCCAAATTCGCGGCATGTATAACGGCGATCAAGCAAGAAAAAAAGTTTTAATCGATCATGGATTTCGGCTTCCTAGCGCTGCTGATAATCGTCCTTTAAAAGCCGAGGAATTTTGGCAAAAAGTAAATCAGTGTATCTTTGTTTCCGCAACTCCCGGAAATTGGGAAATAGAAGTCTCTGAAGACCATGTAATTGAGCAAGTGATTCGACCAACTGGGGTGGTTGATCCAGAAATTTCTGTGCGTCCCACAGAAGGACAAATTGATGATTTGTTAGGCGAAATTAAAGATAGAGCCGATCGCCATGAACGAGTGTTAATCACCACATTAACTAAGCGGATGGCGGAAGATTTAACCGAATATTTGCAAGACCACGGTATCAGGGTACGGTATTTACATTCCGAGATTACTTCTATTGAGCGCATAGAGATTTTGCAAAACTTACGCGAGGGAAAATTTGATGTTTTGGTTGGTGTGAATTTACTGCGGGAAGGTTTAGATTTACCCGAAGTTTCCTTAGTAGCAATTATGGATGCAGATAAAGAAGGTTTTTTGAGAACCGAGCGTTCCTTAATTCAAACTATTGGTAGAGCCGCGCGTCACGTCCAGGGACAAGCGATTTTGTATGCCGATAATATGACAGGTAGCATGATTAAAGCTATTGATGAAACAGATAGGCGGCGTGGGATTCAAACAGCACATAATCGATTGCATGGGATTACACCACAACCAATTGTGAAAAAATCAAGTAATGCGATTTTGGCTTTTTTAGATGTATCTCGGCGGTTGAATGCAACTGATTTGAAAATAGTAGATGAACATCTAGATGAACTGCCATTAGAACAGATTCCAGGGTTAATTACTCTGTTAGAAGTGCAGATGAAAGAAGCGGCGAAGAAACTGGAATTTGAAGAGGCGGGTAAATTGCGCGATCGCATTAAACATCTGCGGGATAAAATGCTAGGACGTTAACGTGAATCTACTGAGTCTTCAATTGGAGTGTGATTGAGGGGACACTGATGAACCATTGTTAATTGTAAATATCACGGCGATGCCCAACTTGATGAATTGTAATGAGTTGTGCTTCAGTATCAAAGGAATAAATAACTCGGTAGTCCCCAATTCTGAGTTTGAACAAACCGCTTAAATCAGAACTCAAAGGTTGAGGGGTTAAGTCCTCAAAGTTCTCAGACAACCAGCGAATTTTACGCAAGATGCGCTCTTGAATACTTGAGGTGAGAGTTTCAAGCCCGATAATCGCCTCTGATTTAAATTCGATCTCGTAGCTCATTACCTGGACAATCCCAGGTTTTTTGCTACTTCCTCAGCAGGGATTCCACGTTCTCCAGATTGAGTACGTTGTAAGGAGTCGAGTAGTTGCTGTTTCACTTCTGGCTTTATTTGTTTGCCTTTATCAGGATCAACCAATAGAGATTGAATCGTTTCGGCAACAGTTTCTTGAATCAGAAGTTTGAGTTCTTCGATGGTCATATCTTTGACTTGCATAGGGGATGATGGTTAGTGAGTACTACTCTTACTGTTTTACCTGCTATTGTGGCATATTGCGGCGATCGCTGCGGCGTAACAAACCGCTTGCACATCACATTAAGCATCTGCGGGATAAAATGTTAGGAAGTTAACGTGAATCTTATGCTTACCAATATTCGCCTAATTAAGTTTTTCCTCATCTATTTACCCTCAAGCAAATGCTTGAATTTTTACGTCAAACAGTAGACCGCAACTATGGGTTAGCTTGCGAAGTGTACTTGCCATCTGGCTGATTTTGGTTGATTTTGTCGCTAATCAATAAGCTCATCTTATCATTTATCGCAGATGAACAGCTTTTTTCCATTCCTCTAAAAATGGTATCATACACTACTATTTTTTAGCGATCGCAAAAGTTTTCGGTCTACTGAATGTTTTCTACTTTTTTCTTAATGCACTATTTTAGCCTTGTCACGCTACTACTTCGCCAAGTGCAGATGTACGCGCAAAATTTCTTGAATTAACTGTTGTACAGCTTCTTTACTCAAACTGCCATCTACCCGAACAATTCGTGAGGGATGGGATGCTGCTAAATGTGCATATCCTTGCTGAACGCGGCGATGAAAAGCGATTGTCTCTTGTTCAATGCGGTCTAATCCTACTTTACCTGAGAGTTTGCGGGAAAGTCCCACTTCGACATCGACATCTAGCCAAATAGTTAAATCGCTTTCTAAACCACCAGTGGCAATATTGTTCAGCTGATTGATTAAACTGATGTTTAGACCACGACCATATCCTTGGTAAGCAATGGTAGAGTCAGTGTAGCGATCGCATAAAATATATTTCCCAGCTGCGAGATTTGGTTTGAGTTCTTGTTCAACGTGTTGCGATCGGTCAGCAGCATACAATAAGAGTTCTGTTACTTCTGCAACTGGTTTATCTTCTGACTTTTCTAGTAGCAAGCGCCGAAGATGTAAACCTAACTCTGTTCCCCCTGGTTCGCGAGTTACCACCACAGAAACACCGAGACTTTCCAACCACTCAGAACAAAGCTGAATTTGGCTGGTTTTGCCACAGCCTTCCACCCCTTCAAATACAATTAATTTCCCACCCATGCTTTTTTGTTCGCTGCAATAAACTGATTCGCTGACGTTTGATCAAGAATAGCGCGAAGTGTAAAATATTAAACTGCGATCGCAATTGCAGTTTATGATTCAATACAGTTCAGATAAGACCAAAACACTTGTAGAGACGGCGATTTATCGCGTCTTTAAAACTCGAAAACTACGATTTAGTTGCCTGAAAATTGCCGTAACTGAGACGGTACAGTATCTCGCCAGCCTTCGGCACAAGTAAAATGCCTTCATCCTCTCGATTCGCCCATTCAGTGGGTTGAATCGTCGCCGGATCGCGATAGTTTAAGTTATGAGCAGCACAGCGTTCAGCAGAAATGCCAGTAGCTAAAGTAACACGAATCCGTGCTTGTTCTCCTTCTATCGGATCAAAAGTACCCATTCCTTTTAAGTGAGTACTATGGGCCAACACTCCAGAAGGATAATCTTGAAATTTATGCCACTGTTTGAGAAAGTAATCGCGCACATGATAGCCAATTTCGGATAAAATTTCGCCGTGTGTATAACTAAACTCAGTAATGTGAGGTGCATATATAATTACCTCGCCTCCATCGGCCACTACTGGCTCTAGCTTGTACATACCTTTTGCTGCTGTCCAAATGTCGTCATACATTTGGGGCATGACTGAAAGTACTTGTTTAAAAGGCTGATTTACATATTTAATATGCAGTTTAGCTGATAATTTTGCAGCGTCTTCCCAGGCTGACTCTGGTTTATCTATATAGAGTCCAGCTAACTGATTTGTTTTGGGTGCGACTACCATCGCTAAACAAAGTTTTGGGGTAGAAATCAGGTTAGCGGCTCGGTTAATCAAGCGTCGGACTGGTGTTATTCCCAGCGTGCCAATAATTTCATAACAGGTGATTAAAGCACCTAACCAGTGGGAGAGATTAATTACTTCTTGACCACCAATACCAGGAAAAAAATATTTATTTCCACCAGAAAAACCGACAACTTCATGGGGGAAAACTGGGCCACAAATCACGATCAAATCGTATTCTGTTACCAGCTTATTAATCCGCACATCAACCGACTGATGCAGCATTCCACTACTAATTTCTGCTATCTCGTCTGCCGAAATTACTCCACAAGAAATAAATGTATCCGGCTCATTCCAAAGGTGGTTGAAGATGCGAACTTTTTTAAAAGTTGTCTCCCGTTCATCTGGTGTTACTCCTACCAAGTGATTGATTTGTTCTTCACTCATGGGATTATGTGTACCCAGAGCAATTAAAAAATCCAGAGCTTCTACTCTTTTACTCAACTCCTGATGAAGCAATCGAAACATTTGCGGGATGGGAGCAGTGCGGGTACTATCTGGAATTAACACCAAGATGCGCTGTCCATCTAACTTCGGGTCTGCAAAAGCTTGATGAACTAACTCGGAAACTTGCTCGTCTGAAAGTGTCCCGTCATTTACAGCCAGTGAATACATTATTAGACTCCACTGTAGATACTAAATCCACCATCTACCGCTACAACTACCCCGTTAACAAAACTCGAACCAGAACTACATAACCAGATCAAAGTGCTGAGTAATTCATCTGGTTTTCCGAAACGTCCGGCGGGGGTATGGTCAATGATTTTTTGCCCGCGAACGGTCAAACTACCATCAGAATTTAGGAGTAAATCTCGATTTTGTTCGCCAATAAAAAAACCTGGTGCGATCGCATTTACTCGCATTCCATCACCATACTTTTGGGCGAGTTCTACAGCTAACCAGCGAGTAAAGTTATCTATCCCCGCTTTCGCAGCTGAGTAGCCAACCACCCGACTAATCACTCGAATGGCAGACATAGAAGAAATATTGACAATGCAACCGTGGGGCTGACTTCTTTCCACCATTGCTTGACCAAAAACCTGACAAGGTAGGAGAGTGCCAACTAAGTTGAGGCTAACTACTTCCTCAAAAGCTGTATGTGGCATATCAAAAATAGTTGCATCAGCAGTAATTGTGGCAGCCGGAATATTACCACCAGCCATATTTACCAAGATGTCTATTTCACCCCAACGCTGTATAATAATATCCCTAGCGATTTCTAATTGGGAGCGATCGCTAACATCGGCTACCACAGCAATACTTTCTCCACCATTAGCAGTAATCTCAGCCACCACCGCCCCCGCCCTAACTTCATTGCGACCCAAAACAACAACTCGCGCTCCCGCTAGAGCCAAACCCCTTGCCATAGCCCCACCAAGCACACCAGAACCACCAGTAACTACCGCAACCCGCTCCTTCAAACTAAAAAGTTTACTCAAAATCAACTCAGCCATCACCCATTCCCCCTCTCTGCGTACCTCTGCGCTTCCCTCCGCGCCCCTTTGCGTTTTCAATTCCCCTCAAACTTATAAGCAACCTTAGCGAGGTCATAAGCCAAAGCACGAGCCATTTCATACCCTTCTTCCTCCTCAACCAACCCCCGTGCAACCAATCCAGCCAACCAATTACAAGCTACCCGCCGCCAAACATTATGACGAGCCGGAATCGAAACAAAAGCCCGCGTATCATCATTAAATCCAGCAGTATTATAAATTCCCGCAGTTTCCATTACCTGATTGAAATAACGCTCCATACCATTTAGGCTGTCATGAAACCACCAAGGCGGCCCAAGCAATACAGTAGGATAATGACCAGCTAAAGGAGCCATCTCGCGGCTATAAGCGCTTTCATCCATACCAAAAATGATTAAATGGAAGCACGGATCGTTACCATAAGCTGACAACAACGGACGCAGATTTTGAGTCCACTCTATTTTTATGGGAATATCAGCACCTTTATCAGCTCCAAATCTCTCAAATAAAGCCGGGTTATGGTTACGCATCACACCGCAATGCATTTGCATTACCAAGCCATCTTCTACACTCATCCGCGCCATTTCCATGAAAATATGACCGGTAAAATTTTCGACATCCCCTGGATTCAGCTTGCTGGTTAATGCTCTTGCAAAGATAGCTTCAGCTTCTTGGTCAGAAAGACGTGTAGTATAAGGTGTAGCTGCACCTTGATCGGTAGCTGTCGCGCCCATTTTTTTAAAGAAAGCTCGACGTTCTTCTAAAGCTTGCACAAAATTGGCATAAGTGTTAATTTCTCTACCGATACTGCTTTCTAACTTGCTAAGATTTTCCCGCCAACCAGGAGCATCCAGATTAACCACTGCATCGGGACGAAAAGTTGGTCTAATTTGAGTAAAACCTTCTTCGTGGAGCGATCGCTGATTCTCTAGGTTATCACTGGCGGCATCGGTAGTACAAAGCACTTCGATATTAAAGCGTTTGAATAAAGCACGAGGGGAAAACTCAGGTAAGGCTAACAAACCTTCTAGACAATCATAAATATATCTTGCATTGCGAGAATTTAAAGGTTCATCCACCCCAAAGACGTTAGTTAGTTCCTCTTTCAACCACAACCCAGAGGGAGTACCCTGGAATAGATAAAAATGGTCAGCGAACAATTGCCAGATTTTGCGGTGGTCGGTTTCTACTGGTGAACCATCATTAGTAAGTATGCCCAAAGCTTGCAGAGATACGCCCTGACTGTATAGCATCCGCAAAAGGTAGTGGTCAGGAATAATCAGTAATTCCGTTGGTGAACCAAAACGGGCTGCGGGATTAGCTAACAAAGCTGGATCTACGTGTCCGTGTGGACAAACTAGAGGTAACGCAGATATGCTATCAAAAAATTGGTGAGCTAGTCGTCTTTGAAGTGGTTCTGGAGAAAAACAGCGATCGGGAGATAAACTCGGTTTTTTGGTTAACATATTTTTGTCCGATTAAAGTTTTTAGTGTTGCTGAGTGCAAATAAGAACGATAAACAGCCTACTCTTTCCCTCTTGGCGTACTTGGCGTACTTGGCGGTTCGTTTAATAATTAACTGCATCTTCACAACAAATTAGTATGAAATTATTTAATTAATTTAGTACTACTACCACGCTCTACTAGAAAAGGAGATAAAACACGATTTTCCACAGTTTTTTCTTCTATTAAATCGAGTAACATTTGCATGGCATAGCCACCAATTTCTAACATTGGCTGACTAACTGTGGTCAGTGCCGGCGTAACGTAATTGCCCAAAGCAATACCATCAAATCCGACCAGACTTAAATTTCGCGGTACTAAAATACCTAATTCTTGGCAAGCTAACAGAGCGCCAACTGCTACCATATCGTTGTAACAAAAGATGCCTGTAACTTCCGCAGCCAATAGTTTAGCAAGCATATTTTGCCCAGTGGCAACATCGCTTCTTCTGATATTATATTCATCACTAATTGAAACCCAATCAGTATTTTGTGGGATACCAGCTTCCGCAAGAGCCATTTGATATCCTTCTAGGCGCTGCTGGTTTGATCTACTGCGATCGCCTACACCCAGATAACCAATGGCAGTGTGTCCCAGACTAATTAGATGCTCTGTAGCTAACTTAGCACCTAAGCGATCGTCTATTTCTACTGAGTGAAATATTTCCGATTGATCTTCAGTCTGGCTATTAATCAGAACCGTTGGCACAGCAATTTGTGTGAGTTGCTTGATATGCTGCTTACTAATTCGTGAGTCGGCTACCAAGATACCGTCCACCCTGCGGCGATGAAAAGTATCAATAGCTGCCATTTCCTGATCAAAATCTCGGTGTGAAGCACTCAATAAAACACTCAAGCCTGCTGGTCTAGCTATCTTCTCGATTCCCTCTACTACCTCTGCAAAAAAAGGATCTGAAATTGAAGTTACTACCACACCAATGGTATTAGTACGTTTATTTTGCAAGCTTTGAGCAATAGCATTCGGCACATAGCTCATTTCCTGCGCCAGTCGCTTAATTTCTTCTCGCACTTTCGGGCTAATTAGAGCGTTATCTCGCAAAGCACGTGAAACGGTAGAATGAGAAACGCCTGCCCTGCGGGCAATATCTTCAATCGAAATTCTTCGTTTATTCATTATTTTATCTTAGCTTTTAAATATTGCACACGTGTGCATTTGTATGTATTATAGAAAATAATCGTTATTTGTCAAGAGATTTTAATACAACTCACATTTGGGATGGAAAGGATTTACAAGTCCTGACTTTTACCTCTGTTCATAATTACAACTACAAATTAGGAATTAGTTAAATTTTTATTAAGAAAAAAATGATTATTATCATTATGGGTGTATCAGGTTCTGGGAAAACTACCATCGGAAAACTGCTAGCAGACTCCTTAGACTGGGAGTTTAGTGATGCTGATTCTTTCCACTCGCCAGAGAATATTGAGAAAATGCGGTGTGCTATCCCTCTGAGTGAAGCTGATAGGATACCTTGGTTACAAGATTTGCAAACAGCTATTAAACACTGGCTACAAGAAAATAAAAATGTGGTGTTGGCGTGTTCCGCTTTAAAAGATAGTTATCGGAAATTTTTGGTATTGGATAGCGATGGCTTCGCCAACGCCAAGGGCGAACGCATCAAGCTAGTTTACCTCAAAGGGTCTTATGAGTTGATTCAAATGCGGTTGCAAGAGCGTAGCAATCATTACATGAGTGAAAAACTGCTCGACAGCCAGTTTTATACTCTTGAAGAACCATTAGACGCTCTATGTATTGATGTTGCACAGCCACCCCAGATAATTGTCCAAAATATTAGAGCGGCTTTGGAAATTTAGCTTATTAGTGACAACCGTAATATTAAGATTAATCACGTATCTACGAAAACATGAACTTTTGGCAACTAAATCACATCAGATGTAAGTCTAAATAGATATCAAAGCAACCATATATCTGAGAGTGGTAGGAGAAAACTAGTGTTTTTAAGATTAGCACAACAACATCGAGAGTTCGTCCAAGACTTGGTAATGAGCCTGCAAGCCTTGACAATTATACTTGAGCGGCGTGGTTACACTGCGTCATGTTATACATGCGGCGACCAAATGAAGAGTGCTTCATTTATGGTTAGCCTCAGAGAAAAGCACCTGATTCGATTTTTAGTGTCTGATTACGGGATTACTTGGATGGAATTGTGGGACGATCGCGAATTAATGAAGTTGGAAGGTGCAGAAGCAATAAACCAACTGCAAGAGTTGGCTAATCTTGTCAAGTATTCCACTGCCATACAATTAATAAAATAATTAACGACTCCCTTGGCTGAATTCGACAAAAATTAGCGTAGTTTTTGCACACGTGTGTAAAACAAAAGATAAACTTATATTTAACACGGGTTTATGCACACGTGTGTATAAACTAATAATCATACCATTTTCAAAAGTCTATCCAACAATAGAGGCATACAAATGTACGCCTCTATCGATGTATTTGTAGATGAAGGGGTGACAACTCTCACCAGTCAATCATGCACAGGTATCCAAAGACGAAAAGAAACTTAACACACATTCTTGCACACGTGTGCAAGAATTAAAGAATAAGTCTAATAAAGGTTTTGCACACCTGTGCATAAAAAGGAATGTAAAAGTATTATTTAACAAATCAACAAGTAAGAAAATATGTCGCAAACTCTAAATCATGTAGTTGCTCAAGCTCAAAACAATCCCTTACATTCCTTAGAAGAATGGGAAGAAGACTTACTAAATCGCTATCCTGATCCAGAAAACATAGTTAAAGAAGGTAAAACCACTGAAGAGTACAGAAATTACGAAACGACTATTAGAGATACGGTAAAAGAGTTTTATCGGTTAAATCATATTAATCAAACTTATGATTTTGTACTTCAAAAAGAAAAAGAATTTTTGAAGTTTGATAAAAAAGAAATGTCTGTTTGGGATGCGGTCGAATTTTTGAATCAATTGGTTGATGATTCCGATCCTGATACAGACATGGATCAATTACAACATCTATTGCAAACATCAGAAGCCATTCGCGCCGATGGTCATCCTGACTGGATGGTACTTACTGGCTTCTTTCATGATATGGGGAAAGTACTTTGTCTGTTTGGTGAGCCTCAATGGGCTACTGTCGGTGATACTTATCCTGTAGGTTGTGCATTTTCTGATAAAATTGTTTTCTCAGAATTCTTCAAAGAAAACCCTGATTATCAGAACCCCGACTACAACACTAAATATGGCATTTATGAGCCTAACTGTGGATTGAGTAATGTACATATATCATGGGGGCATGATGAGTATTTTTATCAGATGATGAAAAACTATTTGCCTGAACCTGCATTGTATATGCTTCGCTATCACTCATTTTATCCTCAACATCGTGAAAATGCTTATGAACATTTGATGGATAAACACGACAAAGAAATGTTTAAATGGGTAAAGTTATTCAATCCCTACGATTTGTATTCAAAAAACCCTATTCCTCCTGATTGGCAAAAATTAAAACCATACTATGAAGATTTGGTGGCTAAATATTTACCCGCAACGTTAAAGTTTTAAACTGCTTGAAGAAGAATTCAGAATTCAGAATCCTATATCTATGAAGGGATAGAGTAAGAGCAAGATATTACATTTCTACAAGAATAAAACAGATATGCAAATGTTCTTTATCCCTAATCAGGCTTAAAAAGCTTATCTTGTTTACTCCTCTATTGCCTTCAAGTGATGGAGGAGTAATAACAAATAAATACGCTTGTCAAGCAGATTTGAGTTAATTTAAAAAATCTAACTAAAGGATGTTTACATTTCTCAAAATCTGGCATTCACAGTCAAAGTTTTCCCTACTATAACAATATCTTTTCTGAAGGAGCTTGATTAAGAAATGTTAAAGTTTTTAACATTAAATATTTTATTTAATAGGCGAATTTATACAGATGCTTTGCAATGAAGACTTTAGGTTATGTAGAGAGATTTCAACTCTTTCTTTTTGTAAAGTTCAATAAACAAAATTAATTTTTGCACTGGAGCGATATAAAATGAGACAAGTCAAAACAAATAATAATTACAAGTTTAATAAAACTAATTTTTGGCAGTTTCACGTAAAAGCTGTTTTCAGACTACGCACTACTGAATTATTTTCGCCAGAAAATAATGTGATTATTTGAAGTAGTGTAATGTTCATAGCTTTGCTTTAAAAATAAAACATCTAGTTTCGTGAAACTAACAGTAATAACTCCAATTCTGATGGGTCATATTAGAAGCAACACAGTTCAGATAGAGCAACAAAACACTTGTAGAGAAGGCGATTTATCGCGTCTCTAAAACCCAAAATTGTTGCCAGTAGCCCTTAAGAACCGTATTGAAATTAGAAGACCTTTGGAGTTGAAATTCCAAAATCTAGTAACATCACTAAGCAGGTCTAAAGTTTTCAGACTTAGTTTATATTGTGATGACTCTACAGATTTATATTCTACTGACCTTTATCAAATTTAAATCCGTTGTTAGAAATAGATGAATATGAAGAGAATTGCGCTGATAGTTGGTATATTAGGTTTTGCGGTTGTTGGTTGCACAAATGGCGCTCAAAATAGCGACACTGCTACTAATAATACTAACAGGGCTACTAATATAAGTGCAGAGAGTCTTAGTAATCCAAATAAAAAATTGCAAACAATCGGCGTTGCTTTAGGTGACTTAGGCAATCCCTTCTATAATGCAGTACAGAATGGCGCTGAGATAGAAGCCCAGAAAATCGGGGGTAATATCAGAGTTAATGCGGTTTCCAGTGCTTTTGATCTGAACCAACAAAGCAACCAAATCGAAAATTTTACCGCTGCGAAGACTGATTTAATTATCCTTAGCGCTGTTGATAAAAAAGGAGTTAAACCCGTAATTGACCAAGCAAGGCTTGCAGGTAGGATTGTGATTGCAGTAGATTCAGCCGTTGATGCTGATGTGGATGCGATGATTAGTTCCAACAATACTCAAGCTGGTGAGGTTGCTTGTCAATATATTGGCGATCGCCTCAAAGGTCAAGGTAGTGTAGTCATCCTCAACGGTACGCCGATGGACTCAATCAATCAGCGAGTGAGTGGCTGTGAGAAATCATTGTCCAAATATCCTAATATCAAACTCATCTCTAAAGACCAAAACGCCGAAGGGACAAGGGATGGAGGATTGAGAGTCATGAGTGATTTGCTGACAACCTTTCCCAAAATTGATGCCGTTTTTGCCACCAACGACCAAAGCGGTGTCGGCGCAGATTTAGCAGCTAGACAAGCGAAACGTAAAGAATTTTTTATTGTTGGGGTTGATGGATCGCCAGATGCAACCAAAGCAATGGAAGATAAAGACGGTGTATTTGCTGCAACTGCTGCTCAAAATCCCGCAGGGATGGCCCAAAAAGCGGTTCAGATTGGCAATGATATCATCCAGGGTAAAAAACCTGAGTCACCGAATATTCTGATTCCAGTCAACTTGGTTACTAGAGAGAACCTCAGCAGCTACAAAGGCTGGTAATTATTCGTAATTCGTAATTACGGAAAAAGGCTTGATACAGCAGAGTTACAGTACTTGACCCTGTTTTTTCATAGATCGTTTTTAAGTTTGGTGTAAATAAGAAAGACTTCTAGGAGATATATGAATGTGAAAAAGATTACGTTCACCTCTGGTGTTACGCTTCGCGTAATCGCAGCTAGCCTACTAGGTATCATGAGTGGCAGTCTTTTCGGCTGTACAAATGGTTCTCCCGATAGCAATACGGCTACTAACCCTGAAACCAAACCGGCTACTAATACTAGTGCAGAAACTAAAATCGCTACTGGGAATGGAAAATTACGATCCGTTGCCTTTACTGTTGGTGATTTAAGTAATCCCTTCTTCGTCCTTAT
Source organism: Nostoc sp. (assembly GCF_036916985.1). Taxonomy (GTDB): domain Bacteria; phylum Cyanobacteriota; class Cyanobacteriia; order Cyanobacteriales; family Nostocaceae; genus Nostoc. Next base: position 213,322 of record NZ_JBALFD010000018.1, read on the forward strand.
GGGACAAGCAACTGAGGCAGAAGCGAAGAAAATCGGCGGTAAGGATGTCAATGTTACCGTAGTTTCTAGTGCCTATGACCTCAATCAACAAGCTAATCAAATTGAGAATTTCACTGCTGCCAATACTGACATCATTATTGTCAATGCTGCTGATAAAAGCGGCATTAAACCAGCAATTGAAAAAGCAAAACAAGCAGGTAGAATTGTCATTGCAGTAGACACAGGTGCAGAAGGTGGTGTAGATGCCACCATTACCACTAATAATGTCCAAGCTGGAGAAGTTAGTTGCAAATATATTGCTGACCGCCTCAAAGGTAAAGGTAATGTTGTCATAGTTAACGGCCCACCAGTGGACTCGGTGATTCAGCGAGTTAGTGGTTGTGAGAATGTATTGTCCAAATATCCTGATATCAAAATCCTCTCCAAAAACCAAAATGCAGAGGGTAGTCGGGATGGAGGACTCAGAGTTATGACTGATTTGCTGACAACTTTTCCAAAGATTGATGCGGTTTTTGCCATCAATGACCCAAGTGGAGTAGGTGCAGAACTAGCGGCTAACCAAGCACAACGTAAAGATTTCTTTATTGTCGGGGTTGATGGCGCACCAGAAGCAATAACTGCGATCGCAGCGAAAGATGGTATATATGCGGCAACTGCTACTCAAAATCCGCGAGGGATGGCCGAAAAAGCAGTTCAAGTTGGCAACGACATTTTAAATGGGAAAAAACCTAGCAGTTCCACCATTTTGATTCCAGTTAAGTTAATCACAAAAGATAACGTCAGCACAGAAAAAGGCTGGAAGTAATAGAAATTGTGAATTTGCAATTGGAAATTATGTCTTTTGATATAAGTCCTTTGGTGCATTTGTAAAGTTTTTGCACATACCTAGAATGTCCGGCAGTTTTCATTTAAATTAATACCAAACCTCATCTTTATGCCTGTCTTTTATTTAATAGAAAGATGAGTTTGGAAAGAGGTTATAACTCTGCTGTACAAAACAATAACCGCTATGTATGTGCATCAGCGGAGAGTCTGAGTGTGCATTTCTAGCACTCAGACTTTTCCAAAAATCTTTATAAACTAACGTTAACAACAAAGGATGAAAATATCTCTTTTCCACTCCTAGTCAGCTTTTAAAACATGATTTTGCGATCAATCAAATATGAATTTATTAATTTCTAATTCAGGTTCGCAAATTTTAAATAGTTTTTACAGGTTTTGCTCATGACAACAAATATTGAAACCTCACTTTCTGATGCACCAACTAGCACTCCAGTGTTAGAAATGCAAGGAATTACAAAGCGATTTCATGGTGTATCTGCGCTCCAAAATGTGAATCTGACGATTTATCCGGGAGAAGTTCACGCCCTCATGGGTGAAAACGGAGCAGGCAAAAGCACATTGATGAAAATCCTGGCTGGGGCTTACATTGCTGATGAAGGAGAAATTCGCATCAATGGTCAACCCCTGAAAATTACCGATCCGGCGACAGCACGCAAATCAGGTATTAATCTGATTTATCAAGAATTGAATGTTGCACCGAATTTAAGCGTTACCGAAAATATGTTTATGGGTAGCGAGTTGCGGCGAGGTCAGCTTTTAGACCGCAAAGCGATGCAACTGGAAGCAGAGGAAGTGTTGGAAAGCCTGGGAGCCAATTTTACCGCCCAGACGATAGTTGGTACTTTGTCCATCGCCGAACAGCAGCAAGTGGAAATTGCCAGGGCGCTGAAAGATAAAAGCCGCGTTTTGGTGATGGATGAGCCAACAGCAGCCCTATCTGACCGCGAGAGCGACCATTTATTTGAGGTAATTCGCAAACTGCGGCGTGATGGCATTGCTATTATTTACATCAGCCATCGGATGGAAGAAATTTATGCTCTAGCTGACCGGATTAGTGTGTTGCGCGATGGTCAATATATTGGTAGTTTGACACGCAGCGAAATTTCTCCACAGCGATTGGTGCAGATGATGGTCGGTCGCTCCATGCAAGACTTTTACGAACATCAACGACAAATGAATCCTGGCCCCGTCGTGCTGTCAGTCAGAAATATGAGCGATGCGCGTCAGAAGCTTGAGCCGACTAGTTTTGAACTTCATGCTGGAGAAATTCTCGGTTTAGCGGGGCTGGTTGGTGCTGGACGCACAGAACTATCCCGGCTGATTTTTGGTGCAGATCGTAAGGCCAGTGGTGAAGTATTCTTGAACGGCCAAAAACTGGAAATTAATACGCCCAGTGATGCGATCGCAGCCGGAATTGGCTACGTCCCCGAAGACCGCAAAGACCAAGGTTTATTTCTGGAAATGAGCGCCCGCAAGAATATTGCCATCAACACACTCAAACAGGATGCAAGGGCTGGAATTGTTAACTGGGCTTCAGTGAATCGGCTATCAACAGATGCGGTAGAAAACTTTAATATCCGCCTAGCCAACTTGGAAATTAGAGCATTGGATCTTTCTGGTGGTAATCAGCAGAAACTACTGCTAGCGCGTTGGTTAGCCATTAAACCGAGAGTGTTGATGTTAGATGAACCGACACGGGGCGTAGATATCGGTGCTAAAAGCGAAATTTACCGAATCATGAGCGAATTAGCAGCACAAGGGGTTGCTATTTTAATGGTTTCCAGCGAACTATCGGAGATTGTCGGCATGAGCGATCGCGTTTTAGTGATGCGAGAAGGACAGCTGGTAGGTGAACTGGATGGCAGTCTTGGCAAAGAAATCACCCAAGAAAAGATTATGCACTATGCAACAGGAGCATCGGAGGTATTAGCATCATGAGTCAGACAGTCAGACCGCCTATCAATAAATCAGCCAACAATCCCGCATCTGGCAACCGGAAATCAATCGGCACTCTGTTGGAAGTTGCGGGTATTCTGCCAATCTTAGTAATTATCTGCATCTTATTTGCATTCCTTTCTCCCAACTTCCTCACCGGCGGTAACATCGTCAATATCTTGCGTCAGGCATCAATCAATATTGTGCTGGCAACAGGAATGACCTTTGTAATTCTCACCGGCGGTATTGACCTTTCCGTTGGGTCAATCTTAGCCGTTTCTGCCGTAGTTGCATTGCTAGTATCGCTACTGCCGGCTTTAAGTTGGGCGGCTGTACCTGCTGCCTTGCTGGCAGGATTGCTTTTAGGTTTACTTAACGGTGCGCTTATTACCTTTTTGGATGTACCACCTTTTATTGTCACCTTGGGTTCACTTACCGCCTTGCGGGGTGTGGCCTTTTTAATTGCCAAGGGGACAACGCTGATTAACCGGGACATCAATTTTGCTTGGGTGGGTAATAGTTATATCGGCCCTCTGCCGTGGCTAGTAATCATTGCGCTACTGACGGTAATCGCTAGCTGGTTTGTGCTACGGCAAACTGTTTTAGGAGTGCAGATATATGCTGTTGGTGGTAACGAGAGGGCAGCGAGATTAACTGGGATTAAAGTTAATCGGGTGTTGTTATTCGTCTATGGTATTAGCGGATTACTGGCAGGCTTAGGAGGAATCATGAGCGCCAGCCGTCTTTATAGTGCCAGTGGCGTATTAGGTCAGGGTTATGAATTAGATGCGATCGCAGCTGTTATTCTAGGTGGAACCAGCTTTACAGGTGGTATTGGTACCATTGGCGGCACTCTTCTCGGTGCATTGATTATTGCGATTCTCAACAACGGTTTAACCTTGTTGAACCTATCTTACTTCTGGCAACTAGTCGTCAAAGGACTAGTAATTATTTTGGCAGTAATGATTGATCGGTTACGCAGACGTTCCAGACGATAAAAGGGACTGGGGACTGGGGACTGGAGGGATGAGGGAGATAAACAAAACTCTTAACTCAGCACTCAGCACTCAGCACTCCTAACGCCCAATTCCCAATATATAAACTATGTCATCTACTACTATTCGTCGCAAATCCAACACCTTTTATGTGATTTTGATTGCTGGTGCGGCTGCCCTCGGCGGGTTTTTATTCGGTTTTGATACTGCTGTAATCAACGGCGCGGTTTTATCTCTAGCAAAAGCTTTTAACACCAGTAGTTGGGTGACAGGGCTGGCAGTGTCCCTAGCGTTGCTGGGTTCTGCTGTTGGAGCCTTCTTTGCCGGACAGATTGCAGATCGTTATGGTCGAGTCAACGCAATGGTGGTTGCTTCGGCGTTGTTTACCATCAGTGCGATCGGCTCTGGGTTTGCCTTCACAATCTGGGATTTTATCTTTTGGCGATTATTGGGTGGGATTGGCATCGGTGTTGCTAGCGTCATCGCACCGGCTTACATTGCCGAATGTTCTCCCACCCATTTGCGAGGAAGATTAGGATCTCTGCAACAATTAGCGATCGTAGTAGGAATTTTCGTCGCCTTATTGAGCGACTACTTTATCGCTACGTCAGCAGGTTCAGCAGACTCGCCGTTTTTGTTTGGGGTTGCAGCTTGGCGCTGGATGTTTTGGACAGCAGTCCCACCAGCAGTATTCTACGGGATGGTAGCTTTAACAATTCCTGAATCTCCCCGTTATTTGGTTGCCAAAGGACGGGAACCGGAAGCTGTTAACGTTCTAACCAAGATTTTAGGGGGCGATGTGCTGCCAAAAATCGAAGAAATTCGCCAGACAGTGCTTCGTGAACGCCAACCCAGGTTTTCTGACCTCTTAAGCAGAAGTGGCGGACTCCTCCCCATTGTTTGGGTAGGAATAGGCTTATCTGTATTACAGCAATTTGTTGGGATTAATGTAATCTTCTACTACAGCAGCGTTTTGTGGCGGGCAGTCGGGTTTTCTGAAAAAGATTCCCTAACAATCACAGTGATTACAGGAGCCGTCAACATTATTACAACACTGATTGCGATCGCCTTCGTGGATCGATTTGGTCGTAAACCCTTACTCATCATAGGGTCAATAGGCATGACTTTGACCTTGGGGACGATGGCTTATCTTTTTGGTAATGCTCCTCTCGATGCTGCTGGGAACCCCAATCTGACTGGAAGCGCCGGGACTCTGGCTCTGATTGCAGCTAACCTCTACGTCTTTTGCTTCGGCTTCTCCTGGGGGCCAGTGGTTTGGGTACTGTTGGGAGAAATGTTTAATAACAAAATTCGAGCCGCCGCACTTTCGATTGCTGCTGCTATACAATGGGTTGCGAATTTCGTTATTTCCACAACATTTCCTCCTATACTGCAATATTTCGGTCTAGGTTCTGCCTATGGACTCTATACAATTGCAGCAGCTACCTCATTCTTTTTCATTCTCTTTTTTATTAAAGAAACCAAAGGAATTGAGTTAGAACACATGTAATTAATTCGTAATGACGCTCGTTCCTCTCTACGAGATGCTGCGCGTAACTTGCTTCCACGGAATGGTACGCTAACGTAATTCTTAACGTGAGTTCGACAAGTCTTATTTGACCTCTCCCCCAGCCCCTCTCCGTGTCGGAGAGGTTCATCGAACTCACGTTAATTCTTAATGGGCTACGCCCCACTGCACTAACGTGATTTGTAGAGCAGGAAAGGTATTTTTTCTCCTCTTGCCTCCCCTGCTTTCTTCGGTGATTCTCCCGGAAAAATATCAGAAAAAAACTAAATAAAAACTCTCGCTTCAGTCAATCACGAAAAAGATGGAAACTATCAATACGGCTCTTTGTTCTTCTGGTTTGTCCGGCATGGTATTTCATGCGCCGTTTATTGATTTACATCCCGGATTTAAATTAGCCGGTTCTTGGGAAAGAAGTAAAAAGCTGATACAGGAACATTATCCTGATGTAAAAAGCTATCCTTCTTTAGAAGCATTGCTAGCAGATGAGGAAGTAATGTTGGTGGTCGTAAATACACCCACTTATACCCATTATGATTATGCTAAACAGGCATTACTTGCAGACAAACATGTGGTGGTAGAAAAAGCATTCACCACAACAGTAGCAGAAGCGGAAAACCTGAAAGAATTGGCACAAAAACAGGGAAAGAAATTATCTGTATATCAAAACCGCAGGTGGGATAGTGATTTTAAAACAATCAAAAAAATTGTTCAAGAAGGTTTATTAGGTGATATTATTGAAGTAGAATTCCAATTCCAAAGATATAAACCAACCCTCAGTCATAAACAACACGTAGAAGTTCCAAGTCCGGGGGCAGGAACATTAAATAATTTAGGGCCGCACTTAATAGACCAAGCTTTGCATTTATTTGGGATGCCTGATGCTATTTTTGCAGACATCCGCATCACAAGAGTGCGATCGCAGGTAGATGATTATTTTGAGTTGATACTATACTACAATAAACTGCGGGTCAAATTAAAAGCAAGTTTTCTGGTGCGTGAGCCTGCGCCTGCCTATATCATACATGGCACTCATGGTTCTTTTCTCAAAAGCAGAGCCGATAAACAAGAAGAGTATTTAGTAGCGGGGATGAAGCCTAATACACTTGATTGGTATACAGAGCCAGAAAGTGAATATGGCTTACTTCATACCGAAAAAGACACAAAAGTAATTCGGGAAAAAGTTAAAAGCTCACAGGGCAGTTATTTAGGTTATTACGATGCGGTGTACAAATCCATTGCTAATAATCAGCCAATTGCTGTTACTGCCGAAGACGGAATTAATGTAATGCGAATTATAGAAGCAGCTATTAAAAGCAGCAATGAGCAAAAAGTCATAGCGTTGCTTTAAGTGACCTAAAACCCTATACAGTTCAGATAAGCCCAAAACACTTGTAGAGACGGCGATTTATCGCGTCTTGAGAACCCAAAAATGTTACCAGTAGCCCTTAACTGAACCATATTGACCTAAAACCTTAGCTCAAAATATGTAGATTAGCTCGTAAGCTGAAAGCTTTAGTTTGAGCCTAATCTCTTTCGTTACCAAGTCAGAATTCAACCATTTTCAACTCACAAGTCGATGATCAAAACTCTTTTTTATAGTTTTTTTCTTCTGTTTTTGGCAATTCCGGCAGTTTGGGCAGCACCTCCAGAAGATAATTCTAATCCAGCAGATGCGAATAGGAATTTGCAGGGGCAAGTCAATTCTGTTTCTCAGTTTTCTGATGTACAACCAACTGATTGGGCGTTTGGTGCATTGCAATCACTGGTGGAACGCTACGGCTGTATTGCAGGTTATCCCAATTCTACCTATCGCGGGAACCGTGCCTTAAGCCGTTATGAGTTTGCCGCAGGTTTAAATGCTTGTTTGGATCGGATTAATGAGTTAATTGCCACAGCTACTAGCGATTTAGTTAATAAGCAAGATTTGGCAGTGCTGCAAAAATTGCAGCAAGACTTTGCCGCAGAATTGACAACTCTGCGTGGGCGAGTGGATACGCTAGAAGCACGAACAGCAACCCTAGAGAAACAGCAATTTTCCACCACTACCAAGCTGAATGCTCAAATTATTACTGCCATTAGTGATACCTTTGGTAATAGAGTTGGTGGCAATCGCGATGACTCCCGTATCTACTTTGCAAATCGGGGTCGTCTCAACTTTGAGAGCAGTTTCACTGGCAAAGACTTATTGCGAGTCCGGCTAGAATTTGGCAACTTTGCGAATTCCAATGGTGTAAGCCAAATTGCCGCAGCTACAGGCACAGGGATGACACGCCTGAACTTCGATTATGACAGCAACGAGACACTTTTTGTCCCCCATATCCGTTATTACTTCCCAGTCAGTGATTCCCTTAACTTTGTTGTTGGGCCTACAGGCATTGGTTACACCGACATTACAAACACCATCACTCCCGCCACGATCGCTGATGACGGCAATGGGGTTCCTTCATTATTTGGATCATATAGTCCCTTATTCCGGCGAGGTGGTGGTGGTGCAGCCGCTAACTGGAACATCACCAAAGACTTGGTTCTCACCTTGGGCTATTTAGCAAACAGTCCCAATGTGCCATCGGGGAGCAACGGCTTGTTTAATGGCGGCTACAATGCCCTAGCGCACTTAGCCTATTATGGTAAGCAAGGAGCGATCGGTGTTGCCTACTCTCATGGCTATAGCCCTGCTGGAGTAATCGATCTCTCGGCTGGGACGGGTAGCGTGCTGTCAAACGCTCCCTTTGGCAACAACATTGCTACTTCCAACGATATTGTCGGCGCACAGGGATACTATCGCTTCTCCCCAAATTTCCAAGTCCACGCTTGGGGGGGATATATTTGGGCAAATGCCAAGAGTTCTGGTTTGAGTGATATTTCCAATGGTAGGGGTGGAACAGATTCTCTATTTGTGAACAATGGTGACAATGCCAATGTCTGGTTTGGGGCGATTGGGGTGTCGTTTCCCGATGTGGGTGGTAGAGGCAATCTGCCAGGAATTCTCTTTGGTATACCACCGCATGTCTCTAACAGTGATGTCCGTCAAGAACGAAATAACGCTTATCATATCGAAGCATTTTATCGTTACCGTCTGAACGACAATATTTCAGTTACTCCTGGCTTTTGGGTGATTCTCAACCCAGAAAACGACAGCAGAAATGATACCCAGTATGTGGGTGTGCTTCGCACAACCTTCGATTTTTAACTCTAAGGTAAATCCAAGAAATAAATTATCCAATATTGTGGGGTGGGCATCCTGCCATAGGTGTCAACTTAAGGTTAAAACCCATTTGTCAACGATGGGTTTTGTTAGGAGCGAAGTATAAAGGTGAACTTTTTTCTGACTTTTAGACGCTAGCTGGGAGTAATGCTAATAAACAAAGCATTCATAGTCCCTGAAAAAGTTCGTTTTTTTTCCCTTTCAAACCGAATTTATCAGCATAAATGCTTATTGACATAGAAAGTTTGAGCTTAACTTGACACCTATGGCATCCTGCCCGCCCAGTTTATAATATGGCGGGTGAGACGCCCACCCCACAAGAGTTAATTGGATATTTTTTGTCTTCTTGTAATAATAGCTTTCCATCTTTAGTTAGCTTTAGTTGCTGTCCCCGCCACTCTATGGTGTTGCCAATAAAGCCAAAAAACCAAATCACAAAGCTTAACAAGTCGCACCCAGGAACGAGCCACAGAAATTTTTTGACTATTGGATCTTTCAAACTAACAGTACCAACGATCCAAGCCATCAGTAATCTTGTTGCCCAACAGATACATAGTCCTAGCCATCCTACTATTGAACCATCAGTAGCAATCAGTAGCAGCAAGCTGGTGACGACTCCATAGGTAAAAATTAGTCCTAGATAACCCCAAGGACGAGAAACTCGTTTACCACGCGCCCAACGAATCTGTCGCCTGAGAGCGTCAACTAAATTGTTGCTTATCTGTACATGTTCAACTATGTAGTCGGAAAGCACAACTTTGTAACCTGCTTGTACAGGTAGATAGCCGAGTTGGAAATCATCTGCCAGATAATCAGCGATCGCTTCAAATCCACCAATGGCTTTGAGGACTTTTTTAGGGATGACAATGGTGGAACCAAAAGCATATTTTACACCGTTTTCCTTCAGATTACTGACAAAAACTCCAGCATGAAACTCAGTCGTAGTCGTAATAGCCTCTAATGTCGATATCCATCCTTTAGCTAAGGAGCGATACATACAGGTGACTACACCCACGCTTTCGTCTTGTAAAGGTTGGACAACTCTTTGCAAATAGTCTCTTCCAACTCGGATGTCGCTATCAGCAAGGACTAGAATTTCGTATTTAGCTTTGTCTGCGGCATTGGCCAAGTTGCTAACTTTGAAGTTTGTACCAATGACGCGATCGCTTACAATCAGCAAAATATCCAAATCTGAAAAATTGTGGATGATTTCCTCTATAACCTCTATACAAGGGTCTTGAGAGTTTTGTACTGCAAAGATGATTTGATATTCTGGATAGTTCTGCTGACAAAAGGAGGCTAGGTTTTTATAAGTATCACTATCAAGTCCACAAATGGGTTTGAGGATACTAACAGGTGGATGGAAATCTAGATCAATTGGCTGGGGATTAGCAAAAAAAATGATTGCCGCATAAATTGCATAGCAATAAAACCAGACCGATGAAACGCATAAAACTAGTAATAAATCAATGAAAAGTAGGTGAATATTTGTTAAGAAGGTAGATACAAACATAAACATTGATTAGCGGGCGGCTAATATTAGCATTTTCTAGATTCCTTGCCGATAAGTTTAAGATTTTCTTATGTAAGTTAAATGAAATTGGGATGACAAAGTGATTACTTTAGAGAAATTTTACTTTTAAATTTTCACGAAATATTTTTGGCTGGCTGAATTATTTCCGAAACTATCTGAATCAAGTACAGATAGTTTTAGGATTAATTATCATTAATTAAAAATTTTGGAAAATCAAATTTAGGCACTGAAAAATAAAAAAATATCCAATTAATTCTTGTGGGGTGGGCGTCTCGCCATAGGTGTCAAGTTAAGCTCAAACTTCCTATGTCAATAAGCATTTATGCTGATAAATTCGGTTTGAAAGGGACAAAAAACGAACTTTTTCAGGGACTATTAATGCTTTGTTTATTAGCATCACTCCCAGCTTGCCTATAAAAGTTAGAAAAAAGTTCACCTTTATACTTCGTTCCTAACAAAACCCATCGTTGACAAATGGGTTTTAACCTTAAGTTGACACTAATGGCGTCTCGCCCGCCCAGGCTATATGGCGCTCATGTTGCTCACCCCACAATATTGGATAATTTATTTCTTGGAGTTCCCTGAGATGGTATGTTGGGATAGAAAATGGTGGTTGGTAATTTCAAAGCCATTACTCAGCAGCGCTTCGCGTACCTTACTACTTAACAAGGCAGCCAGTTCTGCTTCACCTGTCACTAGTTCTTCATTTAAAGAATCGCCGTGAATTTCGTTGGCGTTGGCGTAGCTTCTCCAAGAGTTGCCCTCTGTAGGCATCGCCGGATGAGAGTAAATCTCTACCAAGTTTGCCTGAATTTGGGGTATCAACCCAAGTAAATATTCCTCTGTAATACCACTAGTTTGCAATAAACCGTAAACTCTTTGAGTAAAGCTAATACCTTCGGACTCTAACAGCCTCTCACCATAGCGGCGTAGTCTGCCAAATACTCCTGACCAAACTAGCTTTGTTAGTAAATTACTGCGATCAACTCTCAAGGTCATTCCCAGTTCCTCACTGGGAAGACGAATAACTTTAATATCAAATTCTGGTGCTAAGTCAACTAAAATACGCAAGACTACCGGATGTATATGTAAATGCAAGTGCCCATCTACATGAGAAAGAGGCAAACCAGTAGAACGGTATTTTTCTAACTGAGCGCGAATTTCTTGCCGCAGTTCTTTACGGGCTTCCTTAACAAATTGATAGCGCAACCCGGCAAAAAATGGACTGTTTGAAAAGTTACCTTGTTTGTCAACTAAATGGGGAATTTGCTCTGGCGGTAGGACAGAACGTCCACATATCAACACAAGATGTAGTCCAACGGCCAGATTTGGATTGGCCTTTGCCAAGGTGACAGCCTCTTTTGCAGCATCAGCGCTCACCATCAGGCTGGTACTAGTTAGCACTCCTTCTTTGTGTGCTTTGATAATTGCTTGATTAACTCCTTCAGAGAAACCAAAGTCATCACCATTGATGATAGCGAAACGCTGTGCTGGCATAAGTTTTAGATTTTTAAGGTTCCGATAATTGAGCTATTGAGTTGGATTGATGCCGATCTCAATCCAAAATGGTATTATGTCAACGTGAATTCGATGAACCTCTCCGAAACGGAAAGGCAGGAGCAACCAAAAATTAAGCTTTTTGCCCCCCTCTCCGCATCGGAGAGGGGCTGGGGGAGAGGTCAAATAAGACTTATCGAACTCACGTTATGTCAATTGTTCCAAAAAGAACAACTAACCAACAACTACTGATTCTGCTTTCGCAGTTGCTTGGGTACGACGGTCTTTCAAGTATGAGAAAAATTCCCGTCCTTCACGCAAACGGCGTACTAACATTTGCGGATCGGTGAGCATTTCGCCAACGATTGGGATAATCGCTCTGGGACGGAAGTAGAACTTCCGATACATCTTCTCAACTGCATCTTCAATCTCAGCACTGGAGAGATTTGGATATTGCAGTGTAGACATTTGAATTCCGGAACTAGCAACTAAAGAACTGTTGCTAAACCAATTATTTTCTTGTGCTTGACGATAAAGTTCTGTTCCAGGATAGGGAGCGGCAATCGAAACCTGAATTGTATGAGGACTAATCTCGCAAGCAAACCGGACTGTTTCTTCTATTGTTTTTGGCGTTTCGTCGGGTAAACCAATGATAAATGTGCCGTGTACGGTAATGCCAAGTTTATGACAATTTTCCATAAACTTCCGCGCTACTTCTAACTTGATTCCTTTTTTAATGCCATCCAAAATTTGCTGATTCCCAGATTCAAATCCTACCAAAAGTAGACGTAAGCCGTTATCGCGTAGTTTTTTGAGGGTGTCATAATCCAGATTTGCACGGGCGTTACAACTCCAAGTCAGTTTGAGTCGCCGCAGATGTTCGCTAATTGCGATCGCACGCTGTTTGTCTATAGTAAAAGTATCGTCATCAAACATGTATTCTCGCACCTTGTCGCCGAAGATGGCTTTCGCTTCTTCCATCTCGCGCCCAACTGCTTCGGGGCTTTTAGTGCGGTATAAATGTCCGCCGATTGTTTGCGGCCAAAGGCAGAAGGTACATTTTGCTGGACAACCCCGCCCAGTGTAAAAGGAAATGTATGGATGCAGCAAGTAGCCAATAAAGTATTTAGTAATATCTAAATCACGGTGATAAATCGGCAAGACACTGGGCATCGAATCCCAATCGTGAATCAAGGGGCGGTCTTCATTATGACGTATATTACCCTGGCGATCGCGGTAACTTAGACCTGTAATTTCTTCCCAAGATTTACCCTCTGCGATTTCTTTGCAGGTATAGTCGAATTCGTGACGACACACAAAGTCAATGATTGGGTTTTCCAGCAACGTCTGTTCTGGTAAGACTGCTACGTGCGCTCCAATCAGGCCAATCTGGACATTAGGGTTTTGAGCTTTGATTGTCTCGGCACACTTCACATCATTAGGCAGTGAAGGCGTGCTGGTGTGCATGATAATTAGCTCGTAATCTTGAGCAATTTTGATGACATCTTCTACTGTTTGATCGTGTGGGGGTGCATCAATCAGCTTGCTACCAGGTACAAGGGCTGCGGGTTGTGCCAGCCATGTCGGATACCAGAAGGAAGTAATCTCACGCTTGGCTTGGTATCGAGAACCTGCGCCACCATCAAACCCATCAAAGGAAGGAGGACTGAGAAACAAAGTTTTCTTCACAGGTATATTTCCTTGTATATAGTTCGGAGGTTCTACTTAATACTTCTTTAGGATAAAACCTAAAGGGCAGCAGATGCGATCGCAGTGGTAAATCATTTATAAAATTCTCTATTTCTCTCTTTTGCGAAAAATATTTTTTAATCAAACCGCAGAGAGGTAAGAAATAAAGATTGTCCCCCTACCTCCTACCTCCTGCCTCCTGCACTTGACAGTTAGCTACGAACTTTGGTGAGGATTTTTTGGGAATAGAACGAAGCTGATTCTTCGTTTTTGGCACAATCTTGGGCAAACTTAATCAAATGATGGCCAACAAGTCCAACGTGAATCAAGTTTTCTACATTTCCTGCTTTGAGTGCTGGCTTGGCCATTTTCCAGAAAGTCTGACGATAGTTACTAAATAAGCCTACCCGCAGCAAAATATTGCTTAAATAAGTTAAACCTTTGCGAATATTAGCCGCAGAAGCGCGAGACGGGCTGTTAGGAATTTTGATGCGGTTTGGATAAGTGTGTTCCATGTTGTAGGCGAACCGCTGATATAAAAATTCTGGCTCATAAGCAGTTGTGATGCAGCGCCGCCACATCTCAATAACTTGCTCGTAGGGCATCAAAAATTCAACATTTGATTCGCGGTTTTCATCATAGACAAGTCGTCCTTCTGCTTCTAATCTCCGCCATAATGGAGTTCTAGGTAATGCATGAAGTAGGTTAATTGTCAACATGGGAATTTGCGATGCCCGAATAAATTCGATAATTCGGTCTGCTGTTTCTGGTGTATCTGTATCTAACCCAATGATGATTCCTGAGACTACTTCCATACCATAGCTATTTAAAACCTGAATTGCTTTTAAGATGGGCATACTCAGATTTTGGTCTTTGGAAATCGCATGGAGGGCATTTGGTTCTGGTGTTTCGATGCCACAAAAGATTGTGCAAAAATAGGCTTCGCGCATCATTTCTAGCAATTTTGGACTTTGTGCTAGATTGAGCGTTGCTTCACAGGCAAACTGGATGGGGTAGCCATTGCGCTTTTGCCAGTCAATCAGGTGAGGAAGTAACTTCATGGCGGCGCGGCGATCGCCAACAAAGTTATCATCGACAAAATACACTGCCCCCAAATTGCCAGATTGTCGCATTGCGTCTAACTCCGCGACTACTTGCTCTGGTGTTTTCATTCGGGGACTGTTGCCATAGAGTTCGGGAATATCACAAAACTCGCAGCGATAAGGGCAACCACTAGAAAACTGGACATTTGCCAGGAAATAATCATTGATATTCAGCAAATGATAAGCTGGAGTTGGAAACTCTGTTAAGGGTAAACGTTCCTTGGTTTCAAAGCGAATTTGCTGTTGGGGACGTTCTAGATTTTGGTCTAGATATTCGATCAGGCGATCGCTTCCATCTCCCAATTCACCCAAATTTAAAATGTCAAATTCAGGATAATATTCTGGACATCCAGATACCGAAGGACCACCCACAACGGTAATTTTCCCAGATCGATGGGCAAGTTCATTAATTTGATTAATCTGCGGTTTTTGGATGTGCATTCCACTCACAATCACCACATCAGCCCATTGATAATCAGCCCTCGTTGCTGATTTGACATTCTCATCAATAAAGCGCACTTCCCATTGTTTAGGTAAGTAGGCAGCCACAATTAAAATACCTTGGGGTGGCATAAAAGCCCGAACTTTACCCATCAGTGGGTAAGCGTGATGAAAAGTACCAAAGGAGCGGCTGTATTTGGGAAAGATACACAGAATGCGTCGATGGTGCAAAGGAACGTAGCGGGTTCCTTGAATGACAGGAGCGGTTTTAGAATCGACCGCGACATTAATCCGTTTCTCTGAAGACTTTAGATTTACAGTCATTGCAAATTTCACTCTGGAAAACTGAGCAGGTAATTTGACAGTTTATTGACATAATTAGCTGTAATTCCAACTAGCTTACCAAAGAAAGGCAGGACGCAGAAGGCATTAGGAATGTATTTTTGCTCAAAGCAAAGTCCTAGCGATTATAAATTGCCCAATCTTGCCTTCTGCCTGATTCATCGTGATATTTGAAGAGGGTGTTTAACTGGTAAAATATAGAATCTCCCCTAGCAATGCAAATTTAATTAGTTGGCAAACAACAATTATGGAAATCGCGCATGGGACATAAAAAGAGAGATTTTCATTTTTTGTTGTATCCAACTGGGTATAGGCATCTGTCATGAATTTGATTTACTTTCTTTTGCGTTCTTCGTGGGGGATGGTGGCGATCGCGATCGCTACGGGATTCTTGAGTGGCGGTAGTAGTGCTGGCTTGATTGCCTTAATTAGCCATACTGCTAGTAGTGGTAGTGCTTCCCGCCTCACATCGATAATTTGGGGTTTTGCGGGGCTGGCAATAGTTGCATTAATTACCAGTATCATTTCTCAAGTGATGCTAGTTCGTCTTTCTCAGAATGCAGTCTTACAATTACGAATGCGTTTAAGTCGCCAGATTCTCGCTTCCGAGTTGAGTCATCTGGAACGCTTAGGGAATCCTCGATTATTGGCAACTCTTACAGAAGATATTCAGGCGGTTGCCGATGCTGTTTATCAGATGCCTTTCATTTTTATTAATTTAGCGATCGTCCTGGGTTGTATAGCATATATAACCTGGCTCTCTTGGTTAGTATTGCTGATGGTTTGTGGAATTTCAGTAGTTGCGATCGCTAGTTGTCAGTGGCTACTCAACCGAGGCGGGCAATTACTGACCCTAGCTCGTGAAGATGAAGATCATCTGTTTAAACATTTTCGCACCATTACCGAAGGAGTCAAGGAACTCAAACTCAACTACAGACGGCGTGAAGACTTTTTAGCAGAAAAGCTGCAATCAACTGCTAACGAGTTCCGTCATCACAATGTTAAAGGTCTAACCCTTTTTGCCATAACTTCAAGTTGGGGTCAACTCATATTCTTTTTTGCCCTCGGTTTTGTACTGTTTGTGCTACCTAATCTGCTTACCATCAATCCCGAAACTCTCTCTGGCTACATTTTAACTTTCACTTACTTGGTGTTACCTATGGATAACATCATCAGCAAACTTCCTTTATTAAGCAAAGCCAGCATTGCTTTACAAAAAATCGAATCCCTGGGTTTATCTCTAGCAAGTCGAACGGAAATATCCACTGTTCCGCCTGCTCTAAAATCTGACTGGCATAGGTTAAAATTTAAAAGTGTTACCCATATTTACTATACAGATAAAGAAGACAACAGCTTTATTTTTGGCCCCATAGATTTGACACTTTATCCTCAAGAATTAGTCTTCATTGTCGGCGGTAATGGTAGCGGCAAATCTACATTAGCTAAACTAATTACCGGACTTTACATCCCAGAAAAAGGCGAAATTTGGTTTGATGACGAGCTAATTAGCGAACAGAATCGAGAATGGTATCGCCAGCATTTTTCTGTGGTATTTTCCGACTTTTATTTATTTGAAGAACTTTTAGGATTAAAAAATTCTGACTTGGACGAGCAAGCTAAAAAATATATAAAACAACTGCAACTAGACCATAAAGTGAAAGTTGAAAACGGCCAACTTTCTACAACTGCTCTTTCTCAAGGACAACGGAAACGCCTAGCTTTGCTCACAGCCTACTTGGAAGATCGACCAATTTATCTATTTGACGAGTGGGCAGCCGATCAAGATCCAGTATTCAAGGAAATATTCTACACTCAAATTCTACCAGAACTGCGATCGCGGGGTAAAACAGTGCTGGTGATTAGCCATGACGATCGCTATTTTCATTTAGCAGACCGAATTATCAAACTTGACTATGGAAAAATCGAGTATGACAAAACTTAATCTGTCAAAACAATTCATAATTGTTAATGAAGGAATATCTTGAGTTTGACTAAATAAAACCAATGTCTGAACAAAAGCCCATAAGTCCTTGGAACTACAAACCTTGGTGGTGTCAGCCTTGGTCTATAGTTCTCACAGGTGTAACACTGATTGGTGGTAGCTGGTTACTATTTAAAACTATCTGGCTAACAATTCTCGTTTCCATCCCTGTAGTAACATGGATGGGGTTTTTTGTGTTGTTTTGGCCTCAACTAATGATTCGCAGTGGTATTTTGGAGTCGTATAAAGATTAACACTTCCCCGACTTAAAGTCGGGGGATTCTTGGTTCATCCAGCCGACTTATCTATATTTGTTTCCAAGTCTAGACAGAGGTCGTTCTGTTCCCAAGCGATCGCGGTATGCCCCACCGTTCTTAATGATTTAGCCAAAATGTTCAGGGCTAGGCGTTCAAAGGTGAACTCGTCACCAATAATGCCCCGCCAGCCGTCTGTACCAAACTTGATTGAGTTAGCTACAACTGACATCTAGGTATCCTAACTGTCTACTTGAGGATTCTAGCATTTATACAGTGTGCAGAGTAAAAAAAGAATCTAGTAAAAATATGTACTAATAATATTCAATACAAAGGCGAGCAAATTTGCGTATTATAGCTGCTGGTGAAGCTTGGGCAGTAGGTAATTGTATTGTTTAACTTTTAAGAGAGTTTCTAACGGAGATTTGGCTTCGATCTGAAAAATATTTTGACTATTCACACTTTTAGTTTTTTTCAACATAGAGAGAGCGAATTCTGGTGTAGGCTCTTTCTCTCTCATGGGTGTAATAGCGCCTTTCTGAATATAAATATATCCTCCTACGCTCTCGGTTGCCCAGAAAAAAGGAATTTTAAGTGCCTTAATTAATTTCTTATGGCGTTCTGAGGAAAATAGATAAATTCCTTCTCCATGTTCTTCTAGAATTGCTTTAACCTTCTTAACAGCTTTTGTTACCTCGAAAGCGCTACAAAGTTTTTGTGCATTTCCTCCTTTGGGAATATCTTCAGCTTCCAAATCGTGAAATTTTGGATTAGAGATATACTGGTCTACTAACTTACCACATTCATATAGCTCATAATGAAAAACAGTTTCATCATGGTTTAATACTGCTAAAGTATAGTTATTAAAATGACTTGATATTAGAGAAGCTAAACTAAAAAGTTCCTTAGAATCATTCTCTGCTATTTCAGCATACACAATTGCGATATCCTTAATAAAAGGAGAAACATAAGCATTTATTCTTAAGCTCTCAAGATAATTAAGTAAAACTTCTTGATTTTGTCCTTTGACAATAATATTAGTGTACGAATTAGCCATGATGTTATCTAATGAAGAGTTAGCCAAAATTTGTTTGTAAATTAGGCTTTGGCATCAAATAATAAGAATGCCAGAACAGATAAACTGAGATTCAGTATTATGAGCGATCGCCCCATCTATACAAATTTTTTCTATATTTTTTCTATATATAAGCATTAATAATCCTTAATAGTATTAACTATTAAGGATTGTTAATATGAGCAAAAACTGCTCACCAACCTGATTGTTCCTTAAAAATCATCGAGAAACTGACTAAGGCGACTGATTACGGGGTCAACCTCTTGAGGAGGGGTAGCAACAGTATAAGAAGTATTATTTACTACTTCTAATTGATTTGGAGACGGAATGAATGATCGATCATTGACTATGAGCGCCAGTTGTGCAACTTGTTGAGAAAGTTGCAATAGATGATGTTCCATCGCCTCCAAACGATTAGATCCCTTGGCAAAAAAACGTTCCTCAAGTCCAGCCACTTGACGTTGCAGTTCACCGATTTGTTGATCAATCGGTGTTGTTACTGCCGTTTGTGGAGCAGGTTGTACAGGTTCCGGTACACATAAAGATTGCCATAAGGCTTCTTTACAGAGGTCGCTGAAAGTCTTGTCTGGTTGTTTTTCCAAATAACTTTCTACTTGCGCTAACAAGCTTTCATCAGCAAGCTCTGGGTTGAACGTGACGGATTTAACTACCTTTTTTGACCATTGGAACATCAGCTTTATGCCCTAGCAGCGCGATTGGAGGATAATTGTGCCTCTCCATAAATATACTGCCCCAAAGCATTCGCCTGACGGGAAGGTGCTGCTAAATGAGCATTAATCTTTGCTTCTTTGAGCAGACGTTGAACGTCGTCCCAGAAGAACTCACCACCACCGCCAGTAAGAATCACATCGGTGACGCGTTCTGGCAACCAGGCTAGCACACGGCTACAGATTTCGCGAGAAAACATCTCCGTAAGGTTAGGAAGAAAATCATCTAGGTTGGTGGGCTTGCTAGCGCCTTTAGGACGGTAAAAACGTTCACCTCTGGGTTTGTTAACAGCAGAAATCAGCGCTAGAGATTGACTATCGGCTCCCTCGATTTCAGCGGATACCAATTCATAAAACTTATTCATCCCGAAGTCTTCGCTTTTAGAAGCACCTCTAGCAAAACGGAAGTTATCTACCATCAAAAGATCGACGGTTTGATGTCCAATATCGACGATCGCCACCGATATTTTTGTAAAATCGGGACTGCCAGGATTTTTCTTTGGTTGAGCTTCAGACCACAGCAAACTGCCGTAGCCCTCTGGCATGACCCAAACTTTATTGACATTCAGCGACACAGACTCGCCTCGGAAGTTCAACACATGAGGGCCACCTACTTGGCTAATCAACTGGGCTTTTTCCTTTTCAAATTGCTCTAAAGAAAGAAAAGGCAGACCCAGTACGACTGAGATATCATTTTTGAGTTTAAAGTAGCCAGCACTTGCTAACACTTTTACCAGTGCAGCCTCTACCTTGGATTGTCCGACTCCTAAATTCGCCCCAAAGTCTGCCGCCAGTTGACCAACGGCATATCCATTGCCTTGATACTCCAGCCACAAATCCATTAGGGGATCAGTAGCGCGGGCTTCAAAAACACCGCCGCGTACTTGCTCTATTGACATCTGCTTGACGTTGGCAGGTACGAACACTACATTACCAGGTTCGCGACTCACACAAGTTTTTGTGGAAGTTCTGCCTAAATCAACACTGAGAATGGTTTTTCCTGAAACCGTTCCTGTGCTTGGGTTAGGATTATTAACAGCATTTATGGGAGTGGATGCCGACACTCTATTCATCGGTATAGCAGCGGCATTGATAGGGGTAGCAGCGGAAGGTTGGTCTGTCATGAAAGCTCCTAGTTCAAACTTAACTGTAAAAAGTTGTCATGCTCATCTTACAAAAATGCGAGCAACCAGAAATTCTAGGTTGCGTCAAGTGTAGCTAGAAATACGCCAAAAATTAATTCCGGCCATATCTCCGGTAAGCTCTGCCAACGCACATCTAGTATTATTTGGCATAGTGTAGGCGAATTTTGGCCAGATGTAACCCCTGCTTTTACTGCTTTCAAACCAAAAGCGTCCGTGTTTCATCTTCTAGTACGTCTTAACTGGCGCTTGGATATCCAGAAAATAAATGCCAAAACCAAACCCCCAAGTACGATTTTGGATACAGGAGCAAGGTACTTGTCCACAAGTTCATACTGACTACCCAACGCGTATCCTGAGTATGTTAGCAAACCCACCCAAGCCGCGCTACCCAATGTTGTGTAAAACAAAAATGGTAGCAAAGGCATATTGCTGATCCCTGCGGGAACAGAAATCAAGGTGCGGATTCCTGGTACAAGACGACCAATTAATACTGCTTTTCTACCTTGTCGATCAAACCACACTTTGGCCTTGGTGATATCTTTACTGGATATAGCCAGCCATTTGCCATATTTATCAGCCCAAGCTTTCAAACGGGTTTCGCCCAAAAACTTACCTGGATAGTACCAAATAAGTGCGCCTAATACAGAACCCAAAAGTCCTGCAAAAAACACACCAATGATATTCAGCTTTGGCCCTCCTGGTTGATATGGACTTGCTGTAAATCCAGCCAGTGGCATGATCAATTCTGAAGGAATGGGGGGAAAAAGATTCTCTAAGAACATTAGTAGGGCAATTCCCCAATGGCCAAAATAGTTGATAGTATTAGTTATCCATTCAAGCATTAAGTCAATTCCTGAAATTGCTGTACTAGTTCTGTTACTAAGATTCCGCCTTAGCTTTTTTAAAAGGTAATTGTTTTGGATTGTTAGAGTCAAGGTAACTTGGCTGAATGGCACTAAGGAAAGCCCAAATTTATGTAGCCTCGTTATCAGCCTGGAGGCTGGTAACGTATTCTCAGAGGCTCTACCTCTCATCAAAAAAGAGGAGGCAGAGCCTCAAATGGGTTCCCAGCCTCCAGGCTGGGAACCAGTTGGAAACAGACTCAGACAAGCAAAAGTTAAGGATCTGTTTCATTAATTTTGCGGGGCTGCGAGATCCCCGACTTCTTCAAGAAGTCGGGGATCTGAATCACCCTGATTTATCACAATTTAATTAGTGACATGAACCACTAGTACAACACAGCGTAAATAAACCACCTATTCAAAATTAATGAAACGCTTACGCTGTATTAATTTTGAATTTTGAATTTTGTTAGCGCAGCGTTAGCGAGTCTGCGAGCGTCATTTTGAATTCCGCCTTGCGGTACTAGGTTTTATTTTCCAATTTTTTAGATCCCCCTTAGTCGTTTTTTTGAAAGACTAAGGAGGATCTAAAGATTTGATGACAAATTTCAAAACATACTTTAGGGTTTTCTTCTGAGTTGATGCTGTGGGGAATCAGGAACAGAAAAGGAAGAAAGTTTAACCTTGTCCCCTTCATCCCCTTCATCCCCTCTTCTTCTAGGCTGTCGGAGTCAATGATTGTACTCTTGGTTCCGATTGCCAGTCTAAGGGATTCCAAACTCGATCTTCCAGCGCCATCTGCTCAATCAAACTTGCCAGTCTCAGGGCTTTGAGAGCTTGTTCACCGCCTACTGAGGGCTGATTGCCACCATGCACGCAGTTGACAAAATGCTCTAGTTCTGCACTTAGAGGTTGAATATTGCTGGTGTAGACTTTTTCAATTACACCATCTTGCCTGTAAAGTACTTGTCGGTGGTCGGTGAGAGAATTGGCAGTGGTTTGCCGATGAATCAAAATTTCATTCTTGAGGAAATCTGCCTCAGTAAATGAATTTTTGCAATGAGCGACAATCCGGCGAATTTTTCGGTGGGTAACTTTACTGGCAGTCAGAGTAGCAACAATACCATTGGCAAATCCCAAGGTAGCGGTTACGTAATCTAAATAACCAGAGTCTAGGGAGCGAGTACCGCTAGCAGTCAATTTTGTGACTGGGGAAGCAGCTAATTCCAGAAGTAGGTCGATGTCATGGATCATTAAATCCAGCACAACCGAAACATCATTTGCCCGATCTGAGTAAGGACTCATTCTGTGGGCTTCTAGCGCCAGCAATTCCTCTGTTTTCAGTACTTGGCTCAATTCTTTAAAAGCTGGGTTGAAACGCTCAATATGACCCACTTGCAGGATACACTGAGACTCAGCCGCAGCATTGACTAAAGACTCTGCCTCTGAAATACTGGCTGCGATCGGTTTTTCAATCAAAACATGAATACCCGCTAACAGACAGTTGATGCCCACAGCATAGTGCAGACGGGTGGGAACAGCTACACAAACTGCTTCCACAAGGGGTAGCAGGTCACAATAATCTTCAAAAAAACGCACCTTATACTTGCTGGCAGTTTCTAATCCTCGCTCGACGTTAATATCTGCCACTCCGACTAATTCAACATCTTTCATTGAACTCAGCACGCGAGCGTGGTGTTGTCCCATGTTACCCACTCCAATCACGCCTATGCGGATTGGTCGTGGCTGGTTGCGCTGTGTGTATGGATTCGGTTCTGCCACTGACATGCTATCTTGCACTATTATTCTCTCCTCAACCACCAAATTTAGAGACGCTACGGCCGTTGGCGTTTATACTCGAAAGCCAGTTACGATCCGTCTAAAACCATCCAGATGGTAACATAGAGCCTATGTTTATGAAGAATTTCAAAGTTTGCGATCGGTTCCCGTAATCCAAATATCTTTTGTATAGATATTTCGGGTTTGTTTGGGATTTTGCACTTTCTCCAAAAAAATATGTCTTTTGATTAACTGTAAAAAATTCGGTAAGACCTAAGTGTAAATTCTTCTTGGCATTGCTTTCTGGCATTTTGTTAAGGTTTGATTTGGCGATTTTAAATCCAAAATTTGCAACTGAAATGAAAGCTGTAATTCTGTTATCTGGGGGATTGGACTCTTCCACAATTTTGTATAAAGCTCAGGCTGATGGCTGTGAATGTCATGCTATCTCCTTTGATTACCAGCAGCGACACCGACAAGAGTTAAAGTCAGCCCTTGCTGTTGCTCAAAAAGCTACGATCGCACAACATCAAGTTGTTAATTTTGACTTACGACAATGGGGTGGTTCGGCGCTTACCGATGACACCATTGATTTACCCCAGGAGCGATCGCTGGATGAAATGTCTCAAAATATTCCTGTTACATACGTTCCGGCTCGTAATACCATCTTTTTAAGCTTTGCTCTTGGTTACGCCGAAGCGATCGCAGCAGAGCGTGTCTATATCGGCGTTAATGCCCTCGATTATTCAGGATATCCTGATTGTCGCCCCGACTACATCGAAGCAATGCAAGAAGTTTTTCGCCTGGGAACCAAACAAGGGCGTGAGGGACAACCAATTAAGATTGTTGCACCCCTAATCAACCTGAAAAAAACCGAAATCATCCAACTGGGGAACCAATTAGGAGTTCCTTGGGAGTTAACTTGGTCTTGCTATGCTGCTGGAGATGTCGCCTGTGGTGTATGTGATTCTTGTCGCTTGCGGCTAGCAGCTTTTGCCGAATTGGGACTTGTTGATCCACTGACGTATGCTTCTTGAAGAGTGAGGAGTCTGACTTTTCACGGCATCTGGAAAACCTCTCTCTAAATCTCTCTCCTTTGAGGAGAGACTTTGAATTTTCCCCTTTCCTGCGTCGGTAAGGGGGTTGGGGGGTTAGGTTGTTGGTGGACTTTTCCACATAACGTGAAAAGTCAGGTTAGGAGTGAGGAGTTAAAATTCATAACTCCTAACTCTCAACTCCTAACTCTTGTAAGCGTCGCAGTTGAATTTGATGCAGGCGTGGGCCAACAATTGAGACGACAGTGAATTCGAGATTTTGATAACAGAATATTTCGCCTTTGACAGGAATTTTCTGTAACTCGTACAGCAAAAAGCCCCCTAGTGTTTGGTATTCTCTGGTCAGGGGCAAATTGAGATGCAAAACTTCGTTGAGGTCTTCGAGGTTGATTTGTGCCTGCACCAAAAATTTCTGCTCATCTAACATCTGAATCAATAATTCGTCGCTGTTTTCAGGTTCGCTTGCGTCGCCAATAATTTCGGCAATGACATCTTTGATTGTCACTAGTCCCACAGTACCGCCAAATTCATTCACTACCATGACCATAGCGGGCTTCTCTTGCTGCATCATGGGCAAAAGTTCACTCAAGGGCGTATGTTCTGGAACAAACCGGGCGGGACGCATCCAAGGTTGAATCTGTGTCTCTAAACTGAGTTTTCCTACAGCTAAAGGTTGTGCCAAATCTTTAAAATAAACAATGCCGCGAACATCATCCAAAGATTCGCCAATTACTGGGTAGCGAGAGTAACCAGTAGAAGCCATTTCCCTGAGTAATGCTTGGAAAGTTGCGTCTTTTGGCAGCGTGATAATACTGGTGCGGGGGATCATCACATCTTGGGCCATGACATCGCCAAACTCAAAAACATTATTGAGCAATTCTCGCTCTGCACGCTGTAAACCAGTAGATCCCCATTCTGTAGAGATAATTAGTTGCAATTCTTCAGGAGTTACAGGCGGTCTCCAGCCTTGACCTGTGTATTGGATGCCAAAAATTCGCAATAAAAAACGAGTTGATTGGTTGAGAATCCAGATGAAGGGGCCAAAAAAACGCACGATCGCTTTTACTGAAGGCCCCAAAAACCTCGCTAGCTGTTCTGAGTACAACATGGCTAAGGATTTGGGGCATAGTTCTCCGATCACAATTTGCAAATAGGCAATTAAGAAAAAGGCAATAGGAATTGATAGGGAATGTGCTATGAAGGTAGTCATGCTAACTGGTAAAGGCCAGGATCTCAACCAGGCATTAACCAGGACAA
Organism: Nostoc sp.; assembly: GCF_036916985.1. Taxonomy (GTDB): domain Bacteria; phylum Cyanobacteriota; class Cyanobacteriia; order Cyanobacteriales; family Nostocaceae; genus Nostoc. The sequence continues at coordinate 238,550 of NZ_JBALFD010000018.1, forward strand.
CAATCGTACTTTCGCCAATCCATCCCAGCGCCAAACTAGAGAGGGTAATACCTAACTGGGTGGTAGATAGCAGTCGGTCAATACTGCGTTGTAGCATTTCTACAGCGATCGCAGGAATATCCCCAGCCTTAACTAACTGGTGAATACGCGATCGCCGCACGCTGACCATCGAAAATTCCGCCGTCACAAAAAAGGCATTTATGGCAATCAGTAGTAGCACTGATAACAACCGCAGCGCCACGTCTGTCCAAATTAAATTAGGAAAACCACTCACTGCCAAAGCTCGTGTAAAACTCACGTCCTCCATTTAGGGGGAATGGGGATTGGGTATCAGGGATTGGGTATTGGGAAGAATTCAGTCCCTAGTCACCAGTCCCCAGTCCCCAGTCCCCGATCCCCAATCTACCTTCCTACCGGAATATTCGATGCCTCTAGCTTCAATTGTTGAGCAGGATAATCAGTAAGAGCAAGTGATATTTTCTTGACATCATCAAGTAAAGCTGTGGGAATGCTCACTGTACCTGAAAATGCTGGCCCATTTACAGGCAATTCTGTTGGTAAGCCCTCTGTACTCGCACTTAGGGTTCGTCCTTTGTCATCAGTAACATCTAAAAAACTATACAGGAAGCGTACAGAATCCTTACCTTTGTTCTGCATTTTCACTTTCAGTAGCAAATCACCACCAGAGTAGTGAGCAGATTGCACAATCATGGTTACACCCTGACTTTGGGCAGTAACCGGAAAACCTGGCAGGGGTTTTTCTTCAACCACTTCTGGGGGTTTTTCCTCTGGCTTCTGCTTGCTGCTATTGGTTTCTTCATCATCTTCCTCTAGCTTTTCAGATTTAGCCGCCTTGGTTTTACCCTCAACTCGTGCCTTGACAATTTTCAGAATCTCTTCCTCTTTTAATAGCACTAGCCCCCCCTGTTGGGAGCTATTTGCCTTATTGCTGGCAAATTTGGTTGTGGGACGCCCATCTGGTGTAGTAACGCCTTTAAGTGCTGAACTCCCCAGTTCAAAGCCCAAAAACGCGCTCACAGAGCCGGCTCCCATCATCAGAATTAGCAAAATCAAAGTAAGAAGTACAGTAGAATTTATTTTCATCGCTGACAAGCTATCACAATAGAATGCTGGTCTATCTAAGAATAGTGAAGCTTTTGACCTCAATCCTTAAAGGAACTTAATCAATATTAGTTTGCACTATATCTATGATCAAATTATGTAGTATAAAAAGCTGGTAAATTATTGTCCAGTCTTCACAAGCCGAAAATTTGTGATATAATTATGGAATTGGCTAATAACTCAGTGCGTGAGTTATTTTCCTCACTCTAAAATTAATTAGCAAATAAAGTTGACCTAAGAGTTAAAGCAATTTACTCCTAGCAATCCGAAACCCAGCAAAACATGCGCCTTTGGCCGATTGGGGAGGCAGCGAACTCATAATTCGCCTTAAGGCTGGTTCGATTCCAGCAGGGCGCACTAAATCATCGAAAATTAGTAATAGAGGGTATGGGGCATTGGGCACGGGCACTTGTAGTGAACGTTGCTGAAATGTTGGTTAGTAATTATTCTCCCATCCTCCCCACTCCCTAATCCTACCGAGATGGTAAAGTTTCAAACCTGAATTCAGTTCCTAGTTTGAGTTTGTTGCTATTCAAACGAGGAGACATCATTAGCGATGTGTCATAAGGATTTGGTAAATCAGGAGTACGAATATAAGGATCGTTGCCGACTTGCTGAGTCAGGACATCATGATATAAAGTGTTAACCAATTCAGCATCGTGGGCAATTTCATTTTCTGGGAAGGAACCACCGAAACTGGAACCAGATCCGAATAATGAGTCTAGCTGACGCTTGAGGCTGCCATTTTCGTAGAAATTGCGATCATGACTAAAATAAGCTCGTTCAAAGACATCACTCGTCGTTTCATAATTGGGTGTTGCCGTTTGGGCAGATGCAACTGAGGGAAAAGCAATACCAGCAGCAAGCAGCACTAATAAACCACCAAAGGTTTTGAATTTTATACCCACGTTTCTGACTCCTCAATTTTTGGGCAATCTTAATTTATGCTTAAGTTCAGAACTCTGATAAGTTCAACCTTTGGTGTAGCACAATTTTTAATGTTTTGTAATGACGTATCCTACTGAAACTCTTACCCACTCAGATATTTGGGCAACCACTCCTGATTTGACTATTTTGCGCCACAAGCTACTAGATTTATTTTGCCAACTTGCTTATCAAGAAGGTGATTTTCTCCTCTCTTCTGGGCTGCGTAGTTCTTATTACGTCAACAAGACACAGGTAACACTCCATCCTCAAGGCGCTTTGGCAGTTGGACGCTTGTTGTTCCCTTTATTACCTGTAGATACACAGGCTGTAGGTGGTTTAACAATGGGGGCTGATCCAATTGTGACAGCAGTGAGTATAGTTTCTGTTTATGAAAACCGACCGATACCAGCGCTGATTATTCGCAAGGAAGCCAAGGGTTACGGGACGAGAGCTTATATAGAAGGCCCTAGTTTACCTGAAGGTGCAAAAGTAGTAGTTTTGGAAGATGTGGTGACAACTGGGCAATCTGCTCTGAAAGCGGTTGAGCGTCTTAAGGATGCAGGTTATACCGTAAGTCAAGTAATTTCACTAGTAGACAGAGAGCAAGGGGGAGGTGAGTTGTATCAGTCAACCGGGTTGAAGTTTGAAACTTTATTTTCGATTCAGGAAGTTCAGGAACGCTACCGACAACTTGCGAATTCATAAATAAGGGGACTTGTATTAATTCGTAATTCGTAATTCGTAATTAGGAATTGGTATAAGTTCTGAATATAAAATATTCGTTTTGGTTATCGATTTTAGCAAACATACTTTAATTAAAAAAGAGCGATCGCCTGAAATAAAATAATATCCCAGCCTCAATAAAGCTTATTGCTCATAATGATATTTGCAAGTCAAAATAATCAATCTTCCTCAATTTTATAAGTTTGTGCTTCAAAGGTAATTTTTTCATATTCATCTAAATTAACAGAAATTAAGTTACCTTTTTCTACATTTTATAAAGCTTTGAGTAGATGTTTTTTGTTAGTTTCTGATTTCAGAAGATAGGTAGTTTCGTCTTCTTCAGATGATGATTCAACTAGCATAATGACTTGTACTAAAGTTTTCGCATCTTTCCCACCTTATTGTAACTGTATTTGAGTGAGATGAATTGGAGCGATCGCTTGCTTTTCTTTCTTGGCGTCTTGGCGGTTCGTTAAAAAGAGCGATCGCTATTAGACAGAATAGAACTCAAATTGGGAATACTGAGTAAAGCGCAGGTATTTGCTGTTTAGAGGCAAAGTGGTTTATTGCTAAATATCGCGCTACTGACAATTTAGCAACTAGGAGAAGATCGTGAGTTTACCAGTTACAGTGACTTTTATGCTTGCTGATTGGATTGCCAAAGGATTGGCAGATGGAACTTTTGAAAGGGTAGGGGGTGTTATCCGAGATGTAGGAACAAAACAAGTCGTTAGTTGGTTACGGGAGCAGGGATCAAATAATTCCCAAGTGCCAACACCAACTGATACTCCCAACAATTTACTCAACCTTGTTTTCTCCGGTACAAATCTTGTTGCTTCAGGGGCTAATGCGGCTGCGACAGGAAAAGGATTAGCTGATGTTAACCAGCGTTTGGGTGGAATTGAAAATCAGTTAGGTAAGATTGGGCAAAGTGTGCAGTTCACTCAAGGAATTTTGCAGGTAACTGGTGCAGTCAGTATACTTAACCTGGGTGTCTCAGTTATAGGTTTTGCTGTGATAGCACAACGGCTTAAGGAATTAGAACAACGTTTACAACAAGCACAAAAACTGTTAAATCACATTAAACGTAAAATCGATCTTAGTTTCTATGCAAATTTTCGTGCTGCAATCGAATTAGCAAATAATGCTTTTACAATGACCAAAATTGAAAATCGTAGAAGCAGCGCACTACAAGCTATTAACCGCTTTTTAGAAGCACAGCATATCTACACTGAATATACTGATATCGAAATTGAGCAAAAAAGCCAAATTGCTGATGAATATCTGCTGACTTTATCTTTAGCCTACCTAGCTGAAGCACGTTGCTATTTAGAATTAGAGGAACATGATACAGCACTTCGCCGCTTTCAAGAAGGGGCTAAAGTTATCCGTTCTCGTATTCATAAGTATGTTGATATTCTGCTAACCTCTAACCCCGCAGCATACTTAGATCCTCAGTTAAAAGGTCAGATTGATTTGCGAAGACTGACCAAAATTTATCAATGGATTGACCCAGCTTTGGATGAAAATGCTGTGTTTGAGCTTCAGCGTAAAAATCTGTTTAAAATAGCCAAAGATCCTCAAAAATGGCTATCATCCCTTCCATCGGCAATTATAGATCGTAGTGAAATCCAATGGGGCATATTCGGAGGAAATCCTACTCCACTCACAGGGAGATTTGAAAAAGAAGCTTACAAACGTCTTCCCCAAGTATTTGAAGTAATGGAATCTATGATTGAAACCAATCGCCGCTTTGAATCTTACCAAACAGAAGTACAAGCAATATCCCAACTAGGAATCAGCTTTCATGACTGGCTTAAATTAACTCCGTCTACAGAAATTAAACCAGACGGCGCAGAATTAATGTACATAATTCCATCCAAACCTTTAAAGTTATAGCCTTCCATCTGAACTAATTACAGGATTAAAGATGAATTAATCAAGGTCAAGAAAGCCTCTGGGAGTAATAATCTGATTTTGATATTCGGCTAGAGTCTTGAGTGATAAAAGGTCATGATCTCCTGTGATTAAAAATTCTGCATTGGCATCTTTAGCAAGTTATAAAAATTTGTTGTCATCTGGATCTCTACAGGTGTTTATTTAAGATTTGATTTCTATAAATTGACTGTATTTTTTAACTACATCCAAAAAATGTTGTCGGTCTTCATCTGAGATATATTTATCGAACTTAAGTTTGTAAATTCGTGTGTTTAATTCTTGATAAGTTTCATCGTTTTGAGCAATTTTAAATTCCTTTAATTCATAGATTCAAAGTCAACAAGAAGCCAATTTATTCCATCCATAATTATGGAAAATTTTTCTTCAGGTATGTTTAACTCATGAAAACATTTATCTCTATATCTTTCTTTTTCAATAAAATTAGTGATGGCTTTAATTAATGGCTTTTTTACTTCGTAGTTTCCTTCAGCTTTAGCGATTGCATGTGCGGGTATTTCGTTATTTATACGCAATATCGCTAAGTCAATCAAATCTCTAGATTGTGTACTTGAATCATTCCATCGGTCAGCATTAGCCATTAGTTTTGATGTAAATCTATCGCTTATACTTAGACAAGGTATTTTTGTCCATTCTGGATAAACAGGAGGGTCTAAAGTAAAAATCCCATTGCCTACAATTTCTACTTTAATAGTTGTTTCATTGACTATAATAGGAAAACGAATACCATATTGATTTATTGTACTGTCACCTAATTCGATATCTGTTGTAGTTTGAAATAATGCTACAATTCCTTCATCGCAAATCAAATTTCTTAAATACCTGTAATTTTCAGTTCCATAAGGGAAGAGGAAATCAATATCTTTACTAAGCCTGTATTCATCATATTCTAACGCCAAGAGTGTACCACCACCAAAGTATGCAGAAGCTTTTTTGAAAACTTCTGGATTGAAAGCATTAAGGATTTTAAGTATATTATTATGATGATCAAGATGAAACATTTCAAAATCCGGTAATATCCAAGAGTTATATTTTTTTGCTAAATAATGAACAAAATCCTTTTCTTGTTGTTTTAAATTTTTGAAGGTAGTTTGATGATGCCAATTGCGTTGATACAATTGAACAATTTCTTTCTCACTCATTTGATATACATTTTTTAGCTGCCAACCAATAGACTCTAGAAATGGTAGCTTTTGTGGATTTAGCTTAAGCATAATTAACTCTAATGGTTAAATTTTCTCTAAGTTATGATTTAGCGATATCCACCTGATTGTAACTATTTTTAGGCGATCTTCCTTTGCGCCTTTGTGAGACAAAAAAGGCGAACTTTTTGGGTTCGCCTTAATTATATGCTGTTGATCAATCCAAACCAAAATCTAAATCTTCGCTTCTTCTCTCACCAACTTATCCCAACCCAAATCTTTCAAATTATTATTCCGACGCAACGGACGAGTCACCAACTCTAACATGTCACGTGCATTCGTAAAGCCGTGAATTTGAGCAAAAGTGAACTCCACCGACCACTTAGTATTAATACCCCGTGCTTCCAATGGATTAGCGTGAGCCATACCAGTAATTACCAAATCTGGTTTCAACTCATAAATCCGCTGAAGTTGATTGTAATTATCCGGCTTCTCTACAATCCTTGGCAGGGGTGAATTCATTTCCTGACAAGTTTTCTCCAGCAATGCCAACTCAGCAGCTTGATAGCGCTTATCCATGTAGGGAATGCCGATTTCGTGAACTGTCATCCCACAACGGATTAAGAATCTTGCTTGGGAAACTTCCAGCAAGTTATCACCCATGAAGAATACAGACTTACCGCGAATCAGTTTCACGTAATCTTCCAAGCCTGCCCAAATTTGTGCTTCCCGTTCATCCAAACCCTTGGGAGTAATACCGAACACCGAGCAGATTTTCTCAATCCAAGCGCGAGTACCATCAGGGCCAATGGGGAAGGGTGCGCCAATGAGTTTACACTTGCGGCGGCGCATTAAGGTGGTAGCTGTGCGGCTGAGGAAGGGATTGACACCAGCGACATAATACCCTTCTTCCAATACTGGCAATTCTGTGAAGCGCTTCGCGGGTAGCCAGCCGGAAACTTTGATGCCTTGTTTCTTCAGTTCCAAGGTTAACTGAGTAACTACGGGGTCGGGAAGGGAACCAAAGAGAACTAAGGGTGGATGATCTACGTACTCAGATTCATCTTGGGCAACATCTTCTTTCTTCTTACCAAAGTTGAGCAATTTAGCGATCGCATTCCGTTCACTTTTCTCTGTTTCCGCCACCGGAGACTTATCAGGACAACGGTTAGCCATTGCGGCTAATACGGTGTCTTCCCCTTGGGTGAAGGCGTAATCTAGACCATTTGCACGCGCTACAACGATGGGAATCCCGATTTCAGATTCTAGTTTAGGTGCTAAACCTTCTAAATCTGTTTTGATAATTTCTGTAGTGCAAGTGCCAATCCAGACAATTACACTAGGATTGCGATCGCGTTTAATCTGCAAGCACAACCGCTTTAACTCTTCATAATCACTCAGTTGTGCGGAAATATCGCCTTCTTCCAACTCTGCCATTGCATAGCGGGGTTCAGCAAAAATCATCACCCCCATCGCGTTTTGCAGGAAGTAGCCGCAAGTTTTTGTCCCAATCACCAAAAAGAAGCTATCTTCAATTTTTTGGTATAACCACGCCACGCAGCTAATTGGACAAAAAGTATGGTAATTCCCAGTTTCACATTCAAAGCTTAAAGCTTCTGGTTGTTGAGCGACAGTCATTTTGGTTTTTTCTCCCCTTGATATTTAATGGCAGTTCAACCAATTTCAGATTTTAGATTGATAATTTTGGATTGAAGGCTGGGACAACAAAAGTATCCGCTGTCTAACGACAATTTCCCTAATTCCTCATCCAAAACCCCAAATCTAAACCTTAAAATTGCGAAGAACGGCAATAATTAAGCATTGGGGAAGAGGCGGGCAATTTCTGATTCATCAAAAACGCCTGCTGGCAGTTCTTCCCCCAAAAAATCGTTATTTTCTTCAGCCTTTTGCAAAGCTGTTTCATCACCCCAGACATCTGATAACACGTCTTTGAACGCATTCTCATCTAGTGGACTATCTTCAAGTGCCTCGTCTTCATCCAGTTTTACTTCTATTGCAGCTGTTGAATCGAAGGCAATTTCCCCAAACTCATCTGCTTCTAAACTAGAGGTTTGGAGAGACTCATCTTTTGAGTCGTGTCCGTTGGTTAAGGAAGTATCGCCAAAGGCATTTTCAGTTTCCTCCAACTCGCCAATCCCCAGACTTTCATTATCGGAATCCAGGATTGCGAATTCTGGAACTACCGCCGCCGCAAAGCCATTTGTATGAGAATGTGTCAATGTTTCATCTTCAGGCTTTTCGTCAACGATAGCTGCTGCTTCTTCTGCGTATCTTTCTACTTCTGGGTTGCCGACGAAACGATTACCGAGAACTAAATCTGGGTCAAAATGCAAATCCAGTACTTCAATCAGGGTATCGGCGTCAGGATTGAGCTTGGCAAAGGGCAACATTAACTGCGCTAGCTTTGGCTCTAGGGCGTTAAGAACTCCCAGGATGAGGTAAGAAGGTGGTCGCTTCCCGCCATCAGGGGTGTACACTGATTCCACTTCCATGTGCAGGGTAATCCAGTCTCGATTATTCTGGAAAAATTGCAACCACTTTTGCTTTATTGAATCTGTAAAACTGTGAAAGAAAGCCATATTATTGTCCCCCATCCTGAGAACTTGGTGATTTATACAATCATCAAGTCTAGTTCCTCTTCTGAATTAGGAACCTGGGGTTTACCCGGATTTAGATAAAAATCGGACAACAAAGAGAACAACTCCCGATCTGGTGTATCGTTAGGCACAACACCTTCGGGACGCGCCAGAATTTGGTCGGCGATGTTGAGGTAGTAGTCGCAAACGTAGTCTAGGGAAGGATCTTGCTCTGCCATCTCGAACAAAGTTTTGCCTTTCACACGGGAAACACGGATGTCTTCAATCAAAGGTAAAACTTCCAAAACTGGCATGGGCACAGCTTCTATATATTTTTCAATCAAGTCACGCTTGGAGGTGCGATTACCAATTAACCCAGCTAAACGCAGTGGGTGAGTTCTTGCTTTTTCGCGGACGGAAGCAGCAATCCGATTGGCAGCAAATAAAGCATCAAAGCCGTTGTCTGTAACAATCAGGCAGTAATCTGCATAGTTGAGTGGTGCTGCAAAACCACCGCAAACTACGTCACCCAGAACGTCAAAAAGAATTACATCGTACTCATCAAAGGCGTTAAGTTCTTTAAGTAATTTTACGGTTTCACCGACTACGTAGCCGCCACATCCAGCACCAGCAGGCGGGCCACCTGCTTCTACGCAATCCACACCGCCGTAGCCTTTATAAATCACATCTTCTGGCCAGACATCTTCGTAGTGATAGTCCTTTTCTTGGAGGGTGTCGATAATTGTCGGAATCAAAAACCCAGTCAGGGTAAAGGTACTGTCATGTTTGGGGTCGCAACCAATTTGCAGCACTTTTTTGCCACGTTTAGCTAGGGCGACGGATATATTACAGCTAGTTGTGGATTTACCGATACCACCTTTTCCGTAGACTGCTAGTTTCACTGTTGTTTCCCTCTTATAGCTTTTGGTCAAACTTGTGGCTCAAACATTTGCCTTCACCTTTCCTGAGATGGCGATGCGTGAGGTTTCTTGATTTCATTCTTGATGTCATTATTGGGCAAATTACATAGAAAGGAAAGTGGGTCATAATCTGTAAAACGGTATTATCCGATGAATTAGAGCTTGATTATGTCTATTTAGGTTTTTATGAACCCTAAAGACCTTAAAAGCTCTAAAAATAGATAATAAAAAGTTTTTATTAATTATTTTTATAAAAATAGTTACAAAATAAAAAAAGCTAAAACTGCCTTTTTTGAATGCTTTTCATAGAATTAGCTGATGTTATGACAACGTGTTTTCAAGGCGTTGGGGAGCAGCGTCAAGGCTAAAGAGAGGTATATGTAGCCTGATGCTGGAAATACTACTGGAATTTGCATTAGCGTAGCTCACCGAAAGTATCGCAGATAAATCGCTAGTTTTCAGGCGATAGCTGAGACTGTTTAATTGCTGCTTGAGAGTAAGTTAGGGTGATTTTGTAAAAAATTATTAATTTGCCAAATCTTTTCCAAGAGCCAAGGCAATAAAATGAGACTGTTGGCGAATTCACGGTGGGTTTGACGCCTCACCCCGAAAACATTGGTTTGGTGTTGCTTTCCCGCCCTGAAATAAATTTCGGGCTAATAGCTCAAGTCCGTTTCAACAGAGCCAAATCAGAGTAATGAGGAATGATGGGTTAGACCCCCTATTAATTCGCCAACAGAGTCATAGAATTCGCGGCTACACAAAGCAAAGCCCACCTCCGTGGGCTAAGAGAACAATTTTAGAGTGTGCGTAAGTCCTAAAATTTCTTTCAGTGGGGCTATTTTAAGGTAATCAGGACACCTCAGTTTCAAGTCCGTGGATTTCCTGTAATGTTTGCCAGCCAGCCTGCCACTGGGAGTTATCTTGTAATAATTTGGCATTTATCCAAAAACGGACTTTCGGATCGCAAGCAGCAACCATTTCGGCATAAACCCACTTAGCCTGATTTTTACGATTGACTACTTGGAAGTGCCGCCAGCCATCAACTTTTTGCTGTGCTGTCCACTTAGAACCAACTAGGTAAGGAAATTTTTGTTTTTTAGTCATTTGTCATTTGTCATTTGTCATTGGGCATTGAAAAGAGGCAGAGGGGCGGGGGGCGGAGGGGAAAATTCTTCTCCCTTGCTCCCTGCCCCCTTGCTTCTTCCCCATTGACCAGTCCCCTAAACCAAATCGCCATTACGGGTAAACTTCTGGCAATGCAACTCATTATCTTGCTGGACACATAGCGAAAACCATCTAATATGACTCCAACAGGTGTTGATGTTGTTGGTAATTTTGCGCTTTTTCTTGGAAAGGCGTTGCCTTACGACTTCATTAGGGCAAAGAATTTCTAACGTACCCGTACCATCTTCGTAATTGATGATATGAAATAGACAGTCTTGCAACATAGAACGGCTGCTGCTGTCGAAGAACCGCTTAAACCTCTGTAGCTTTTCCCCTTCAGTCATTTGGCTGGTGGGTTTTATTTTCAAAAAATCCTCATCCTCAAAATCAAAGTCATCATCTTCAAAGTCGTAAGGGTCAATCATTTTTAGCATCCACTATGCGACCTGGGATTATGGTAACTCTGTGTGGGGGCAGGAGGAGAATTGAGTAATAAGTAATGAGTAATGAGTAATGAGTAAATACCCAATGGGAAATGGGAACTACGGGAAAATACGACTTTTACAAGACGTGAACACCGATCTAGGCGATCGCTATCCTGTTCTTACAATATCTATGTGAGAACAGAAATTTTCTTGACTTGGTGTTCTGGTAGTAGCCTCTGATAAGCTACTGCGCCTCTACGTTCCTGAAAAAGCCTATGCAACCTACTAATCCTAACCAATTTACAGAAAAAGCCTGGGAAGCAATCGCCCATACCCCCGATATTGTTAAACAATATCAACAACAGCAAATTGAAAGCGAACACCTGATGAAGGCGTTGCTAGAACAAGATGGTCTAGCAACTGGAATTCTCACCAAGGCGGGTGTTAATCTTCAAAAACTGCGCGATCGCACGGAACAATTTTTTCAACGTCAGCCAAAAGTATCAGGTAATAGTACCTCAGTATACTTAGGGCGCAGCTTGGATACACTTCTAGATCGAGCCGATGGATATCGCAAAGAGTTTCAAGATGAATATATTTCAATTGAACACTTATTGCTGGCTTACGCTAAAGATGACCGCTTTGGCAAAGCTTTATTCCAAGAATTCGGTTTAGACGAAGGCAAGCTCAAAAATATTATTAAACAAATTCGTGGGAGCCAAAAAGTGACCGACCAAAATCCAGAAGGCAAGTACGAAGCACTGGAAAAATACGGACGTGACCTCACAGAAGCCGCCCGTAAAGGTCAACTTGACCCAGTGATTGGGCGAGATGATGAGATTCGTCGGACTGTGCAAATTCTCTCTCGCCGCACCAAGAATAATCCTGTGCTAATTGGCGAACCAGGTGTTGGTAAAACTGCGATCGCTGAAGGATTAGCACAGCGAATTATCGCCGGTGATGTACCTCAATCCCTGAAAGACTGCAAGTTAATTGCTTTAGATATGGGTGCTTTGATTGCAGGGGCAAAATTCCGGGGTGAATTTGAAGAACGTCTCAAAGCAGTATTAAAAGAAGTTACTGAATCTGCCGGCAAGATTGTTTTATTTATTGATGAAATTCACACCGTTGTCGGCGCTGGTGCAACCCAAGGCGCGATGGATGCTAGTAACTTGTTAAAACCAATGTTGGCGAGGGGCGAATTGCGCTGTATTGGGGCGACAACCCTGGATGAATACCGCAAACATATCGAAAAAGATGCCGCACTAGAAAGACGCTTCCAACAGGTTTATGTCGATCAGCCCAGTGTAGAAGATAGTATTTCGATTTTACGCGGGTTGAGAGAACGTTATGAAAACCACCACGGGGTAAAGATTTCTGACAGTGCTTTAGTTGCCGCCGCCGTATTGTCGAGCCGATATATTAGCGATCGCTTCCTCCCTGATAAAGCTATCGACTTGGTAGATGAAGCCGCCGCGAGACTGAAAATGGAGATAACCTCTAAACCAGAAGAACTCGACGAAATTGATCGTAAGATTCTGCAATTGGAAATGGAGAAGTTATCGCTGAAAAAAGAAAGTGATGCAGCTTCTCGTGAACGTCTAGAAAAATTGGAAAAAGAAATTGCCGATCTCAAAGAAGAACAAAGAACCCTAAATACTCAATGGCAATCTGAAAAAGATATTATTGACAAAATTCAGTCTGTGAAAAAAGAGATTGAACGAGTCAACTTAGAGATTCAACAAGCAGAACGCGACTACGATCTTAACCGCGCTGCTGAGTTGAAATACGGCAATTTAACCAGTTTGCATCGTCAATTAGAAGCAGTAGAAGCGGAATTGGCAAGCACTCAAAGAAGTGGTAAATCACTATTACGGGAAGAAGTCACCGAAGCAGATATTGCCGAAATTATTTCTAAATGGACAGGGATTCCGATCAGCAAGTTGGTGGAATCTGAGAAAGAGAAACTGCTGAACTTAGAAGATGAACTGCACCACCGCGTCATTGGCCAAGAAGAAGCAGTCACAGCTGTAGCGGATGCAATTCAGCGATCGCGCGCTGGATTGGCTGATCCGAATCGTCCCATCGCTAGCTTTATTTTCCTTGGCCCTACAGGTGTGGGTAAAACCGAATTGGCGAAAGCGCTTGCGGCGTATATGTTCGATAGTGAAGATGCGCTGGTGCGAATCGATATGTCGGAGTACATGGAGAAACACGCCGTCTCCCGCTTAATCGGTGCGCCTCCAGGATATGTGGGTTATGAAGAAGGCGGACAACTTACAGAAGCGATTCGTCGCCGTCCTTACTCAGTGATTCTCTTCGACGAAATCGAGAAAGCACACCCGGATGTCTTTAATATCTTCTTGCAAATTCTTGATGATGGTCGCGTTACTGATGCCCAAGGTCATAAGGTGGACTTTAAGAACGCTATTATCATCATGACCAGTAACATCGGTTCGCAGTACATTCTTGATGTCGCTGGGGATAACAACCATTACGACGAAATGCAGCGTCGAGTCATGGAAGCAATGCGAAATAGCTTCCGTCCAGAGTTCCTGAACCGAATTGACGAAATCATCATCTTCCACGGCTTAGATAAGAAGGAATTGCGGCAAATTGTGCTGTTGCAAGTCGAAAGATTGCGCCAAAGATTGGGCGATCGCAAAATATCCCTGAAACTCTCGGATGCGGCACTTGACTTTTTAGCCGAAGTAGGATACGACCCAGTATATGGGGCGCGTCCATTGAAGCGGGCGATTCAGCGAGAGTTAGAAACGCAAATTGCTAAATCCATCTTGCGCGGCGAATTCAACGACGGTAATACCATCTTTGTAGATGTGCAGAATGAAAGGTTGTCGTTTAGCCGTTTACCAGTTGAGGTATTTACTGGATAATTACACCTTATAAATCACACACAAAAACCCGTTCTCTCACAGAGATCGGGTTTTTGAATTATTTTAGGGGGAAAGTGGGAATCCTAAATTAACGTGAGTTCGACAAGTCTTATTTGACCTCTCCCCCAGCCCCTCTCCGACACGGAGAGGGGAGCAAAAAGCTTAATTTTTCGTTGCTCCTCCCTTTCCGTTTCGGAAAGGGAGGTTGGGAGGGAGAGGTTCATCGAACTCACGTTAAATTATGTTCATCAAAAGAATTGGGAATTAGGAAACTCTTTCCCAGTCCCCAGTCCCAGTCCCCATTCCCCATTGATAACTAATGATTAGTATAATTACACCAGTTTATAACGGTGAGAAATTTATAGAATCTTGCCTTGAAAATGTCATCAACCAAAATTTTGCAGAAGTTGAGCATATCATCGCCGATGGTGGCTCAACGGACAAGACAATAGATATTATCAAACATTACGCCAATCAATATCCTCACATCCGCTGGATTTCTGAAAAAGACCAGGGACAATCAGATGCGATGAATAAAGGAATTGCTATGGCGCAAGGAGCGATTATAGGCATTTTAAATGTTGATGATTTCTATGAGCCAAATGTTCTTAGCCACATTTCAGAACTCTTTACAAATCTACCAGAACCTAGCTTGATTGTTGGTAATTGTAATATGTGGGATCATCGAAACAACTTAATTCAGATTAATAAGCCTAAGCGACTACGACCAGTTGATTTATTGATGGAAAAGCAAATTAATGATGATGGCATGATTGATGTTACTTTTCCGGTTAATCCATCGGCTTACTTCTACCACAAATCATTACATCAAAAAATTGGAGTCTACAAAGTTGAAGAGCATTATGTAATGGATATAGATTTCTTACTGAAAGCAGTTAAAGTAGCTAATGTGAAATATTTTAATGAACTTTGGGGGAATTTTAGATATTATCCAGGAACGAAAACTTTTGATGATTCTATAGATGGAACAAGTCAAACGCGAATCCAACAGTTGTTTAAGGAGTATGCTAAAACACTCCCATTAATTAAGCAATGGGAGGTACATTTGAATCGAATCATGATTTTTATTACATTAAGAATTTTCTATTTTTCTCAGTATCCGCAACGATTACCTCAATCGATTCATAATCGATTCATGAAATCGATTTCGTATTTCAATCATAAGACAGCAATCACTGGGGACTTAACTCATCCCCCAGCTACAAAAACATCGCCTGTATGGCGATATGCTGCACGTTTGCTCCTTTTCATAAAAAGCCGTAGGGAAATCGAAGTTATTAGTACCAATGATTAAGAATCAATGACCAATGACTAAATCGGCGGGAATCCCGCCGATTTTCTTGGAACCCACCAATGATACCGTTTCACTTTAATATTGATACAGATGGTAAGCAGGGGGAGCAAGAATAGTGATTTATTTGTATCAATAATTTCGTGAAATGATATGACAATACTGCATAGGTTAACGTGAATTCGATTGCTCATAACTGCGTTACGATCGCAATGACCGATCATAACTGTGTAAGTCCTATTAGATATACAATTTCAATTAAATCCCTATCTGAAATGTCTTTAATTTTGAATTGTTAAGAGTGCCTTTTTACTTTTTACTTTTGCCTTGTTCGGTCAGGAATTTTTTCCTTACCAAGAAGGAACAATTTAACTGCATTCTAAATAAAAATACTTAAAGTTAAAACTATTTAAATAGGGACAATTTATGAATTGCCCCTACGGCTTATCACCTCTTTCCCACTCAGGTATGGCACCTTTCACCCGACGGATGGGTAAATTGGCAATTAAAGCTGTGGTTCGTTGGTTGCTTTCTAAGGAGAACTCCAAGCCCTCTGTCTCAATTTCGACATAGCGACAGACGACATCTAGGATTTCTTTTCGCATTTTTTCCAACGTTTGAGGATCTAAGTCAGCGCGATCGTGAGCAATCACCAATTGCAGGCGACGTTTAACTTGAGTTCGACTGCTATCAGCGCCGCGAGAAAAAAGTTTTTCTAGAAGTTCAATCATTACGAATAGGTCTGGGGCGGAGACTAGAAAAGTAAGTTAAACAATCTTTGTCCACAACAACCTTCGTAGACGGGCGAAGATGCTGTCTTGGGATGGGTCAATCTCCAGAAATTCGACACTTTCCCCTTCTAATCTACGAGCAATGTTCTCAAAGGCTGTGGCAGCTAAAGAGGGATTTTCCGCTAAAACTAAGGGTTCGCCGCGATTGGTAGATACAATAACACGCTCGTCGTCAGGGATTACCCCGATCAGGGGAATGGCGAGAAGTTCCTGAACATCTTGCACTGACATCATATCATTTGCCTGCACCATTGCGGGTCTGATGCGGTTAATTATTAAATGAACACGCTTGATACCTTGTGCTTCTAGTAACCCCACTACCCGATCGGCATCACGAACTGAAGAAATTTCTGGTGTACTGACAACTAGCGCTTCTTTGGCCGGGCCGATCGCATTTTTAAACCCATTTTCAATCCCGGCAGGGCTATCAATAATTACATACTGATACTTTTGCGCTAGTGCATTCACCAATAACTTCATCTGTTCAGGTGTGACTGCATCTTTCGAGCGATTTTGGGCTGCCGGCAGGAGTACGAGATTGGGTTGACGCTTATCTTTCACCAAGGCTTGTTCTAGGCGGCACTCTCTGGCTAAGACTTCCACCGCAGTATAAACGATGCGGTTTTCCAGCCCTAGCAGCAAATCCAAATTTCTCAGACCAAAATCTGCATCAACCAAGGCAACTTGACGCCCCATTTTGGCTAAAGCCATGCCCAAATTTGCTGAAACTGTGGTTTTACCCACTCCTCCTTTGCCGGAGGTAATCACAATAATGCGAGTCATGATAGAAATGCGGTCAATGAGGGTTCAGGAAATATAAAACAGTAAATTGCAGTATAAAGTATGAAGTATCGTATCAAGTATGAAGAAATATCTGTTCTCCCTGATGAGGGCGAGGCATGAATATTTGTTTTATTTCATCCTTACTTATATACTTCATTCTTTAAGTAAATATTTATGGCTCTTGATTACTCTTGGTGAATTGATTTCTGGAAAAATCAGTAGCCCTAGCGATGCGAATTCCTTGGGGCGTAATATGTGCCACCTCTGGAGAAAACTGCATTGGCGGTTTTTCTGGTGCCCTTGCTACGGCATCTGCAATCCGCAGTTGGGTTGGTTCCATTTGCAAGGCCATAATCAGACACTCACGATTGCCTCCAGCCCCAGCATGAGCAATTCCACGTAGGCGACCCCAGATAATAATATCTCCATCTGCAATTACAATACCACCTGGGTTTAAATCTCCCAAGATAATTACTGTCCCAGGATGACGAATTTCTACTCCAGAGCGGACTGTCATTTCTAGATAAAGGGCATCTTCTTGGGGGATGGCTGTAGCCGCTGGTTCTGAACTCAGGGAAGTTACTGGCTGTAATTGTTCTACAGAATACCCCGATGTCACGGCAGCGATCGCAGTTTGCCGACGACTCGTCGAGACAGATATGAGTCGCAGTTGGACTTCACTTAAAGCTTCGGCAAGTTCTTGGAGTTGTCTGGCATCTACTAGGCGGTCTTGTGCCATTAAATGCACAGGCGTATTAGATATACGGAAGCGATCGCCTGCACTCAGACGTTGCCTGATTTGTTGCCAAATATCAGACCAAGTGAGTTCTGAGGCAGATGCTTGAGATTCTGGGGGCAAAATTAATAACAGTCGTCCCTCCTTACTCTTTAACTGGACTTGAGTATTCTCATTTACGCGATGCCCTGGTAATGCTAACTCATTGGGATTTAAATCAGTAAGGATAAAATCTGATGCCGCATCAGGATTTGACTCTACATCCGGTTCAGAAGGATTTGACTCTACATCCCCAGATACAGTATTTGATTTTAAATAAAGGAGGACAGATTTTAACTCAGCATCCGGGAGGATAGAATCTGACTCTACGTCAGAAACAGTAGGATTTCTCTCTGCCTCAGAAAGGATAGAGTTTGCTTCTGCATTAGGAAGTGCAGAATTTGACTTGAGATTGGGAATCGCAGAATCAGAAGTCATGGAGTACTAGCCAAAAGACAAACAGATTTTAAATTTTGGGTCGCACCTTTGGTGCGCTTCCAGCGCGACTTGGATTTTGGATTTGTATTGCGTAGCAAGATGTTAGTTTGGTGTGAACCAAAAGATTATTTAATCTAAAATCTCAAATCGGCAAGGTCAATCTCTGATAAACTGTCGCCAACGCCTCAGCATCGCCGACATTACCTGGAAACAGCACCACGGGTAAATCAGGAAATTGGGGATGATCGGATGACGTTAACACCATTGAACAACCAGCTAAAATTTGACCGAGTAAACGGGCTGAAGTTAAAGCTAGTCCAGTACTCAAGACATCGTTTGAAGTAATGCCACCCTTGCTGATTAAGAATCCTATATCAGATGGTAAACCGCGCACAATATCCATCAATAGACCTGAAACTTTTTCTCCAAACTCCAATCGTGTCTTGACATCTTTAAAATTTAGTTCCTGACGGCTAGTATAAACCACTGGTGTTTTGCCAGCTTTGTGTGCTACCCGTGTACTTTCTTGAATTTCAGTTAGCAATGCCGCAGATTGATTGGCATCATCAAGTAATCGCGCTACATTGACTTCGATTCCCACCGTTCCTTCTACTTGCAACAGCGCCTCTAATTGCTGAGTTGTCTTTTTCACATGGGAACCAACAATCACCGCACCCGGTTTGCCTTGTCGCACGTACTGAGCCATCTTTTCGGCGGCAATGGGTTGGGGTGGTAAAGCAGCTAAAGCCGTTAAAATACTGGCTGCACTGCGAAATAAAAAGCGTTTACCTTGACTAGCTGCTGCTAATATATCTACTGCAAAGCGATTGAGATCGGCTTGAGTTTCACCATCGACGACAGCGCACTGATTACCATGAAGTTGTAACAATCGCTCCAAACTACCAGTGCGAATATCAGCTAGGAGAAATCTTTCTACAGCTTCGGCACTAATTCGTCCTTGAGTCTTTTCTTCGACGTACTTGGGTAAGTAACTGTGATGGTAGCTGAAGACGGAATCACGGGCAAATTCGGTTTCATGGACTGGGGTGGTTACATCGTCAAGAATCAAGTAATGAACGCTATCACGGGTGATGCGTCCACCCTCAAAAAATGCTGGTACGAGAAAATGAGCATCAAAAGGGCCGAGTTCTTGTGCGATCGCATCAGTTTCAATCGGGTAATGTCCCCGCAAGGTAGAATCAGAACGGCTGACAACGAGAAAATCGTCAATTCCTTCAGCATTCAAAGCGATTTTTAGGTTCTGGCAAACTTCTTTGGTGACAGATGCAGCTGACTCTGGCGTTAGCGATCTAGTATTTGTCAGCACAAAGAAAATCGGCGAATCATCCTGTAACCCGCTACGTAAAGTGTCCACATCCCAGTGCATTAGCAGCAAGCAGCTATGGACTGTTTGAGAACCTGTAGGGTCATCATCCAGGACAATTATTTTGGGTTTGTTGCTCATTTAAGTCAATGGGGCGATCGTTTTCTCGGAAAGTTAAAAGGGCGGTTAGAAACCGCGCGCCAGGTGCTTCAAGTCGGCAAAGCCGACGCCAGTCGCTCATGGGGGAAACCCCCAAGACCGCGCTGGCTCCCCAACGCACTGGCTTGTCTACACAGTCAAAACCCACCTACGTGGGTTAAGAAATCTTAATTTTCTCTTAGTCCGCGCAGGCGGACTTCGTTTGTGTAGCCGCGAATTCTATTCGCCCAAGCTTTACTTAGCCTTTCTGCAATTTTCTGATTTCTGCTTGCACATCGATCGCAATTTGCAATGATTGATTTAGCAGTTGAGCATATTCGCTTGCTTGACTACTAATTTGCAAAGCTTGCAGACTGGCTAAATTATTCACAAATAACTCTTGATTATTAGCAAGCAATTTTTTATTATCCCGCAAAATTCGTTCCGTTTTCAGCGCGCGGACTAAATCTTCTCTAATTAGTTGTAGAGCTGCGGTGACTTTATCTCGGTCATGGATACTGCTTTCGACGTTTCCTGATGCTGCCAATTGGTCATTAATATCGATGGCAGTAACCAGGTCATGATATTTATCAACTTCATCTAAAAGTATTGTCAGTCCTTCAGGACAGGTTAATTGTCGCCACAGCCATCGCCCCACTAATATCGGCATTGGCACTAAAATTAGTAAAAGAATTCCGAATTTAATTGAAGAACCAATTGTTGGCAGAATAATAAACGCATAAATAAACCCAACAATTATTGGCGTTAGCGCCAGCGTCACCAGGATTTCATTGATCAAAAACCCTAATCGCTTCTTGTTATCTCGCAGAACAGAAGGTCTAAAAACGTCTTCTGGATCGAACCCAGTTAAACGTCTCAGTTCCCCCTTGCTAATTTCCAAGCCTATTAAATCCGGCTGCACGGCTGCATACTCCTATGGAAACCCAGTTGCGTATTCATTTTAATCGGGTTTACCGTGATGATTGTGGTTATATTCAGGAAACCAGTTTTCATCTAAAATTTGTTCTAAAGAGCCAATGGGTATAAGAGGGAATATGTCAATGGCAAGTTGAGAGCGATCGCTTGCTTCTGCCGTTGCTTCTTGGTAGCACGCATCAAAAATTTCTAAGATGTAAGGCTTAAGACTAGGACTTTCTTTGAGTTGATCCTTAATTTCTCTACGAAATGTCCTGATTTCTCCTTTCCAATGTCCTTCATTTTGCTCCCGTTCTTTATCCCAGTATGTGAGCTTAAGCAGATGTTCAAAAAGTCTAATCAACAGACTTTTCACGGTTCGCTTCTCCCTTCTACCCATAGTTTCTAATTCTTCTAACAAATTATCTAAATCAACATCAGAAAATTGCCCCGCGCGAAGTTGATTGATAGTTGTCCTGAGCCAGAGATAATAATCTTCGTCGTATAAGGTTTGAGTTGCTGATTGGATTATTGGTTTTACCATACACTAGTGGTCTGTCCTATTAATTTTGAGGGTTACGAGAACGAACCGCATAGACGCAAAGCAGCTTCCCGTAGAATAAGACGCATACTCCTACGGAGAAGCAAGCTAGGCGTAGCGTCTCGTCAGAGAAGAAGGCAAAGGAAGAAAAGTTAAAAATGAGTTCACCCACTATATTTAATGGATGAATTCCTTGTAGAGACGGCGATTTATCGCGTCTCTCTAACCGTGTTAAGCCATATTTTAACCGAAACGCCCTGAAATATAGTCGCGGGTGCGGGGGTCTAGTGGGTTGTTAAAGATTTGCTCTGTAGCGCCAAATTCAACCATTTGACCAATGCGACTTTCATCGGTGCTGAAGAAAGCCGTAAAATCAGAGACGCGAGCGGCTTGCTGCATATTGTGGGTAACGATCGCAATTGTCAACTCAGACTGTAAACTATGGAGCAGTTCTTCAACTTTCATCGTAGCAATGGGGTCAAGAGCCGAGCAAGGCTCATCCATCAGTAGAACTTTCGGTTTGACTGCTAAAGCACGGGCAATACATAATCTTTGTTGTTGACCACCAGAAAGCCCTAAAGCTGATTTATCCAGCTTATCTTTGACTTCATTCCAAAGAGCAGCACTTTTGAGGGCCGATTCGACAATTTCATCTAATTCTAATTTTGAATATCTACCTGCTATTCTCATCCCGTAGGCAACATTTTCATAAATACTTATCGGAAAAGGATTTGGTTTTTGGAAAACCATACCAATTTGGCGGCGTAACCGATTAATGTTGACACGAGGAGCATAAATATTCTGACCAAAAAATTCTACATCTCCTTCAACTTTTACGGGGCCTTCTAATTCGCTAATCCGATTAAGAATTTTAATGAAGGTAGATTTACCACAACCACTAGGGCCAATAATTGCGGTTACTTGATTTTGATAAATATCTATTGATACCTTTTCGATTGCTTTTATAGTGCCATAGTAAAAGCTGATATTTTTAACTTTGATGGCTGGAATTAGGTTACTCATGCTTTCCCAAGGTGCGAAACAAAAACAAAAATTTATTTTATCGAACAGAATTCAGTAGTCAGGAGTCAGAATTCAGAATGAATTTTGTACGAAGCGGTAGCGAGTATTTTCAAGTTGCATCTTGATTCTGACTCCTGTTAGCGGTAGCGGGGCGTTTAGCCCATTCTGACTTCTGAATTCTTCTTCAATTTAGTCTTCTCTGCCTAATAACTAAACGAGAAAGAACACTTACACATAAAATTAAGCTGAGTAGAACTATAGAAGTAGTCCATACTAATTGACCTTTTTGCGGGTCTGGGTCGTTGTAGAGGTTAAAAATCAATACTGGTAAGGAAGCGGTTGGACTTAACAATCCTTCTGACCAATCTAGACTAAATAAAGCCGTAAAAATTAAGGGTGCTGTTTCCCCAGCCGCACGAGCTACAGCCAATAGAATACCTGTGGTAATTCCGGGGATTGCAGCAGTTACAATGATGCGAAAAGTAGTTTGGAAGCGAGTGCCGCCCAAAGCAGCGGAGGCGAGGCGTTGAGATGTGGGAATAAGTTTTAGGGATTCTTCTGTTGTCAGTATAATTACAGGTAGCATAATTACCGCTAAAGCAAAACCACCTGCGATCGCACTAAATCCTTTAGTTACTAAAACTATTACACCATAAGCGAATACGCCGACAACGATTGAAGGCACACCTGTCAGAATATTAGTGATAAAACGAACAAATCCAGCGATAGGATTGCCTTGACCAAATTCCGCCAAGAAAATTCCTGTCATGATTCCTGTGGGAATGCTTAAAATAGCACCAATTACTACCATAATTATGGTTCCTAGAATGGCATTACCAAAGCCATTGTCAATCACTGCTTTGACAAACATCTCTGACTTGAGTCCAGATATTCCTCTGATGAGAATTTCCCACAAAATTGATAATAAAGGAATGAGTGCTAGACCTGTCAAACCAAATGCGATCGCATTCATTACATAAGTAAATATGACTCGTTCTGTTGGCAGAGGGCTGCATAATTCTTTCGCTAAAGATTCATCTGTTTCTGACTGGATATAACCACTCATGTTTTTTCAATTTTTGATTGATAAATGTCTTTCTAAACCTCGTCCATGTTGAAACCTGGAGTTTTGAATTATTCTGTTGTGTCATTGCGACGTAGGAAGCAATCGCAAAATTTTGGTAAAAAACTACAGTTCTCAAGTTAGACGAGGTTTACATTGATATTTGTGGAAATATTAAACATAACTAGTATTAGCTATTTTTCCTACCAACCCACTTCACTAAAAGTACAGCACCAATATTTACAGCTAGAGTCAACCCAAACAAAATCAATGCCAAATAGCTTAAAGCGCCTATATGCAGTCCTGGTTCAGCTTCGGCAAATTCATTAGCTAATACAGAGGGAATTGTATAAGCTGGATTGAGTAGAGAAGCACTGATTTGAGCAGAGTTACCAATCACCATAGTGACAGCCATTGTTTCACCCAAAGCACGTCCTAAGGCAAGCATGGCTGCACTCACCATTCCAGAAAATCCAGCTGGTAGCAAGACTCGAAAAACTGTTTCCCAACGAGTGCCACCCAAAGCCATAGATGCGCTACGTAATTCTTTAGGTATAGCCATTAAGACATCACGAGTAATTGCTGCCATTGTGGGCAAAATCATGATGGCTAGAATAATTCCAGCAGTCAACATATTAGTCCCCGAAGGATCTTCTGTGTTAAATAGTGGTATCCATTTCAAAGTATTGGCTAGCCATTTTTGGAGAGGTTCGATAACTGGAATAAAAACAAAAATTGCCCACAAACCAATAATTACACTAGGAATTGCTGCAATTAATTCAACAACAAACGCTAGGGTGGTTCGGAGCGATGAAGGTAAGAAATTTTCACTCGTGACTAAGGCTACTGCTATTCCAATTGGGACAGCGAATAAAATAGCGATCGCACTACTTACCAAAGTTCCATAAATATAGGGTAATGCACCAAAATTCTTATTACCTGTATCCCAATCTTGCCCCCACAAAAACCCTAATCCAAACTGCTTAATAGCTGGTAGAGCTTCGTGTAAAATTACCCAACTCATCAAAAATAGCACTGCAACGGTAATCACAGCAAAAAAGTATACTAGCCGTGTAAAACTTTGGTCAAACCAGAAATTTGTGCCGCCGATAGCTGTTAGATTAAAACTTTCATCATCTAGATTTGAATCATCTGATGAATTTCTGTCGGCTGGTTCTGATGAATTTGCCATAAATCAATAAAATAGATTTTTTCTTACTATTAGAGTGAGTTGTCAACTCACTCTAATAGGAGAGTAAAGTAGTAAGATTACAAATTAAGGCTTGACAGTACTATTCACTGTCTGAAGTACCCGATTTACCACATCAGATGGAATTTTGGTGTAATTGAGGTCATCATTATATTGTTGACCATCTTTCAATACCCAATTAATCCATTTTTTAATAGCATCAGCTTTAGAAGCATTAGCATACTGTTTGTAAACAATAATCCAGGTGAGTCCTACGATGGGATAACCTTGTCCTGGATCTCCTACAAAAACGCGGTAATTATCTGGAAAATTCACAGTTGATAAAGCCGCATTTGCAGATTCTAAAGAAGGAGCAACAAATTCTCCTTTTTTATTTTGTATCAGTGCTGATTTCAGATTATTTTGGACAGCGTAGCTATATTCTACATAACCAATAGAACCAGGAGTGCGAGCTACTATAGCAGCTACACCTGGATTACCTTTACCTTTGAGAACGTTTGGTAGATTCCATTTTGGAGCAGTGTTAGCTCCAACTCTGCCTTTAAAATAACCACTGGTTGCACTCAAGTGGTTAGTGAAAATGAAAGTTGTACCGCTACCATCAGCGCGAACAGCAAATTTAATTGTTTGATCTGGTAGATTCACACCCGGATTATCAGCTTTAATTTTTGCGTCATTCCATTTGGTAATTTGACCTGAATAAATTGCTGGTAGTGTAGCGCGGGATAATTTGAGATTATTAACGCCTGGAAGATTGTAAACAACAGAAACAGCACCGCCTGCTGTAGGTACTAAGATTGCACCATTCTTGACTTGACCGATTTCATCATCTTTCATTGCAGCATCACTCGCACCAAAGTCAACGGTTCCAGCGATGACTTGACGAATACCGCCGCCACTACCAATGGCTTGGTAGTTAATTTTCAAGTCTGGATATTTCTTCTTGACTTCACGAGCATAACGTTCGTAAAGGGGAGCCGGAAAAGTTGCTCCTGCACCGTTCAAGGTTTCAGCTTGTGCGATCGCACTAAAAAATGGACTCACTGCAATAGAAGTTGTCACCACTGAAGTAGCAATGACACGATTCAAGATAGCGGTCGAAAAAATCATATTACCTCTAATTAAAGGAATCTTTTCCTGCTGTAATTCCAGCCTTAAATAGGCTACATTTTTTATGGTTAAAGCTTCTTTAAAAATTGATAAACAAAAAATTAAGATGTGTTTAAATCTTACTTTTAAATGTTTCTACTTATTGATAAGCTAAAAACATCTAACTTGCATAATCGAATTAGACATAACTCTTGTGGGGTGGGCAACATGAGCGCCCAGCTTATGCAATTTAAATATGGAACAGCTTATTTGATTAAATAGATTAATTTAGTAAAAATATACTAATGGAAAATTTAAGTTTAATTTAAATAAAAAATATTTTTTCATATTTTTTTCAGTGCATGAGACGTAGGTTGGGTGGAGCAGAGCGCAACCCAACAGATATCAGGATGTTGGGTTACGCAAAGCCTTCACCCAACCTACATTTTTTTTGCATTTTGTTCAAAAATCAAATAGTAATCCTATAAATTATTTCCTGTTTGCTTGCGGTTACAATACATTACTAAAAGTATAAATAATCCTATTCCTGTCAGATATTTAATCGGCTCAGGTATGCTGGGATTAGGGGAGAAAAAGCCTTCGATCGCACCAGCAAGAATCAACATTGGTACAATCCCAAAGACTAGCTGCACCGCTTGAGAACCGTAGAATTTCAGTGCATCCCCACGGCGATATTTACCAGGAAATAAAATTGCTCTTGCTAATAAAAATCCCGCACCTCCAGCAAAAAAGATCGCGGGTAATTCCAAGGAACCATGCGGAAATACAAAAGCCCAAAAAGGATAAGCTAGATTATTTTGACCAACTAAAGTACCAACAGCACCAATTAATAAGCCATTAAATATCATCAAATAGGCTGTGTACGCTCCAGCTGTCATGCCACCAGCGACAGCCCCAAAAGACACCGATAGATTATTGATCATAATTCCGCTGGATGCCAGAGGTTCAACACCGACAATTGAACCCATCCATAATTTATGCTCATCTCGCACCTTGGTAATCAAGCTTTCAGGTACAATCAAAGGCATAAAGCTGGGGTTTTGCCAGGAATACCACCAAGCCACTAGTGCGCCTAGTAAAAATAGCGCCGTTGCCGCAGCAATGTATACAAAAGCTTTCTGGACTACAGATGGTAATCCCCAACGGTAAAATTCTAGGATTGCCTGCCATTCCTGTCGCCGGGAACCTTGGTAAATCTGCGTATAGGCACGAGTTGTTAAAGATTGTAAACTTTGGATCAAAGTATTGCCGATTTGCTGAGTGCGGGCACGTGCCAAATCTGCCGCGACTGAACGATATAAACTCGCTAACTCTCTAATCTCTGCTGCTCGTAAGGATTTTAACCCTTTTTTTTCTATCTGCTTTAGTAGGGCATCCAAACGCTGCCAATTTGGTTCTCGTCGTGCAATCCAACGTTGAATATTCATGAATTTTGGGAACACTGAATTTAACTTAGCTTAAGATAGCCTCAAATTCATCTCAGTAGTTTCAAGGGAAATTTATCATTATGTCTGAAAACTTTGGATCTTCCGGTCAAATACAACCACTGAGTATCGGTAACGTTGTTAGTGCTGCTGTACGGTTGTATCGTTCTCATCTGAAGACTTATCTTAACCTGGCTGCGATCGCTCACTTGTGGGTTTTAGTTCCTGTATATGGTTGGGCAAAATATGCAGCCATTTCTGGACTAATTTCACGCTTGGCTTTTGGAGAATTGATTTACCAACCTGAAGGTGTCCAAACTGCCAGTAGCCATATTAATCCACGTCTTTGGTCATTTTTAAGAGTTGCTTTCCAAGTCGGTATATCTTTGGCTCTAATTTATTTGGGATTAGCGATCGTAGGCGGTGTAGTAGCTGGCTTGATCGGGGTAGTATTAGGAGGAATATTAGGTAGTTCAAGCGTTATAGTCATAACTACATTGGCAATAATTGTAACGGTAGGCATTATATTGTTAGGACTAACCTGGTTTTACTCTCGTTGGATAGTAGCTGAAGTGCCTTTAGCAGTTGAGGAAAATATCAATGGTGGCGAAAGTGTTGCCAGAAGTTGGGAGTTAACTAAAGCCTCAGTATTTCGCATTCAGGGCGTTGTTTTAGTTGCTTTTATCGTGACATTGCCGTTGGTGTTTGTATTAAACTATATACCTAGCTTATTTCTAATCAGGCTTGAGCCTGGTACTGCTATTTACTCGATTGTCTATCTTATTTCTGTGATTGGAAGCTTGATCGGTGGAGTTTTAATCATGCCATTCTGGCAATCACTAAAAGCTGTTTTATACTTGGACTTGCGTAGTCGGCGTGAAGGTCTAGGGTTGCAATTAAGAGAACCTCCCTCCCAAGATTTTCGTTAACTCAATACCTTAATCCAACTCTATTAATTTTGAATTAGTTAAAATATGCGCTTTTTTAATCGCATCACATTCCAGACTCCAGAAAGTGTAGAGTTGGAATTTACTTTAGCGGGAATCGGTAATCGAGCTTTGGCACTCCTGATTGACTATGCAATCTTGATTGTAACCTTGCTTGTATTTCTCCTTACCTGGACTATCTTTTCAACGCAACTCTTCAATTTTTTTGAAGGCTTAATTACGAATGCTCAGAATTTAGGAGTTTGGTTAATAGCAATTTTCTTCCTGATTGCATTTGCAATTTACATCGGCTATTTTGTATTTTTTGAAACCTTATGGTTTGGTCAAACTCCTGGTAAACGGTTTGCTAAAATTCGCGTAGTTCGAGATGATGGTAGACTCATCGGGCTACAACAAGCAACACTACGCGCCTTACTGCGACCCTTTGATGAAACTTTATTTATTGGCGCTTTTTTAATTATGTTGGGTAGCCGCGAAAAGCGCTTAGGTGATTTGGCTGCTGGCACAATTGTAATTCAAGCCCAAACACCCACTGCATCTGCAACATTGACAATTTCAGAACAGGCAAAAACACTCCATAAACAGTTAGTAGAGATTGCCGATTTATCTCCATTGATGCCAGATGATTTTGCGGTTATTCGTGAGTATTTGCAGCGACGTGATGCAATGTCATTCAAAGCAAGAGCCTCATTATCTTTAAAGTTAGCCGAGCAAGTTGTAGCTATTATTAATTTAGAAAAATTGCCGGAAACTGTGACACCTGATGTTTTTTTAGAAGCAATTTATCTTGGTTATCAAAAACCAGAATTTTAGGTTAGAGATGGCTAAATAAAAAATAATTGCCCGTAATGAACACAGTACCCTAGCTATAATTCAGTAACTTCTCTCTGGGACTTCAGTTGAGATGAAATCAGGGGAATTTTGGGCGCAAGAAAAAATCCAATTAAACTGGCAAAAAGAATTGGTGTAAAAGGACTTAAGTTAGTCAGCTTTGACAATAGCAAAGTCGTACTTATAGGTGTACGTGTTACAGCTGCATTCAGAGCCGCCATTGTACAAATCATGGCAAGAGCGGGATTAAGCCCCGGAATTAAGATTACTACTGCTTTACCAATACAAGCACCAGTGAAAAACAGGGGGATGATGAATCCACCGCGCCACCCACCAGTTATCGTTAAGCTAATGGCAGCCATTTTACCAAGAGCAAGAGTTAAGAGAAAAACAGCACCAAAGTTAGTAGTGAGGACTGACTCTAATTCTTCATGTCCAAAATAACGGGTTAGGGGTAATAAAACTGCTAAAGTGCCAAGCGCAAATCCTGCTAATGTTGTACGTACATAAATGGGGCCGGGAATTCGAGCAAACAAGCGATCGCAGCCGCGAAAAATGCCCATAAAAATCCATCCCACCACCGCCCCAATGATTCCGAATATAATAGCGATGTCTACGACGGGCTACGCCTACGCAAAATCATTGATCTTTTCTAAGTGGTATTGGGGAAAATGCCAAGTGGGTGCAATTCCCAAATGTGTAATTGCTGCAAATACCAGATAACTAGCGCAACTTGAAACAATGGCTGGCATCAAGGCTTCATAATATTCCACAATATGCTCATGGTGTAAAATCTCCAGGGCGAACATTGCACCCCCAAGAGGTGCGCCAAATAAAGCGGTGAAGCCAGCCGCCATCGCTGCTAAACTAATAGTTCTGAGGTCTTCACCCTGGAGTTTTAAGCGATCGGCAACCCAAGTACCAAAAGAACCTGTTACTTGTACTAGTGGTGCTTCTGGCCCCGCACTACCGCCTGCCGATATGCTGATTAGAGAAGCAAGAATCATTGAGGGATTTTTGCGAGAATCTAAGCGTCCGCCGCGAAAATGGATATTATCAACAATCACAGCAATTTCACCGGGATTTCCCAAGAAATGAATCACCAGCCCGATAACTAAATCGGCTAGTGGCATCACGATCAGGAGGCTAAAACCTTCAAATCGTTGCAGCTGGTGAGTTAAAAGTTCTAAAACATTCCAGTACAACGCAGCAAATAAACCACCAGCAGTGCCCACAGCTACCCAGAGGATTAGCCATTGCGAAATCATCAAGGGATTACGTTTTACTAGTCCAAAAAGTTGGGCAAATGTCCAGCGTTGAGTTTGATTGGTAGCGGTGGGCTTTTTTGGTAACACAGCTTATTTCCTATTTGTGAAACGAAGAATGGTGTCCTTTTTCAATACGTTTGTCATTACTGACATCAATTAAGTGAAATTGTTGCGCTTGAGCTTTGTCAAATTCAGGCAGAGATAACTAATAATCAGTAGTTAGTAGTTAGTAGTTTCTACTAACTACTAACTAATTACTTAAAAATCTAAAATCGGCCAATCTGGTTCACGATAATAGCGTGTCATGTTATCAAACTTTCGCAATTCGACGCGATTGATCGAAAATTCTGGCAAATTAAACAGCCATTGTTCATTCAATTCAGAAAGCATTGTGCTGAAGCTTACACGGTCTAAGTCAGATGAAACCTCCCCAAAATAGGCTAATGTAACATGGGCTGTAAAATGATAATGCTGCTCAATACCCAAAGCAATTAACTTGGGATTTTGATAAATTGTTCGACGAAATTTAATAATTTCCTCGTAGCAGCGTTCATCTTGAGGTACTAAACAAACGGCTATCGCTCTTGGCATCAGTATCAGTCCGAGCATTTGCCATTGAATTGGATGACTCCTATTTGTCATCAATTGTTGATATTGCTGAAAAATTTCAGCCAAACAAGAATGTAACTCCTCGTCAAATTTGGGATTTTTTTCGTAGGCGTCAAGATAAGCATGATCCCAAATTAAATCCGCTAAAGTCAGATGGAAGCTAGCAGAAGGTACAGGTACAATCAAATTACGGTTTACAGGCAACTGTAAAAGTTCCTGTTGGTAAGTCTGTAATTTGGCATAGAAAGCAGAGTTTTGTGATTCTTCTTCTGCTGGCGGGGTAATTAGGGTATAGCCAGGAAAGGACGCTGCTTGTCTCAGCCCAGAATGTGGCTGAAATTTAGAAGATTCCTGAATATGCTGGGCTTGGGATTTGTAGGCTTCTGGCAGCGTCAGTCGTGCTAACCGATTTAAGTAAGTTTGATAGTTGTCGTCCAATCTTCATAGCCTCACGCTCTCACTTGATAGATTTTAGGGAAAATTACCTTAATTAACAGAATGATTTCAAAAGTATTTAGTTTTGGGGACTGGGGAGTGGGGACTGGGGACAGAGTAATTTTCCCCTCCGCACCCTGCACCCCGCCCCTCTGCCTCTTTTCAATGCCCAATGCCCATCTACTAAGAGGTTGATCTATGCCAATGTATGTTTACTGGGGTGAAGATGATTTTGCGATGGAAAAGGCGATCGCTATGCTGCGCGATCGCGTCCTCGATCCCCAATGGACAAGCTTTAATTACACTGCATTCTCCCCCGATCAAGCTGATGCTGCTATCCAGGGGTTAAATCAGGTCATGACGCCTACTTTTGGGGCTGGTGGGCGCTTGGTATGGCTGATAAATACAACCTTGTGTCAGCACTGTCCAGAGAACGTGTTGGCAGAATTGGGGCGATCGCTACCTGTGATTCCCGAAAACTCATTTTTATTGCTCACCAGCCGCAACAAGCCAGATGAACGCCTCAAATCGACGAAATTATTAAAACAGTTTGCGACCGAATTTCGAGAATTTCCTCTGATTCCCCCTTGGAAAACAGAATTACTGGTGCAATCTGTTACTCAAGCAGCCCAGACTGTGGGTGTAAAACTAACTGCCAATACTGCCCAACTGTTGGCAGAATCCGTAGGGAATGATACACGGCTTCTTTACAATGAATTAGAGAAATTGCGGCTATATGCCCAAGGTAGTAATCAGCCTTTAGATACAGATACCATTACAAAGTTAGTAAGAAATACTACTCAAAATAGCTTACAATTAGCAGCAGCAATCAGAACAGGAGATACGGCTAAAGCTTTGACAACCTTAGCAGACTTGAGCAATGCTTCCGAGCCGGGATTACGGATAGTTGCCACACTGATTGGACAATTTCGCACCTGGCTATGGGTGAAGATTATGATCGAAAGTGGTGAGCGCAATCAACAAGCGATCGCTCAGGCTGCTGATATCGGTAATCCCAAACGGCTCTATTTCTTACAGCAAGAAATCAGATTGCTTTCTGTGCAACAGTTAATCTCTTGCTTGCCCCTACTACTAGAATTAGAAGTGAGCCTCAAGCAAGGAGCATCAGAAACATCAACACTCCAGACTAAAATAATCGAACTTTGTCAAGTATGCCGAGGAAATTGACAATCAAATATAAAAACTTGATGTATTGAACAGTTGCCGGAACTTCCAACTCCGAAAATAATTCAAAGTCCTTATAATATCCCTGATGTAGTTCTGGATCACAAACTATATGAAGAAAATTTCCGATTTATTTTCTCTAACTAGCCGAAAGCGAATCCTTACGCAATCATTCCTTTTCGGTGCGATCGCTACTGTGGGTATGATTTCCAATGCTTTTTCATTCAGTTCAAAAGCTTATGGTCAAACTCCAGCGCCAATCGTTAACAATACTGAAATTAACAGCTACGCTCAAGCCGTGCTAGCAATGGAACCAGCGCGTCAAAATGCCTTTGGAGAAATTAAAAAACTTATTGGCAATGGAGAAATTCCTAAAATTGTTTGTAACGATCCTAACAGCATCAATGGTCTTCCAAAGAAGGCTCAAGATATCGCAGTAAATTACTGTAATCACGCTCAAAAAATTGTCGAAGATAATGGTTTAAGATTTGAACAGTTCAACAAAATTACTATAGAACTCCAAAATAATAATATTTTAAAGAGGCAAGTTTACAACACCCTATTACGCCTGCAACAACCTTCTGAGTCTCGGTAAGTATGAAAGGCTTTAAACCAAAGCTCGTAGTGAGTTATAGCATTTCCTGACAACGCAAACGAGCTTTAAATTGCCTTGATTAAACATAGAATAGAGAGATGCAGAACACAGATATAATTGTCATTGGTAGTGGTATTGGCGGTTTAAGTTGTGCTGCTCTTTTAGCACGGTATGGCTTTAATGTAATAGTCTGCGAAAGCCACTCTATTCCTGGTGGTGCCGCCCACAGTTTTGAGCGCAACGGTTTCAAATTTGACTCTGGTCCTTCCCTCTACTCTGGACTTTCTTACAGCCCCTCTGCCAACCCTTTGCGACAAGTGCTAGATGCCATTGGTTCTGAGTTACCATGCGTAACTTACGATACTTGGGGCTGTTGTCTACCAGAAGGTGATTTTGACACGTCAGTTGGTGCCGAACAATTTTGTGAAGTACTGATGAAATTCCGTGGTCATAATGCTGTAACTGAATGGCAGAAACTCCAGCGCGTTATGGAACCATTTGCTAGTGCAGCAATTTCTATACCACCAGCAGCATTACGCTTTGATCTTGGTGCAGTTAGAACTGTAGCCCCCTTTGCCCCATCTTTGGTAAAACATCTAACAGATATCATCAAGTTGACAGGCCCCTTCAGCCGGATTATGAATGATGTTGTTAAAGACCCATTTACTCGAAACTGGCTGAATTTGCTGTGTTTTCTGCTTTCTGGACTGCCCGCAGATGGTACTAGTGCCGCAGAGGTAGCATTTATGTTTGCGGATTGGTATCGACCAGATGCAGTACTGGAATATCCCATTGGTGGTAGTGGTGCTTTAGTTGACACCCTTGTAGAAGGGCTAGAGCGTCACGGAGGAAAGCTGATATTGGGCGCTCATGTGGAGGAAGTGCTAGTAGAAGGCGATCGCGCCGTGGGTGTGCGTCTGCGCGATCGCCAAGAAATTCGGGCAAGTAGAGCAGTGATTTCTAATGCTTCGGTTTGGGACACACTGAAGCTACTACCAGAAAAGGCAATACCCAAACAGTACCGCAGAAAACGACAGGCAACGCCTGAGTGTGATAGCTTTATGCATCTACATTTAGGGATTGATGCTCAAGGATTACAGTCAAATTTGCGGTGTCATTACATCGTCGTTAATAACTGGGAATTGGGCGTAAGCGCACCTCAGAATGTTGTAGTCATATCAATCCCTTCAATTCTCGATCCATCCCTAGCACCACCAGGTAAACACGTGATTCATGTGTATACTCCTGGTAATGAACCGTATGCTATCTGGCAGGGAATGGATAGAAGGAAGCAAGAATATGCCGAACAAAAGCGATCGCGTGCAGAAGTAATGTGGCAAGCGCTACAGCGAATCATTCCAGATATTCGCTCTCGTTGCGAAGTCACACTTATTGGTACACCTCTAACTCACGAACGTTTTCTGCGTCGTCATCAAGGTTCCTACGGCCCAGCAATTCCGGCTGGATCTGGTATGTTTCCTGGCTCTGGCACACCTCTAGCAGGATTGATATGCTGTGGAGACTCGACATTTCCCGGTATTGGTTTACCAGCAGTAGCCGCCAGTGGGATGATTGCTGCCAATACCCTTACATCTGTTAATAAGCATTTAGCTATGCTTCAGGATATCAAGTGTATTTAATTTTTCAGATTGCTATAGTTTGATTTATTCTTGCCGACTTACTTCTTGGTTTACAGACTTGTTCTAATCCACCAAGTTATCTTCTCCAAATTAGAATCTATTTCCTGCCAAAAGCTTGCTGAAGAGTCTGCTTCTCTTGTTGCTGTGAGTATTTTATCTATACTGTCAAAGTTTTTTTCAATCAACTGCTTATCTAGTTTAGGAATATCTAATTTAAGATACTTCAGACGGTTGGGTAACTCTACTTTCTCTTTTGTCGGTAAGTGAGGAATCCGATCAACTTGTTCTAGAATTTTGTCTAATGATGCAATGACTTCTTGTAGGCTTGGCTTTTTCGTTTGTAATTGTAAATCTTTTTCCTCAAAGGTTTCTTCTTGATTATCTAACTTTACCATCATTATTTTGACGAAGAAAATATTGTAATCTACCCCAATCACTTCACCAATTTGATTGTGATATTTTCCACTTTTACTTATCAGTACTATGTCACCTTTCTCAATTCTGTTGTTCATGATTTATCTTTGAATTATGACTTTGGAGATTGTTTGAAAAGTCTAATTTATTACTCGCCTCGGCAATTTGAAATCGTGGATAAACGAGATTTAACCTGCCTCAGCAGGTTAAAAACCCTTGATTTTGTTGTATTAGGGACTTCTAAATAAAAAATATCCAATTAACTCTTGTGGGGTGGGCATCTTGCCATTGGTGTCAACTTAACGTGAAAGCAAGTCTAGAACTAGCTTTTAGATTGCCTCGTTCCCAGTCTTCGACTGGGAATGCCCGTCGTTGAGGCTCCGCCTCTCTTTACTGGCGGCAGAGCCGCCAAGAGCAGCATTTCCAGCCTCCGGCTGGAAACGAGGTTTTAAAGGAGTTTTAGCTTAAGTTGACACCAATGACATCTTGCCCGCTCAGTTTATATGGCTCTCATGTTGCCCACTCCACAATATTGGATAATTTATTTCTTGGAGTTCCCTGATGTCGAATTTAGCGATGCATATTTTTCTGATTTGCTGTCATTGCCACTATCAATAAGCCCATCTTTGACTCGAAAATCTTTGACTTGCCGTAGTTGTTCAATCAGATTTTCACTTATTGTTTTTATCCCCTCAACGCCTGTAATTTTACATCTTTTAGGGGATAAAACAGTTCTGTCCCTTGAAAAGGGGGTAAAAGATGGTTAGGAGCAGGTTTTTTTCAGGATTTTGCGTAAATAAGCTGCTAGCCAATGTTTTGTGTCCAAAGTCCAATATAATACGGTAAATCAATAAACTTATCGGGCATTGCCGTAGGTTTACTGAAATCTAATATTTTTTGACCCCTGAAAGCAGAGTAATAATGTTGACTAAGTTCTCTCCAACCCAGCTGTTAGGTATGGCTTTTGCCTTCCTCCAGAGGTTCCAACAACGAAGAATCCGCACTTTTTCCATACTGTTTGCAGTAGGACTTGGCTTAACTTTGGCTCTCTCTGCTTGTTCTCCAAGTGCAAGCGACAACGCTAACTCTGGCACACCGCAGACAACCCAAACCCCCACCCCTAGTCCAGCAGCTAGCGGTATTACAGTTCGCATCGGCTATCAGAAAGCCTCAACTGTTCTCTATGCGCTGAAAGCAAGAGGGGAATTAGAGAAAGCTTTCGCGGCTTCAGGATCTTCTGTAACTTGGTCGGAATTTCCGGCTGGTCCCCCAATGCTAGAGGCCTTGAATGCAGGGAGTATTGATTTTGGCTATACCGGAGAATCACCACCTATATTTGCTCAAGCTGGGGGTATTCCTTTGGTTTATGTTGCCTACGATCCTTGGAGTCCCAAGGCCGAAGCCATTTTAGTACCTAAGAATTCACCTATTAAAAGTGTAGCTGAACTCAAGGGCAAAAAAGTTGCCTTTGCTAAAGGTTCTAATGCTAACTATCTATTAGTGAAAGCGCTGGAAAAAGCAGGGATACAGTACAGTGACATCAAGCCAGCAACTCTGCCGCCAGCCGATGCTCGTGCTGCTTTTGAGGGAAATAACGTTGATGCTTGGGCAATTTGGGACCCTTACTTGGCCGCAGCAGAAGCAGCAACAGGCGCACGTACTTTAGTAGACGCGACGGGATTAGCCCCTAATCGTGGTTATTATTTGGCTGCAAAATCTTTTGTTGATGCCAAGCCGGATGCTTTGAAAATAGTTTTGGATGGAGTCAAGAAAGTTAGTGACTGGGCAAAAAATAATCCTACTGAAGTTGCTAAGTTTCTTTCCCCAGCCTTGGGTATAGATGCTCCTGTGTTGGAAACAGCAGAAAAGCGGCGTGAGTATGATGTCCTTCCGCTCACTGATGAAGTGATTACTAAACAACAAGAGGTTGCAGATACCTTCTACAAAATTAAATTGATTCCAAAAGAAATCAAAGTTAAAGAAATTGTTTGGCAAGGCAAGTAAGTAATTCGTAATTCGTAATTCGTATTTTTTGAATTACGAATTACAGTGAAGAATAATCACAGCCAAGCAAGTATATACAACTAAATTTAAAAATGTTTTTAGTGAACGATTTATTACTCGATATAAGGTTTTAAAAGGCTACAAGGCAAAGTCATTAAACATTTGTTTTTAGTATCAATACCGTGTTAGAACTTTACAGCTATTATCGTTCAACAGCTTCATACAGAGTCAGGATTGCACTAGAGGTAAAAAAAATCTCTTATCTGTATAGAAGTGTCTCAAAATTACGAAAAGGCGAGGCTGAATTTGTAGATGAGTATCGCAAAATTAACCCTCAAAAATTAGTTCCAACTCTCATTGATGGTAAGGCTATTATCACTCAATCATTAGCTATTATTGAGTATCTGGAAGAACGTTATCCGCAACCAGCACTTTTACCATTAGATACTTTAGCACGAGCTTATACACGACAAATTGCGCTTTTAATCGGCTGTGATATTCATCCCTTGAGCATCATGAGAGTTCGTAAATATTTGACCTCAGCAATAGGTTTAAATCAGGCGGATAAAATGAATTGGTATCACCACTGGCTAGGAGAAGGCTTAAATGCACTCGAAGATATTCTGGCTAACAGTAAATTGTGTGGCAGTTTTTGTTATGGTGACTAGCCAACGATCGCAGATGTATTCCTTGCACCTCAAGTCTATAATGCAGAGCGATTTAAATATTCTTGGCTCTTCCGTACCTGTTATGCTAAAAATGCCTGTAAATAAGTTTCAAATCCTTATTGGTCAATAATAACAGGCATTATGATTACCATTTGAGCCTTCGTGCTGAAATTGAGTTTATAATCGCCTGCAAGCCTTGATTTTAAAGGAAAACTTTGGGGTTTAATTAAAATTTCAGCATAACACCTACTGAAGAACCAAAATAATAGCTGTATAAATAAAGCCGACGCTTAGATAAATCGATAACTTTTCAGTAATATCTCTCAAGCGCAAGAAAGATAAAGGATTTATGAGGATTACTAACAGCGTGACAAATATCTGTAGCTAGAAATACAAAATGATTTCTTGTATTACAGTTTGAAGTAACTGAGCATATTATTTGTAATTTTATAGAATTCTTAACTTTAAATTTATAATTCTAAATTATCTCTGGTTTAGATTAAACATTATAATTTCTTAAGAATTTAGTTTAAATTCAGCGAACAGGTTAACTAGTATTAACTTCCGTTAAAATTGAAGTGCTGCTATAAATACAAAAATATATTTAAATAAGGTCTAATAAATTACTATATAAATCCGGCAGCATTTACTTAGTCATAATTTTAGAACCGTGCAAATTCATTCTCACTCCGAATTTAACCATAGCCGCGATCGCCGTGAACAGGGTTTGCAAATTTTGCTCGATCGCCTTGTTAAAACAATTCAGCGCGATGAGTTAGTGCGGCAAACAACCAATCAGCTCAGAGAATCACTTCAGGTTGATCGCGTGGTGTTGTATTATTTTTACGGGCA
Organism: Nostoc sp.; assembly: GCF_036916985.1. Taxonomy (GTDB): domain Bacteria; phylum Cyanobacteriota; class Cyanobacteriia; order Cyanobacteriales; family Nostocaceae; genus Nostoc. The sequence continues at coordinate 276,718 of NZ_JBALFD010000018.1, forward strand.
GTGGCAAGGACAAGTAACTTTTGAATCATTGAGTTCTCAAGAATTTTCCATACTTGGTTCCACTGGCCCTGATGGTTGTTTTAACGACGAGTATGCTGCTTTATACTTGGCAGGACGGGTAAAGGCGATCGCTGATATTGAATTAGAGCCAATCGAATCTTGTCATCGAGATTTTCTCCGCAATATGCAGGTTCGCGCTAATCTGGTTGTACCAATTTTGATTCCCAGAGGATTATGGGGATTGCTAGCCGCACATCATTGTCAAGGTTCTCATTCTTGGTCGCCATCAGATATAGAAATGATGCAAACAGGGGCACAAACTCTAGCAACAGCCCCTTACATACTAGAAAGTTAAATAATTCGTAATTCGTAATTAAGTTAAAAGGGCGGTTAGAAACCGCGTCTACGCAGGCAAAACTCACCTCCGTGGGTTGAAAATACTCAATTTGATTTTTCTAATCAGGAGAAAGCATTATGAAATTTGGTTTCACGGTAATCTGGGTAGACGATGTAGTTAAAACCGTTGAGTTTTACGAAAAAGCATTTGGTCTGGTTCGTCGCACTCTCCAAGATAGGGGGCAGTTTACCTGGGCTGAAATCGAAACCGGAAACACCACACTAGCTTTTTCTTCTAGTAGCGAAGCCCAAAAGTTATTTCCTGGCGGCTTCCATGCCAACGATGCCACACAACCACCGACATTAATCGAGATATCATTTATCACTCCTGATGTTGGCAGTGCTTACATGAGAGCGATCGGGGCTGGTGCAAAAGCGTTAGATGCTCCTAAAGCCCAGCCTTGGGGACAAACGCTCGCTCGTGTCCGCGATCCTAATGGCGTGCTGGTGTCGTTGGTGAGTGGCTAGTACCGCAAGGTGGAATTAAAAATTGAAAATTGATGCGACCAGTCTAACAATCTGTTTGTACCTGATATAACGTGATTTGTCAGTTTTACATAGCAGTGTCTTAGGTACATTAATAATCGCTGTATTATTGAACTTAGCTACTATAATCAAAATTCTTCTTCTTTAATTTTGCGTGTCACAGGATTGAGGCAGACATCCAAAACTCTTGCTGTAACTCACGCTCTACTACAATTTGTGACACTATCTATAATTTGTATAATTTATTTACACAACACAAACTTCCTAACCATTAAATATGGATAGAATTGCTGCATAAATCTTTTAACTACCTCCGATAAGTTAACACAGGTTCCCATTAGGGATACCTGATTCCATATTTTTATTCTGGAATAGCCAATAGGCTTTTCTATCAACAGGACTTTGATTATGACACAACAAATTATTCGTGAAGCACCTGCTCCTGATCCGTTAGAAGGTCAACAGACAAACGAATTCTTCTACGTCCCTGCGCCTAATGAGCCTATTCTTAATGTCAATAACATTCAAGGCAACATTCTCGGTGGGTTCAATAAAGATTACCAGGCCCTTTTGTTCCTGGAAATTGAAAATCCAAACGCCTTCAAGCACTGGCTGGAGTCACAGATCGACTTTATTGCCACCGCCTCAGAAGTGATCGCCTTCAACCGCCTATTCAAGTCCGCCAGAAAACGACGAGGCCGCGAAGGTGCTGTTAAAGCAACCTGGGTTAATATAGCTTTCTCCTTTGAGGGGCTGAAGAAACTAACCAATGATGCCGACTCATTTACAGACACATCCTTTAAAGCTGGGTTAGCAGCACGCGCTGTTGATTTGAACGACCCGGTGGACAAAGATGGTAAGCCTATTGGCTGGGTTGTGGGTGGGCCGGATAATGGCAAAACTGATGTGGTTTTCATCATTGCCAGTGACGATCGCGCAGACTTGCTGGCAGAAGTATCGCGGATCTTAGAAAGCATTGTGGTATTTACAGACGATGAAGGCAAGCCTAAGAGCAGTGGAGCCAAAATTACCTTCTTAGAAGAAGGAGCCAATTTACCCCCACCTCTGTCTGGACATGAGCATTTCGGCAACCTGGATGGAATATCACAACCTGGTATTCGTGGCCGGGTTGCTGATAATCCGAAAGAACTTCTCACTCCTCGGCAGAACCCAGAGAATAAAAATCAGGGCAAACCAGGACAGGATCTTCTTTGGCCAGGAGAGTTTGTTTTTGGCTATGAAGGTCAGAACGATGATGCTAAAACCTTGGAAGATAGCAAAGGTCAGGTTGTATCAGCAGGACTACACTGGGCGAATGATGGCTCTTACCTTGTATTCCGCCGATTGCGTCAAGATGTATACAAGTTCCACCATTTTTTGCACGAAAAGGCTGCCGAGTTAAATACTGACCCACGAAAGGTGAGCGCAAAGCTGATTGGTCGTTGGCCTAGTGGCGCTCCCACTGTCCGCACGCCCGAAAAAGATGCCCCACAATTGGGTGATGATGACAATGCTAACAATGATTTTGAATTCAACGGTGATGATCCACCGAAGGATAATTTCTTCAAAAACGATGTAGTTCCACCTTCCAAGGATGCAACGGGTCTGCGCTGTCCCTTTATTGCCCATACCCGCAAGACTTATCCACGCAACGACAAAACACCAGGAGGTGGAGACCCAGGGCCCGAAGAGATTGACCGCAGTGAAGTTACCACTCAAACACACCGCTTACTCCGTCGCGGCATTCCTTATGGCCCGGTGTCTGCTTCGACGCCAAACAATCCACTAAAAGATCAGAAGTTTGTTGACCGTGGTCTTCACTTTTTGGCTTATCAGACCTCAATTGTAGAGCAGTTTGAGTTTGTAACCCAGAATTGGGCTAACAATCCAAAGTTCAGCAAGGAAGCTGCTACCGGTCACGAGTTTGAAGGGGAATTAACTCTTGGTCACGATCCAATTATTGGTCAAAGTGAAAATAACAAACCCGATGGCGATCGCACACGCAAGTTCTTTATCCACCTTGAGGATGACCAAGGTAAACCTCTAACTAAGGAGTTGACTGCACCTGAAGACTGGGTAATTCCTACTGGTGGTGGCTACTTCTTTGCACCGTCGATTTCTGCTTTGAACGAAGTATTGACAAAATAAAGATTTGATGTAGTCGCATTATATTGCTGGGCAATCGCATGGAACCGCAAACTTCTCAATTTTTGTCTGTCAATAAATGCCAGCACTCATAACACAGTGGTCGATATTATAGGGTTTGTAGACCGCTAGAGAAATTATGAATTATGAATTTTGTTTTGCATCATTCATAATTCATTGATTTTCTCTACTCCCCAATCTCAAACCTCAAATTTTATGGATTCAAATCCAGCCTTGTGTGCTGCGATCGCTCATCACATTACCACCAGTCCGCAGCAGCAAATTACTTTTGCTGAATTTATGGATATGGCACTATACCACCCTGAACATGGCTACTATTCTAGCGATGCTGTCAAAATTGGCTTTCAGGGTGGTGATTTTTTTACCTCTCCTAACCTCTGTGCTGACTTTGGCGAGTTATTAGCAGAACAATTTTTGCAAATGTGGGAGATTTTAGGAAAACCTGTACCCTTTTCTCTGGTAGAAATGGGAGCAGGTCAAGGATTGCTGGCATTGCATATCCTGAAATATCATCAGCTGCACTACCCAGATTTTTTTACCGCGCTAGAGTACATCATTGTTGAAAAGTCCCCAACTCTAAGAGAAGAACAGCAGCAACGCTTGCAAGATTTACCCGTGCGTTGGTGTAGTTTAGAGGATATACCATCCAATGCGATCGCAGGCTGCTTTTTTTCTAACGAGTTAGTAGATGCGCTCCCAGTGCATCAATTTATTCTAGAATCGGGCGAACTCCGAGAAATTTACGTGACAACCCCACAGAACCTAACCCCCCAACCCCCTTCCCTACTAGGTAAGGGTGAGTCCTTCTCCCCTCCCCTCATAGGGGAGGGGCTGGGGGAGAGGTCAAATTTTGCATTTGTAGAAGTCACAGGTGAACCTTCAACGCCCCAAATAGCTGAATATTTGGATTTACTGGAAATCGACTTAACCCAAAGTGCCTATCCAGATGGCTACCGTAGTGAAATTAATTTAGCTGCTTTAAACTGGTTAAGTATAGTAGCAGACCGCTTACAGCGCGGCTATGTGCTAACAATTGATTATGGCTACCCCGCCAGTCGTTACTATAATCCCAGGCGATCGCAAGGAACACTACAGTGTTATTATCATCATCGTTTCCATGACAACCCCTATATTAATATTGGCAGGCAAGATATTACTGCCCATATTGACTTTACGGCTTTAGAGCGCTGGGGCGAGAAGTGTAATTTAGAGAATATTGGTTTTATCCAGCAGGGATTATTTTTAATGGCGTTGGGGTTAGGCGATCGCATTGCGGCCCTTTCCGATCAAAAGCAACCTCTCTCACAGTTACTACAGCGGCGGGACGCACTACACCAACTTATAGATCCCACAGGCTTAGGCGGCTTTGGAGTCCTAATTCAGAGCAAAGGTTTGGAGAAGACAGAAACTTCTCAATCACTAAAAGGATTGACCTTGCCAGAGTAAATGTAAATTTGAAAAGTTAAAACTCTATTTAAGAATGCCGTATCAGCCTTATTTAGACTAGCATAACAGTGATTACTGTAAAGTTAAACACACTACCAAAGTAATAATTATGACTACCCACGACCTGTTAATGCTAGCAACACTACTTACCCCCGGTATTTTACTTTCAGTGATCATTATGGTGACTTTTGCCGCTGGTGGTTGATTGCCAGAGTTAGAAACTAGGGACTGGGAAGTAGGAAAACTGGGATTTAGGATTGTATCTTAAGTCTCAAATAACTACTTCCCAATTAATTGGAATTAAACAATACAAACGCGATGTCCACGATGGGCTGTAACGCTCGTGACGCTAGTGCTGTCGAGCGTCTGACTCGCTAACACGTCATTAAAGGAACTTAAAAAATGAAGGTGGCATTTCTGGGAACTGGACTGATGGGACTACCAATGGCTCAAAGGTTATTAGCCGCAGATATACAGCTAGTTGCCTACAATCGCACCCCAGAAAAATTAGCACCACTACAAGCTGCTGGGGCTGAAATTGTCACACATCCCCGCCACGCTATTCGCGCTGCTGAGTGCGTAATTCTCATGCTCACTAATGCCTCGGCCATTTATAATGTGTTGCTTTCAGATACAGCTTGGCAAACCTTAGAAGGACGCACAATCATTCAAATGGGAACAATTACTCCCACAGAAAGCCAGGAAATTAGAAATGCAGTTGTTGCGGGTGGTGGTGAGTATTTAGAAGCACCTGTATTAGGGAGTATCCCAGAAGCAAAAGCTGGTAAGTTGAGTGTTATGGTAGGAGCCGAGCCAGAACAATATCAACGCCACTTAAAATTACTCCAAAATTTTGGGACTGAACCTTTACTTATAGGCCCAGTGGGATCTGCGGCGGCGCTCAAATTGGCACTCAATCAACTAATAGCTTCCCTAACAACTAGCTTTGCTCTGAGTCTAGCTTTTGTGCAGCGCCAAGGTGTGGATGTAGATGTGTTTATGCAAATATTGCGCGACAGTCCACTCTACGCACCTACCTTTGATAAAAAGCTACAACGGATGTTGGATGGCAACTATGCCGATCCAAATTTCCCTACAAAACATTTGCTTAAAGATACAGAATTGTTTATCTCAGAAGCGAAATCTCAGAGTTTGGATCTCAGTAGTATTAAAGGAGTGCGGCAAATTTTGCAAACAGCCGTGAAAATGTCATTTGCTGATGATGATTACTCATCACTATTTTCTGTAATTAAGGAATGGGGAGAAGCGATCGGGGATTGAAGTAGGCAGTCCTGATGAAACAAGTTTCAAAAGCCTTGAATGAAAGAATAGCTTGGGACTGGGGACTGGGGATTAGTATTTTTACTCAGCACGGGCTAAACCTTAGCTATCCGCTAACAGCACTTTCAAGTAAGAAGGCAATAGAGTTCAGTTAAGCTTCTCTTCCTTTGCGTCCAACTCTTACGAGACGCTGCGCGTAGCTTGCTTCTCCGTAGGAGTATGCGTCCTTAATCTTGTTTTGCTTATTGATTTTCTCAAAACTCTAATTATTCAGAGTGTTAAATACTACTTGTATTTGACATAAATGAGTAGCTGCACTGGGGCTGTGATAGCGTATTCTAATACGCTGCAATAATCTTGATTTTCTTAAGAAATCGTACTGATAAGTGAGCGATCGCTAACTGGTTGTTTTATAGAAATAAGTGCTAGCAGCTTTGTCTCAGCTACTCAATTAAATGACATACTTACTATGCTGAATCCAGATTATCAGAGAACTGTTGAGGAACTGCGTAAGTTAGCCTCTATGTTTTGGCCTTCAGAATTATCGAGACAAGAAGCTGAACTTAGCATCATTCCAAAACTCATTGAAACTCAAGACCAATTTATTGCCATTTTGAGCGTTGATGTGTCTAGCTTAGAGGGATTATTTCAAATTGTTAATTCTTCAAATATGTCAGCAAATCTCTTTTTAAAACATTTACTCGTGCTAGCTGATTTTGGCGGTGAAATGCTTCAGCGATTAAACAGTCAATTTAACTCAATCTTCCCTTTGGGAGAGTTAGATTATTTATGGAATACACAAAAATATAACTATAGTTTTCGAGTGTTGCCTGTATTGGGTCAACTCAATAACAATAAACTTGGCATCAGTGGCAAAAAATTACTAGAAAATCAACCTCTTTCAGAACTGCACAAAGACATAATAGCTGTAGTTTTGTTTAGTGGTAGTTCTATTGATGAAAAAACAGCAGAGATACTAGCAAAGTGTGAAATCGGTAACTATATCGGTCTACCAGATAAATTGCAAAAATTTATCAAACAAAGATATATATGGGTTAGTCGTATCACTGCTGGCTCTCAATCAAATACTTTAGGACAAATTACTCAAACTTTAGTTAAAAAATATTTAGAAGATAATCTTAATATTCCTAGTGTTAATATTAAGGCAAATGGTCATTTACCAGGTATAAGTCATACCGAATCTAACGATCGTCCAACAACGTTTGATATTGTAGCTTCTAAGGAAGATAAGTATGTAGGAATAGAGGTCAGCTTTCAGGTCACTACAAATAGTGTGATCGAGCGTAAAGCAGGACAAGCTAAATCTCGCTTTGAGCAAATTGAAACACTTGGATATAAAATAGGTTATGTATTGGATGGTGCTGGCAACTTCCAAAGAGAAAATGCCCTGAGAACAATTTGTTCATATAGTCATTGTACAGTGGCATTTTCTCTTAAAGAGCTTGATGTGCTTTGTAATTTTTTAAAGGAATATTTTTTGTAAAAACAAGTAAGCCTAAGTAATATATTAAAGTTTGGGATAAAAGTAACTTAATATCTATGCATAAAATTCGGTTTGTGGATTTATTTTCAGGAATAGGGGGAATTAGATTAGCCTTTGAACAGGCGGCTCATTCTTTAAATATAGAAAGTGAATGCATTTTAAGCAGTGAAATTAATACAGATGCTCAATTAGTTTATGAAAAAAACTTTGCTCAAACAGCTTTAGGTGACATTCGATTAATTGATCAACTACCAGAACATGAATTTTTACTCGCTGGATTTCCTTGCCAATCTTTTTCTCATGCTGGCAAAAAAGAAGGCTTTGTCGATACACGAGGCACACTATTTTTTGAAATAACAAGATTACTTGATACCTATAAACCACAAGCTTTTATTTTTGAGAATGTTCGAGGTCTTTATAGTCACGATCAAGGGCGAACATTAGCAACAATCAAGCATGAAATTCAAAAAAGAGGTTATAGTTTTCAGGCTTTTTTACTCAATAGTGCCAACTTTGGCTTACCGCAAAATCGTGTCCGCATTTATTTGGTAGGAATTTTAGATGCTTCTCCCACTTTTGACTTAATTTCTGACGTGGGCCCTAAAGACTCCCATTCATATAATCCTCAGCAGTTATCTTTGTTTTATCCACCAAAAAAATCTGTGACTGTCGCTGATATTTTGGAAAGTAATCCAAATGAAAAGTATGATTGTTCACCAAGCTTTGTCAATGCGTTGAAACGAATATTTAATCATGATTTAAATCGCTTACATGGAATCAGGCTAATTGATTATCGGGGTGGAAACTCTATTCATTCCTGGGATTTAGGATTGCGTGGCGAGTGTAGTGCTGAGGAAATTCAACTAATGAACCGTTTCATATTAAAGAGACGGAATAAACAATTTGGACAAGAACAAGATGGCAAATTATTAACTCAAGAGCAAATATCTAGCTTTTTTGAACATCCCAATTTAGGCGAGATTTTGAATTCACTAGTTACAAAAAAATATTTAAAACTTATTAATGATAAATACAAACCTGTATCAGGTAACTTTTCATTTGAAGTTTATAAATTTGTAGATCCAAATAAGATTTCGGTAACGCTGGTTGCTAGTGATGCTAATAGATTGGGAGTTTATCACAATCAGAGAGTGCGGCGACTAACTCCACGAGAAGCTGCAAGACTGCAAGGCTTTCCTGATAGCTTTATACTTCATCCCAATGATGATAAGGCTTACCATCAACTAGGAAATTCTGTGAGTATTAATGTAGTTAAAGCTGTGGCTCAAGAAGTGATTATAAAAACCTTATACTCTACTCAAGAAAGAATGGAAAAATCTAAGCTCACACTTCCTGAATCTTTGAATTATCTTTATTAACTGGTAGTCAGGAAAAGAGTTTGGTCTTGAGTAAATTCTATAATATTTGTTGAAAAAAATACCGCAAGGATGATAGCGCAAGGATTAATAGAGGAGAGAAACATCTAGTAGGAATGAACGCGTTGAAAGGACTGGCTATATCGCAATACGGTTCAGTTAAGGCTAAAACTCTTTGTCAAAGTGAATTTTTTTAACGTAGACGCAGAGCGACTTGCCGTAGGCTACGACAGAACAAAGAAATGCTTAACTGAACCGTAGGCTATATCGACCCCAATGGGCAAGGTATTGCAATGCCATATCCCTGTGCATAATCAATTCCTAATGCCCTAATTCGCTCTAAAATCGCATCATTCTCTACAAACTCAGCAATCGTCTTAATACCCATCACACTACTAATGTGCGTCATTGCTGTCACGATCGCATTATCCACAGGATTATCGATAATGTTACGAATAAAGCTGCCGTCAATTTTGAGGTAATCCACAGGCAGAGACTTAAGATAGGCAAACGACGACATCCCCACCCCAAAATCGTCTAACGCGAAGCTACAGCCCATCCGTTGAAGTGACTCAATGAACTGCTTGGCTTTGTTCAAGTTGGCGATCGCCACAGTTTCGGTAATCTCAAAGCAAATGCACTCAGGTGAGATGGAGTATAGGGTAAACTGCTGATACAGAAAGTGAATAAACTGATCGTCGTTGATGCTAGAGCCAGAAAGGTTAATCGCATACATGATTTGTTTATCGCCAACAGCCCTTGTCCAATTCTTGAACAGAGTCCGAATCACCCAGCGATCGATCAGGTACATCAAGTCGTAGCGTTCTGCTGCTGGAATAAATGTCATCGGCAACACTAAATTTCCCTTTTCATCCCGGAGCCGCAGCAGTACTTCATAATAGTCGCCGTTTTGAGCTGCTGGGGTGATAGCAGCAATAGGTTGAATATAGAGACAAAACCAATCACTTTCCAAGGCTTGAGAAATGCGGCTGGCCCACTGCATCTCCCCGCGTTGTTGCACTCGCTCCTGGTCGTCAGTCTGAGCAACGTACACGCGATTGCGCCCCCGATTCTTTGCGGTATAGCAAGCTGCGTCAGCCCTGCTGATAATCTCTGTAACACTCTCGCTATTCGTGTCGATACTGACTAAGCCGATACTTGCTCCAATTGAGAATACCTGCTCTTGCCAAACAAACCGGAACTCTTGAACACACGAAAGCAGCTCATTGGCAACTAGTAAAGCTTGCTCCAGTGTACACTGATTGAGCAATAGGCCAAATTCATCGCCCCCTAACCGTGCCAGTGTGTCAGTTTTCCGAATTTTATCCTGCAATAGGATAGTAATTTGACGCAATAATTTGTCTCCAGCCACATGACCACAGGTATCATTTACGATTTTGAAGTGATCGAGATCCAAATAGCACAACGCATGAACCTCGTAGTCTAATTTGGTAAAACGCAATGCTTGTTCAATCCGCTGCTCAAACTCCTGGCGATTTACCAATCCGGTTAAGGCATCATGGCTTGCCTGCCAGAATAGCTGACGTGAAAACTCGCGGTTCTGAGTCACGTCACGAAACACCATAACCCCGCCAATAATTTGTCCGTCACGATTGTGAATGGGCGCAGCTGAATCTTGAATCGCAATTTCTTGATTATTCTGATTAATTAAGACGGTATGTTTTGCTAAATTCACAGTTCGATTTTCCTGTAACGCTTGCTCAACTGGGTTCTGAACTTTCTCCCGTGTTGTTTCATGCACAATTCCAAAGACTTCTTCTAACAGCAACCCTTCTGCGGATGCTTCACTACATGCAAGCAGAGATTTTGCAACCGGATTGAGGTATTGAATTTTGCCAAAGGTATCTGTGGTCAGAACTGCATCTCCGATGGATTGCAATGTCACCTGGGCTAATTCTTTTTCTTGAAAAAGTGTTTCTTCGATTTCCTTGAAGTCTGTGATGTCGTATCCCACCGATTGAAATTCCAGAAAGCATCCTTGCTCGTCAAATATCATGCGGTTATGCCACTTAGTCCAACACACCCGATCTCCCTGAAGGACGCGATTTTCAATGATGACAACAGGATTATCAGCACTAATTAAAGCTACAAATTCAGCAACTCGCTGCCGATCTGCCTCCAAGATCATGGGTTGATCGGGGCGGGCGATCAGTTCCTCTGGCGATCGCCCAAAATAAAGCGCAAAAGCTTGATTGAAAAACGTGAGTGTGCCGTCTGGTAAATATCGGGCAATCAGTTCAGTCTGATCTTCTACAATGGCACGGTAGCGAATCTCGCTTTGTGCGATCGCAATTTCTGCCTGCTTGAGTAAGCGAAGCTCATCGTAGACATCGCTGATTTTCCGCTCTAGTTCTCGGTTGGCTACCAACAGTCGTCCATAACTGGAGAAAGTAAGTGCCTTTGGTATCAACTCTCTCAATGGAATATCTATGTACAGTACTCCGAAAGCCGTGATGGCTTTGATGCAACTACTTAGCCAATGTTTATAAGCCAATACAATAACCTTCGCCAAAAAAAGAGTATGAAGAAAAATGTTCTCTATCTTTCATTTCGGTAACTTCAGACTAAGAGGTTGTTTGAAAAGTAGTTAGCTGTGATTTTAGGCACTTCTTGATCCTCCCTAACCCTCCTTAAAAAAGAGGGGGGAACGGAATTAAAGTCCCGCAATTTATTGGGGATTTAGGGGAACTAAAACGTTTTGCTACCAACAACAGGACTTTTCAAATAACCCCTAAATTAATATTCTGGATAAGTCTCCAGTAGATGCTGAAATACTGCTAAAGCTTGCAGATAAAGCGGCTCGGCTTGGTCGTGGCGTCCTTGCTCAGAACAAACTGCTGCCATCAGCGCTCAATCTGTATTTATGTAGCATTACAGATATCCGCTTGATGTTAAGTCTTGCCAAGGTTTGAGATGTATAATCTGAGCGTATAAAGTTTGAGTTGATGATAAATATTTACAAACTTTACAATACCTTCGCTTTATTTACCGAAAAATAGGCAAGAAGAAACGGAACAATATTTTTGGCAATTAATATCAATTTTCTGTCTGCAATAACCAAAAACCGCTATAAGTCATCCCAGAATCATCTGGTTGCACTAACAAAAAATGCAATCCTCGGCAATGCTTTTTGCGTTGTTCAAATGCTTGGGCTGCTGTTGTAACTTCTGGATCTTCAAATGTGGCAACAATCCACCTATCGACTAAACCAGCTTCTAATATTAAGCCATCTGGTGCGCCAGAGATATAGTTTAATGCTACAGAACGGGCTTGCTGCAACCAGCGTGCTAGGCGCATTGATTGCCGTCCACCATAAATTACGACACCAGGGACGGGTAATGTTGACGCTAAACCCAAATTGATGGGTTTGAGATGTTCTGGGATGTGCAAAATGGGGATGGGGCGATCGCTAAATCTCGTTTCTACATCACTAGCAGCTAGAGTCGCAAAACGCCATTGTTCACCCCAGAGATTTTCGGGTAATGGCGCTGGGGGTGGTTTATCCAGCATTGAAAGATATTGCTTTTCTTGTAACCACTGCTTTAATGCCAAGGTGTAGCGGGTAGGTTCGACATTAATACCTAAATTCCGTCCAGCCGCCTCAATTAAACTGAGAGACTGAGGACGAAACACCTGAATCACATCCGGCAATTTTTCCCCAGCTGCTAGTTCAAGTTGAGCAGCAACCCAATTAGAATTTGCTGCTGACTGGAGACAGGTAGCTTCGTACTTAAAGCTGCGAGTTGCGTCACAAATCAACAACTCCCATAAAATTTGTCCAGATGCATCCTGTAAGGGACGACGATAAAAATCAACCTGCCAAATTTTCATATTTATGTGGGGAGTGGGATGAGGGAGATGAGGGAGATGAGGGAGAAATAACCAATACCCCATCCCATGTCCAATGACTAATGACTAATTTAAAAAGCCTGAATCCATTCTTTGACAGAATATTCAGTCCAGATGCCATTTTTCCAGTAGGGATCATTTTCAATTAACTCGCGCACAGTGGCTTCGTCTTCGGCTTCGTAAATCCCAAAAACTTTTGTGACATCCTTGGTAGGGCCGATAGTAATCAGCACACCGGATTCTTTCTGTTTTGCTAATCCGTCTAAATGAGCTTGACGGTAGGGGACGCGTTTTTCGAGAACATCTTCGCTGTAAGTCCCCCAAAGTACATATTTAGGCATAATTGCTTGTTACTCCTACTGGTTAATAAGATATTACTCATCCCAGAATGCTCAAAGCTGAATAGTTTTCGCCGACTGGTTGAATAACAAATCTCGTGATTTATCTGGATCGAGCGCTTGAGTTTTCAAGGCTTCGGCTTTCTCGTAGGCGCGAATTGTTGCCGGACGGGCTTTAACTGTCTCAAACCAGCGCTTGACGTGAGGAAAATCCTCTAGATTTTGACTTTGGCGTTCATGGGGCACAATCCAGGGATAGGCGGCAATATCGGCGATGGAATAATCGCCAGCTACAAATTCTCGATCTGCTAATTGCTTATTCAGTACTGCATATAAGCGTCCTGTCTCATTCACGTAGCGGTTAATGGCATATTCAATCTTTTCGGGAGCATAGCCGCTAAAGTGATGATTTTGTCCCGCCATTGGTCCTAGTCCTGCCATTTGCCAGAACAGCCATTCTAAAACTTGAGTGCGATGACGTATATCTTGGGGAATTAATTTCCCAGTTTTTTCTGCCAAATATAGCAAGATTGCCCCAGACTCAAATACCGAAATTGGCGCACCTCCATCTGCTGGTTCGTGGTCAACGATCGCTGGAATCCGATTGTTAGGAGAAACTTTTAAAAACTCTGGCTTAAATTGATCCCCAGCCCCAATATTCACAGGAATTATGGTATAGGGTAAGCCGACTTCTTCCAAGAAAATCGTAATTTTATGACCGTTGGGGGTTGTCCAATAATAAAGTTCAATCATGGTTATTTTTCCTCAAATTGTGCGATTCTTTTTTAAGTGAATAGTGCGGACACCTGTTTCGGATTTCTCACAAAATCTGAAAACAGGAGGCAAAAGTTGCGAAAATGTATATACAGTAAGCATTTTAGCACTTAATACCTAAAAGTATTGTCCTATGTCAGGAATGGAGCTACAGCCCCATACTTGACTATTGTGCTGCGCCATTACTGATTTTGTATTACCAAAAAAGACGAGATGGTTAAAAAAATTAACTTTTTAGTTTCTGGATTTGATATTTTCAGGTTTTGCCTGGGAATCCTTGTTTAAAGGTCAATCTCAAATCGATAACTTCAGGCTACGTGGTTAAACCTATTTTAGATCCCCGTCTGAGAGGTTATTTGAAAAGCCTAAATTAGTACTGCCCTGGCGATTAGAAATCGCACGCTAGTTGCTCATCGGGAAACCCCCTTGGCGCTAGCCTCTCCCTTTGGGAGAAGACCACACTGGCTTGGCTATACAGACGAAACCCACCTCCGTGGGTTTAAAAGACCTAGTTTTTGGTTAGTCCACGCAGGCGGACAATGCCAGTGTAGTAGCGAATTATATGAGACTGTTGGCGAATTAATAGGGGGTCTAACTCATTAGTCTGATTTGGGTCAGTTTCAACTGACTTGAGCTATTAGCCCGAAATTTATTTCAGGGCGGGAAAACAACGCCAAACCAATGTTTTAGGGGTGAGGGGTCAAACCCACCGTGAATTGACCAACAGTCTCATTATATTCGCCCTAAACTTTTCAACATCCTCTGAAAATGTCTAAAATGCTTGAATTTGGAATTGTTAACGATGGAGGTGTAATCCGAAAATTATCTGTAGAGAAAATGGCGCTTTTTGCAAAATTAGTGAGGTTAAAATTTAACCCCCAAACTGAGAATTTCAAATACTTAGAGAGTAACTTATGAGTGAAAAAACAGTAAAAGTGATGGAAGTAAACTTATTGCCAAAAGGAGATTATGTTTCGTCAGGATTTTCGACTATCCAGCCAGATTCATATTTTCCCAATATAACTTTAGGCAATAAATATGATTCTTTTTGGCTTTATTTACGGCGGGATATTACTCATAACTGGTATGTGGATAAGCGAAAACAGAATGTAGGATTTGTCAGTAGAGATGAAGCTCATATTATATATAATACAGCCTTAAAATTTCAGGGGAAAAAAGCTTTAGAAATAGGTTGCTGGATGGGTTGGTCAGCTTGTCATTTGGCTCTAGGAGGAGTAGAGCTAGATGTAATCGATCCGATGCTATCCCAACAATTATTTAACGAAAGTGTCACAGAGTCACTAAAATTAGCAGGTGTAAGAGAATCTGTAAATCTAATAGCAGGACATAGCCCTCAAAAAGTAGAAGAGATCGCAAATAAATATCAACGGAAATGGTCGTTGATATTTATAGATGGTAATCACGAAGCACCGGCTCCGCTCAATGATGCAATTATTTGCGAACAATTTGCAGAAGCAGATGCTTTAATTTTATTTCATGATTTGGCTTCTCCCGACGTAGGCCAAGGCTTGGACTACATCAAAGATAAAGGATGGAACACAATGGTCTATCAAACTATGCAAATTATGGGAGTTGCATGGCGGGGAAATGTTGAGCCTGTAATACATCAGCCAGATCCTAAAATTAACTGGCGCTTACCTCCACATTTACAAGGTTATTGTGTAAGTGGTTCAGTTGAAACTGCGACGGAAGATAAATTTGCAGAAATTCTCAGGGCAGTTCAACCATATACTTTATTGAGTGAAGGAAAGTTATTTTCGCTTTATAGTCAGGCAAAACAAGTATATTGTTATCTTTTTTGGCTGCCAAAAATGTTACTACAAGCGATCGCTAGAATGAAACCTATCAAGGGCGACTAGCCAATACGGTTCGGATAAGCATTTTGAAGTCAGAATAGGGTTTGGGGAAAAGGGAAAAGGGTAAGGGTTAAAGGTTTTTTATTCCCCTTTCCCCTTTAACCGAACCGTATTGGGCGAATAGTACAACACGGCGTAAATAAACCACCCATTTAAAATAGCCAGAATGCTTACAAAATAAGTATTCTTTCTTTTTACTTTTGCCTTTTTACTTTTGCCTTCTTAGCTATGTGTCGCTAGTCATGGCTTTCTCTAGATGAAACATAGAGCTTCAATTCATCATGCCCCTGTAGCTCGTCTTGATAGAACAATTTTATTGCTTGGTAGTCCAAAAGTGCATGAGTCATTTTTGAACTGACGACTATTTCATGGAAATCGGAACGATCAATGGCAATAACTTTGATCGTGGTGTGATTTGCCGCACGTACAGTTGCTTTACGTGTAGTTTCGTGCAGTAATCCTATTTCACCAAAATAGCTATTAGACCCCAATGTTTTTAATAGTTTTGATTCCGACCCTGAAAACTCTTGAATGACTTCTACCTCTCCTTCAATCAAGATATAGAATTTATCAGCCACTTCACCCTGACGGATAACAATTTCACCCGGCTGGAAGGTCAACATTTTTAACCTGGGAATCAACTGAATTAATTGCTTATCCGTTAAGGTTGGTAAAGCAACAGATAGCTGACCCTCATAGTCCACATCAAGTTTGCCATCTTCCATACGCACGATGCGATCGCTAGCCCCAAAGATCCGACTGTCGTGAGTAACAATCAAAACCGCACTTCCTTGTTCTTTCGCCAGTGTCGTCATCAGTTCGGTAACTTCTTGTCCTGTTTGCCGATCTAAAGCGGATGTAGGTTCGTCAGCCAGAAGTAATCGAGGGCGGTGAACAAGGGCGCGGGCGATCGCAACCCGTTGTTTTTGCCCCCCAGAGAGATCCCTGGGATAAGCATTCAAATGCTGCCCTAACCCTACCGCTTTCAGGATTTCCGTACTTTGGCTTCTGGCTTGGTGAGGCGTGAAATTCTCCTGTAGTTCCAGCGAAACCATCACATTCTGCTGGACAGTCATAAAATCGAGTAAGTTAAAATGCTGAAAAACATAGCCGATACCTCGCCGGATTTGCATTCGCTGAATTTCGTTGGCTCCATTCAGTTCATGATTCAGGACTTTGAGGCTACCCTCTTGAACAGAACGCATACAGCCAATTAGAGATAGTAGCGTTGTTTTTCCAGAACCAGATGCCCCAGTTAAAATAACAACTTCTTTTGAGTAAATATCTAGATCAATTCCAAATAAAATTTGTCTTTTATTTTTAGGTTCCTGATAATAATGATTCAGCTTTTTAATAGTTATTACCTGATTCATAAATCTAGAAAATTAATGAATTAAATTTACTTAAAAACATCAACTGGATCTGCATCTCTAACCTTTAATAAGGACAGCCCTGCTGATATTAGGCAAATCATACAGACTAATCCTAAAACAAAAAATGCTGATTCTATAGTCATTTGGATAAATATCTTGGTAACTTTAACTAGGTAATCATAAGCCAGACATGATATTATTCCACCTGGAATATATCCGGCAATAACTAAAAATATTGCCTCTTGAAAAACTATAGAAACTAGAGATTTTTGACTAAGCCCCAGAGCCTTTAAAGTTGCATAATTGGCAAGATTATGCGTAACCTTTACATAAAGTATTTGATATAGTATAAAAATACTGATAATTACAGCAACAATCAAAATAAACCGAAAGATAAAGCCCATCGGTGAATTGTTCTCGTGAAATATTTTTTCTCTTGTAATTAATTCCGATTTTGAGAAAACTTTAATATTTGCAGGCAGATAACTTCTTAATTGCTCAACAGTTTTATCTATATTGGCATCTACCTTTAATTTAATTAAGCCAGCATCTATTTTTGTGACGCTGCGTCCAAATAATTGACTAAAAGTTATTGGATTGATGATAAAACTAGCATCATAAGCATTATTAACTCCGAGTTCAAAAAGTCCAACAATTCTCAGCTTTCGCAATGAGCCAGTAGTTCCTGCTAAAACCTCTGCTGATGATTCTCCTTTTTCGTTGAATTCAGTAATGATGGGACTAAATTCATTTCTGGCATTCCGGTCAAATAAAGCAAATTTTTCCTTGTTTAGTTTTTCAATATTCTCTTTAATTCCAGGGAGATTCAGTGTTTGGATATTAGAAGGAATGCCTATGACGTTTACTCTAATGCGATAAAGAGACTGATTTCTGTCATACCATTGGGTTGAAGTAATATAAAGTGGTGCGACAGATTCAACATTCTTTAACGCTAGTGCTTGATATAAAGGTCTGGAGGAAAAAGTTACTGGTTGCAGTACAGTTGAAGAGAGAGAACTAACTAAAATAATATCTGCATTAAAATTCAAAGGTAATTGTAACGCCCCTTCTAAAAAGGCATTTCTCAGTCCAAGCTGCATAAAAATGAGAAATGTAATGCAAAAAATTCCCACAATTCCTGCAATAGTTTGATTACGTTGATATCTCAATTGCAACCAGGCGATCGGAATTTTTTGAAGTTCAATTAAAAAACGTCTGATCATTCTTCAAGCCCTATTGATGCATCAACTTTGAGATTCGTCATTCCTGCTACAACCCGGCTAGTTTCCCGATCCAGGCGAATTTTCACTTCTATCACATGAGCATCCACATCTGTTGCGGAATCCGTATCTAAAACATCGCGTTTACCAATTTCTAAACCTATTTGGGATACTTTTCCCAAGAGCGGTTTAGTGAGACTGGGACTGGTAATAGTTGCTGTTTGACCTAGATGTATTTTGGGGATATCTGTTTCATAAACCTCTGCTACTACCACCATTTGCATCGTATTACCTAAACTGACGATGCCTTTTGTCCCCACCATTTCACCAGGAAACGTTTGTACCTTGAGGATTTGTCCAGCTTGGGGCGATCGCACCACACTCAAGTCTAATTCCGCCTGAGCCTGTAACACCTTTGCCTGTGCCTGTTTCACCTCTGCTTGAGACAACTGGACATCTACTAGCCGCACTTCTGCCAAACTATTCAAAGAAGCACGAGCTTGATTCACCTGTCGTTGTGCCGCTTCCATCCCCAAGCGTTTGCTATCGTACTGGGAAGCTGAAACCGCCCCTTCACGGTACAAACTGCGATACCGTGACTCCTCTACCTCAGCATTCTTCAATTCTGCTTCCAGACGAGCGATCGCTGCTTGTTGAGCCTGTAAATCTCCTTGTTTAACCCCTGCTTGTACCTGCATTAATCGCGCTTGGGCTACTCCCACCTCTTCTTGCGCCGCTTTCACAGTCGCTAGACGACGAGTATAATTATCTAACACTGCAAGTACTTGCCCCGTCTTCACCCAATCCCCTTGCTTCACCCGTAGCTGTTGGATGCGGGCTGATTCTGTTGAAGAAGGCGGAAACACTTGCAGAACTTCTCCCTCTGGTTCCACACGCCCCAAAGCCGTCACCGCTTGCAACACTGGAGTTTCAACCACTGGCTGAGGTTTGACTGCTTGATTCTTTTCCATCATCCGATACACGATCACCCCACTCAGCGCGATTCCACCAAAAAGTATAGTATTTATTATTACGAATGACATAGTATTTTTACTGTTGCCATTGCGGATGAATAAATTTGTCATAATTATTCTGGCTTAGAGTATCAAACTATTGTTAGATATAGGATATAAGTCAACTTCACCTTGATAAAGTAAAATCTAAAAGCATAAATTATCTAGGGAAGTTTTTATCCTTATAATATATATTGTTATTATTATTACTGTAAATCGGTTTATACTGACTTCTGCAAAAAACTGAGTCAACAAGAAGGGTGTGGAGGGTAGGGTGTAGAGGCTACAGTATACACACAAGTCGAAAAACACTCTAGTAGTGGCGTGGCAAGGCTAAAATATTGCAAAAAAAATTGTAGGTTGGGTGGTGGCTTTGCGTAACCCAACATCCTAATATAACGTGAGTTCGATGAACCTCTCCCTCGCAACCTCCCTCTCCGAAACGGAGAGGGCTACGGTGTACACACAAGTCTTGAAATTACACCTCACACTTGGTTTCGTCGTTTATCCCTAAGCTGTTGGATCGCTCCGAAAGCTTGTCATTGCGAACGCGAGTGCGTCTCGTAGAGAGGAGGAACGACGAACGCAAGAGCGTGTCGCAGACAAGCAATCGCAAAAACTACGGGATTATGCGATTACTTCGCTCCGCTCGTAATGACAATTTATTGGGTCTAGAAAGCTTGAAACCCTTGTAGATACAACTTGTGTGTACACCGTAGCCGACACGGAGAGGGACAGACTTGAACTTTAGTTCAAGGCAGGGAGAGGTTCGTCGAATTCACGTATTTTTAAGCTTGCCACGCCACTACGAAACTGAGTTGTAATAGTTTCAAATCACATAGTCAAATATAGTCAGACATCTGCAAATTGGTTTTAAGCAACTCTACTTTCAGTATGGACACGCATAGTTAGCTGAGTTGTAAAGATGCTTGGACTGGAGCGCTAAATTTATCACTTGTCGGGGACTGCAATGGCAGCGACTATTATACTTTTTTATAGCGGTGATTTAGCGATCGCAGCCCAAACTCTATGATGAACTTCAAGAATTTCTGTAGGATATCTTGCTTCGAGTAACGTCGCCAATTCTTGGTCAAATACTTCTACCTTTTCTGGTGTCAAGCTGGCTCCCACACCGGCACTAGCACGAATTCGTCCCCGCCAAGCGACCTGTGTATAAGGTACAAATACATCGTAAGAAAATGTGCGGATTTCTCTAAATCCTCCTTCGCCAATATCTTGTAACCACAAAGGATGCAAGCCATTACCGCCGCCCATATTCCAGGCGGGATTATGAGCCTCGATCAGTTGTTCTGTGGCTTCAACGACATTACCTTTTAAAGGTATCCAATCAAAATGAGCGATCGCGATCGAGCCATTTCTTCTCAAGATCCGAGTAATTTCCTGGACGGCACGCGGACGATCAAACCAATGCCAACACTGTCCTGCTGTCACCACATCAGCACTGGCATCTGGTAACTCGGTATTCTCAGCAGTTGCGACTCGATAATCTACTTGGAGTTGGACAGATTCGGTTAACTGTTTGGCTTGTTCTAAAAGTGACACTGATGGGTCGATGCCGATTACATAAGCACCTCTATCAGCAAAGCCCCGCGCTAGTGTTCCTGTTCCTGTACCAAGGTCAACAATATTCTGCCCTGGTAAACCTATACCATATTCAGACAGTCTATTAAATAATGAACTGGGAAAGCCAGCGCGGTGTTTTGCATAATCAGTAGCAGTTGCACCAAAATCAATTTTCATACCTGCAAAACTATTTTTGTAACAATTGTCTAGGTTAGAAGTTCTCTACCCACGGACGTAGTTCTACTTCCCAAGTCCAAGCACTGCGAGGTTGGCGGAGAATGCTGAGATAAGTTTGAGCGATCGCATCCGGGTCAAGAGTACTATCAGGATTATCTACTGGATCTTGGCGAACTGCTGAACGGATTCCACCATCAATCACGAAATGCGCTACATGGATATTCTTTGGTGCTAATTCTCTAGCAATACTCTGAGCCAAACCGCGCAGTGCAAATTTCCCCATTGCAAAGGGAGCAGACAGCGGATAACCCTTAACACTGGCTGAGGCTCCAGTAAAAAATATAGCCCCGCCACCAAGTTGCAAAAACCTTTTGGTAGCAGCTTGGGCTACAAGAAAGCCACCATAAGCAGTGACATCTAGGGTTTTTGCCACCTCACCAGGGTCTAGATCAACCAGAGGCCCCCGCACCCGAAAACTGGGATTGTAAATAACAACATTCGGGGAACCGACTTTTTGCTCGATATCAATAAATAACTGTTCTACTTCATCCGGCTTTGAGGCATCAGCAGCGAAACTAGTCGCCCCAATTTCACTGCTCAATTGAGTGAGTTTTTCAATTTGGCGAGCTGCTAAAGCTACGGTAAATCCTTCTTTAGCAAATAGGCGAGCTAAAGAAGCGCTTAGTCCATTACCTGCACCGACAATTAAAGCTGTTGTTGCCATAAATTTAATTCTCCATAACTGAAGATAATTGTGAATTGCCCTTAGTGGGACTTTGACCAATTTGCAGTACACAAACTGCGGCAATCAGACAGAGAACGCCTGATAAAATAAACGCTTGTAAATAACTACCCGTCCAAGTTCTCAAGACTCCGGCTCCGAATGCTGCTGTGGCTGCACCAAGCTGGTGTCCGGCGACAATCCAACCGAACATCACGCCGACATTTTCTTTACCGAAGACGTTGGCAACCAGACGGACTGTTGGTGGTACGGTGGCAATCCAATCAAGTCCGTAGAAGACGGCAAAAATGGAAAGTCCATAGAAGGAAAAGTTGAAACTGAAGGGCAAGAAAATCAAAGACAAACCCCGCAGCCCGTAGTACCAGCACAATAAGTAGCGATTGTTCCAGCGATCAGATAGCCAACCGGACATAGTAGTTCCGAAAAAATCGAATAGTCCCATGATTGCCAAAAGCCCCGCCGCCTTGACTTCCGGGATACCGTGGTCAATACAAGCCGGAATCAGATGAGTACCAATTAACCCATTTGTGCTAGCACCACAGATAAAAAAGCTACCAAATAGCAGCCAGAAGTCACGATTACGCATTCCCAGCCAGAGGGCGTTAAGAGTGGAGGCGATGGAATTGACTTTCGGCTGTAACACTTCTACAGTTTCGCTGGTGTCACCAAAGGGTCGCAAACCAACATCTGCTGGGCGATCGCGCATAAAGGCTGTGATCGCTGGAATAATTAAAAGTGCTGCACCACTAAGACCTAGAGCCGCAGTTCGCCAGCCAAAGCGATCGGCGACTGAAGCCAGCATGGGTAAAAACACCAGTTGCCCCGTAGCCGTACTGGCGGTTAAGATGCCCAGAACTAGACCCCGCTTTTCTAAAAACCAGCGATTGACAACAATAGCACCCAAAACCAGGGCGATAACTCCGCTACCAGAACCGACTACCACACCCCACAGCAAGACTAGCTGCCAAGATGCTGACATCAAAGTGGTTAAACCGACACCAAGGGCAATGATAGCAAGCGAAAACACCATCATCCGCCGAATGCCGATCCGCTCCATAACGGTGGCAGCAAAAGGGCCAATTAATCCGTAGAGTACCAAGTTAATGGAGATTGCCAAAGATATAGTTGCTCTACTCCAACCGAACTCTTGTTCGAGAGGCACTATAAAAACTCCAGGAGCAGAGCGAATTCCGGCTGCCACCAGCAAGGCTAAAAATGTTAAACCTGCAACGATCCAGCCATAGTGGAACGAACGACGCGCTAGGAAGGAGGCTAGGGACATGAGTGGGGACAAGGGGACAAGGGGACAAGGGGACAAGGGGGACAAGGGGGACAAGGGGGACAACTATGCCCTATGCCCTATGCCCTATGCCTCATTCCCAATTCCCAATTGAGGAAAATTTACCCTGCATAAGGGTTGCCAATTCTGTCTACAGAGACATTAGAGGAGAATGGCAAACGACCGGGATTTAAGCGTGGTTCGGCTGCATAGCCAACAGGGACTAAAACAGCGATCGCTAAATCTGGATTATCCCCAGCACCAATTACTTGCTTTACCTGATCCTCAATCCAACCGTTCATAAAACAAGTGGATAATCCCAGACTTTCTGCCGCTAATACTAAATGGGTAGCAGCGATAATCGCATCTTTGATGGCATATTCGCGTCGCTTGTCGCCTAGCCCAGCTTGAAATTGCGGGACGGCGGTTTTAAAGTAGTTTACCGTGTTTTCATTCCATGCTCCAGTTTCGAGTCCCTGCTCTAAAATTGGGGTCAAGTTTTGTTTGTCTGCATTAGGATCGGCAGCAAACACAAAGGTAACAGGTGCTTGAACAATTTGCTGTTGATTAAAAGATGCGGCTGAGAGTGCTGCCTTTTGCGCCTCATCTTGCACAAGAATAATTTGCCAGCCCTGGATATTATAGCTGCTGGGCGCTGCCACGGTTAACTCTACCAGTTGCTTGAGTAGTTCTGGGGCAATGGGGTCTGTTTTAAAAGTTTTGATGGAACGACGTTTAGCGATCGCGCTAGGTACATCTAAAGCTTGGGTTTGGATGACGGTACTCATGAGATTCTCCTGATGGTTGGATTATGACCAAACAATTCGTAATTAGCATACAAGCGAATG
Organism: Nostoc sp.; assembly: GCF_036916985.1. Taxonomy (GTDB): domain Bacteria; phylum Cyanobacteriota; class Cyanobacteriia; order Cyanobacteriales; family Nostocaceae; genus Nostoc. The sequence continues at coordinate 300,468 of NZ_JBALFD010000018.1, forward strand.
TATTTATTCATGAAACAAAAATAAAAATTATTCCTTGTTCCCGAACAAACAACTTGCCTATAGTACGCCCAAGGGAACAGTCATCAAGTCATAATGAATTACGAATTACGAATTACACATTAGCTACCGCTTCATTAGCAGCCGACCAAAATGGATAGTCTGTATATCCCTGTTCACCGCCACCATAAAAGCTTGCTTGATTTGGTTGATTTAGTGGTGCATTCAAAGCCAAGCGTCGGGGTAAATCAGGATTTGATATAAATAATGTGCCAAAGGCAACTAAATCTGCGGCTTTGCTTGCCAGTACAGCATCGCCTTTTTCACGAGTATAACCACCATTGACGATGAGAGTACCTGTAAAGCGATCGCGTATATGACTGGTGGGTACAATTATTCCGCCATGTCTGATGTCTGCCTCTGTTGCCTCATAAATATGTAGATATGCCAAATTAAACTGGTTCAATGCTTGAGCTGCATAACCGAATGTCTCCAGAGGATTGGAGTCATGGATATCGTTAAAAGTCCCACTAGGAGAGAAACGTACCCCAACTCGGTTAGAATCCCACACACTAGTTACCGCCTCTGTCACTTCCAACAGGAATCGGGCACGATTTTCAATGTCACCCCCATATTTATCTGTACGATGATTAGTACCATCCCGGAGAAACTGATCTATTAAATAACCATTAGCTGAGTGAATTTCCACCCCATCAAACCCAGCCGCTAGAGCATTTGCCGCTCCCTGACGATACTGTTCGACGATCTGCGGTATTTCCGATGTTTCTAAAGCACGGGGAGTAACAAAAGGTTTTGGCCCCTCAAAAGTTGAAGCTTCACCTTTAGGAGCGATCGCAGAAGGTGCTACAGGTAAAACTCCATTTGGTTGTAAGTCAGGATGAGAAATTCTGCCGACGTGCCATAGTTGCAAAAAAATTCTTCCTCCCTGCTGATGTACGGCATTGGTTACTAACTTCCATCCCTCCACTTGTTCTGGTGAATGAATTCCTGGTGTTGCGGGATAGCCTTGCCCTTCAGGAGTTACCTGTGTTGCTTCAGAAATAATCAGTCCGGCGGAAGCACGTTGAGCATAGTAAGTAGCATTAAGTTCGTATGGGACGTTTCCCTTAGCTGCCCTATTTCTGGTTAAGGGTGCCATTACTATCCGATTAGGTAATTCCAGATTCCCTAATTGGTAGGGAGAGAATAAGTTGATATCAGTTGTCATTGGTTATATCTCCAAATTATTTTTAGTCATTGGGCATTGGGAGTTAGGAGTTAGGAATTAGGAGTTTTGTTTATCCCCCTCATCTCCCCAGTCCCCAGTCCCCAGTCCTCAGTCCCTAAACAATCGACCGAATAACGCCACCATCTACCCGCAAAGCTGCACCATTAGTTGCTGATGCTACGGGACTAGAAAGATAAACTACGAGCGCTGCTACTTCTTCATTAGTTGCAAAGCGTTTAATTAAGGAACTTGGACGCACGTTCTGAAAAAATTCCGCCTCTACTTCTGCTGGACTAATACCACGTTCCTGTGCTAGTTGAGAAATAAACTCTTCAACGCCTTCTGAGCGGGTTGGCCCTGGTAGGACTGAGTTTACTGTGACTCCAGTGCCCACAGTGATTTCTGCTAGTCCTCGTGCAATAGCTAGTTGCGCTGTCTTGGTTGTGCCATAGTGAATCATTTCCACTGGGATCTGAATAGCAGATTCGCTGGAGATAAAAATTATCCGTCCCCAGTTTTGCTCTAGCTGCTTTTGCAGATATTGCCGACTCAAGCGGACTCCACTGAGGACGTTAACCTCAAATATGTTTAACCAGTCTTTATCAGTAATATCAAAGAAGGTTTTTGGCTCATAAATACCTAAATTGTTGATGAGAATATCAACGTGAGGAACTTTTTCAAAAAGTTGCTCTACCCCTGAGGCCGTGCCGGTGTCAGCAACAACACCAGAAACTTTCGCATCCGGTGTAGAATGCTTAATTTTAGCGATCGCTTGAGCTACTCTTTCTTCAGACCGACCATTGACAATTACTGATGCACCCTCTTGAGCCAACCCAAGAGCGATCGCCAAACCAATGCCTGCGGTTGAGCCACTCACCAATGCGGATTTACCATGCAGTTTCAAGTCCATTTCGCTCTTTCCCCGTTAATTGAAACAAAATGAGCAGGGGACTGGGAACTAGGAAGTAGCGGAGATGAGGGAGATGAGGGAGATGAGGGGGATAAACAAAACTCCTCACTCCTCACTCCTCACTCCTAACTCCTAACTCAGCACTCAGCACTCCTAACTCAGCACTCCTAACTCAGCACTCAAATTAAAGATGCTGTGCTAAGGTCTTATTCAAGGTAGTTTTTGGGACTGCCCCGACGACAGTATCAACCTGCCGACCTCCCTTAAAAACCATCAGCGTCGGAATGCTGCGAATTCCGTAATGGCTAGCGACAGTAGGATTTTGATCTGTGTTCAGCTTCACAAATTTCACCTGTCCTTCGTATTCCGCAGCAACTTCATCGACGACTGGGCCAACCATCCGGCAAGGGCCGCACCACGGGGCCCAAAAGTCCACTAATACCGGAATTTCACTTTCCAAGACTTCTTGCTTGAATGTGGCTTCTGTGACATTTGTAATGGATGACATAAATTGCCTTCCTAATTAATTCTATAATTCGATATTATCGAATAATAAAAATATATGCCACCTGATGAGATAATGCAACTATGAGATTTCTTTATCATCCAGATCGAAAAAATATTTCTTTACCGGGAGTGTTATATGCATTGGGCGATCCAGTGCGGCTAGAGATTGTGCGGCTGCTGGCCACTGAGGGGGAACAATGCTGTGCGAGATTTGATTTTGCGATCGCTAAGTCTACAATGTCCAATCACTTCAAGATTTTGCGCGAGTCGGGGATAGTCTTGACACGCAAAGAAGGGACACATCATATTAACATATTACGGTGTGAAGATTTAGAGGTGTTGTTTCCAGGGTTGCTGGATGCAGTATTGAAAGCGGCTCAACCATTGCCTGTTAGCCCTGTTAGTACTAAACAAATAGCTTCAAGGATTTAGGGGCATTGGTCATTGGGTATAAATTGTTTAAGAATCTTCTCGTTTTTCTTTCTGTATTTCTAAATCAGCAAAGATATGGTGTTGTTCTCGAAGAGTCCTTGGAGTGTGAGATAAACCTAAATCTGTAGAGAGTAAATCAATACCATCGATAATTTTGGGTATCTGAGCTTGATCGACTTGCAGACTCAGAAAGCATTTCTCCCTTCCGTTTTAATCGGCACATCGTCTACAAAAACGAGCATCCGAATTCCATATTGGTCAGTTGTGCTACGTCCAACTTGGATTTTACTTAAATCCCGAAATAATGCTTCATGCCCACCATCAAATACCACTGTCCGCAGGTATTTGTAGCCTTCTGTACCAACAGACGCGTTAAAAATTCAAAATTCAAAATTCAAAAAATTTCAGACGGGGATTTAAACCCCGATTGAAATAGACATCTCCGGAAAAGATTTAGAGACCACAAATTTGCACGCAGACCTAACCCCCCTTCCCCCCTTCCCTTGTAGGGAAGTGGGGTTTTAAAGCCTCTCCCCGAAACGGAGAGAGGTTTGGAGGGGGGTCTTTTTTCTTTTCTGGAGATGTCTAATGGGTGCTACATATAGATTGCAGGTTCTTAAACCCTTTAATTTACGATAAAATAAACGTCATTGCTCCAGCGATATTCTTCAAAATCAAGTGCAAGAAGGGTTCCGCCACTGAAGTAAGCAGAACCCTTCCTAAGTATGTCAGAATCTAAGCATTCAAGAACTGTGATAATTTTTTTATGGTGTTCAAACCTCAATTTCATAAACAAACTTGCAACCAGGATTTATAGCGTCTGGCGAGTTCCTGAAGAAAATTGAGTTCTTCACCTTCAAGATTATTAAATAGGTTGCGATATTGCCAACCACGCTCGTAGCGACTCAGCATTTGTTCTGGAGTAAACCGATAGACATCGACTGTCTGCTAACAAATTGACTCCAGAAAAGGCAGCTTTTTGGGAACAATAACAGGATTATTTATTGGTGTTGCGGTTGTCATAACTCTTCTATTGAACCACTTTCAGCTTACTTTTATTTTAGATTAAAAACTGGTATTATCCGAGCTAGGATAAACTCTTCCTTTCCAAGCGCCGCCGCGCCCTTGCCAATGACGGAGTGCTGAGTCTAAAGTCATTAAAGTATAAAGAAAAGCGATCGCAGGTAAGCTCAACGCGAACCAGGGAGAACATTTATAAAAGCGGATCGTTGGGTAGTAAGCGAAAGTCATCAATAGCCATCCTAATAAACCTGTAAGTGCGATCGCCCAATTGCCCCAAACTGCACCTAGAATTACACACACAGGTGGAACTAGATAAATCAGAGGCATTCCTACTAAAGTTCCCAATAGTAGTAATGGAGAATAATTCAGTTGAGTATAGGCACTACGGGCAACCATATCCCAAATCGTCACCAGCGAATCATAGGGACGCAGACTGCAAGTCAAAGTACTCAATCCTAGCCAGATACGCCCTTGACTGGGCATTGGGCTTGTCCTCTTATCCCCCACCACTCCCCCACTGTTCTTAACAGCCTGAGCTAGGGCGCAATCGTCTATTAAAGCTTGGCAAATGACTTGGATACCCCCAATTCGCTCTAAAGCTTCACGGGCGATCAGAATAGATCCCCCGGCGGCGGCGGCTGTGGGATTGTTGGGATTATTTACCCAGCGAAAAGGATAGAGTTTTTGGAAGAAAAAGACGAAGGCTGGAATCAAAAGTTTTTCCCAAAAGCTTTTACACCTGAGTCGCACCATTACCGAAACCATATCTAAATCTTCTTGGACAGCTTTGGCAACCAGTCGGCGGAGATTTTCAGGATCGTGTTCGATGTCTGCGTCAGTCAGCAAAAAATAGTCAGGTGTAAGTTTACTAGCGCTCTTGATACCTTGCTCAACTGCCCAAAGTTTGCCCGACCAACCAGGAGGTAGTGATTCACCTGAGATAATATGCAGTTGTTGGGGTTTACCGACAGCGTGTGCAACCCCTTCAGCAAAATTTGCTGTCCGGTCTGTGCTGCGATCGTCTACCAAAAATACGTTGAAAGAACCAGGATAATCTTGGAGTAGGAGCGATCGCAAGGTGATTGGTATCAACTCAGCTTCATTACGGGCTGGAACGACGGCACAAACCACAGGTAGCGATTGTAGCTGAGTTTCTGTAACCTCTAATTGCTGGTCTGTCCGCCAAAATTGTCCCCAAAAACAGAGTAATCCTAACCAAATTGTCAAGGATAAGAGCATCAATCCTAATATAATTACACTCATGACCGTCGCTATCTCCCTGTGCAAAATTCAAAATCACTGTACCCCTACGGGATGCTGATTTTAGATGAGGTGAACTGCGATCGCTATCTATCGACATCTACCTCTAAAACGGAAGCTGATGCCTCATCGTACCGAGCATCCCAGTCTAATTGTCCAGGTAGCCCAGATTTTCTAGCAGTAGGGTAACGCCCTTTTCGTTTAATTCTTGTCCTGTTAATTCGTGCCACTTCTGTTTGATTTCTTGTTTATGTGGTCTTCTTCCTAATTTATTGGCCCAAAGTCGAATTTCTTCATACCAATTGTTATTAACTTTGGAATCATTTGGCTGTGGTTTTATCTGTTCATTTGGGTCAGGAGAGAAGCCAGATGCTTCAATATCCTCATTTCGGTTACGTTGCACCAAACACCCTGTCTCAATGTACCAAGCCCCAGCTTTGTTACCTGTTAAATTGCAGTTCTCAATTGTACCTGCCCCTTTATTAGCAACCCATACCGCTTGCCCAGTATTACCGTGAACTCGACAGCCGCGAATGATGGGGTCACTCCCCTTTTCAATACCAATCCCTGCTGCCTTGTTGTCATAGATATCGCACTCTTCAATTACACCATAGCCATTTTCATTCACCCAGACTCCATTCCTTTGACCATGATGTATGCGGCAACGGCGAAACGTTGGCTTGCTTCCGTAGAGAATACAAATCTCTGGGTAGGTATTATCAAAAATATTGCAGTTCTCAATGAGTCCTTTGCTACCACCAATAAAGAGAAAACCATTTTCTTGATTGTGATAAATATTACAATTCCATAATTTTGGTTCACTCTCTTTATCTACGTAGATCCCCTGAAGATAATTATTAAAAATATCGCAATCTTCAATGCTTCCTTTACCAGATTCGTTGATAACTATACCAGCATCCGTTCCATCATAAACACGACATCTCCACAGCAAAGGGTTGCTATTTTGACAAATGCCTACTCCAGCGAGCTTATTTGCAAAGATATCGCAGTCTTGCATCACTCCCGAACTTTCGCCAGTCCACAAAATACCATTCCCTTGATTGCTATGGATATGGCATCTGCGAACATTTGCGTAGCTTCCCTGATATATACCAATTCCAGAGGAAGCATGATTGAAGATGTAGCAGTCTTCAATCGTGCCCTGAGCGCCTTCATCTATATATATCCCCACGTCTGAGCAATCATGAATACGGCATTGTCGGATTGTCGGATGAGCCTCAGTACTAGAAATCCCTACACAGCTAGCTGAGTTATTATTGGTAATATCGCAATCCTCTAACACGGAATTTCCCAGGGGAATATGTACCGTAAAAAGGTTTTTGGTTCCAGACCGGCCGCGCAGGGTGAATCCCCGCACCAATACACCACCTGTCATGATCTGAATGCAGTTGAACTCTTTGCTTTGGATCACGACTGATTCCTGAGTGCCATCAGCAATAAGCTCTACTGGTATACCAATGCTGATACCTTCGTAAACTCCTGGCCGCACGTAAATTCGTGAATTAGGTTGAGCAACGACCAGGGCTTCACTGATAGTTGAATATTGTCCTGTACCTCGCTGACAGACAACCAGTTCCTGCATAGTGCTTTTTTATATTCTCTAAGTTAATATCTCACAGTTCGGGTATTGTTGTACAAAGGGATAAGCGATCGCCTATTTCTAGAATCAGAAACCCCGCCATAAGTATTCGGTCAGTTGCCGTCCCACACGACGTTCTTCGTTTGGATCGGGGGGCAAATTCCAACGCAGAGATTGATAGAGCAGATGGCGGTGCAGGTCAAAGGTGGCTTCAATTAGTTCCCCATAGTTTCTGGCGGCATCAACTGCCCAGTAGTAATAAGCAAATATAGCAGAGATGATGCCCACAGGAGCCGCCCACCATGCCCAAATTGTCCAGAGGATAAATAGCAGACTCCACAGCCAGATACGGATGGCAGCGTTGAGGTCAGCGCGGGCTTCTTGCAGGTCTTTTTTGACAGCATCAGAGAGGAGAAGCCACAGGCGTGACCAGCAGACGATCGCATCTAATCCATATTTTTCTAGGGGGCGCTGTTCGGCAGCACGGAGGATGTTGCCCAGGCGTGTGGGCATAAGTTGGTTGTCCAGGGGTCGGTAGTGTTGTTGCCAGTCCAGCGATATCCACTCATCCTTTAGTTCAGCGATCGCTTGGGTGAAGCGTTGTGCTAGATCCTGGTTGGTGAGTTTTTGTAATTGTTTTTTGTGGGATTGGGGTCGATTCTTTATGTGCCAGATTAGCTGTATGGCTTCATCCCTTTGCTGATCTGTAAGCTGCAATAGATTAAGGGCTGCAAATTGCTGAGATTGCTCATCGAGTTGTTCCAGTGTTTGCTTTCGATCCTCAATCCCTTGACTGCGTTTCTTTCCTCTAGCAATCAACCAACGACACAAAGGACGCAGCCAGGGATGCCAGTAGCCTTCCAAAAAGCGCAGCACAGGTAAATCGAAGCGTTGCACCACAAAAGCAGAGGCGACAATCAGGCAGAAGCCCCCGACGAGGAGGGCGATTTGTAGGGGTTCGGATTGTTGACTGAACCAAGTGTTAGCAGGTTTCCAGCCAAAGCGCTGTAGTCCGGCGGCAACTCCCCCTGCCCAAAAGACAAAAGCGGGGGTGAGGAGGGTGGCAACCCATTGTTCGGCGAGTTTGCTGCCAAAGCTTTCCAGGATTTTTGCGGACATGGTACGACCGAGAGACTTGATAGGGCTGAGGCTAAAGAATTCGGCAAAAGGTGGGACGGGTAAGCGATGCCTACGCTCTCTTGTTCATAGACGGCGAGGATGCGTGGGAGTATTGTATCCTTATGGTTAAGCGGGTTCTAGGGGAACATTGTGAGTGCGACACAGAGGCGTGGGGCGACCGATGCGATCGCGTGACCAAGTGTAGTCGCACAGAGGACATTTAAATCTGGGGGCAGAAATTTTAGATATATTACCAGCTAGTGGATCGAATCCTTTTTGAGTTGCATTCGCTTGCTGGAATTCTGTCACCCAGGTGCCAGTCGCTCTTTCGTCCGTCAGTAACTCCAAGATGGAGTCCTCAACGGATTCTCCAGCTTGAACCTGTTGTAGGAGTTGGTCAAGTTGTTGACGCATTTGTTCTCCGGCTTCAATATCCAGTAATTGGGAAAAGTGGGGACGAATGGCGAGGGCGGTTTCTAAAATTGAGAGGTTATCAGTCATAGTCGCTTGAATAAGTAACAGGTTGCAATAATGTTTAAACTCCCATGTAGCTGAAAGCTGCCCAGTAGTAGGGATGAGAGAAATAAGCTCGCAAATCTTTATACAAATCTCCTTTCTTAGATGCGAGTTCGGGAATAAATGTTTGACAATGAGCAACTAAATCACGGGGTTCAGCATCCCGCAGCCATTTTTGGGCTGTGATTAAAGCTTGTGATGGTTCTAGGTGCTGGTCACGCCAAAGTGTGTAAAACCGAGTTAGCAGAACCATTGTACTAATCTCGGAGACAGACCAGAGAGAAGCGACGACTCCAGCAACACCTGCCTGAAGTAAGCCTGTAGGTAGACTGATGGCTTCATCTGGCAGTTCAATTCCTGGCAGTCCAGTTTCGCAGGCGGAGAGGATGGCAAGGCGGATGCCTCCCTGATTATTTTCTACCAGCTTGAGGTCAAGGAGGTCACGCAGGGTGAGGACGGCTTCTTCACCTTCACCTGTCATCGCAAGACCACTTTTGAGAGGTTCTTGCAGATTAGCGTTGCCGTGGCAGGAACAGTGCAAAACTTTGTAATGGGGTAATGCAGCGAGAACGGCTTTTCTCGTTGCTTGTTCTTGAGGGAAGACTTGGGAACTTTGGAAAGTGGCGATCGCCGCTTTAACTTCTCGTTTTGAGTTGGGCAAGGGATTTGCGCCTTCATGTTCGGGTTCATCAATTGCTAGTATCGAATCGGCGAAAGTCCGTTGAGCAATTTCCTGAGCCGTTGAGAGTGATCGCGCATTAGGGGCGTAAGTAAAGTGGATGGAATCAAGAGCATAGTGCCGTCCTGTGGGGGTAGTAGAATCTTCGACCCAGGCAGCGTGGAGGGGCGAGAAGCTGAGGAAACCTGTAGGAATGAGGGTAGCTTGCTGGAAATTGTGCTGCTGGAGGTGGTTGATTAGGGGAGACATCAGCGGTTCCCAGAGTTGGCGAGTACCTTGGTCAATCGCGTTTAGCCAAGCCTGACGGTTGGTTTGGGATTGTTCATAGGCGTTGAACCAGGTAATGAGGAGTTCTCCTAGACTAGTTTGAGTGAAGTCATCCAACCAAAGATCATCAATGCCGTCTGGGGTGACAATCAAGGCGAGGCTGCCAGCAGGAGTGTTTATGAGGTAAACGAGGGGGATGCCAGGGCGGAAAGCTTGGCGGATGTCATCGAAACTGGGTTGAGCTAAGAAGTCTTCATAACCGGGAAGTTGACGAATTTGATCAATGATTTTCCTCAAGGTTTCGTGTAATTGTAGGGCTTGGGTGCGGAAGGCTGAGGGGGTGAGGCTATGGCGATCATCTGAGGTCATCCGCAGGCGTTGTTGGGTGTCGAAGTTACGGCGTTGGGTGGCGATGTCTTGATATTGAGTGTAGAGGGTGGGGTGGATTTGCTGGAGTTGGGTGAGGTCGGCTCTGTCTTGGTTTAGGGTTTCACTGAGTCCACGAGCGCGACCTTGCTCTAGGGTAAGCACAGCCGTTTGCAGGTTGCCACTGCGGGCAAGAGCGTAAGCAGCGCGGGACGGGAGGCTATTAGTTGCGGCAAGTTCGGCAGCTTTGCCATCAAGGAGGATAGCAGATTGGTAGAGAATTTCAGCTGCTTCAAGGGCTTTGGTATAGGCACTAGCGGCTTCTGCCCAAGCTTGTTGCTCAAAGTAGAGGTTGCCGAGGTTACGCGCAGTTCCCAGGCATTCTTTGGGAAAGGCTTCACGGGTATAAACTTGCAGAGCGAGTTGAAAAGCTGCGATCGCTAGTTCCAGGTTCTCGGACTTATCTCCTTTAATACGGTTGTTGTAGGCAAGTGCCAGATTATTCTGGGTCATAGCCCAATCAACAGGAAAGGCTTCACGGGTTAAAACTTGGAGGGCGAGTTGAAAAGCGTTGATGGCAAGTTCGAGGTTATCAGCCTTTTCCCCTTTGATGCGATCGCTGTAGGCAAGTGCCAGATTATTCTGTGTCAATGCCCAATCTTGGGGAAAAGCTTCACGGGTTCTGACTTCCAGCGCGAGTTGATAGGCTGTGATTGCTAGTTCGAGGTTATTAGCCTTTTCCCCTTGGATGCGATCGCTGTAGGCAATTGCCAGATTATTCTGGGTGGCTGCCCACTGTTGAGGAAAGGCTTCACGGGTATAAACTTGCAGTGCGAGTTTAGCAGCCTTGATCGCTAGTTCGAGGTTATCAGCCCTCTCACCTTTGATGCGGTTCTTATAGCTTCCTGCCATATTACTCTGGATACCTGCCCAATCTTGGGGAAAGGCTTCACGGGTATGAACTTGCAGAGCGAGTTGATAGGCGGTGATGGCAAGTTCGAGGTTATCAGCCCGCTCCCCTTTGATGCGATCGCTGTAGGAAAGTGCCAGATTATTCTGAGTACCTGCCCAATCATGTGGAAAGGCTTCACGGGTATGAACTTGCATGGCGAGTTGAAACGCAGCGATCGCAAGTTCCAGGTTATTAGCCCTCTGCCCTTTGATCCTGTCACTGTAAGCATTTGCCAGATTATTCTGGGTAGCTGCCCAATCATGTGGAAAGGCTTCACGGGTATGAACTTGCAGGGCGAGTTGATAGGCGGTGATGGCAAGCTCGATGTTATCAGCCTTCTCCCCTTTAATCCTTTCCCTGTAGGCATTTGCCAGATTATTCTGGGTAGCTGCCCACTGTTCGGGAAAGGCTTCATGGGTTCTGACTTGCAGGGCAAGTTGAAAAGCAGCGATCGCAAGTTCGAGGTTATCAGCCCGCTCCCCTTTGATGCGGATGTTGTAGGCATTCGCCAGATTATTCTGGGTCAATGCCCAATCAACAGGAAAGGCTTCACGGGTTCTGACTTGCAGGGCGAGTTGAAAAGCAGCGATCGCAAGTTCGAGGTTATCAACCCTTTCCCCTTTGATGCGGTTGCTGTAGGCATTTGCCAGATTATTCTGGGTAGCTGCCCACTGTTCGGGAAAGGCTTCATGGGTTCTGACTTGCAGGGCAAATTCACAGGCAGTGATCGCAAGTTCGAGGTTATCAACCCTTTCCCCTTTGATGCGGTTGCCGTAGGCAAGTGCCAGATTATTCTGAGTACCTGCCCAATCAACAGGAAAGGCTTCACGGGTATAAACTTGTAGGGCAAGTTTATAGGCGGTGATTGCTACTTCAAGGTTATTAGCCCTCTCCCCTTTGATGCGGTTGCTATAGGCAAGTCCCAGATTATTCTGAGTACCTGCCCAATCATGTGGAAAGGCTTCACGGGTTCTGACTTGCAGTGCTTGTTGATAGGTGGTGATGGCAAATTCGAGGTTATCAGCTTTCTCTCCTTTGATGCGCTGGCTGTAGGCATTTGCCAGATCATTCTGGGTGGCTGCCCAATCAACAGGCAAGGCTTCAAGGGTTCTGACTTGTAGGGCGAGTTGAAAAGCAGCGATCGCCAGTTCCAGGTTATCAGCCCTTTCCCCTTTAATGCGGTTGTTGTAGGCAATTGCGAGATTATTCTGAGTCAATGCCCAATCAATAGGAAAGGCTTCACGGGTTCTGACTTGCAGCGCGTGTTGATAGGCGGTGATAGCTAGTTCGAGATTATCCGCCCTCTCCCCTTTAATCGCTTCCCTGTAGGCATTTGCGAGATTGTTCTGAGTCAATGCCCAATCAATAGGAAAGGCTTCACGGGTTCTGACTTGCAGTGCGAGTTGATAGGCAGTGATGGCAAGTTCGAGATTATCAGCCCTCTCCCCTTTGATGCGATCGCTGTAGGCATTTGCCAGATTATTCTGGGTGGCTGCCCAATCAATAGGAAAGGCTTCACGGGTAAAAACTTGCAGGGCGAGTTCATAGGCGCTGATGCCCAATTCCAGGTTCAGCCAGCGTTCTCCCAACGGAAACTGGTTAATCAAGTTGCCAAATTCAGCGATAACAGCTGCAAAAAACTGTTGCCGGTCTGATTCGCCCACCATCAAACTTGCTGCCACTTCCGGCAAAGTTTGCAGCAGTTGTTCATTCAGCCGATCTTGATGCTGTGCTAAAAACGGATAAACTTGCTGGGCATCGCCTTGGCTAGCTGCTACAAGTTGTAACACTGCCAGCAAAAACTGCTCTGAATCTTTCGACGACTCGTTTCCTCCAGCATCCGTGATTCCCAAGGATTTTGCCAACTCTTCCGCCATTCCCAATAGCCACCGTGCCACATTCACATTGCCTTGATTGTCCAGATATGCCGCATACTGCCGCATCACCACCAACAGTTCCGCATCCACCAACTCGGCGTGCTGCTGCAAGACTACTGCTAACTCTTCCCGATTAGCACAATCTAAAAGTCGCTCAATAAGGTTATAAGCCCGTATCCGTTGTTCATCCATAACCAGAGGTTTCCAAAAGTCAAAGATTAGGAATTAACTGCGATTCTTACCCTGATATTTAGATTTAGTGACTGCGATCGCTCTCTGTGCCGTTACAAAAAAACACTACAAAACAAGGATTGGCTTTTCCTGAAATTTTGGCTACACACCTGTATAATTTTAGCCAGATTTGAAGATGGTCGCTTTTTGAAAGAACTTCGGGGAGAGCTTTTATGATCTGGTGAGTTAGTGTGGTGTTGGAATTTCTACCGAAGGAGTCTAAATCTATTAGATCTCTTGCATAAATCAAAAATCAAGAACCCCACCCCGCATTTGAGTAAAGCAAACGCTCCCCTCCCCTTGTTATCGAATCACAATTAGTCTGTCGAATTACCCCACCCTAACCCTCCCCTTATAAAGGGGAGGGAACTAGATTTCTTTTTCCCCCCTTTATAAGGGGGGATTAAGGGGGGTAGTTTTGGGATACAAGGGGAAAACAGACTTGTGTATACACGGTAGCCTTGGTAAGGGGAGGGATGTTAGGGACTTTTGCAAGAGGTCTATTGCAAATTTTCAGTGACTCAGACACAATACTATGTCTACTGATATAGGAAAAATTTTTTTATCGGATTGCCGTATTCAAAACTAGGGTTGGGTGTTGAGGTTAAATAGGATTTGATGCAAACACAAGACAGAGTAAAAGTCAATCAAGTCGCAGAAGCGATCGCAGCTAGCCAAGAATATCTGCTTTCAATTCAAAATCCGGCAGGTTACTGGTGGGCAGAGTTAGAATCTAATGTCACCATCACTGCTGAAGTCGTCCTTCTACATAAAATTTGGGGAACAGACCAAACCAGAGCTTTACACAAAGTTGAAGCATATTTGCGTCAAGAACAACGGCAGCATGGCGGCTGGGAACTTTACTACGGTGATGGCGGAGAACTTAGCACCTCGGTTGAAGCGTATATGGCGCTGAGATTGCTAGGTGTACCAGCAACCGATCCGGCGATGCTTCGGGCGAAAACTTTTATTCTCCAACGAGGTGGGATCAGCAAAACTCGGATTTTTACCAAGTTGCACTTAGCCTTGATTGGTTGCTACAACTGGCGCGGTATTCCCTCGCTACCAGCTTGGGTGATGCTATTGCCGAAAGCTTTCCCTGTCAATATCTACGAGATGTCTAGCTGGGCACGTTCCAGTACAGTACCATTACTGATTGTATGCGATCGCAAACCTGTTTTTCTCACCGATTCAGCGATCAACCTAGATGAACTATACGCCGAAGGTGTTGATCAAGTCCGATGGGAATTACCCCAAAGTGGCGATTGGACAGATTTATTCCTCACCCTCGATCAAGGATTCAAGTTGGCAGAAAGCCTTAATTTAGTACCCTTTCGCCAAGAAGGCATCAAAGCTGCCGAAAAATGGATTTTAGAGCGCCAAGAGGCTACAGGCGACTGGGGCGGCATTATTCCGGCGATGCTGAATTCAATGCTAGCTTTGCGGTGTCTAGATTATGACCGAAACGATCCCATTGTGGAACGAGGTTTGCAAGCAATTGATAACTTTGCCATTGAAACAGAGAATAGCTACCGGGTACAACCTTGTGTTTCACCTGTTTGGGATACAGCTTGGGTGATGCGTGCTTTAGTAGAATCTGGCTTTGCACCAGATCATCCAGCTGTGGTCAAGGCTGGAGAATGGTTGTTGCAAAAACAAATTTTAGATTACGGAGATTGGGCTGTCAAAAATCGCCAAGGAAAACCAGGGGCTTGGGCTTTTGAGTTTGACAATCGCTTTTATCCCGATGTAGACGACTCGGCGGTGGTGGTGATGGCGCTACATTTAGCGAAACTCCCGAATGAAAAAATTAAGCAGGCTGCGATCGCTCGGGCCTTAAACTGGATTGCATCTATGCAATGTAAACCAGGTGGGTGGGCTGCTTTTGATTTAGACAACGATCAAGATTGGCTCAACTCTATTCCTTATGGCGACTTAAAAGCCATGATTGATCCAAACACCGCAGATGTTACGGCTAGGGTACTAGAAATGCTTGGTGCTTGTGATTTGTCAATTGATAGTGATAATTTAGAGCGATCGCTTACTTATCTTTTGAACGAACAAGAAACCGAAGGCTGTTGGTTTGGTCGTTGGGGTGTAAATTATATCTACGGTACTAGTGGCGTTCTATCAGCCTTGGCGTTAATCGATCCTCAAAGACATAAACCCAATATAGAGCGGGGAGCCACTTGGTTAATTGGCTGTCAAAACCCAGATGGTGGTTGGGGTGAGACTTGCCGCAGCTACAACGATCCTAGTCTCAAAGGAAAAGGAAATAGTACTGCATCTCAAACTGCTTGGGCAATAATAGGGTTAATAGCAGCAGGTGAAGCCACTGGTAAATTAGCTCTTGAGGTGATTGAGCGGGGAATCAGCTATCTAGTAGAAACTCAAAAACCTGATGGTACTTGGTTTGAGGCAGACTTTACAGGTACGGGTTTCCCTTGCCATTTTTATCTCAAGTATCATCTGTATCAACAATACTTTCCTTTAATTGCGCTAGGTCGTTATCAAGCAGTGATTCAAAAAGGTTAGTTAATTGTTCTTACCGAAGAAAAGCAGAGGGCATAAGGAAGAAAATATAATTTTTGCTCTCTGCTAAAAGGGTTTAAAGCCCCTAAATTTATTTATGGGCTTTCTTTTCTGCCTTCTTAATCAGGGACTTCCAAAAAATAAATTAACGTGAGTTCGACAAGTCTTATTTGACCTCTCCCCCAGCCCCTCTCCGTGTCGGAGAGGGGAGCAAAAAGCTTAATTTTTCGTTGCTCCTCTCTTTCCGTTTCGGAGAGGGAGGTTGGGAGGGAGAGATTCATCGAACTCACGTTAAATTATCCTAAATTATTTGTATATTTTGTAGGGGCGCAAGTGCTTGCGCCCCTATGTTCAGTGGAGCATCCTACAGGGATGGGATATTTTTTTAACTGGAAATCCCTTGTCTAACTAGAGGTGTATAGCTAATAAATGAATCTATCCCCTGGGAACGAAGCTAAACTAGCGATCGCACCATAGGATTGTAAGTATAAATTCATGGTCAATCAAATTGTAGTTAAAGTTTTTAGTTATTAACTTAGGAGTTATCAAACCGAAATTATTCAGTAGCCAAATTCCCACTCATAGCTGTTTTTTATTGGGCAGAAATAACAACATTGACTCTTTAATTGAATCTTTAACTGTCCACTTCAAGGGCAGCTATATCAGCGTAGCCAACGAGGCGTATTTCCTAACGTCTCATAGAGAACAACGCAGAGATAAAGTGGTTAATTTACTGTAATGGAGAGATAAAAAAGTGACTTCGATATCAGGCGATAAACCAAGTACAAGCCAGGGCGAAGCTAGTGAAACAGAGCGTTGGGCATCTCTCATCGGTGGCGGTGCTATGGTGTTGATGGGTTTAAAGCAAGGTTCTTTGCGGGGAGTGTTAACAGCTTTAGCTGGTGGCGGTTTGATTTATCAAGGTGCAACGAAGCAAAGCACAATCCAGCAAGCACAGGAAGCAATAGGTATAAACCAACCGATCAAAATTGAAAAGACAATAACAATTAATAAATCGGCAGAAGAATTGTATCGTTTCTGGCACAACTTTGAGAATCTGCCTACATTTATGAAGCATCTTAAATCTGTCCAGGTGTACGACGAAAAACGTTCTCATTGGATAGCTAATGCACCTTTAGGTAACAGCGTAGAATGGGATGCAGAAATTCTCGAAGACCGGGAAAATGAATTTATTTCTTGGGCTTCTGTGGAAGGTGCAGATATTGATAATTCTGGTTTTGTCCGCTTCCAAAAAGCACCAGGCGAGCGCGGTACGGAAGTAAAGGTTGTCTTGGAGTATAACCCACCTGGCGGGGCATTGGGGTCTACCGTGGCTAAACTTTTTGGTGAAGAGCCAGAACAGCAAATTGGTGATGAATTGCACCGCTTCAAGATGCTAATGGAAACAGGCGAAATTGCCACTACTGAAGGTCAACCTTCTGGACGCAGTTAGTTATTTACCCAATCCCATGACTAGTGTTTAGATGATGGGAGCCGAAAAAGCGATCGCTCTTATTCGCTTTCTCGAACGCCTAGAAATGGCGACAAAGTTTGCCAAAGCAGAGATAATTAACTCCGAAAATGACCCCACAAGAAGTTAATGCTGGCGAAACGTTGAAACAGATGAGTGGTAGCTGTGACATTGATGCTGTTAGTTTGGCAGGCTATCACATTTTTCAACAAAAAAGGATAACTGCATCAAAGTTATTCTTCAAACCTGAATGATAAATGTCATTCAGCATTTTAGACTGTACACCCAACATAATGCAATTGAGGTTTTTATGAATCGAGTAATTTCATGGCTGCAAAATATTCGCATTTCTCAAATCCTTGTAGTTTTTCTAGTCGGATTTATGTTTTTACTAGGTCAGGCTTTTAGCGATGTTAACGTAGCACAAGCTGATGTTAAAACTCCAGAGGGTACTTATTACAAGGGAACACCAAATGAGCAAGGTGAAATTAGAAATGATACCCAAATCACAAACAGCCAAAATCCCTTAAAAAGTGCTGTTGATAATATCCGTGAAAAGTTAAATTTGGATGAAAAAACTCCTGAAGCTACAAAAGAGTTTTTTGATCCGACAAAAAACACAACCGAAGATAAAGCTTCATCCTCTAATAGAGACAGAGAAGGTTATTATCACAATACTTCTAACAAATAACTGAAAAATATCAGCTAATTTGGTAGAACATTTTGAGTCGAAAAATTTGACTTGCACATGGTCAAATAAGCTTTGATTAATTACAGAGACGCGATAATTATCGCGTCTCGAAAACCTAAAATTGTTGCTAGTAGCCCTTCACCCAAGCATATTTACCTATACACCCGAACCATCAAGCACTTGCTGGTTCGGGTTTTGTCGTCTGCAATAGACAATAGGGCACAGCATTGCTCGTTGGTGTCAACTTAAGCTAAAACTTCTTTAAAACCTCGTTTTCAGCCGGAGGCTGGAAATGCAACTCAAAAGCGGCTCTGCCGCCAGTAAGAGAGGCGGGTGAAAATAATGTGCAGCTTCACAGAGAATTGATATTAGTTAGTATGAGTTAGGAGTTACGCAAAATATCTCTCAAACTCTGATTTCTCCGTGTTCTCTGCGCCTCTGCAGTAGCCTGCGGCAAGCCTGCGTCTACGTTATTCCCTAACTCGTGCGTAAGTCCTATGAGTATGAGAATGTCATTATCAATTACGAATTATTTTGATTTTCTAGCATAATGGCTGCAAAGCAAGATATTTAAAAGATATAGGTAAATAATTAGGAATTAGGAAAATTTCTAATTGATAAATATTCACTCCTCACTTAGCACTCAACTTTTATGCTTGACCTAACAAAACTAGCGCGACAAATGCAGGGTTTAAGTCAGCATCTTACTTTAGAAGCTGCTGCCAGTCGTCAGCGTTTAGAACTGGCACAACAACATTTAAAAAATGCTTACGAGTCTCAACAAGATTTAATCGATCGCCAGGAAAAATGGCGCGATCGCATTCTCTTTGCTAATGCTACCCCAATCGAGCCGCTAGAAACCTGCATTGATATTCCAGTTCCCCCAAAAATTCATACTGTCATCGCTACCGATGGTTCCCAAATTGCCCCCAACCATCACGAAATTGCTTATTGTTATCTCCTAAATATCGGCAGAGTCGTCTTGCACTACGGACAAAATCGCCATCCGCTACTCGATAGTTTGCCAGAAGTATTTTATCGCCCAGAAGATTTATATATGTCTCGGCAGTGGGGAATTAGAACTGAGGAATGGATGAGTTTTCGCCGCACTGCCTCAGAAGCAACGGTGTTGGCAGAACTGGCGTGTGATGCAGCGCAAAAGGAAACGCCAGCACTAGCAATGGTAGATGGTTCGCTAATTTACTGGTTTTTAGAACAGTTGCCGATGGATGCACGCGATCGCATTTTACCCCCCATTCTCGAAGCTTGGCAGCAAATGCGTGATGCTCAAATTCCGTTGATGGGCTATCTTAGCGCCTCTCGCAGTATCGAAACAATGAACTTTTTACGCTTGTTGGCTTGTCCTCATTCAGCGCCAGACTGTAAAAGTCATTGCCCAAATCAGCTAGAAAAAGTACCTTGTAAAATTTTTGAACAGTTGCGAGATACTTCTGTTTGGGCAACCCGACTCAAACCAGGACAACGCAGTACCTTGTGGCGCAGTAATTCTCCCATTCTCGAACTCTACGGCAATCAAACAATTTACTTTTGTTATGTCCACGTTGGCACCGAAATCGCCCGAATTGAAGTCCCGGCATGGGTAGCGGAGAATGCAGCTATGTTAGATCAAGCGCTGGGACTGATGTTAGCACAAGTGCAAAAAGGATACGGCTACCCTGTAGCGATCGCTGAAGCCCATAATCAAGCAGTGGTAAAAGGTGGTGATCGAGCGCGTTTCTTTGCCCTCCTCGAACAACAAATGATTAAAGCTGGTTTAAAAAATGTGGGAACTTCCTACAAAGAAGCCCGAAAGCGCGGGAGCATTGCGTGAAGAAGGCAGTCCTGATGAAACAAGTTTCACAGCCTTGAATGAAAGAATAACTGGGGACTGGGGACTGGGAACTAGTATTTTTACTCAGCACTCAGCACGGGCTAAACGCTCCGCTACCGCTAACAGCACTTTCCAGTCAGGAGGTAGCAGGCAGGAATTAAGATTATTGACGAAGCCAAGAGGGTTTCAAGCCTCGCCCCTTGCGGGCGATTAGCATTTTTGGGGGACAAAAACCCTTGTGGGTGGCTCCCCCTCCTGCCCATTGGTGTCAACTTAAGTTGACACCAATGGGCACTGCCGTGCCCCTACGGGTGTACCTTATTAGGTAGGAAATGCTATACGTGAATAACTAATAATTAATCTCTTGACGTAAGCGCATCTCTGTACATCAAGTATCAGTATACTTGTGCTAATCTACTGGCGAACCCCGACAAAACCAGCTTGCTCAATTGCCCTTTGCCCTTGGTCAGTTAATAAAAGTTTGGTGTATGCATCCCCAATCTGCTGCTCCCGACCTTTATTCTGCTTAATAATCACAAACAAATTAGCGATTATAGGATAGCTGCCATTTTTGATCGCCTGAGTATTTAGCTGGTTGCGCTGACGTGGACACTGCTCAGGCGACACCATCGGCTCCCGATAGGGGGGTATTAGCTGACCAGAAGTACTACCCAATGGCAAAGCCTTGACACTACATTGAAATACTACTGAACGGGCAGAAGCGTAATACACACCACCAGGGTTTTTACTGAGTTGGCGCACTGCCTCTGTAGTCGAGTAGACATACTGCACATTAGAGCCAAGTGCTTGCCCCTTCAAGTTGCTGTTACTAGGGAATATTACTGTATCTGCGTCCTCTGGTCGTTGAGAAAAAGCTGTGATGGCTAGGTTTGGCCCACCTACTTGATTCCAGTTGGTAATTTGCCCCAAATAAATTTGCTGCAATTGTTCAACAGTTAAACCCGATACCTTGAGTGATGGATTGACTACCACTGCTACCCCATCCATACCAATCTGACGTTGCTCAAGGGTGAAGCCTCGCTCTTTTGCTATCGCTTGTTCTTCATCTGTAAGAGGGCGGGAGGACTGAGCAAAGTCTAGTTTCCCATCCAGCAACATCCGAATACCGGAGCTAGAACCAGGGCTACCATTAATAGGGTTTACATAGCGTAATTGTAGTTCGGGGCGATCGCTCTGGATCTGAGAATCTACTAATTGCCGGATAGATGCCCAAGCTGTACTACCTCCGTAGTTGAATGAAGCAGGGGGAACATCAGCAATTGTCCCAAAAGTTGATGCATTACTAGAAACAGTTTTGAAACTTTGATTGGAGGAAGAATCAGTGCTACTGCGGGACGATAAACTCGGCTTCAGTAACCACCAAAGCAATCCGCCAATAACCATAAGTGTCAGCACTTTACCAATAATCAAACCTCTGAGAAATAGTCCGATTTCGGCATTAATTAAAGCTTTTTTTTGATTTGTATTATCCATTTTTTTAATTTAATATTGTTTATTGTATTTATCTTACAGGAATACTTAAGTATTTATTCTACAGTAATCTTTAGATATTTAGATTTAAAATAAATTTTTCATAAATAGTTAATATCTAGTTTTATCAAACAGAATTATTCAAGATTGCTACTAGATGATTAATTCTTTCTAATGTGGTGAGACTAAATTTGCTCTTTTTTAGTCTTTTGCAATGGTGCAATTGTTTTGACAAACTCCTCTGTTAGCTGCTGATTTGTCTACTAGGATATTTGTATTATTTAACGGTAACTCAACAAATTTTTCTAGAAATCTCTTTAGTTGAGTAGGTTGGTTCGGAAGCGATGTCCCCGTATGAATAAATGTATAGATTAAAACTAATACTATCAAACTAGTGGCGGCACCAAGACCTATACCTAGTAGCAAAATAAAGTTTCTATAAGTTAGCAAATAGCTATCATCAGTGTTTTGGTTGATGACAGCAGATTGTAAGGATTGTGATGACAGCAGAGCAGAATTAAGCGCTTGCAAAGCTTCTGTAGCAGACTGATAACGCTGGTTATAGCGATCGCAAATCATTGTATCTAAAATATTTCCCAGAGCCTCACTTACGTGTGCTTTATCACGCCAGATAACTTCTCCAGTATTGGGATCTTCTGGTAATTGCTCAGGTATCAAACCTGTCAAAGCTTGAATGGCGATCATCCCTACTGCATAGATATCGCTGCAAAGTTTTGGCTTTCCCTTAGCCTGTTCGCTTGGCATATAGCCAGGAGTTCCAACAGAAATTGTTAAGCCTGTTCCTAAAGCACCAATTTTCTTAATACTTCCAAAGTCAATCAGCACTATCTTCTGATCGGAGTGCCGCCGCATTAAGTTTTGAGGCTTAATATCTCGGTGAATAATATTGTGTTCGTGGACGAAGGCCAGCACTTCCAGGATGTCTTTTAATAAACTTAAGACTGCATTCTCGCTAAGATGCTGACCTGGTAGAATTTCTTGAGTTAAGGCATGACCGTCAATAAATTCCTGGACTAAATAAAAATCTCCATCTTCATCAAAATGGGCAAACAGTCTCGGAATTTGATCGTGGTTGTTGCCTAGTTGGTATAAAACTTCTGCTTCGCGAGCAAATAGCTTTTTAGCAATGGGTAGAACAGCAGGATTGGAATCTTTTGGGTGGAAATGTTTGACGACACAATGGGGTTGTCCTGGTAAATCCAAGTCAACAGCTAAGTAGGTATCACCAGATCCTCCACTTCCTAAGTGTTTGACAATCTCAAACCGATTCCGAAGTGTTTTTCTGGCAATAGAGTATCTATATCTATTACGTATAGCACCTCCTAACAAGTAAGTACTACCAGATCCTCCGCTTCCCATCAGTTTGACAGTCTCAAAGCGACTTCGGAGTGTTTTTCTGACTAAAGGGTTCTGGCTCATGTGGCGTATACTAGTTTTTAATTTACTGACCATTCAGAGCTTGGGCGAGGTTATGAATACCTGCGGCTAGATTTACTAGTATTTAAGGCATTCATCTGATTAGACGACCGATACTTTGGATCTGTTTGATGGTTAGCCGCTTGATTGGTTCATTCAACACCTTTAGAGGTATCTTAATATAAAATTTATTTTTGGAATAGTCTGTAATTTTATCACTTAAGTAAATCTAACACTAATCCACAGTATTTAGAACTGTGAGCAGAAGAGAATATTCAGGAGTCGTGAAGCTTAGTTATTTTAATGGCTCAGTCTGATTACTGAACAAAACCCAGAAAAGTGGAATTTAAAGCACAAATAACCTTACAGTGTGCGCCACAATTTTGTTACCAGATTTTCATCATTACTAAATGCGATCGCTTTGTCATATCAACCTGAGTTCGACAAAACTAAAAAATAGCAGCTAAGTCCTTGAGGGAAATTGATGTCACTTGTAAGAAATACAGCGTCTTTGTTAAATCCCCTAAATTTATTTATATTCCTTCTAATATGTTTCGGTTAAGAATATTTGTAGATTGGGTGGAGCGGAGCGCAACCCAACATATATCAGGATGTTAGCTTTGGCAAAGCCTCCACCCAACCTACAATTTTTTGCTATGGTACAAGCATAAAAATTTTTATATGAAATAAAAAAGCCCCTACTAGTAAGACACGGTGTAAATAAAGCAACCATTTAAAATAGCCAGAATGCTTATTTTGTAAGCTTTCTTTCCTTTTACTTTTGCCTTTTTACTTTTGCCTTTCTGTACTAGGGGGCTTATTATGTTGTCAGCGTGGATTGAACAACTAATTAATTAATACTCACAGTAGATACAGTAATCCGAACAAAATAATCCAAATTACGTCAACGAAGTGCCAGTAGATTTCGGCTGCTTCAATGCCAAAGTGCTTTTCGTTACTATAGTGACCCGGAACGCGCGATCGCCACAACACAGCAACAATCGCCAAAACGCCAATGGTAACGTGCAATCCGTGGAAACCAGTCAAAACGTAAAATGCACTAGCAAATAAATTGGTAGTTAAACCAAATTCTAAATGGGTATATTCATATACTTGACCCACCAAGAAAGTAGCACCCATTGTAGCGGTAATTGCTAACCAGATTCGCGCACTCTTTGTATCATTCTTTTTAATCGCAGTGTCGGCATTGTGTATGACAAAACTACTAGAAATTAGATTGATGGTGTTGATTCCAGGTAGCAATAGTTCTAATTCTGGAGTACCTGCTGGCGGCCACACAGGTAAGGTTGCACGGAAAGCCAAATAGGCTCCGAACAGTCCCATAAAAATCATCCCCTCAGCAATCAGAAAGACAAACAGCCCAAATAGGCGATGGTCTGGATGTTCTTCGTGATGACCAACAGACGCTTCCGCCTCGTGGTGATGATTCAGTTCCGTTTTAGCTGGGTCAATAGTTTGACTTTGCATGAATTTTAATAAGTGGGGAATGGGGAATGGGGATTGGGGAAGGTGGGGCCCCCTCTGGGGATAAGGGGTAATGGGGATTGGGGATTGGATATTGGGGATTGGAAAATAGTACTTTGAATTTATTCTCTAGTCACCAGTCACTAGTCCCCAGTCCCCTGTTTATTTCCGGTCTTCGGGATTGGCGGCAACCGCTGGGTCGGGTTCTGCTCTTAATACTGAGTTGGGGCCACCAGATAATAATGGATTGGGATCAGATAAGGGTACACCCTCACTAGCATTTTCCAAACCGTAGTCGTAAGGGCCTGTAGCCAGTACTGGGGTTTGATCGAAATTTTCGATCGCAGGTGGTGAGGTCGTCATCCACTCTAAGGTAAGCGCCCTCCAAGGATTATTGCCAGCTTTCTCGCCGTATAACCAACTCCAAATTGCATTAATGATGAAGGGGAATGTCGAAATTGCCAGTATGTAAGAACCATAGGTGCAGATTTCGTTTAGTGTGGTGAATTTGGGGTCATATTGGGCAATACGGCGATTCATGCCCATTAAACCCAGTTTGTGCATGGGTAAAAAGGTCATGTTTAGACCGACAATAGTCAGGGCGAAGTGAACCTTACCCCAAAATTCGTTTACCATCCGTCCCGTCATTTTTGGAAACCAATGGTAAATGGCTGCAAAAATCCCTAGCACACTACCACCAAATAGGACGTAGTGCAAGTGTGCCACCACAAAATAAGTGTCGTGAACGTGAATATCAAAAGGCACTGCTGCCAACATCACGCCACTGATCCCGCCGATTACAAAAGTGCCAACAAAGCCGATGGCAAACAACATGGCACTGTTCAGCTGGATTTTTCCACCCCATAGAGTTGCTAACCAGCTAAATATTTTAATTCCTGTGGGTACGGCAATGATCATGGTGGTGATCATAAAGAACATCCGCAACCAACCGGGAACACCACTGGTAAACATGTGGTGCGCCCAAACAATTAGCCCCAAAAAGCTAATAGCGAGAGAGGAATAAGCGATCGCTTTATAGCCAAAAATCGGCTTGCGCGAATGAATGGGGATAATTTCTGAAATTGCGCCAAAGAAGGGCAAAATCATGATGTAAACGGCTGGGTGGGAGTAAAACCAAAACATGTGCTGGTATACTACTGGGTCACCCCCGCCAGTTGGGTTAAAAAATGTTGTCCCGGCAATTAAGTCAAAGGAAAGGAGAATCAGACCTGCTGCTAGAACTGGAGTTGATACCAAAACTAGCGCCGAAGTCGCGAACATTGCCCAACAAAACAAGGGCATTTTGTGAATGTCCATGCTGGGGATACGCATTTTCAGCAATGTCACCAGGAAATTTATCGACCCCAAAATTGAGGACGTACCTAGCAGCAGAACACTCATAATCCAAATGCCTTCACCCACTTGTCCTGTCACCAAACTTAGGGGAGGGTAGGAAGTCCAGCCGGCGTCTGGTGCATCGCCAACCACTAAACTAGCGATTAACAACACACCCGCAGGGGGAATCATCCAAAAGGCAACAGCATTCAGCCGAGGAAATGCCATATCTTTTGCCCCAATCATCAGGGGAATTAGATAGTTAGCAAACCCTGCCCCGGCTGGCACGATCCAGAGGAAAATCATGATCGTGGCGTGCAGCGTGAACAGACTATTGTAGACTTCCGGGGTGACAAAATCTATCTCTGGGGTTCGTAGTTCAGTACGAACCAAGTCAGCCATGACGCCGCCAATGCAGTAGAAAATAAACGAAGTGACTAGGTATTGAATCCCAATCACCTTATGGTCGGTTTGAAAGCCAAAGAAGTCTTGCCATTTTCTGACCCCTGGTTCTTCAAGAAGGGCGGGGATATTGGCAGTTTCCTGCAACTGAGCTTGTGTCATAAGAGTGCTGAGTGCTGAGTCCTGTTAGCGGTAGTGGGGCGTTTAGCCCGTGCTTAGTGCTTATTTATTAAACTTTTGAGGTGGACTGTTGATTAATGGTGAACTTGATGGAGGATTTCTGGCTTAATTCCCATGTCCTTGGTGTAAGGCGCGAGAAATTCATTTGGGGAGAGATCGGCAGGGTTAACAGCGATCGCTTGATTGAGTGTTTCTTTGCTGGCAACTAGCTGTTCTTGCACCCATTTGTCAAAGGCTTCTTGTGGCTCAACAACTACTGTTGCTCTCATTGCACCGTGGTAGGGGCCACAAAGTTCGGCACAGATCAGGACATAATCTCCTGCTGTTTTGGGGGTGAAACGAAACTCACTTTGTCTGCCGGGGATCGCATCTTGTTTCAGGCGGAACTCTGGCACCCAGAAAGCGTGGATGACATCGTTGGCGGTCATATTGATTTGCACTTTTCGCCCGATGGGCACGTGCATTTCACCTGTAGTTATCCCAGTTTCAGGATAGGTGAAAATCCAGGCATATTGTAGACCAGCGACGTTGACTTGTAATTCTGCTGGTTTGTCTTCTTCTTCAACATTCTGAGCAATGGTAACAGAATGTTGTTGAACCATTTGAGCATGATCGTGGTCAGATGCAGTATTTGTGGATGCATCGCTTAAAGTTGCTGCAATCGCTGCCCCTGGCATTTTCATCGATTCCTGATTCATCGGTGCTTCATGAATAGAATGGGGATCAAAGCCACCCATTTCGTTGTAAACATCAAAGCTGTAAACAGAAATACCGATAACGATAATTGCTGGGATCGCCGTCCAGAGAATTTCTAGAGGTATATTACCTTCAACTGGTGGGCCGTCTTCATTGTCACCTGCACGCCGACGATACTTAAATGCAGAGTAAATTAAAATACCTTCAACGAGCAAAAATATCCCTGTGGAAACGATCATCATCGTGTTGAATAGACCATCCACCAAGACGGCTTCATCAGTGGCGGCTGCTGGCAACAGACCGTGATTTTGACCGTACCAAAGGCTGGCTAGCGTTAGCACGATGCCAATGAGTAATGTCCAGATGGAACTTGGAATCTTCACGGCTTACTTAATTGAATTTACTATGTTATCTCGAAGCTACTCACTTACTAAGGTAGTCTAGGCTGTCAGACATGGGGGAGGAAGGTCTGAAATTTTTATTAATTTTTTTGGCTATTTTAGTGATTTTGAGTATGAGTTTACTATCATACAACGCCAAAAATAGATGTAAATCAGTGAAAAAATTTAAGGAAAAATTTAGGATGTTTAAATTAATTGCCATTAACGGGTCGCCCCCATTCATCGCCAACTCTCTGTGCTGAAGTTGGTGAGGAATGGGCGCTTCGGGATTGGGGATTGGGGACTAGGGATTGGGAAAATTTTGATGGGTATTCAAACCCTACTAACCAAAATTGGGAAAAATACTCTTCTTTCCCAGTCCCCAGTAGCCAGTACCCAGTCCCCAGTCCAATTAATTTCTGACATCTTGAAAAATACCTAAAGCTTCG
Source organism: Nostoc sp. (assembly GCF_036916985.1). Classification (GTDB taxonomy): domain Bacteria; phylum Cyanobacteriota; class Cyanobacteriia; order Cyanobacteriales; family Nostocaceae; genus Nostoc. The sequence continues at coordinate 327,812 of NZ_JBALFD010000018.1, forward strand.
GGCAAAACATTGCTGGAGTGATTCAAAGTATAAGTGAGTGCTAATCTATAAACCTTTAGCCTATACGCTAGGGTGAAGATGGGACACTACTAAAAGAAAATTGAAAATTTTAAGAGATCCACCAAGAGCGGGCAGAAGGTATCGTTCATGAGCGAATTTGTCCTACAACAACAAAATGAAGCGGTAGTTGAGCAGCAAAAGCCCAAGGAAATGATTCGGCGCTTGGTGTGGAAAATGTGCATAGCCACCTTAATTTTGATGGCCATAGGCAGTGCCACCCGCGTCATGAATGCTGGACTTGCTTGCCCAGACTGGCCCTTATGCTATGGCGAACTCGTGCCAGCCAAGCAAATGAATCTCCAAGTGTTTTTGGAGTGGTTTCACAGATTGGATGCAGCTTTAATTGGTGTAAGCGCGATCGCACTTTTTGGTTTGTCCTGGTGGCGTCGTCGTTTCTTACCCTCTTGGCTGCCTTGGGCATCCACATTTGCCCTGTTTCTAATCGTCTTCCAAGGTATCTTAGGGGGACTCACCGTTACCGAACTGTTGCGGTTTGATATCGTTACCGCTCATCTGGGAACAGCGTTGTTGTTTTTTACCACCCTCCTGATTATTGGCACAGCACTCACACCCTACCAGGGAAATGGAACCGTTGGTAAGTTGCCTTGGGTTGGTTTAACTGCCGCTGTTCTGGTTTACCTGCAAAGTATTCTAGGTGCTTTGGTAGGCTCTCGCTGGGCGCTACACCAATGCCTTGGCGGTTCTCAACTTTGTACTGTAATGTACAGTCATATTGCTGGTTTGGTGCCGCCAACAGTGGCAACCTTGGCAATGGTATTTATCTGTTGGCGGACACCAGCACTACATCCAGCCTTACGGCGACTGGCAAATATGGCTGGTGGGTTGTTGACATTACAAAGCCTGTTGGGATTCGCCACCTTCAAATTACACCTCCAAGTCGAGCCTCTCACTGTCTCTCATCAAGCTATAGGAGCTACTTTACTAGGTACTTTGGTGGCTTTCACAGTTTTATCACTACGCGACTCGGTGAGTGCTGAGTCACGAGTGCTGAGTGCTGAGTAGGGAGTGGAGGAGATGAGGGAGCAGGAAAAGAACTCCTAATTCATAACTCTTGTACAGACGCGATTAATCGCGTCTCTACTCTTAACTCAGCACTCAGTTTTCATTTGTCTGAAAGAGCCAGCTTGAGCGGGGGCTGCATATACAGCGGATTTCAAGAGAAGTGAAGTACACAAGCTTGCGTCTCAAAGCCAGGTATAAAACCTGTTTTACTTCTGAATTCTGACTCCTGAATTCTGAATTCTGCTGTAAGTTGTTGAAAAATAAGGAACCAGAGCCAAAATGATTGAGACTAATGTCTCTCGCCACCACGAAACATTTTTACAGGTAGTTCAAAGCTACTACCAGCTAACCAAGCCTCGGATTATTCCGTTGCTTTTGATTACCACGGCTGGGAGTATGTGGATTGCTGCTAAGGGAGAAGTAGACCCATTGCTGTTGCTAGTAACTCTCACTGGTGGCACTTTGGCTGCTGCAAGCGCCCAGACGATTAACTGTGTCTATGACCGGGATATTGATTATGACATGGAGCGGACGCGCCATCGTCCGATACCTTCGGGTAAGGTGCAGCCACGCGATGCTCTAATTTTTGCGATCGCACTAGCGACGATTTCCTTTACACTCCTAGCAGTGTTTGCTAACCTGTTAGCCGCCCTATTAGCCTTCTCTGGTATTGTCTTTTATATTTTGGTCTATACCCACTGGCTAAAACGTCACACCACTCAAAATATCGTTGTTGGTGGGGCGGCTGGGGCAATTCCGGCTTTAGTAGGTTGGGCTGCTGTCACGGGCACTTTAAGCTGGTCAGCGTGGTTAATTTTTGCCATCGTCTTTTTGTGGACACCACCCCATTTCTGGGCTTTAGCTCTGATGATTCGGGATGATTACGCAAAGGTAGGGATACCAATGCTACCTGTGATTGAAGGTGATACGGCAACGGTGAAGCAAATTTGGTATTATACGCTGGTGACAGTATTTGCAACCGTGTTATTAGTTTATCCCTTGGGTGCAAGTGGAATTCTTTATGCTGCGATCGCCGTCAGTCTGGGAGGATTATTTATTCACAAATCTTGGCGGCTGTTGCAAAATCCAGAGGATCGCACTGTCGCGAGAGAGTTGTTTCTCTATTCCATCTCCTACATGATGCTGTTGTGTCTGGGGATGGTAGTTGATAGTCTTCCCGTTACCCATAATCTAATTTGTGCAGCAATCAATCAGCTGCATTTTATAGGTTAGGGGATGGAAAATTTCGCGATCGCGTTTGGTAAAGTGGCGCGATCGCATTTTCAGAAATTAAAAAATACACATAATAATTAGAGTTTTGCGGATTTGCGATGTCTACGATGGGATGAGCGGATTTGTAAGGCGATCGCTAGCACCAATCTCTCCCGTTCAGCTTTAGCTATTAGGAGCATCATTCGGGCTTCAACTTGTTGTTCT
>NZ_JBALFD010000019.1:0-149657 GCF_036916985.1 Nostoc sp.
GATGATTTTTGCGTCATATCTCATATTCTATAACCCAGTGTGTACCAATTTAAATTCTGATTTTTTGTTTCTACCCCGATTTACCGAGCGGATACCATAATATTTAGGTTGAAAATACTCAGCATCAAATCGATCGCTCTCTACAGTTTCACTAAAATTTGCTACATAAGTTTTCTGTGTAGACAAGTCCAAGTTATCTAGACCAAGTTCGTGCAGCAATAAAGCCTCGGCTTCAGCATAAATATTTTCACTGTCCCTATATCGACTGAGTGCAACAAAGACTTGTTTTCTAATTTCTGCTTGAAGGCTATAAGGTATGAACGGTATCTTTAGCCTTTTTAGTCCTTCCAAATTAATTCTTTGCTGAATTCCACCCTGGCTTTCGCGCTCTCTTAAAGCAATTCCTATTTTTGACTCAAGATATGCAGCAACAAAATACGGATCAAATTTAGAATCTTCTTCGATTCTAATTATTGCAATTGCTCGATTCGCTGTTAATATATCAAAGCTTTCTGGAACAATTGCAATATTACCAATTGTTCCCATAATAGACAACAATATATCATGTGGCTGAATATGTGAACGTTTAATAGTTCTAAAATAATCGTCTGAAACGTAAATAGGATCGGAGTTATCAATACGAAAGTTTTTTAGATCCTTAGCACGTAGATATCTTTTTCCTGAATCAAAAAGCTCAGGCAGTACCGCATGATCGCCGTCAGAAATCCATGCAATAGAACCTAGCTCGACATAGTTTTTCTGTTCTAAAGATGAAGAAATTTGTAGATAGAAAGGTTTATAGTACTCTGCATCTAGCCGATCAGCTCCTTCCAGTTTCGATTTGAAAACAATGCTCCAAACTGCCAATGCTCAATCCTCCTTTTGCTGAAACTGGCTCAATAACCAAGTTCCAACTTCAGACTGACTCATTTCACGGCTACGGCGTAAAGCTTCTTCTAAAATAGACATTGCCAATCCAGGCAATACCTGTGATTCTTGAATACGTTTACTGCCTTGATCTGCGATCGCATAAGCGATGATTTGAGCATTTGTCACATCCACCACCCAATATTCGGCAATACCTAATTCTTCATAGAGCGATCGCTTTGTACCCAAGTCATCCAACAGAGATGTTTTAGCAATTTCAATCACCAAATCCGGTGCAGGATACCGATCAAGTTTGACAATTCCTGTACCTGCTGGGATAACTTGGGCACGTTCTCTGAGGTAATACGCTACATCGGGCTGACAATCCTGAATACCAGTTTTACGAAAGGTAGTGGTGTCTAAACCTCTTGCCTGAATCCCTTTAAGTGCTGCAAATAGAGTCACTGCAAAAATAATTACAATATGGTCTTGACCATGATCAAAACTAACTGGTGGCATCTCCAGCCTCATATATCCTTTGTAGTAGTAACTCTTTCCCTTCTCGTCGAGCAAGTTGGTAACTATCTGCTCATACTCTTCCCAAGAGGTGTAAATCCATGTATCTGTGGGTAACTGGGTTTGTAAATCACTCATTGCTTAACCCTCCCGCCAAAACGAAAACTTTTGTTTCTTGGCAAAGTCTACAAATGCACTTGCAATCTCATTTAAATCGTGATCAATAATCATGTGTCCATGATCATCAATCATAGGCTTCCCGTCCACCCCCGGCTTGTAAACATATTCACCAGAGTTATCCTTACCACTGTTTTCACTGGTGGCAAAAAATATAGGATAGTCCTTGAGTTGAGGACAGTAGTGCTTAGAATTTGGATCATCGTTCCACTTTTGCAGGAACAAAACACTGGTTTTTGTACCAGTATGCGGTTTAAAAGTGTTCCCATGCAGCCCTACTACTGCTAAAATTCTGGCTCTCTCACTAATCCAAGAACGCACATGAGCATCAGAGATATTATTAAACCGTCCTTGAGGAAGCACAATTGCCATTCGCCCTCCCGGACATAAAAACTCTAAATTCCGTTCGATAAACAATACGTCTCGGCTTTGCTTTGTTTGCCAGCTTCCTGTATTTTCATAGCGTTTGTTAGCAATGGCACTAGCCTGTTCTTGACGTTCTTCAGGATCAGCTAGCGCCTCAACATCAATAGCTTTCCATTTCTTTGCAAGTTCATACTGATACAGAATTTTGCTATCTACAATATCTCCCGCGAATGGTGGATTGGTCATCAATACATCAAAGTTGAAGTAGCGGAAATTTTCTTTGTTCCACTCAGCATCAGCGCGATTCTCAAATTGTACTAAGCGGCGGCGTAGGGCAACTCGTATTTCGTCACTCCAATTTCTCGGATCAAGGGTATTGGCTCGATAGACGTTAGTTTTGCCATCACCTGCAATTAAATTAAGCGCTTTCGCAACCTTTACACTCCGGGCATCAAAATCAATGCCATACACCATTTCACTTGCATATTCTGCTTGATCTTTAGTGGGGCCATCTGCTGTCATTTCTCCACCCCAGACGTGAAAAATGGTATGAACTGTAAACCCACAACTTCCAGCCGCAGTGTCAATCATATACTCTTCCCATTTGGGATTGAGCATTTTGACACTCATATCAATGACATGGCGGGGAGTGAAATATTGCCCCTTCGCTCCCTTGTAAACTTGCGTTACCAAATATTCAAAGGCTTCATCAATGACTTGTAAGTTGGAGTTAAACAGCTTAATGTCTTGCAAGAACGAAACACACACAGCCAAATGGTCGGGGGTTAAATCGATGTTTTCTCCCGGTAGAAATACACCCTGCCATTTTTCTCTAGCTGCATGAAATAGCCGATTAATTTTGTCATATAATTCTTGACGAGTTTCACCAGCCGCCCGAAAATCTACAACTTTACCCGGTCGCCGCTTTGCTTGTGCCTCGTCATAGAGTTTAGCGTAAATTAACTTAAATACCTCTTCAAACTGATCAACCCCAGCGTTTGCTAGAACCAAGTTTTCCAAATCTAAAATAACATCCCGCAGAGAAAGACGTTCTACAACCAGCTTGTTACGTTTCTCAAGCTCTTGCAAAGTCACACGCTCATTAATGACTTCAGCTAGCGTTTGGTTTGCATGGGGTAAATCAGAAATACTGCGGTATATATTCGGGTCTTCCCGATGCAAAATGACAATTTCACCACCATTTGTCCAAACTGCAATGGGCGCACCTTCAGCATTACAGTAAGATTTCAGTTGTTCTAGACCATCTCGACGCTTGGGCTTCTTGACTTCCACAATAATATATGCGGTGTTGGGATGATCCTTTTCAGAAATCACGATATCTGCTCGTTTATCCCCAACACTAGAGCCAAAATAGACTCCCTTTTCTACAGCAATTCGAGCAGTTGGGTAGCCGTAGGTATGAATTAAGCGGTATAAAAACAGTTGGCGAACAATTTCCTCTGGTTTAGCCGGACGCTCTTTACCATCTACAAAATCTCGGAGATAAGGTTTCCCTTTTTTGTCAAAGAGTTCAAGTGCTGCAATTTCTTTTTCTGGATCAAATATATCTAGAGCATAATCAGTAGATTTTAAGATATCGATTAAGGTATAAATTGGAGTCGTCTTATCTGCCATGAACTTAACTTTGATTGTCAAAGCCTTCTTATTATCGACCCACAAGTGCTGAATTATCAACTTAAAGGCTCTGACTCCAAGGTTTAGGGCTACAACGGAAGTAAGAAGAACAAATGTTACATTTTTCTAAACTCAAATTTTAAGTTTTGGAACTAACTCATTAACTTTTTAATCAAGATGCAAGTACAAAATGGCAATGTGAGTGTTATTTTATTGAGTTGACTTTATAAATTTTCAACTTTTAGTAATTAAAATACCAACATTGAGCCTCTAAACTCGCAAGTCCGACCTTTTTGCTCGAACGTTGAGCCTCTGAACTCGGAAGTTGCACCTTTTTGCTCGAACGTTGAGCCTTTGAACTCGGAAGTCGCACCTTTTTGCTCGAATGTTGAGCCTCTGAACTCGGAAGTTGCACCTTTTTGCTCGAACGTTGAGCCTTTGAACTCGGAAGTTGCACCTTTTTGCTTGAACGTTGCGCCTTTGAACTCAAAAAAAGAAGCTCATAACTCGGAATGTCGTGCTTTTAACTCTAACATCCAAATTCTGAGCTTTAAAGTTACACTTTTCAAGTGCAATTACCGAGCTATTTTCTACAACGCTGCTTTTTGAGACTTGGATTTTCCAGGTTTACGAGCAAATCGTTGCCCCATTTCCACAACCACTGCATCTAAACCTGCACCTTGTCCACTAGCTTTAGCATAGTTATACACCTGCAACGCGGCTGCATAAGCCTCACTACCGACTGCAAGAGATGTATCATCGACCAACTCTTGTAACTGCGTCAACGACAACAAAACCGGATACAACGCTTCAAATAATTGCACATCCTTCCGCATCTCTTCTAAGTCAAACGATCGCGGTAAAAACTCTGGATTCTGCGCCGCCACCTCTAATGCTTTGCTGACAAATGCCCGACTCTTATCTCCCATCTTGGGTAAAGTCTTGCGATCGTCGGCACTCAAATCAACTAAAAATGGTAGCTTTTCTTTAATGGTGGCGATCGCTTGCAACACAGCATTTCTGTCTGTTGGTGCCAATGTTGCACTAATTTGGGTCGTAGACATAGAAATCACTCTCCAGTAAGTTTCTTTCATCTAGAGTGCCCAGATATACAACCAAAATTTCCATTGGCAGAGCAAAGTTGGTCATCGTCAAATAATTTTGGATTTTGAATTTTGGATTTTAGATTAAGGGATGCGATATCAATCCAAAATCTAAAATCTAAAATCTAAAATTCCCCAACAATGCCTTATTAGGCGTTAACTCGCTCTCAAAACGACTGTAAACAAGTTGGGTTGGATACCAAGAAGAAAACCAGTACAAATCTTGAATAACTTTGCCAGAACTATTCCCATCTGCAAACTCAAAGTGAACCAGACCTAAATTATTTAATCCAACTACTTCTCGCCCCTCCTGAAACCAACGAAATGTCCAAAACATCAGGGGTTGTAACCATTTCCATTTAGCATTTTCGGCTCGTTTCCAGGGAGCTACCAAGGATAATATATCTGCTGTGCAATCAGAAGTCTGAACACTGTTTCGAGGTATCCATTCCAGCACACCATGCCAGTCAGAGTTGGTCAACATCTGGCGATTATGGTGTAATTGTTTCTCTGAAATTTCTACCATATTGGGTGGGTTGATCCAGCCTATCCAATGTCGCAACTTTTCTGGTAACAGCCAATCTTTCAATCGTGTATGAATCAGCCGCGTCATAATCTCTTCATTCTTCAAGGCACTAGCGGTTAACTGCACTAATACAGACTGCAATTTGGAATGGGTGTGTGCATAAGACAAGTGAGCAACAGAACTGTAGTGGATATCTCCAGATAAAATAACTACTTGTTGACGTTCCTCAAACAAGGTGGTTAGGAATTTCGCCAGTGCTTCAACATTAATGTTCCAGGCATCTCCAACATCAGTTGAAAACACTTTCTCCTGTTTTAAATGCCAATGATGAATCCAATCAATCACTTGTAATCCAAATACATTGGTGGGTGCAATCACAAATGTAGTTTGAATCTGAGTTTGTTCAGCGATTTCTTGTAAAGGTAAAACTAGTTGTTGCTCAAAGGCTTTTGGACACAACAGCATCGGCGGCGCAATTGGTTTTTGATCGGCTGGATAACCCCGCCAAGTCCGCGTATCCAGCACAATTACTTCATGGCGATCGCTCCTAACTATATAATGCCAAGTTAGTGCTTCAGGATGTCGATCTAGAATAAATACTGGGCCGTCTCGGACTAAAATAGGTAAGTCTGTGTGGGGATCGTTGGCTGGCATACCTACATAATTAGCGATCGCTTCATCAGCCTTTGCATCTCTCCCTTGGGAAGCTGACCAAGTTTGGGCAGCCGCCAACAGCTTTTCACCTGGTTTCCCTTCTACAAATTGCTCAGGTGTATTGCCCCAAGCTTGAAACACCGTGTAAGCTAACAAGGCATTTTGGACTATGCGTCGCCCCAAGGGACGCCCCAATACTCGCAAACACCAAGCTTGGTTTAAATTCCAGTCATCAGTAACATCATGGTCATCAAAGATGCTGTACATGGGGATATTGGCAAGGGCGCGGCGCACTTTCCAAAGCGTGTAAATGAATTGTCGCAAATGCTTGACTGCCTGATTCCAGTCTTTGATAGCATGGCGATCGCGCGTTACTTGGTGTCCTTGGGGAAATGCGATCGGCCAGCACACTGGCGACCAAGCTAGTAAATAAGTGGCGTAATACTCGCCCAGGCTGAAAAGATGACTGTTAACTTTCTCGGCTTTATTATGTAATCCTGCGGTTAAGCCAGCTTGATTTGTCGCTACATCAGCCCGTTCTCCGGGGGGTAATTGCTGGGGGGTACAATACACTCCATTCACCGGAAGTTGTTCTTCCCAACCCAAAAGGGCATCCCCAAGAGTACTAGCAACCCACAACGATGGATCTGCGATATCATCTCCGTAAATTTGATCTCCCGTGAGGAACAACTGGTGAAGGCGGTTCTGGGGTTGATTCGCTGATGCTTGAATTAAACTGTCGAGAATCGGCAGTGCATCAAACCCATGACCATGAGGTTTACGACAGGAAGCATGGACAATTTGCAAATCTTGAAGATGATTTGGCGGCAGAGCAAAAGTTGGTTTTTGATGATCAAAGTAGCTAATGCTGACTGTCGGATGAGAGTTTGAGCATAATGCTTGTTGCATTTGCAGGGTTTGGTCAGCAATAGTAAATCGGAGGTCGTATGCATAGATGTGACCTCCCGTGAGGCAATGTCCAATTTTAGACCGAGCCGCGATCGCAACTACATGAAGATACTTACCCAGAGCAATAGTAGAGCGTTCTCCCTCAAATAAACAATTTCCTAGTGCTTCACCATCATTTGTTGTGTCATAAACCTTAAGTTCTACCTGACAAGACTGTTTCAGTGCTACCCATACCGTCACTGACTCAGGCTCAGTATGTTTGAGGATTGGCCCCGCTAAAATCAGTGGCAGTTGTTGTAAAAACTCGTCCCCAACTTGATACTTCATTGCAAACAGTTGACAGAATGGTAGTGTTTTGGATGATTATGCTTTATTTATAATCCAATCACCAAATGGGGACGAGTGTATTTGGAAGTCGTCAATCTGATTGTGTCTATACCCCATAGAAATTGTAAACACCGCCCAACAGCAGGAAATTATACAATTGATAGAAACGATATTAATTTACAAATTGCCGCACTTGAGTCGGGAGGAGATAGGGAAAATGTTCGGATTAAGTGAGTTAAAGCAAACTAGATTTTACCAAGAAGTTTTTGCAGAGGGTAAAGAAGAAGGTAAACAGGAAGGCAAGTTAGAAACAATACCTCAGCTATGGGCGTTAAGATTGAGCATTGAACAGATATCCCAAGCATTAGGTTTGGACGAACAAGTTGTTAGGCAAGTTGTACAACCAAAATCATAAGATGATGGAGAGTACCTAAATGGTTTGCTGGTTTTGGCAATTCACTATGGAGATTGCATAGAAGAATGTTCTGTGGGACGGGTGAGACAACCATCCCACAAGAGTCAATTTTGAATTAGTTCCGAGCAATACCTTCTTCCCGCGCTGCACGTTGTACAGCAGCAGCAACAGCAGTGACGACACGCTCATCAAAGACTGAAGGAATAATGTGTTCCCGATCTAAATCTGAGGGCTTGACTAAGGAGGCGATCGCACTTGCGGCTTCCAGGTACATTTTGATGGTAATTGTCTGTGCCCGACAATCTAAAGCACCACGGAATACCCCAGGAAAAGCTAAAACGTTATTAATTTGATTTGGGTAATCACTGCGACCGGTCGCAATGACAGCAACATCTTGACTGATTAATTCTGGCTGAATCTCTGGAATGGGATTTGCCATTGCAAACACAATAGGATCTTTCGCCATCGATTGCACCATTTCTGGTGTCAAAACTCCCGGTGCGCTGACTCCAATAAACACATCTGCCCCTTGCATTGCACCCGCTAATGTGCCCTGACCTTTCACAGCAAATTCAAGTTTTTCCTCTGTCAAATCGGTGCGACTGGTAGAGATAATCCCTTTAGAGTCGCACATCCAGATTTTTTCTGCCCCAGCTTTACGAAGTAACCGAGCGATCGCCACTCCCGCCGCCCCAGCACCGTTAATCACAATCTTGATTTCTGCTAAGGATTTATGTACCAGTTTCAAAGAATTAAATAACGCTGCCAAGGTGACAATTGCTGTACCGTGCTGGTCATCGTGAAAAACGGGGATATCTAATTCTTGGCGTAATCTCTTTTCAATTTCAAAGCAGCGAGGTGCAGCAATATCCTCTAAATTCACCCCCCCAAACACCGGAGCAATATTCTTAACTGTCTGGATAATTTCTTCTGTATCTTGGGTGGCGAGACAGATGGGAAAAGCATCTAGCCCAGCAAATTCCTTGAATAGCATTGCTTTGCCTTCCATGACTGGTAGGGCGGCGGCGGGGCCGAGATTTCCCAAACCCAAAACGGCACTACCATCGGTGACAATGGCAACAGTGTTTTGTTTGATGGTTAAGTTGTAAACTTCTTCTGGGTCTTGAGCGATCGCTGTACAAATGCGACCGACTCCGGGCGTGTAAGCCATTGCCAAATCGGAAACACTCTTCAGGGGAATTCGGCTGGTAATGCTGATTTTGCCACCACGATGTAAATTAAAGGTGCGATCGTAAACACTGAGTAACTTGATGTCTGGTAATGCTTTGACTGCTTGCACAATGGTTTCAGCGTGTTCGGTGCTAGCAGCATCCACAGTCAGATCGCGGGTGGATTCTTTGCGAGTTTGCTCGATTAAATCAATTTGACCGAGATTACCGCCAGTGGTGGCGATCGCCTGGGTTATTGATGCCAACATCCCTATCCGATTGGGAATCTGCAAGCGCAGTGTCAAACTAAAACTAGAATTCGGTGTGAGGTTTGCCATATTGATTTAGGATTTTAAGTTTTAGATTTTATATTGAATTGAGACACAAACTAAAATTTGAGCTTAGTAATCAGTGGAAACAATTTTTATTTATACCAACGCGTCTACTAATATAAATGAGTAACAATTTAGTAATTGTACCCAAATACACCAGATATTTTTTTAAAATTTTATCTCTGTAAATATTTGTACTTGGTAAAGCACTTGCTTGTATTAACGTGAGTTCGACGAACCTCTCCCTGCCTTGAACTAAAGGTTCAAGTCTGTCCCTCTCCGACTCGGAGAGGGACGGTTTTGCGTAGTAAAACCAGGGAGAGGTTTTTTGATTGAGCAAATTGGGTAGATATCATATAAGCAATGGAATTCACGTTGTATTAAGTTTTAGTCAGCTAAATGCTCAATAAACTCCGTATGTTCTTTTGAATTTAACCTTTGTTGCAGCACTGCTAAAACTGTAGTCATATCTCCTGTAATCAGTGAGGTGACAGCTAACCACAAACCTGGAAATACCCTACTTTTAATTACACCATCTGCATCCGCTACTAGTGGCAAATATTCACCATTTTGCAAACAGAACCAGTCGAGTTTATTCTCTAGAGTCTTCCAGACGATGTATTCCTGTACTCCGTTGCGGCGGTAGGCGCGTTTTTTGTCATATAAATCAATAGATGCACTACTGGCAGCTACTTCTGCTACTAATTCTGGTGCGCCCTCTATGTAATCATCTTTATCGATCTGCGCTTGTCCCTTAGCTGGTTTATCTATCAACAGCAAAACATCAGGCTGTGGTTCATTGTCTAAATCTAAGCGCACAGTAGCATTATCGCCTAGAGCTACGCCTGGGGTGAAAACTTGATACACTCCCAACCAAGTAATTAACTGTCCATGAGGTTGACCATGACTTCTAAAACGCAGAGGTGATGCCACGTAGACAACTCCTTCAATTAATTCTGCTTTTTTATTGGGCATTTCTGTATGGGACTTCCAAATAAAAAAATATTCCAAAACTGACACAAAAATCCTCTTAATCTCTCCTCTCTCTGTGTTCTCTGCGTCTCTGTGGTTCGTTTTTTAGGATAATTTATTCCTTGGAAATCCCTATAACGACGCTCGAATTCGTGGCGGGTTAAGCGATCGCCACTTTCTAAGGGAGGGATAAAAGCGCTATTATTGAAGCCATGTTCCACAGAAGTCGTCATTTCTTGATTCCTCATCCGCAGAAAGTTGTAGCTTGAATCTAACATAGCAGAGTGCGATGTCTTCTCCTGGAAAAATTGGTTTTTAGGTAAGGAATTTCCAATAAATAAATTATTACTAACTTGTGGGGTGGGTGTCTTGCCATTAGTGTCCCCTTAAGCCCAAACCCCTTTAACCTTTTCCCAAAACTAAATTCTGAGTTCAAAATGCAAAACCCAAGTAGTATTGAGCGTCGTGGCACAGCGCATCGCGTTTCGCGTCTCCCCTTGGGAGAAGAAATACGAAGTCTGTTTACAAGCCCCTAAATTTATTTATGGGAATCATTAATTTTGAATTTTGTTAGCGAGTCATCGAGCGTCATTTTGAATTCGAGCGTTCGCCCTTGGCATCTCGTAGAGAAGCGACGTGACTCCTGAATTTTGTTTCTATAAATACATTATGAAAATATTTTTTTGTTAAATAACTAACTTTTAAAAGTTTAATATTTATTATTTTGACAATTCATAAAAATTTACTTAAGCTAAAAGATAGGTTAAGCAAATCAACAAACGACAGCGATTTGATTTAGCTCCATCAAGAATTGCTGTCGCAGGCTATTGGCATAAGGAAATGAATCAAAACTAAAATTATTCCATGTAGGCAATTCAACCAGATTTGGCTACAAAAAGCTAAGACATGATTAAGCATATTGCACCGCGCAGATATTGAACAGAATCAGATCAATTATGGATGGATACTTGTGGTGGTGTTAGTGAGTGTCCATCAATTATTGAAGTTTGACTAGCGATTTTAGATTTGGGATTTTCGATTAGGGTGTTCGGATTTATCTCTCGTCAGGGACGGAATAAATCTAAAATCCAAAATTGGCACATCCAAAATCCACAATTTATTGAACAAAGTGCGGTAGATATGTCCAGGAGAAGACTATGCTTGAGTATTTTACATCTTTGAACGACCACAATTTACCTTATCCAGATACGGTTCACCCCATCGTTGTCCACTTCGTAATTGCGATGGTTTTGTTTTCCTTTGTCTGTGATGTAATTGGCTATTTTACTGGTAAATCCAGTCTTTTTGAGGTGAGTTGGTGGAATATGTTAGTTGCCACGATCGCCATCTTCGTCGCGATTATTTTTGGTCAGTTTGAAGCAGGGTTGGCACAGCCTTATAGCCTAGCAAAATCGGTGCTAAATTTGCATACGCTAATTGGTTGGTCGCTTTCAGGAATTATCACAGCGCTGACAGCTTGGCGTTATGTAATTCGTGCGCGCAATCCGCAAAAAGTACCGATTTATTATTTAGGAGCCGGACTAGTTTTAACCCTAATAGTTGGCTTACAAGTATACCTCGGCGATGAACTTGTTTGGGTATATGGATTGCATACCGTACCAGTTGTGGAAGCAGTAAAGGATGGTCTGTTGCGATGAACTCAGAATTAATTAACCAATTAACCGACTCTCTAGGCGCAAACGGATTACCTTACACAATTCCCATTCATCCCAACTTAGTCCATCTGACAATAGGTTTGTTCATCATTGGGATGACCTTTGATATTGTTGGTGTTCTGTTCCCCTTCCAAAAATGGGTCTTCAAATTTTTGGCAATTACTGTGGAACGTGACAACTTATTTGCTGTTGGCTGGTACAACATGTTAGCTGCCAGCATCATCACATTTTTCACAGTAGCAGCAGGGTTTTACGAAATGCTGTTGGCAACACCACCAGCTGATATGAAAAGTGCCTGGGGATTACAGGCAATGGAAAGTATGCTTTGGCATGGTGTAGGTGGTGTGTTCTTATTAGCGCTGATTGTTGGTATGACCATCTGGAGAGCTTGGCAGCGCTTCGTTTGGGGCAAACAAGAATATAAACAGACAGATAGAGAAGTGCAATGGATCTATCTGTTCGCAGGCATCGCAATCATGTTCATTCTGTACATCCACGGCACACTAGGAGCGCAACTAGCCGCCGAATTTGGTGTACACAATACAGCAGATAATTTGCTGCGATCGCACCAAGACCTCAATACAACACTCAAGTAAGTATTAGTCATTTGACTAATGCCCCATGCCCAATTCCCAATTCCCAAAGACCATGAAAATCCAGAAGATTTTAAATATTTTGACGCTGCTTACAGGCGCGATCGCAATCACTGTTATTAGTCTCTGGATCGGCAAGCAGGCTTACTCCTGGCTTCCTCCCCAAGCAGCAGCCGAGTCCAAACTAATCGATGATTTGATTAGCTTCTTAGTAACCCTCGGTGCCTTCATCTTCTTGGGAGTAACAAGTACTCTGATGTATTCTGTGATCTTCCATCGGGCAGTCAAAGATGACTTCACTGACGGCCCTCCGATTGAAGGTAATGTCACCTTAGAAGTTGTCTGGACAGCAATCCCAATTCTGTTAGTGTTTTGGATTGCAAGCTACAGCTACCAAGTTTATGAACAAATGGGAATTCAAGGCCCATCGGAAATGGTTCACCTGCATAATCCATTGGGAATGCAATCGGCTTATGCAGCACCAGCTAACGCCTTAGCAGAACCCGTTGAGAAAATTGACGTACTAGCTAAACAGTGGGCGTGGGTTTTTCACTACCCAGAAAGAGATATTACCAGTACTGAATTGCATTTACCAAGCGATCGCCGAATACGTTTAGCACTAAAATCACAGGATGTTTTGCACGGCTTCTATATTCCTGCATTCCGCCTCAAGCAGGATATTATTCCTAACCACGCGATCGACTTTGAATTTACTCCCATCCGCCCCGGCAAATACCGATTGACCGATTCTCAATATAGCGGCACATACTTTGCCACGATGCAAGCGAATGTAGTCGTCGAATCTCCTGAAGATTATCAGCAGTGGCTAGCCCAAGCTGCAACTCAAGAGCCAACCCCAGCAAAGAATCAAGCGGCTGCTGAGTATGCTCAAACATCCCATCAATCAGTCCAAACAGGTTGGGTTACAGTTCCACCTGCTGCACCTCCTCTAGTCAATTCTCCTGGTTGAAAGGAAAGTAACCATGACCAATGTTCCTATTGAAGGTATCCTTCTCCCAAATGAGAAGCCTAACCACGAATCTCCGGGTAACTGGAAAGAATACTTCAGCTTTAGTACTGACCATAAAGTTATTGGTATCCAGTATCTCGTTACCTCATTCTTGTTCTTTCTCGTCGGCGGTATCTTTGCGATGGTGATGCGGGGAGAACTGATGACACCCGAATCAGATTTAGTCGATCGCACCGTCTATAACGGAATGTTCACCATGCACGGCACTGTGATGCTGTTTTTGTGGACATTTCCCTCACTCGTTGGTTTTGCTAACTATCTAGTGCCTCTGATGATTGGGGCGCGAGATATGGCATTTCCCCGCCTGAATGCCGTCGCCTTTTGGATGGTACCAGTAGTTGGGATTTTGATGATGGGTAGCTTCTTTGTCCCTGGAGGCCCTGCCCAAGCCGGTTGGTGGTCTTACCCACCAGTCAGTCTCCAGAATCCCACAGGTAACTTAATTAATGGTCAAGTTATCTGGTTGCTAGCGGTAGCAATATCCGGCGTATCCTCAATTATGGGGGCAGTCAATTTTGTCACCACCATCGTCAAGATGCGGGCCCCAGGCATGGGCTTCTTCAAAATGCCCTTGTTTGTCTGGGCAGTATTTAGCGCCCAAATCATCCAACTATTTGGACTTCCAGCACTGACAGCTGGTGCGGTGATGCTGCTACTTGACCTCACTGTTGGCACCGCCTTTTTCGACCCCGCCAAAGGTGGAAATCCAGTAATGTTCCAGCATTACTTCTGGTTCTACTCCCACCCCGCCGTTTACGTGATTATTTTGCCTGTCTTCGGCATTTTCTCAGAAATCTTCCCAGTTTATTCACGTAAACCCCTATTTGGTTACAAAGTAGTTGCCATTTCATCCATCTTGATTGCCGTAGTTAGCGGCATTGTTTGGGTACACCACATGTACGTCAGTGGTACTCCTGGCTGGATGCGGTTGATTTTCATGCTGACAACGATGTGTGTATCTGTCCCCACAGGAATTAAAGTATTTGCTTGGGTGGCAACTATTTGGGGCGGTAAACTGCGGCTAAATACCGCCATGCTGTTTGCCTTGGGCGGATTAATCATGTTTGTTTTTGCTGGCATCACAGGCATCATGCTTTCCTCCGTGCCCGTTGATGTCCACGTTAACAATACTTACTTTGTGGTGGGACACTTCCACTACGTCCTTTACGGCACCGTGACGATGGGCTTATTTGCAGCCATCTATCACTGGTTCCCCAAAATGACTGGGCGGATGTACTCCGAAAGCTGGGGTAAAATCCACTTCTGGTTAGCCTTTATCGGCACCAACCTCAACTTTTTGCCCATGCACCCCTTGGGATTGCAAGGGATGTTACGCCGAGTTGCTTCCTACGCCCCAGAGTACCAATTCTGGAACATCATCGCTAGCCTCGGCGGATTCCTCTTAGGAATGTCCACCTTGCCCTTCATCTTCAACATGGTGATTTCTTGGATGCAGGGCGAGAAAGCACCTGCTAATCCTTGGCGGGCAATCGGACTAGAGTGGTTAGTTTCTTCACCCCCCCCAGTAGAAAACTTTGAAGAAACTCCCATCATCATCTCTGAACCCTACGGTTACGGCAAATCAGAACCCTTAACAGCCAACCTCCCAGAATAACGGCAACCATCGGGAAGACGCAAAAACCCTCCGCGCACCTTTGCGCTTCCCTCCGCGCACCTACCCTGCGGGAAGGCAAAGCCTATGCGTTTCAAACTCCCCCTCAAAAACCAAAATGGACAGCTATATCAATTCCCACGAATTGCCCCACACAGCCGCAGAACATACCCACGACGAAGAAGGCAACAAAATGTTTGGCTTCATCGTCTTCCTCCTCTCAGAAAGCGTTATTTTCTTGAGTTTTTTCGCCGGATATGCCATCTACAAAACAACAACACCTAACTGGCTACCAGCAGGTGTTTCTGGACTAGAAGTAAAAGAACCGGCAATCAATACAGTAATTCTTGTTGCGAGTAGCTTTGTAATTTACTTAGCAGAACGCGCCCTTCAACGCCACGACTTAGTAAAATTTCGCCTATTTCTCTTAGCGACAATGGCGATGGGAACTTACTTTTTAGTTGGCCAAGCGATTGAATGGAACGGCCTCGCCTTTGGTTTCACTTCCGGGGTATTTGGTGGAACGTTCTATCTGCTTACAGGCTTCCACGGTTTGCACGTGTTCACTGGTATCCTGTTGCAGTTGATAATTTTGGTACGTTCTTTCCTACCTGGCAACTACGATACAGGTCACTTTGGTGTCAATGCAACTTCATTATTCTGGCACTTCGTCGATGTTATCTGGATTATTTTGTTTATCCTTATCTATGTTTGGCAGTAAAGATTGATGTAAGGAAAACCCACAGAATTTATCTGGGTTGGTGTATGGGGCATTATTAATTACTTTTATGCCCCATGCACCATTTATTTTGTTATTCTGGTTGGTGCAAATGGTTGCTGTTTCAGCTACTATTTTTCAGCTACTTGTGCTTCTGCTGTTAACCGAAAGACAGATTTTGGGAATACTAAATTTAACAGCTTAGGCACTTAGTTATGAAAAAGGAGATTATGTATGGCTGCACAATACAATCATCTAACTATCAAATATCTCAAGCTAATCAATCATATTGCTTGTAAACGAAAAGAATGGTCTCATGATAAGGATGACAAGGAATTTGATTTAGGATGGGTAATAAATGAAGATAGTGGGAAATTAACAAAAGAGGACAAAATAAAACGTAAGAAAGTAGATGCCAAAAAAGCTATAAAAGGCGATCTCATACTCTTATGTCAAAACAATCACTTTCATGGTCATCATGCAACCCATATAGTTGAAATAGTAGATGAACCTCATGAGGCTAAATACAGAGATGATACGTGGACACGTCGAGTTAGGATAATATGGAGAGCCGAAAACCCCTGGGAAAAAGCACCACTCACAGAAGATGTCATTGGTAAGAAATTTTCATTTCGTAGTGGAAACTTGGTTAGCGTTGATGCAGCAACTATTGACTTGAATTTAGACAAGTTGAAATTTAAATAAGCTAGATCAAGAATAGCTAAATGTAATCAGAATCTCGTTTATTCTCTCTGTGACCTCTGTGCCTCTGCGGTTTAAAAGTAATTTATCTAACCACAGAGACGCAGAGAACACAGAGGTTAGAAGTTAAAAAGGGGTTTGATGGTGCGATTTGGCGATTTGTATCACCGGAATTTCAATCCAAAATTCTGTACCTAACCCCGGCTGAGAATCACATCTCAACACACCACCGTGTTTATCTACGACAATCTGGTAACTAATTGATAATCCTAAACCAGTGCCTTTTCCTACTGGCTTTGTTGTGAAAAATGGATCGCAAATTCTTGCCTTTAGGGATTCAGGTATTCCTGGGCCATTGTCTCTTATGCGAATGACTACACTCTTGATATTACCTTCAAGTTCTCCGAGAGCAGTACGGATAGTAATTTGACTGCTATGAGTTGTTGATTGAGATTCCCTATAATCTTCTAAAGCATCGATCGCATTGCTTAAAACATTCATAAATACTTGGTTTAGTGGCCCAGCATAGCACTCTACTAAAGGAAGGTTGCCGTATTCTTTAACTAATTTTATCGCTGGACTTTCTGGTTTTGCTTTCAAGCGATGCTGCAAAATTAGCAAGGTGCTATCAATGCCCTCATGGATATCAACAGGCTTTTTTTCTGCCTCGTCAAGGCGAGAAAAATTCCGTAAACCCAAAACAATCTGACGGATACGATCGACCCCAACTTTCATGGAAGATAGAGTTTTGGGCAAATCCTCCATCAGAAATTCTAAGTCGATTTCGAGTGCGCGATCGCGAATCTCTGGGTTAGGGTTGGGAGCATTTTGCAAATAGAGGTCTAATATACCAAGTAAATCTTGGGCGTAATTATTGACATGATTGATGTTCCCATAAATGAAGTTCACAGGGTTGTTAATTTCGTGAGCAACACCAGCTACCAGTTGACCTAATGAGGACATTTTCTCAGTTTGGATCAGTTGGGTTTGAGTTTGCTGTAAATCATGCAAAGCTTGAACCAGTTTTTCTGTCTGTTCTTTGGTTTGATTATGTAATTGGGCTTGTTGGAGTGCAACCCCAAGCTGATTAGCAATTTGAGTAATAAACTTAATTTCTGAGGCTTCCCAATGGCGGGGTGCAGAATTCTGGTAAGCTGCTAGTAAGCCCCATAGCTGTTGCCCAATAAATATGGGTGCGATCGCATAAGCCCTTGCTTGAATTTGCTCTAGAACTGCAATGTGGCATTGAGAGTGGCCAGCTTCATAGATATCATCGACTGCAAAGCTTTCATTGTGACGATATCGCCCACCTTGGGTTTCTTGTAAATAGCTATCTTGCCAAACTGTCTTAATATCTGAACCGACTAACTTTAACCAGTTATCACCTACAAACTCAGCGATATATTCACCACTCCAATCAGGCTCGAAGCGGTAGACTGCAACTCGATCTGCTTGTAATGATTTACAGATTTCCTGGGTGGTTGTCTGAAAAATTGCATCTAAGTCTAAAGATTCTCTAACTTTCGCCACAACTTCAAACAATACCCGTTGTTGTTCTGCTGCTTGTTGCAAATCTAATGTCTGTTGTCGTGTCTGAGTGAGTAAATCAGCTTGCTGGAGTGCTACGCCCATTTGAGCCGCAATCTGACTGAGAAAGTTAATTTCAGAAACTTTCCATTGTCGAGGCCCAGTGTGTTGATAAGTTGCCAACAAACCCCAAAGTTTTTGTCCAACAAAAATTGGCGCAAGCACAAAAGCGTAAATTTGAAACTGCTCTAGATTGTCGATATGACACTGAGTAAACCCCATCTTGTAGATGTCATCGACTGCAAATGTTTCATTGTGGCGGTAACGTCCTCCCTGTGTGTCTTGTAAGTAGGTGTCATTCCAAATTGTATTAATACCTAGTTCGGACTCATTCGACCAGTATGGACTAGCAGCCTCGAAATCCCCGACAAATTCACCACCCCAATTAGCATCGAAACGATAAACAGAAACGCGATCGGCTTTGATTAATTGACAAACTTCTTTAGTTGTGGTTTGAAAAATTGTATTTGTATCCAGAGATTCCCGAATTTCGGCAATAACTTTAAACACAGCCTGTTCTTGTTCAGCTGTTCTTTGTAACTCAACTGTGCGTCTTTTAACTTGTTTTTCTAAATTTTCATTGAAGACTTGTACTTGTTGCTGTAGTTCATACTGCTGAACTGCGGAAGCAAAGTGTTTGCCAAGGTTTCTAGCCAGTTCAATCTCTTCAGTTGTCCATTTTTGAGCTTGTGCTTTTTTAGATTCGCGCCAAACCTCAAAGGATCTTCGGGGGTACAGTTGCCTTTGATCGCCCTCATGCTGCCCCGCCCATAAAGTTTCTGTATCTACTTCATTGCGGAAAATACTTAAGTAGCCCAGCAATTGCTGACGATACTGGAGTGGGATCATCAACACGCTGCGAATTTTAGTTGGTTGAAAAGCTACTTGCAAACTTCGCAAGCCAGGAGTGTTATATATATCTGAAATCGGCCAAACATCGTAGTTAGTGAACTTGTAGTGTTCGTGCCAGATACTATATTGCTCGATCAGTGGATATATAGTTTGTTCTGGCATCACTGGTTGCTGTCCACAGATATAAAGCTTGATACAAGTATTTCCTGGTATTAAGCATTCTGTTAAGCTGGTCACGTTGCCATTGTGGAAATCAAAAGCTTCATTTCTAATGCACAGTCTGCCACCAACACCATTAAAGGCAGCAACAGCCGCTTCTAGGGCTGGCTGTAAGACAATCGTCGGCAGTGAATGTAGTAGGGTAGCAATGCGGTTAACGATCGCTTCTCGTTCGGCTGTTTTGCGAACTTGAGTGAGAAGGGTACTTTGAGCGATCGCGATCGACAGCTGCTCGACTACCATTTGTATTGCTTCTAATTCATATTCTGAAATCAAACGCGCTTGAGAATTATGAGACACTAGCAGCCCCCAAAGTTGGTCTTGATAGAGAATAGGCGCTATTACAGAGGATTTTACCCCCATTGCCGTCAGATATTCAATATAACAGGGGTCTACAGGGCGGTAATGGATCTCCTCTGAGACAGTTTCTCCATTATCCAAATCACGCAGGTGAATTTGACCAATCTCTTTAGTCTCAACATTCACAACCGAACGCACTCGTGATTTGATAAATAGTTCACGGGCATAAGATGGAATGTCATCGCAGGGAAAATTTAGCCCCAGTAGCGACGGCAAACAATTTTTATTAATCGATTCAGCAATCACTTGACCACTACCATCGGGATGAAATTTGTAAATCATCACTCGATCAGTTTTTAGTAGCGATCGCACCTCTGCCGTTGTCCCTGTGATAATTTCTTCTAACTCTAAGCTGCGTCGGATACGGTTTGTAATGCGGCGTAGAAAACTTTCTTCATCACGACATAAGGGAAAATCTTGTTCAGGATTGGAAGCCATTGCTATAACAAAATAAATTAATAATTTGAAAACTGACATAATTAAATCTAAAGACATTCTGAAATTTATTTCATCAATTTGTCTTCAGTAAAACTACGGTCAAATCATTAATAAAAATATTTTTTTGCCTTTTCTCAAAATTCACCAAAAAATCATAAAAACAGACGCTAAAAAAGTTGCGTCTGTACTAGCTATAAGAGAAAGTTCTTGCTTTTTAGTTTTAACTTTTTGTTGACAGACTAATGTTCAACAAAATTAAACTCTTGTGTTGTCAGCAAAGCGGATTTTTAGATAGTCATCTTCCATCTTTGCTCCGGCTGGTTGCAGTGCTGCTAAGGCTTGTGGCAAAACTAAGTTACGACGATGGTTGCCAATAGTAATGTTTAATTCGTCTCCGGTTTTACTTAGCTGAACTTGGTCTTTAGGGATACCAGGTAAGTAAAGTTCTAAGCTGTATTGGTTTTCCTCTTGCACTACTCTAAGAGTTGTTTCTTTGTAATAAACTTGAGTAGGATCTTCATCTTGATAAAGAGTTTCTTTCAGACGTTCTAAGGAAGCTAATCCACACATCTCCTCAGAAAATAGGGGAACTTCTTTCACAGGCAGAGGGTGAAAATCATCATGAATTTCCTGGCGATATTGCTCCTGACTTTCCTTCCAACGTTGAAAAAATGGGTCTTGGACTTCGCGGGGAATAATCCGATTAGCTACTACTAAATCTGTTGCAACATTATACAAACTCAGATAAGCATGGGCACGGAGAGACTCTTTAATCACCATCTTTTCAGGATTAGTTACTAGACGCACTGAAGTTTGAGTATTATCTGTTAATACTTTTTCCAGAGCTTCAATTTGTTCATAAAACTCATAAGGTGCGTCCATTACCTCTTTATCAGGTAGCGAAAAACCAGCAATTGGTCTAAAGAAAGGTTCAACCAGGGGTCTAAGCGCCACTGAGATGTTTTGAAATGGCTTGTAAAAACGCCGCATATACCAGCCACCGACTTCAGGTAAACTCAGTAACCGCAGTGCTGTGCCGGTGGGGGCTGAGTCGATAATTAAGACATCAAACTCACCTTCATCGTAATGGCGCTTCATCCTTACCAAGCCAAAAATCTCATCCATGCCTGGTAAAATTGCCAATTCTTCCGCCTGTACGCCGTCTAAACCCCTTGCCTGTAAAACTTGGGTAATATAACGTTTCACAGCACCCCAGTTTCCCTCCAGTTCTTGCAGCGCATCTAGTTCAGCACCCCAGAGATTTGGGCGAATTTTTTGGGGTGCATGTCCCAGTTCCATATCAAAACTATCTGCCAGGGAGTGGGCGGGATCGGTACTCAAAACCAATGTCTGATAGCCTAGTTCCGCACAACGGAGTCCAGTTGCAGCAGCGACGGAAGTTTTGCCCACGCCGCCTTTACCGGTCATTAAAATTACACGCATAGATGCTTCTGTCCTACCTGAGGATTTTTTACATTTATTTACATTATCGACTGTTTAAGGAAAATAAATGTTGTTTCATTGCGTCTAGGCATTAATATAAGTATTTAACCTAAATCATCCGTTGGCTTTTGCTGCAATAACCGATCCAGCTTAGTTTCCAGCGCTGAGAGTTTTTTGAGAATTGTGGGGCGATCGCCATCAAGAGAAATTAGTAAATTAGTTATCCTCTCTTGGATGTTCGCTAATTGTGCTACTGCATTCTGAATTTGGAGCATTCCTTCTCGGAGTTCTTGGCGTTCCTGACGTGCTTCCGCCATTTCATCTAACATAGCTTGGACTGTTTTAGCGTTACTCTCAATTAGATGTTTGAGTTCTTTATCAGTCATTGCGATCGCACTTTGAAGTTGAGTTTATGATGAATCATAAAAAAATTAATTAATATCCGCATTATTAACTCTTTCTCCCAACAGGATTTTCAGCTTTATAGCGGATTGATTTAGTATACCAAATATTGATACCAATTCTCCATAGGCAATAATTTTTGGGAAGTTAGTAATCAAAAAATTACCATCTCAACAAGTCAAGTTCAAGGCGATGTAGCACTACGACGAACTTTGATTAACTCAGCACAGATACTAACTGCAATTTCTTCTGGTGTTAAAGCACCAATATCTAAACCAATTGGTGCATATATTTGATGAAAAAATTCTGAATTGTAACCTTCATTTTGCAATATTTTGTACACAGTGCTTACCCGTTTATTGCTGCCAACCATGCCCATATATTTTGTTTGATATTTGCATAACAGGCGTAAAGCTTCTAAATCTTGTAGATAACCTCTAGTAACTAAAGCGACATATAAATTAGTATTTTTATTTAATATTTCTTGAATTGAAGTGATGGGTTGTGCTAGCAGCAGCAAGGCTCCAGGAAATCTTTCTTTTGTGGCAAAGTCTGAGCGATCGTCTTGTACAATAACTTGAAAACCTGCTATTTTTCCAACCTGCGCTAAAGAAACAGCAATATGCCCTGCACCAATAATCAAAAGTGTTGGTGGTGGTAGCAAAGGTTCAATTAATGCTGTAGTGTATAGAGATGGAATTACTTGTGTTTCTAATATTAAATAGGGTTTTTCATCTGTATTAAAGGGCGTGATCATGGTTCCGTAACGCCCAGATGTTAAACTATCTATAATTTGATTAACTAAGTTTAAGTGTTCACTGCCTGACCATAGCTCTAATAATACCTGCATTGTGCCACCACAAACGCCTTGAGTTTCTCGTTGCGGCGCACCAGATAAATCAATTTCTACAAATTGTTTTTTACCTGTTTGTAGTACTTGTAAAGCTTGCTGATAAACTCTTGCTTCTCCAGCACCACCACCAATTGTTCCAAAGGTTTTACCATCGGCGTTAATAAACATTTTCGCCCCTACTTCTCTGGGTGTGGAACCTTTAGTGCTGGTGACAGTGGCTAAAACTACAGCACTGTTTTTTAAGGTTTTTGCTAGTTGTTGGTAGAAGTCAAGCATCCATGATAAAGAACCGCAAAGGACATTCCCTCGACGACGCCCAGGTTTAACATCCCAGATTTTTTGGTGACTAATTTACCTAGTGTTGCCAAAATTACCTGTTTAGTTACCATTAGACTATCACTAATGATTAAGCTAATTGTTTGGATGTTCATCCTTTGTAACCATAGGTGGAGCTACTTCCGCCAAATGTTGTTCTTGGGCTTGCATTTCCAGTAATTGGGGAATCGTCACAAATCTATAACCTTGGGTCTTTAGACCTGCGATCATTTCTGGCAAAGCCTTGACAGATTTAGAACGGTTGCCACCGCCATCGTGCATCAGTACAATTGCACCTGGTTTTGCATATTTCAGCACATTTTTGATCAGCATTGGCACTTGAGGCGAACGCCGTTCGGCATCTCCCGATTCTTCTGACCACATCATGATAGCGTACTTCTCATTTTTGGCATATTCGGCTAATCCATTATTCAGAAAGCCGCCAGGGGGACGAAATAGAGTAGTTTTCTCTCCAGTAGTCTTGTAGATGATCTCTGCTGTACGATCAATTTCACTAGCCGCGGTAGCTACGTCCATACGGCGATACCAATGATGCCATGTATGATTACCAATTACGTGACCATCAGCAGCGACTTGCTTGGCAACTTGGGGAAAATATTTCACCATTTCCCCAATCATGAAGAATGTGGCCTTGATATCATTTTTCTTCAAAATTTCTAAAATCTGTGCCGTATTTTTGGGGCCTGGACCATCATCAAAGGTTAAGGCGATGACTTTCTCGTTTGCTTTTAGTTTCCCTTGATAAACGATTGTTCCCTGAAAAGACTTGGGAACTTCATTCATCGGGTCTGTAGCTGGACTGATATGTTGTGCGGATGCACTCATCAGCTTGTTCTGACTTGCTTTAGCACTCTCGCTTTTTGGCTTTACAATTCCCAATAAATGCTCAAATCCACTGGTAGTTAAAAGCAAACTGATACCCAAACTACTAGCACCAGTAACCAATGTAATGATGATTAGTTTCTGTAACCAAGATAATTTACGGCTAGACACATTAAATATCCTCAAATATTAGTTACTGGGTACTGGGTACTGGGGATTGGGTACTGGGGATTGGGTACTGGGGATTGGGTACTGGGGATTGGGTACTGGGGATTGAGATTAACTCTTCCTTAGTCCCTAGTCCCTAGTCCCCAGTCCCTAGTCCCCAGTCCCCAGCTTACGTATAAAAGTACTATCAGCTAATTATAGAGAGCTAGTCAAATAATGCGATCGCTCTTTATTTCAGCATACACTGCCAGCTATCCGGGATATATCTTGCAGGGGTGGAATTCCCGACGATTTTCTGATTCTTAATTATTTATTTAAGTCCATCAAATAACGAATGGGCAAACAAAGCGGCTTGAGTGCGATCGCGTAAACTCAACCGACTTAGAATATTAGTAACATAATTCTTGACAGTATTTTCTGAAAGAAACAAAGATTCAGCAATTTCACGGTTATTGGCTCCACAAGCAATTAACCGTAATACATCTAATTCTCTGGGTGTGAGTTGCGCCAATTCTGGAGGGGGTTGCATAGACGAGGCAGGGGCAGCAATTGGCGTGAGTGCTTTCTCAAATAATCCTGGGCCCAGTAGGGTTTGTCCCTTGTAGACGGATCTAATTGCCAACATTAATTCATCTGGTTCGGTGTCCTTGAGCAAATAGCCCTTTGCACCCAACCGCATCGCCTGAAAAACATACTCATCATCATCGAAGGTGGTAAGTACGAGAACCTTAATGTTGGGATATTGTTGAGCGATCGCTTTTGTAGTGGCAACTCCATCCATTACGGGCATTCGGATATCCATTAGCACAATATCGGGTTGCAGTGCGGCAATCTGTTCGAGTGCCCGTTGCCCATTCTCCGCCTCACCAATTACCTGCATCTCTGCATTCGACTCAAGCATACTCTTAAGTCCCTGGCGAATAAGATGCTGATCGTCAACTAATAAAATCTGAATCATCGGAGTTACTTAAAAAGCCCTAAGTAGATCATGCGTAAATAATTATCGTTGGGATAAGGCAGGGGGCAGGGGGAAGGAGAGATTGAGCCTGTTTACTTTTCTTTACACAGTTTGGTTTTATTGTGCCGACCTACTTAACAGAAGCTTTGATAGTGGCAAAGAAACAGAAATACAGCAACCTGTTCCTAGTTGACTGTGGAGATTTAACTGGCCGCCTAGTGCAACCGACCGTTCTCGCATTCCTTGCAGTCCAAACCCAGTTGTATTTTGAGTGGGGTTAAACCCTTTTCCATTATCTTCGATTGACAAATGAATCATTCCCGCGTGAGCCAGAAGTTTAACGGTGACACTTGTCGCTTGAGCATGTTTGCAAATATTTGTCAGCGATTCTTGCACAATACGGTAAAGGGCGGTGTTTACTTCTGTTGGTAAAGTATGCGGTAGATCAATTTTACACGAAGGTTCAATACCTGTGGTTTGCTGAAAATCTGTCAGCAGCTTTTCAATGGCTGATTTGAGAGATTGCCCTTGCAAAGGATTTGAACGTAAAACAGAAAGCGATCGCCGAATTTCTAGCAGCGCCTCAGCCCCCAATTCTTTCGCCTGTTTGAGAAATGTCAATGCTTTATCATTATTTGATTGCCAGAACAACAGAGTATTATTTATTTGAATGGTTTGGGCAGCGAGAGTATGTCCTAACCCATCATGAATTTCGCGGGCAATGCGGTTGCGTTCTTGCAAGGTTGCCTGATCTTCAATTCTGAGTGCATACTGACACAGTTGTTGATTGATAATCTCTAATTGCTGATGGGCAATTTCTAACTGCGCTCGACTTTGGCGCTCTGCAAGCAGGGCATTTATTAACAATAAAGCGAATACTAACGTTAAGCTAAACAATAATATATTACTTAATCGCCAATCCCAAGACATCGCGATCATCTTATCTCGCATAAAATTCTCAGGTACAATCGGTCTTAATAAAAGCAGTGTTCCATGAGAGAGCAGAGATAAACCCAAGACAACCAACTGTCCCGATCGCTTAAATATCAGACAACTCCGCATTACCAGTACCAGACACAGCAGCAAAACTGAGCGAGGAGATAAGCTATGTTGAATCGCTGGCAGCCAAATTAAAACTAATTCCAGGGCTGTATAGAGTAATTTTGTTTCTAGCTTTACCATTGGTAGTCTTAAGCCCATCAAGCTAAAAGTGGCGATCGCCATAACTCGTAGCAACAACGACCAAGACAACTCAAATGGCAACAGAATTTCCATGAACGCTGCCGTAGCTAATAACAGCCACTCTAGGTAAAGCAATAAACGAAACGATGGGTAGGTCAAGCTAACCATAGAACTATTCCAACTTAATGGTCTTTGTGATAAAACCATAGGTATTTTCACAATTTTAGAGGGAAATATTGAACTGGGGACTGGGGAGTAGGGAGGGGAAAGCAGGAGAGCAGGGGGCAGGGGGCAGGGAGAAGAGGAAATTGGGGGGAATAAAAGGAGATTTTTCTTCATCCCCCTTGCACCCCGCACCCTGCTCCCTTGCCTCTTCATCCCCCCAATCCCCAGTACCCATTCCCCAATACCCATTACTCTTCTATATAACGAATCTATCTCTGGTATTGATAGAGCCGTTCCGACTGATTAATTATTTCTAAATTAGGAAAAAAGTCACAATCACTTGAGTACTTTTTTACTGGTCAGGTTAGGAATTCTAGCTCATGTGCAAACCCATCACAGCTTTTAAGATTAGCTGGTGTGAGTCAATCAGCAATTTTTAAAACATCTTCTAAATAGTTAGAAGCTGAAATTTACTCATAACAATGGTATTACACACAATCAAAACAAGAGAAGTAAATGATTAAAAAACAGATAATTTTACCAACCATACTACTTGCGACTATCCTCATTGGGGGAATGACAGGTTGCAGCAATTCTAAATCTCCAGATGTCTCCCAAGGGGATGACTCTGGCACAAAGGTCTCTGATACTTCTACGACAAACTCTCCGGCATCGAATACGCCAGAACGCGCTCAAAAGCGCGAAGAAATTCGCAAACAAATCGAAGCAGTTCTGACCCCAGATCAGGTAAAGGAATTGTCAGGAAAATTGCAACAAGGTGAAAAAATGCGTAAAGCAGTGTTGAGCCTGAATCTAACGGCTGATCAAAAGACTAAAATTCAGGATATTTTTAAGACTGCCTATCCCCACCGCAAAGGTAAATCTCAAGATAATTCCTAATAGTTTGATCGAGACAGAATTCAGAATTCAGCCGTCAGAAGGGGCTAGACCCCGCTACGCTAACAGAAGTCATTATCTGCGACTGAACATATTCAACCCTTCATTGATTGCATTCTGAATTCTGCATTCTGAATTCTATATTCTTCTTCAAGATTTAAAGTATGCTTAAACAAAAATTTCTCGTCAAGATAGAGTTAGCTGTTATAGCAATAATGCTTTTAGTAACTAACCTCTACGCTTCCAAAGCTTTCGGTAAAGCCGAACCTAGCCCTCAAAAGCTCGTGGATGAAGTGTGGCAAATCCTAGATAAAAATTATGTTGATGTCAGCTTTAACCATCAAGATTGGAAAGCAATTCGACAGCAGTATCTTGGCCGTTCCTATAGTTCTAATCAACAGGCTTATGGGGCGATTCAAGAAATGGTGGCAAAATTAGGCGATCGCTACACTGAGTTTTTCGACCCGCAGGAATTTAAAGCTCTAAATAATGATCTTTCTGGCAACCTCAGCGGTGTAGGGTTGGAACTGGCACAGAATGAAAAAACTAAAGCCTTAACCGTTGTCGCCCCCATTGCCGGAACGCCTGCTTTTAAAGCAGGTATTTTACCAGACGATATAATTGTCCAGATTAACGGTCAAATTACTCAGGGGATGAAAATTGAGGATGCCGTGAAGCGAATTCTCGGCCCGGTGGGAACTAAGGTAGTACTCACAATTCAACGGGGTAACCAATCGCAAACTTTCAACCTTACCCGTGCAAATATTGCCATCTATCCTGTAACTTATAACACGCAAACAACGCCAGCAGGCAAGATTGGTTACATTCGTTTACCAGAGTTTACGGAAACTGCTGCCGCAGAGATGCATCGAGCAATTGAAGCATTAGAACAACAACAGGTGCAGGGCTACGTTTTGGATCTGCGTTCCGATCCAGGTGGACTGCTGGATGCAAGTTTGCAAATTGCCAGTATGTGGTTGAAGCAAGGAGCGATCGTATCTTTGGTAAATCGAGACCAAGTTAAAGATAGTTACAATGCTTCAGGACATCCTCTTACCAACAAACCCTTAGTGATACTGGTCGATAAGGGATCTGCTAGCGCCAGCGAAATTCTGTCAGGAGCGCTGCAAGACGATCATCGCGCCAGATTAGTCGGGACTCGCACCTTCGGTAAAGGTTTAGTTCAAGCCGTAGAGCCACTGGAAGATGGTTCGGGGCTGAAACTAACGATCGCTAAATACTACACACCAAAAGGTCGAGATATCAATCATGTCGGCATTGAACCAGATATTACTGTGGAGTTAACCGAGGCACAACAGAAAGCATTACTACAAAAGCAAACCTTGGGGACATTAGCCGATCCTCAGTATGCTAGCGCCGTTGCTGACCTGAGCAAATTAATTCAGTCTGGAGGCGATCATGTGAGTTTAAAGAGTGGGAAATGAAGGAGGCAGGACAATACGGTTCGGTTAACAAAGTTATCTGTTGAGGCGAGCAGGGGGAGAGAAATTGCTTAACTAATAACTTTCTTTCCTCCCCTGCCTTCCTTAATAAACACTGTCGTGAACAAGTCAGGAATCGTATCTTTCCATCATGTCAAGCCGCAAAGCCCAACGACTTCAAATTTGTGAACCAGTCCCAGGTCTGCAAATCCTGGTTAAACTCAGTAACACTCCTTTAGTGCGGACAATCATAATTACTGTTACCCACCATCAGCTAGCAATCATTGGGGTTGTATTTGTTGCTACTCTAGTTTTTTCTATGCGGGAAAATGCCCCCTGGCTGACAGTACCGAAACAGGTAGCGATTGAATTTTTTTCTGCTGTATCCCAATCCCTAGCCGCTTTATTGGGAGTGTTAATTGTTTTTCTCACCTTTACTAGTCAGTTGATTGCTCAAAGGAGATATGAAGACTACTATACACTTCAGATTCAGATTGACCAACTCATTCGTCTAACTCAGTCTCTTCCTCCCGAACTTAGTAATTTTGATGAAACTTTGATAGCCCTGATTAACTATTTAGTTCCCTTGCATTTAAAGGATTTTCCAATTTGGGCAACTAGCTCTCAAGTATTACCTTGGGACAAGCTTTTAGAGAATTTCAAGAATGAACATGAATTGATGCTGGGGCAGCAAAAATTTTCCTTAGCTACCCATCTACACCAACAACAAATTTCACTTGTCATCAATAACATGGAAGAAATACTGGAGAGATTCTCTCGGCTTTACAATCGTATTTTAGAGATGAGCCGTTTCATTCTGGCGATTGTAAAGTTGTCCTTTCTCCTGGGAGTTTCCCTTTTATTTTTGCTGTTATTTGGCATTATCGATTTGCAAAGGGAGTTTCCCGATCTCAGCCTACCTGTAATTGTCTCTTTAGCAATTTGGGTATTGATTGCTCTTTTAGAGTTAGTACTTGACACCTGGTTTTTTTATAAAAACCTCTATAGCTCTTCGAGTCAGTATTTGCGCTTTTTTCCGAATAAAAAATACCCTAACTAATAGGTAGAAGCCAACTTACCATGAGTAACTTAACATTCACACACACCAAATTTAGTAACACAGGTAAAGCATCTCAATCTACAACTGATACAGTACGTAGTTATCTTAAAGAAATTGGTCGGATACCTCTATTAACCCACGAGCAAGAAATTTATTTTGCCAAACAAGTTCAGCAGATGATAAAAATACTTGCTGAATCAGAAAAACTTACTGTTGAATTAAAGCGTACACCCACACTGGTAGAATGGGCTAACCAGATGCAGTTAAGTGAACAAGAACTACTTCAGCAGCTAAATCAAGGGAAAAAAGCCAAGCAGAAAATGATCGCGTCTAATCTCCGGCTTGTGGTGTCAATTGCCAAGCAATATCAGAGACGCAACTTAGAGCTTATGGACTTAATTCAAGAAGGTACTTTGGGTTTGGAGAGAGGAGTTGAAAAATTTAATCCGGCTTTAGGATACAGATTTTCAACCTACGTTTACTGGTGGATTCGTCAAGGAATTACCAGAGCGATCGCCCAGCAAGGACGCGCGATTAGATTACCCATTCACATCAATGAAAAGTTAAATAAAATTAAGCGTGTTCAGCGAGAATTATCTCAAAAGTTAGGTCGCATTCCCACTAGTACAGAAATTGCTAATGCACTTTCTTTAAAGCCTAGTCAGATTCGAGAGTTTCTAATTTTGTCTCGCCAAACTATCTCTCTTGATATTCGAGTTGGATCGGATAGAGATATACAATTACAAGATTTAATAGAAGATTACAGATATTCTGATAATGCCTATACCACTGGAGAATACATCAATCAAGATGTCGAAAGCTTATTGTCAAATCTGCCTCAGCAGCAACAAGAAATATTAACTTTGCACTTTGGATTAATAGACGGAAATGGACTTTCGCTAGAACAGATTGCTCAACGTATGGGTATTAGCCGAGAACGAGTTAGGCAGATAGAGAAACAAGCTCTCAGCCTTCTAAATCGACAGCTAAGTAAATAATATGACATGACATAAAGATCAGAATTCAGATTAATAAGCTAAAATCCACTGGAGGTTCTGATGAACCATGAAATTTCTAACGAGAGTTTAACTGAAAATAGTAACGAGAATTTGACTGAAAATAGTGTGGAACCGAAGCTACCACAATCGCCAAAAAAGAAAAATATTGGTTTGGTAATTTTGGGGGTGGTATTGCTGGCTGGACTGGGTTTATTTGGTATCCATGCAGGTGCAGCGAAGACAGATAAAACTGGAAAATCTGGTCGTAATAAGCAGCAAGTGACACCTGTAACTGTAGCAATGGTGACACAAAAAACTGTTCCGGTGCAATTGCAGGCGATCGGTAATGTGCAATCGGGGTCTACGGTTGCGATTACACCCCAAGCTAGCGGACGGATTATTGGAGTTTATTTCAAGAAAGGTCAAGAGGTGAAAAAGGGACAACTTTTATTTACCCTAGATGACCGATCGCAAGCTGCTGCAATCCAGCAAGCTCAAGGTACTGTAACGAAAGACCAAGCCTCAGTACAACAAGCTAGAGATGCCTTAGCTAGAGATTTGGGTCAGGTAGACCAAGCTAGAGCAACTTTAATTAAAGACCAAGCACTAGTCCGACAAG
Organism: Nostoc sp.; assembly: GCF_036916985.1. Taxonomy (GTDB): domain Bacteria; phylum Cyanobacteriota; class Cyanobacteriia; order Cyanobacteriales; family Nostocaceae; genus Nostoc. The sequence goes on from NZ_JBALFD010000019.1 coordinate 31,101, forward strand.
CCCAGGCGAATTTAGCCAAGGATCAAGCACAAGCAGAATTTGCTCAAGGACAGAGCGATCGCTATGGCGCATTGTATAAGAAGGGCGCGATTAGTTTAGATCAAGCACAGCAATACGTCTCCAACAGCAAATCGGCTACAGCAACCCTCCAAGCAGATCGAGAAGCGATCGCTAATGCTGAAGCAGTTTTGAAAAGCGATCGCGTGGCGCTGACTAATGCTGGTGCAGTTGTCAAAGGCGATCAAGCTGCGATCGCTAATGCTCAAGCCGTTGTCATTTCTGACCAAGGAGCATTAGACAATACCAAAGTGCAATTATCTTACGCCAAAATTTATGCGCCGATTGATGGTCTTGCTGGCAATATTCTGGTAAATCAGGGCAATGTGGTGCAAGCCAACAGCACGACTCCATTGGTAAATATCACCCAAATTCGCCCGATTCAAGTTGCTTTTTCCATTCCCGAAACAAATCTGCCCCAAGTGCAAAAGTATATGCAGAATGGCAAGCTGAAGGTAGATGTGACGTTCCCAGATAATCCATCTCGTTCGATACCAGGTACTTTGACGTTTGTCAATAATACAGTCGATAACACCACGGGTACAATTCAACTGATTGGCGACTTTGACAACACTCAGGGACATTTGTTTCCTGGTCAATTTGTCAACGCAACGCTAACGCTGACCGAAGAACCGAATGCAACGGTTGTTCCTTCCCAAGCTGTGCAGAATGGCCCCGATGGACAGTTTGTATTTGTAGTTAAGCCAGATATGACAGTGGAAAATGTTCCAGTTACAGTTAGCAGCACCATTCAGGGGCTAGATGTGATTCAGAAAGGGCCGCAACCAGGCGATAAAATTGTCACCGATGGTCAAGCGAACCTTGTTTCTGGCAGCAAAATCCGCGTCAAAACAGCTGGCAATGACTCAAGTGCAGAGAAGTCTAGAAGAGGCGGGGAGGCAGGGGGCAGGGGGCAGGGGAGAGAATCCTCGAAGTCAAACGGAGGTGATTCATGAATCTCTCAGAACCATTTATTCGCCGCCCGATCATGACGACTCTGGTGATGACGGCGATTTTGATCTTCGGTTTCATGAGTTATCGCCTGCTGCCAATCAGCGATTTACCAAGTGTGGATTATCCCACAATTCAGGTCAGCGCTTCCAGACCAGGAGCTAGCCCCGAAACGATGGCAGCATCGGTTGCTCGTCCTCTAGAGAAGCAATTTTCCAGTATTGCGGGACTCGATTCGCTCAACTCAACCAGCACTCTGGGACAGACTCAAATTACCCTGCAATTTAACCTGAGTCGAAACATTGATGATGCGGCACAGGATGTGCAAGCCGCGATATCGGGAGCATCGGGGCAAATTGCGACTGATTTACCCAATCCTCCGACCTACAGCAAGGTTAACCCCGCCGATCAACCGATTCTCTACCTTTACTTAGATTCTCCCACACTACCCCTTTCCCAGGTAGATAATTATGCCGAGACTTATCTGGCGCAAAAGCTATCTACAATCAATGGGGTGGCACAGGTAGCTGTCTACGGTTCCCAAAAGTATGCGGCTCGAATTCAACTCGATCCGCAGCAATTGGCTACGCGGCAAATTGGGTTAGATCAGGTGGCGACGGCGATTCAACAAGGTAACGTCAATTTGCCTACCGGCAGTCTTTCGGGAAATCATAAGAATTTTACAGTTCAAACTAACGGGCAACTTGAGGATGCGGCTGCTTATCGTCAGCTGATTGTCTCTTATAAAGATGGAATGCCCATCTATCTAAATCAACTGGGTAGGATTGTTGACAGTGTAGAAAATGACAAAGTAGCAAGCTGGTACAACAACACCCGTGCCATTATTCTCACCATTCAAAGACAGCCTGGAACCAATACGGTAGAAGTCGTAGACACCATTAAGAAATTGCTCCCGAATTTGCGAGAGCAGATTCCGAAATCCGTGGAAATTGGGATTCTGTATGATGCGTCTCAGTCAATTCGAGATTCAGTGGATGATGTCAGATTTACGTTGATTTTGACGATCGCTCTAGTTATCTTAGTCATTTTCATCTTTTTGCGGAACCTCTCGGCGACGGTGATTCCCAGTTTGGCGTTACCCGTTTCGCTGATTGGTACTTTTGCAGTGATGTATTTGCTGCACTATTCACTAGATAACCTCTCGCTGATGGCGTTGACCCTTTCGGTGGGCTTCGTCGTGGATGATGCGATCGTTATGCTGGAAAATATCGTCCGTCATATCGAAATGGGGGAACGTCCAGTAGAAGCGGCGTTGAATGGGTCGAGAGAAATTGGTTTTACCATTCTATCAATGACCCTTTCCTTAGTTGCAGTCTTCATCCCGATGTTGTTCATGAGTGAAGTACTGGGACGATTATTTCATGAATTTGCTGTGACGATCGCAGTGGCAATTCTCGTATCTGGTTTTGTCTCTTTGACTCTGACTCCCATGTTGTGCAGCCGTTTTCTGCGTCCTGTAAATCATGCTAATCAAAGTCGGTTATATCAAGCTTCGGAATATGTCTTCGATCGCTTCCTCGGTTTGTACGATTGGAGTCTCAAAAAAGTCTTAAAATATCATCGCACCACGATGATTTTATCTGTCTTTCTCTTGGCGGTGACAGTTGGGCTGTTGATGGTAGTTCCCAAAGGCTTTATTCCAAGCGAGGATACCGGGCAAATTACAGGCGTTACCCAAGCAGCCCAAGATGCATCCTTTGATAATCTTGTCCAGCATCAGCAGACAGTTGCTAACCTGATCCGTCAAGATCCAAATGTAGATGCAGTCAACTCCAATATTGGGGCGGGAGCCAGTGCTAATGGCAGTGGGGCAGCAGTTGCAGCCAATTCTGGCAGTTTGTTTATTCGGTTAAAACCGCGATCGCAGCGTCAACTTGGGGCTGACGAAATCGTGCAAAATTTGCGAACCAAACTCGCCACTGTTCCAGGTATTCAAGTATTCTTGCAAAATCCGCCAGCGATACCTATTGGCGCTCAACAAAGTACAGGACTTTATCAAGTTGCGCTCCAGAGTTCTGATGTCAAACCCTTACAGGAATATGTTCCTCAACTTGTGGTCAAAATGAAGGAGATGACAGAACTTCAGGATGTCAACAGCGATTTACAATTTGCTTCCCAGATTCAAATTGATATTGACCGTGATAAAGCCTCAACTTATGGTATTACTGCCGAGCAAATCGAAAATACCCTCAGAAGTGCCTACGGTTCCTACCAAGTGTCAACCATCTATGCAGCGACTAATGAGTATCAGGTGATTTTGGAATTAGCACCCCAGTTTCAGCAAGATATAAATGCTTTGTTGGCATTATACATTAACTCCAGCACAGGAGTTGCAGTACCTCTGAAGACATTCGCCAAACTATCTCAGGGAGTCAGCCCGTTAATGGTCAATCATAACGGTCGGATGAACGCCGCGACTATTTCCTTTAACCTCGCTCCTGGTGTGGCCTTGGGAAATGCCAACGAAGAGATTGAAAAAGTGATTAATCAGGTGATTCCTGCCAGCATTAGCACCAGCTTTCAAGGTGCAAGCCAGGTATTTCAAAGTTCACTGCCGAGTTTGGGTTTATTGTTAGCGATCGCCATCCTCGTAATTTATCTGATTTTGGGTGTTCTCTATGAGGATTTCATTCACCCAATTACGATTCTTTCTGGTTTGCCGTCAGCAGGTTTTGGGGCATTGTTAACGCTGATAATATTCCATGTCGAACTGAATGTTTACTCCTTCATCGGCATTATTCTCTTAGTGGGCATCGTCAAGAAAAACGGCATCATGATGGTGGATTTTGCTATTGTTGCCCAGCGAGAAGAAGGGAAAAAACCGTCTGAGGCGATTTATCAAGCCTGTTTGGTGCGTTTCCGTCCAATTATGATGACGACAATGGCAGCATTAATGGGAACCTTGCCGATTGCGATCGGATTTGGGGCTGGTTCCGAATCCCGCCGTCCTCTAGGGATTGCAGTTGTGGGCGGACTGGTATTTTCTCAAATATTAACCTTGTATTTAACACCCGTGTTCTATATATATATGGAATCATGGCGGAAGAAGCTTAATCAAGTTAAGTTTCGGCGGGTGTTCTCATTTACAGGGGAGCGATCGTAATGTTCAATAATGGAAAAACCAAGACTCAATCTGATTTTCTAAATTATGAATTAAACACTTATGTCAGAGATTAAAAATGCATTAGATAGAATTCATTACTGGTTTCAAGAAAATCATCCAGTAAAGATTGCATCATTGGCATCAGGTTTAAGTCCATTAGAAATAGATAATGTGTTGAGTACCCTATCTTTTCAAGTATCCCAAGAAGTTCGAGAAATTTATGAATGGTCAAATGGATACCCAATGGATAACTGTGCAGATGATTGGATATTTTATCCTATGTTTCTTCTAAGTTTAGAGTCAGCAGTGTCAGAAGCTCAAACTTGGGAAGAGGAATATGAAGAAATAGCCCTGATGTATAAGTATGCAGGTAAACCTGTCTTGCCAGTCTGTATGTCAGATATCGAGTTTTTAGCAGTTGTCGCGACAGATGATGAACAAACAACTTCTCCTGTAATTCATATCTCCGAAATTGTAGAAATTTCACTGCGATACACCAATTTAACAGCCATGATGTTGACTCTAGCAGAATCTTATGAGACTGGGGGATTATTTATCGATGGCAAAGGTTACATAGAGAAAGACGAGAAAAAGTATGCTGCTGCATATCGAAAATACAACTCACAAATTACAGACTTAGCTCTCGAAAGATTTCTGAAAATATTTCCTGAAGATTCCTCTTGGCAAACCGTAGAACTACTTTATAACGACCTATATATGAGCAATAGCTATGGAATAGAAATTCCCCCAAATAATCTGAAAAATAAAGTAGTTAATACTCTTCTGAATCTGCTGCAAGACGAAAAATATGATTCCGGCTTTTCTGTAGTATTAGTACTCGAAGAACTTCGAGCAGTAGATGCATTAATTCAAGGACTTCAACACCCTAGCAAATGGGTTCGGAGTCGGTCGGCCTTTGCTTTAGGAAAAATCAAAGCATTTGAGGCTGTGGAGTTTGTATCGCAGCTTTTAGAAGATCCAGATCCAGTTGTTAAAGAAGCAGTGAAGGAGGCGTTAGATATGTTTAGAAATCAAAGATAGGCTTTTTGCACCTATTACAGATTGATCAAATTCACGTTGAAATTATATTTAGCGATCGCTACCACATTTCTGGGAGAACAAAACTCATGAACCTTTCAGAACTCTTCATTCGTCGTCCAGTCATGACCACCTTGGTAATGATGGGTATCCTCATTTTCGGTCTCATGAGTTATCTACTGTTACCCATCAGTGCCCTACCCAACGTTGAATATCCTTTTATATCTGTCTCTGCTAGTCTTCCTGGTGCTACCCCGGAAACAATGGCATCTTCGGTGGCCGCACCCTTAGAAAGACAGTTTACCGAAATTGCCGGACTCAATTCATTCAATTCCACCAGTTCCACAGGCAGCACCAATATCTCTCTACAATTTGACTTTAGCCGCAGAGTGGAAGATGCCGCCAAAGATGTCCAGGCAGCCATCTCAGCCGCAGCCGGACAACTGCCCGCCGGAATGCCTCACCCGCCTACCTACCGCAAAGTCAATCCATCTGTCTCACCGGTTATCTACCTCTATATGTATTCTGAGACACAGCCAATCTCGACAGTAGATGAATACGCAGAGGTAACAGTTGGTCAACCCATCTCAATGATTGATGGTGTTGCTCAGGTACAGGTTTTTGGTCAACAGCAATATGCAGTCCGCGTCCAAGTTGACCCGCGAGAGTTGGCATCGCGGGGAATTGGTCTAAGTCAGGTAAAAACTGCAATTCAACAGGGAAATGTCAACTTGCCAACCGGTAGTCTCTCTGACACTTACAAAAATTATACGATTCAGGCGAACGGTCAACTCACCGATGCTGCCGGCTATCGCCAGCTAATTGTAACTTACAAGGATGGTGCTACCGTGCGCCTCCAGGATTTGGGACAGGTAATTGACAGTGAACAAAACGTCAAAGTCTCCAATTTATATAGCGATCGCAAGGTAACAAACCGTCATTCTGTTGTTCTCGCCGTGCAGCCGCAACCGGGTGCTAACACTGTAAATATTGTTGATGCCATCCAAGAACTTTTACCTACACTCCGCGAACAAGTTCCCAAATCCATTGAGATGGGGATTATGTACGATCGCTCCCAAACTATCCGAGCCTCTGTCAACGATGTAAAATTTACCTTGGTTCTCTCAGTATGTCTAGTTGTCTTGGTGATTTTCTTATTCTTGCGTGACATCACGGCGACACTGATTCCCAGTTTGGCGCTACCTGTGGCGATCATTGGCACTTTTGCGGTGATGTATCTATCGGGCTTCTCCCTAGACAACCTCTCATTAATGGCGTTAACCCTTTCCGTGGGTTTTGTGGTAGATGATGCGATCGTGGTGTTGGAAAATATCGTCCGTTATCGGGAAATGGGCGAATCTCCCCTAGACGCGGCATTAAAGGGATCGAGGGAAATCAGCTTCACTATTTTGTCAATGACTCTCTCGCTGGTGGCGGTGTTTATCCCCATCATGTTTATGAGTGGAATCATCGGTAAATTATTTCATGAATTTGCCGTGACGATCGCAGTGGCAATTTTGGTTTCGGGTTTTGTTTCTCTTAGTCTCACCCCCATGTTGTGCAGTCGTTTCTTAAGTTCACCCCATCAGCACAGACCAAATCGGCTCTATCAATTTTTAGAAGGGGGATTTGATTTACTACTGCGGGGATATGATTGGACGCTCAAGCCCATCTTAAAATACCGCCTGATGACATTGATTGGTTCTGGCATTCTGCTGGTAATGACCGTCTATCTGTTCGTCATCGTTCCCAAAGGATTTATCCCTACAGAAGACACCGGACAACTGATGGCCAACACCAAAGGGGCACAAGATATTTCTTTTGATGATATGCGCCGTCACCAGCAAAAGGTTGTTGATATCATTCGTCAAGACCCCAATATTGAAGCCGTTGACTCGATTGTGGGTGCAAGTGGGCCCAATGCCTCAGTCAACTCCGGGCGAATTACAATTCGGCTCAAACCACGCGATCAACGTAAACTCAGTGCTGACGAAATCATTCAAGAGTTAACCCCCAAATTAAGACGTGTAGTTGGGGTTAAGACATTCCTCCGTTCTCCGCCAGCCATTCCTATCGGTGGTCAACAAACTAATTCTACTTATCAGTTCACCTTGCAGAGCTTGAATTTACAAGACCTGCGCCAATATGTTCCTAAACTTCTAGAGAAAGTCAAAACCCTACCAGGACTCCGGGATGTTGACAGCGATTTACAACTCAGCACTCCCCAAATTCAAGTCCAAATTGACCATAACAAAGCCGCCACTCTTGGGATTACTGCCCAACAAGTTGAACAAACCCTCAGCGCTGCCTATGGTTCCAGCCAGGTTTCCACTATCTATACTCCAAATGACCAATTTTATGTAATCTTAGAAGTGAAACCGGAGTTTCAGCGAGATCCCAGCGCCCTATCGATGCTCTATGTGCAATCGAGTACGGGAAAACAAGTACCTCTGAGTGCCATCGCTAATATTACCCAGAATGTCGGCCCCCTCACTGTTACTCACGTTGCTCAACTCCCCTCTGCGACTATCTCTTTTGACACCCTCCCAGGAACGTCTCTTAGTCAGGCTACAGATGCTATCAAGCAAGCAGCTAGTGAGTTGCTACCATCAACAATTACCCCCAGCTTTCAGGGTTCAGCCCAAACCTTCCAGCAGTCCTTCAATGATTTAGGGGCGCTGTTGTTGGTATCCATTTTAGTGATCTATCTAATTCTCGGTATCCTCTATGAGGATTTCATTCACCCAATCACCATTCTTTCCGGTTTACCTTCGGCGGGTTTTGGTGCATTACTGACGCTGCTAATTTTCCAGGTTGATTTAAATCTTTACTCTTTTATCGGCATCATCCTGCTGGTGGGCATTGTCAAGAAAAATGGCATTATGCTGGTGGACTTCGCTATTGAAGCGCAGCGAAAGGAAGGAAAAAATTCCTTTGATGCCATCTATGCCGCTTGCTTGATTCGCTTCCGCCCGATTATGATGACCACGATGGCAGCTTTAATTGGTACACTCCCCATTGCTTTGGGGACAGGAGTCGGTTCCGAAGCGCGTCGTCCTTTGGGGATTGCGATCGTTGGTGGGTTGCTGTTTTCTCAGATATTGACTCTCTATTTGACTCCAGTGTTTTATATTTATATGGAGGCATTACGGAAAAAGCTCGGACAACCGAAGTTTTACCGCTTTTTCTGGAAAAAGAATTCAGGAGTCAGAAACCAAAATTAAGATCATATCCGGTTAAAAAACTTATCTTAAGGTGGCAAGGCAATACTTCTCTGTTAAGCACTTTTAACTCAGAATCGGGTTTGGGGAAAAGGTTAAAGGGGAATGGCACTAAGTTAAGATACAGCCCTTGTGCTGACTGGTTCCCAGCCTCCAGGCTAGGAACCCATTCTGGGAGGCTCCGCCTCCTCTTTCTTGACCAGAGGCGGAGCCTCTCGGAATACATTCCCAGCCTGGAGGCTGGGAACGAGGCTACTTGGGCTTTTCTTAGTGCCATTTGGTTAAAGGGTAAGGAGTAAAGATTTTTTCTTTTCCCTTTCCCGTTTCCCTTTTTCCCTTAACCGAGAAGTATTGGGTAGCAACTATAGGACTCATATCTGATTTTTGAACAAGATTTCAGATAAAACCCTTATAAAACAGGCTTTTCAGTCTCAGTATGTTTTCAGAAATCAAATCGGAGTCCTATATAATACCAACTTTAACTAGCGATTAGGGATTGAGGATTAGCAACAGCTTACTAGATAATCAACGGCTCAAGTTCCCGATTATGCCATTGCCGCTGATACCATTCGGCAATCAAAGGACGGATAATAAACTTAGGCTGTCCATCGCCTTTAACGTCAATGCGTAAACCTGAATAAGGTCGTCGCTTCTGAGAACCTTGACCACTGCGACCAATGAAGAGATGCGATCGCGCCACTAATCTATTTTCTTCCATCAAATCTGCTCCCTCAATTCGCTGGCGGCGCAAACTAAAGCCACTACCGCCACAAACAATCCAGTGGATATGAGAATCAGCGTGTCCTGTATCCATTGTCTCAATGTGTTCCAAGCAGTGTGCGTGACCGTTTAATACTAAATCTACCAAGGGACGCCCCTGAGTTAGAGAACCGATTTCTTTGGCTACCGCATCCAACACACCACGTAAGCGATCGCGAACGATCAGAGTTTGTGCTTGTTGCCACTTTGTCGCCTCAGTTACATAAGGTGGATGATGGAAATAAATCACCCTTCCCCGAACTTCACTATTATTCCAAGATGCAATTAATCTTTGTTTAAGCCAGTCTAATTGTTCGATATCAGTTAGCGTTGTTTTATTAGTAGCTAATTGTTTATCGATATCAACAATCAGTTCTTCAATTTGTGACATCTTGGCGTGGAAGTCATCTAATTGGTCGGCTTCGCTGGGATTTTCGGGACGAAGTTTTGATGAATTTTCAATGATTTCCAACTTTTCTTGCTCGAAATCTTCACGGCGTTTTTCTAAGAGTTTGCGATTAGCGTCACCTTCTTTGGTTTTAGGTAGCGGTGGTGGATCGTTAAATGTATTAGAATCCAAGGCAAAAAAATCAATCCCGCTATAGCGAAAAGTGTAGTAGCGATTGGGAAGACGGGTAAATTGCCCAGGCTGATATGAAAGACAACGACCTGTATCTGTCTTGGCTGTGTAGTATTTATCTAAGTGGCTGGCTAACTCTCCCGGAAGCTGAAACGCCTTCAGATAGTCCAGAAATGCCCTTGCGTAAGCGTCACCGGTTCCTGAGCCATGCAGTCCCACATCTAAGTCTAAGCGCGATCGCAACAGGTGACGAATGGGTAATGTTGTTAAGGATGCCAAGCTCAATAGAATCGGCAAGTTATAGTAATCGTGATTTCCCGGTACAGGTAAAATGGGCAGCTTAAAAATCATCCGATCGTAAGCAACCTGTTTGGAATGCTCTGTACCCACAAGAAACTCTTGGTAAGGCTGGATGAAGTTCTGTTGATAGTATTCACTCGATCCCACTAAATACATCACATCCCCGGTATGCAGCATAAAACGGGATTCGTTGTGATGAGGCAGCATGAGTTCAGCCACCTGTCGCTGGGGATTGTGTCCCCGATGCTTGCCGGAACCACTATCACCTACAACTAAAAATGAGAATTCAGAATTATTGTCTGTTTGACCATCCTCCAACACCAGCCGAGTTTGGTCGATGTTTCGTTCCACAATTAACGGATCTTGCCACCGTACCCGCTGATTCATTTTACGAATTTTGTTAGCGATCGCTGGATCGGATACAAGTTTCAATGCAATCTACTCCTGAATTTTTTACATAGAGATGAGGGAACCAGGAAGAAGCAAGGGAGCAGGGAGAAGAGGAAATTGGGAAAAAAGGAGAAAGAGGAGATTTTTCTTCATCCCCCTTGCACCCCGCCCCTCTGCCTCTTTTCAATGCCCAATTCCCTCATTCTTCTGCTGTGTCTTTCATCTCAATAGTCAGATTAGGGAGTCCTTCTAGTTTTTCTGTAGGTTCAACTTCTTCTACTAATGGCACAAAAATTCTTAAGCCTGCTGGTACACACTTAATTTCTACTGGTGTTGTGCCCACTATTTCACCATCTAACACAACCTTTTGTGGTGGTTCAGTCGTAATTTTAAATTGTTTGGCTCGCAGGAAACCAATATCATTCCGTTCTGTGGCGTTACCTGTAGAAGCCGTTTGAAATAGATGAAATGTTGCAGCGATCGCTCCTGCTTTATTGGCTGGAGCTACAATCGTTAAATCTAATAACCCATCATCATAAATCAGACCTGCTGGCCCTTGAGCCAAAACTGAGGTGGCAGGCGCGGCATTTGCGACTGTTACCGCACAGGCACTAGTTTTAACTATCTTGTCTTCAGTTTCAATTTCAACATCAAAATTATGTAAATTTCTCAATTGCTGGATTCCTGCCAAGATATAGGCCATTATCCCAAAGCGATTCTTGGCATCGCGGTCTGCCAATTCTACAGTTTCAGCCTCAAAGCCAATACCTGCTAAGAGTACCATTGGCCGATCGTTACAATAGGCTACGTCGACATGGCGGGTTCCTCCCTCCAAAATTGTCTCACACGCACCTGCGATCGTGTCAGGGATACCTAAAGCTGTGGCAAAAGCGTTTGCTGTGCCGCGAGAAATGATCCCAAATGGAATATCAGTACCCACTACAGCCGCCGCCGCCGCTGAAAGAGTACCATCTCCCCCCGAAGCAATGATTGCATCTACCCCTCGTTCTACTGCTTGATATGCCAGTTGGTCAGCGTCGATTTCTTCAGTTGTGAAATAAATATCTAGGTCAATATCTGGCTCTAATATTGCCCGAATTTCTGCCAGTTCTATATCTGGGTCGCCCTGACCCGCAACAGGATTGAAGATGAGACAGGCGGAACGATTCATAAGGTATTACAAGCTTGGATCATTAATGAAGATACCAAATTATTCTTAGCATTCCTGTAAATTTTCAGCTTCCCTTTTGAGGTGGAGTTTTCTGGATATATTGGCCTTCAGGGTGATGTGCGATCGCATCATGCACCAAGAAAAATGAGAACCTTTAACTTGCCACTGCACGCCTTTGGCATTTCCGCAATGCAACCTACACACCCTGGATATCTACAAACTTCTCTCCGGGGATTAACTGAACGATATTGCAATATAAACTAACTACTTAAAATAAATTGTAACTTTGTTGAAAAATAAGCTATTTACTAAAATCGAAGTTAACCAAGAATCTTATATGTATGCAACAAAATTAGATTAAATTTAATTAATAAACTTTAACATATATTAGCTGAACTACTTGATGTTGTAAAATAAACAGTGGATTTTGTCGATTAACAAATTCAATCATAAATTGCCCATATTTGGTAGCGAAGACCAAAACAATTGGACACAATCAGCATTTTCATTGCTCTAAATTAATATTACGGATGGGTCTAATTGACAAACCACTCATTTTGGTATTATTGCTTTTTCTTCTTCGGTATCACTCTTGCCCGATACTTTCTAATTGCTGGGGGGGCATACTTGCTCTTTTATTTAATTCTAGGAAAGTCGCTTGCCAGCAGGAGTTTGCATTTGAAGCCGTTGATGAGTTGTTCTATTAAAAAAGATATCGAATTATCAGTACTCTCCGCAGTAGTTTTTGCTATTTGTGGAGCGTTTATGATCTCAGAGTATAGTTTGGGAGCAACACTGTTATATAGTGACTTATACAAGTACGGACTGTGGTATTTAGTAGTTAGCTTTATTGCAGTACTCGTTCTTCAGGATACTTACTTTTATTTCATCCATCGGGTATTTCACCATCCTCGAATTTTCAAATGGATGCATTATGGACACCACCGTTCAGGAGAGCCAACCCCTTGGAGTTCTTCTGCATTCGACTTCCCAGAGGCGGTTGTACAAGGACTTTTCTTTGTAGGTGTAAGTTTCATAGTTCCACTACATTTTATCACCTTAGTTGCTGCACTGATAGCTATGACAGCATGGGCAGTATTTACCCATCTTGGATTTGAGGTATTTCCCTCTTCATCTAAGAGTTACTGGATTGGAAAATGGCTGATTGGTTCTAGGCATCATTCAATACATCATCGTAAATATAAAGTGCATTATGGTTTGTATTTTACGTTCTGGGACAAACTGCTGGGTACTGAAGACCCTAATTATCAAAATGAAACCCACACAATGGAGTTTTGATTTCTTAATAAATCGAAGTTTACCACGCCATTCATAACCTGCATAGGTGGGTTTTATGTTAAGGGCTACTGGCAACAATTTTGGGTTTTGAGACGCGATAAATCGCCGTCTCTATAAGTTTTTTGTTGCTCATTCTGATTTCTGCAACTTTTAATCGCTGGGGATTATCATTGCTATTCATCTTGATTTTTAGTTTTTTGATGAGCAAACCGAATTCCTACAAAAATATCATAAATAAACTCTAAAAAGTCTTTTTTTTGTAGTAAGCCTGAAGTTTGATAACAGCCTTTTTCATCTAGCAGAGGTTTCATCAAATAGTATGTAGACTGATATTTGTACCAGGGAATACAAGTCCATAAGTGATGGATCAAATGATAGTTTTGTCCTAAAATCAGGATATTAAGAATTGGGTTAGGGTAGACGCGGGCATTTTTCCAGCGATCGCGTTCAACAAAAGGACGATGGGGCAAATAATCAAAAAATAAACCTAGTATTAATCCCACTATCCCAGAAGGTACAACCCAAAAATTGAGAACGTACATTAAAAAATGATATTGAATTGAGATATAAACAATTGCAACAACAATCAAGCGGCTAATAAACCATTCCCATAGCTCATATTTGCGCCACAATCGCCGTTGAAAGAAAAACACCTCATGGGACAAAAATCGAAATGCAATTAGCCACAACGGACCACCTGTAGAAACAAAATGATCTGGGTCATCTTTCGGATGGTTGACATGAGCGTGATGCTGCAAATGTACTCGCGTAAACACGGGGAAAACAAATCCAAGCATCAGGGCGCTACCATGCCCTAGAATGGCATTAATTACTCGATTGCGGTGAGCAGATTGGTGACAAGCATCATGAATTACTGTCCCAGAACAATGCAAGGCAATCGTGTTAAAACTAAAGCACAACCAGTCTGGCCATTGCCAAAGCCAGTAACCACAATTAGATAACACCAACACTGTCACAGATGCCAAGAACAGTAGTAGCGTCGGATTAAAATCACCAGGAGGCGCTAACAATTCCTTTGGTGGAGCTTTCAGCAGCTTATGTGCTTCTGAAGTTACCGTTCTAATTTCTGTATCTACTACGTCTTTAAAAATGACTTCCAAGTTATTGCCATTTAGCTTTTTATAGTCATCAACGGCTGGGTCGATGATGATTAGGCTTTTGTCCGGGATGTCAAAAAAATTAGGATCTAAAGAGGTCATAATTTTCCTGGTCGTGATTCGTTGATAAAATGGGCTTTAAATCCCAAACTCAGCCAGCACAGAATATATATATTTCTTGCCCCGATTAGAGAGATAAAAAGATTGAAAATTTAGCCAATACTCTTCTATATCTAGATTAGATATGGCTTGTAGGAAATAGCAGATAGAGAAAATTTTAAATTCCTTTCTACTTACTTGTGATCCTAGCAACAACGGTATACATATTTTGCTTTGATCTCGACATTTATCGATTTGCCAAGGCAATGCTTTTCCGATGTGCTGAGATTATGCTGTATTATTGCTTTTGTGAAAAATAATTTTCAACAATATAAAGAATACAGTTATTTGAATGATAAACGCAAGAGTTTTGTCGTAATCTGAGGTATGTGAAAGTATTTTAAACATAGATATCATACTTCTAACAAAATGTATATTTTATTTGCTTAAAGAAACATTTTATCCTTTTTTCTAGGAAATTTATAAGTATATATACTAGCGATCGCTTTCCCCCCCTTTAGATTCTCTAAAACTCCACAGGTTTTATACTCTTGGGGATATTTTTACCTCTAGCTGCGGCTTCTAGCCATTCAAGATGTATATTTGCAAAATTTGGATGCTCCCAAATTAAGATTCTTGACTTATTAACTAATTCATGTAGTTTGGTGGGATAAAGTCAAGATGAAGACTTACGCGGTATACAAATCAACATTAAGTACGAAATAATCTATGCGTTATCTATCAATCTTGCTAGTAAATATACTAGCTTTTAGCAGCTTATATACTCCTAGTGTTACAACAGCAAACACAACATTGAATTTACCAAACATGCAGTTAGCTCAAAAGCTAAACTGCAATAATGCTCAAACTCAAGCAGTAATTAATGAATGTGCGAAGTTATCTTATCAGAATGCAGATAAAAAACTGAATCAAGTTTATCAACAATTGGTATCTACATTAGAAAGGTCTAGAAAACAAAAATTGATTACTGCACAGCAAGCATGGATTAAGTTTCGAGATAATAATTGTGAATTTGAGACAAGTAAATATGAGGGCGGAAGTATTTCCCCCACAATTTATTTTGGTTGTCTAGAAAATATCACAAAACTGCGTACCCAACAATTACGAGAATATCTCAAACCCGACGCTTAAGCGTGAAGTAAGGGTGCATAGCTATGCAGCGAGAGGGACTGACAAATAAAAAAATATTCAATTAACTCTTGTGGGGTGGGCGACACGAGAGGCATATAAACTGGGCGGGCAAGATGCCATAGGTGTCAACTTAACGTGAAAGCAAGTCTAGAACTAGCTTTTAGATTCCCTCGTTCCCAGTCTCCGACTGGGAATGCAAGTCTATGAGGCTCCGCCTCTCTTTACTGGCGGCAGAGCCACCTTTGAGTTGCATTTCCAGCCTCCGGCTGGAAACGAGGTTTTAAAGGAGTTTGAGCTTAAGTTGACACCTATAGCAAGATGCCCACCCCACAATATTGAATGAATTCCTATATAGCTGCTTCCCGTTACGAGCAGGACTATAATTGGTCGAGTTGCTTGAGACGGTAGCCTATACCGTGAACTGTTTCAATAAAATCTTCAAAAGCTCCGGCTGCTTTGAGCTTTTGACGCAGGCTTCTCAGATGAACCTTCACAGCATGTTCTTCTGGAGGAGAATCTAATGACCAAATATGTTCAATAATCACGCTGCGACTCAGGACACGACGACCATTTCGCAGCAGTAACTCTAAGATTCCGTACTCTTTTGGGGTTAAATGTAGCATATTTTTTCCATAGCTCACTTCATAAGTGCTGGGGTTGAGGTGCAGATTGCCCCATTTCAAAATCGGCGGCGATGAAACATTACCCCGACGAAGCAAGGCGCGAATTCGGGCAAATAGTTCTTGTAAATCCACGGGTTTAACGACATAATCATCGGCTCCGGCATCAAGCCCGGTAATTTTATCGCTAACGGTGTCACGAGCAGTGAGCATAAGAACAGGCATACTATAGCTGTGCGATCGCAACCGATGACATAAACTAATTCCATCGAGTTCTGGCAACATTACATCCAGCAGCAGCAAATCATAATCCAGCATTTTGGCTTGATTCCATCCTGCCTCGCCATCTGTCACCACATCAACCGTATAACGCTGATCTGTCAGGGCTTCTGCTAAAGTTTCGGCAAGGCGTAAATCATCTTCAACTAAAAGAATTCGCATAATTTTTTAAAGATACTTGGTTATATTTCAAACAATCGGCAAATTCTCATTGAGAAAATATTGCAAAAAGTAACAATTTCTCGATTTGGTTGCTTCTTTCCGATTTCTTTACTATTTCCTGAGTAATTTCCTTACTTTTGAGATGTAACTTTATATTTTATATGGGTTTCTAATAACCTTCTTCAGATGTTTCAAACAAATGGACTTTGAACTAAGTTCACCTTTAGGTATCAGCCTGTTTAAAGAGACTCACTCAAATTTTAGAAAAGGCAGAATCAGCAATTAAGCATTTTTCTGTTAACCTGGAACGCCTCTAAATTAGACAAAAATTTATTTATCCAAGAAGTTTATTGATTGAATAATCTATATAAACTTTGCATTTTTATCAAGTTACTTGAAGCAAAATAATGTTGCCGCCACAAGCGCATAAGAAGCTCCAATGTTGGATAAGAAGCCGCCATTTAATCTGCTCCGGCCATTTTTTTATATTTGAGACTATAGACTATTCTTGCGTTGAGAGATTTAACGAGTGTATAGCCGCTCTAGGAGGTACATTAATTTCCGTTGAGCCAGTTGACAAAATTTGGATGGGCGAACATCGACAGGTTTTTCTTTATCGTGTTAAAGCCAGTTTATTTACACCTTGTCATCAGTTAAGACAATACTGGTTTAAGTATGGCAGCTTTTACACTAGATTTGATAAAAGTTGTTAATTGAAAAGGAATTCTGAATTCTTCTTCAATCTGTATTTCTCACTCTGCTTTCATCTTTAACCAGCTAAATAACTGTTCTACTGTCAACTCTAAATCAACCCCATCTATAACGGTCAATCTATCTTCTTTATGACAAAATTCTGGTTGTTGATGTGGTTTAAACACGAGAACTGAGCGGTCATCAGGATCAATCAACCATCCAAGCTGACAACCATATTTTAGGCAGTGTAAGATATTGCTTGTAACTCGATTAGAACTCTGATCGGGAGAAAGAATTTCAATTGTCCAGTTTGGAGCAATTAGCACATCATCTACAGGTTCTCCGTTCTCGTCAAACTCAATTTGTTGCCAACGAATAACCGCTACATCTGGAACAATTGACCGACTACCAAAAGTACAACGCAACTCTGGAAAAGCATAAGCAATTTGCCTTTTCTCTGTGACTTCATTAATCCCATGAATCAATTTAGCTTGAAGGCGGGAGTGGCGCGTTTTCGGCATTGGTTTCTGGATAATTTCACCATCAATATAAATACTTGCAGGCTTGGTTTCTGGTAACTGGAGAAACTCATCTAGGGTTAGAGATGCAGGCTTTGTAACACTCATAACTTCTGCTACTCCAAAACTCTTACATTCAGTTTATCAGCGATCGCCTCTTTGATTTTTGAAAAAACTCAGTATATTTTATTCCTTCTTGCCAAATTACAAAGACACGATAAATCGCCGTCTCTACAATAATCAGACGCAATTCGTCGCGTCTCTTACCTTAACTGAACAGTATTGCGAGTGATTCAGGAATCAAAGACGCTCGATAGCGCAGCGTTAGCGACGCAGGAACGTCTGACTCGCTACCGCTTCGCTATCGAATTGCTATATATGATAATGCGGTTAACTGCCTCACTTTCCTGATCCAGATGAATCACTACACTCCCAATTCCCAATTCGTCTAATCTGTCACTCGTATGCTCATGCCCGATTTTAGTATTATCAATTTCAACCCTATCGGTATTGGCTTTAGCATTATTACCTTGGGAGTAATTTACTATTTTCTCAATCTAGAAGTAACTAGGCGACAACGGGTAGAAGCCATCCTGCGGCAACAAACTGAGCGGGAGCGACTAGTAAGCCAGATTGCTCACCATATCCGTAAGTCTTTGGAGTTAGAGGAGGTTCTTACTACCACTGTTGCAGAAGTACGTGAGTTTCTCCAAGCGGATAGGGTGTTAATTTATCGCCTCTGGGAAAATGGTACAGGTAGCGCAATAACTGAAACAGTTCTACCTGAATATACAAAAATTTTGGGAGAAACCTTTCCGCCCGAAGTGTTTCCTAAAGAGTATCATCAAGCGTATTCAATGGGAAAAACCCGGGCGATCGCTAATGTCGATCAAGCTGATGTCGAACCTTGTCTAGCAGAGTTTGTAAAACAGTTTGGTGTCAAAGCTAAGTTGGTAGTGCCAATTTTACAAGAGAATCGGCAAGGGGATAAACAACAAGATAGCAAAACACCAGCTTCTACCCCTTATCTTTGGGGTTTATTGATTGCTCATCAGTGCGATCGCACCCGCGTATGGGAATCTTGGGAAATTGAGTTAATGAAGCAACTTGCTACCCAAGTAGCGATCGCCATCCAACAATCGGAACTTTACAAACAGCTACAAACACTCAACGCCGAACTAGAACACCGCGTTCAACTGCGGACTCAAGAGTTAGCTACAGCTAATGTCTCTCTCCGAGCCGAAATTGCTGAACGTCAGCGCACCCAAGCCGCGTTGCAAGCTTTGATTACTGCCTCTCCTCGCGCCATCTTCACACTTGATTTAGCAGGCAACGTCAAAATCTGGAATCCTGCTGCTGAAAAGATGTTTGGTTGGACAGAGGCAGAGGTAATCGATCATCCTAATCCCATTTTTTTAGATGACCAATTAGAAGAATACAACACTCTTCAAGAAAGTATATTACAAGGAACAACTTATACCAGAGTGGAATTACATCTTTCTAAAAAAGATGGCACTGCGATCGATATAGTTTTTTCCGCCGCTCCATTGCATGATAGCGACGATAGTATCAACGGTATGGTAGCAGTGATTGCTGATATTACACACCAAAAGAAGCAAGAAGAACAGGTGCGGCTATTGCAATCTGTAGTTGTAAATACTAATGATGGTGTAGTTATTACTGAAGCACAACCAATTGGCAAACCTGGGCCGCATATTATTTATGTTAATGAAGCATTCACCAGAATCACAGGTTACAGCCCGGAAGAAGTTTTGGGTAAAACACCTCGTATTCTTCAAGGAGCGAAAACAAGTCGAGTTGAACTCGATAAAGTCTGGAATGCTCTATCTCATTGGGAATCAGTCACAGTTCAGGTAATTAACTACCGTAAAGATGGTTCAGAATTTTGGAATGAATTCAGCATCGTTCCCGTAGCCGATCAAACTGGCTGTTACACCCACTGGATAGCAGTACAACGTGACATTACCGGACGCAAAAGGCTAGATGAAATTCGGATGGCACTAGAGCGAGAGAGAGAACTTAGCGTTCTTAAAACACGCTTTTTTTCAATGGCATCTCATGAGTTTCGTACTCCTCTAAGTACTGCCTTAGCAGCAGCCCAATTGCTAGAGAATTGTCAAGATGAATGGGATAACTCTTCTAAGCGACTGAGGAACTTGCAGCGGATTCAACTTTCCGTCAAAAATATGGTTCAAATGTTAGACGATATTTTGACTATCAATCGAGCCGAAACCGGAAAACTAGAATTTAATCCCAAACTCATAAATTTAGAAGAATTCTGCGCTTATTTTGTCGAAGAAATGCGCCTCAGTACAGATGAGAGGCACACATTGAGTTTTGCTTGCCAAGGAAAAGCTGTTAATGCTTGGGTGGATGAAAGGTTATTGCATTCCATTCTGTCTAATTTGCTGCTGAATGCGATTAAATATTCTCCTGAAGGAGGAAATGTTAATCTGAGGCTGGTGTTTAAATCAGATACGGTGATTCTCCAAGTTCAAGATCAAGGTATTGGGATTCCCCTAGCAGATCAAAAGCAGCTATTTCAGCCGTTTCATCGTGGCAAAAATGTCAGAAGCATTCCCGGCACAGGATTAGGCTTGGTAGTAGTGAAAAAGTGTGTAGACTTACACAAAGGTTATATTAACATCGCCACAGAAGTAGGAATTGGTACAACTTGTGCGGTAATACTGCCATTAGAAGGTAAATAAATCTTAAGTAAAGTTTTGGGTAAAAGCATAGCGTTTTTAATGCAAGGAGAGCATTGGCATTGTTAGCCGACGCATTGGCATTGTCACCCGACGCATTAGTATTGTTAGTCAGCGCATTGGCATTGTTAGTCAGCGCATTGGCATTGTCAACCGACGCATTGGCATTGTTAGGTGACGCATTGGCATTGTCACCCGACGCATTGGCATTAGATTTCTTGCATAAATACAACGTGAGTTCGACAGACCTCTCCCTGCCTTGAACTAAAGTTCAAGTCTGTCCCTCTCCGACTCGGAGAGGGACAGGTTTTGCGTAGTAAAACTAGGGAGAGGTCTTTTGGGTGGACATGATATTACCAGTCGAACTCACGTTAAATCAAAAATAAAGAACCCCAGCCCGCACTTGCTCACGCAAACGCTCTCCTCCCCTTACCAACTACGGTGTATACACAAGTCTGAAATAGCTTGGAATTTCGGTTTGAACTCTGGTTTTACCCCACCCTAACCCTCCCCTTATAAAGGGGAGGGAACAAGATTTTCCGGTTTCCCCCCTTTACAAGGGGGGATTAAGGGGGGTAATTCGACTTGTGTGTACACCGTAGCTTTACCAAGGAGTGGGGTGTGGATTTTTGCAAGAGGTCTATTATCACCCGACGCATTAGCATTGCAAGATTTTGCCAAATTTAATTTGCTTGCTTGAAATTACTCAAACCAGCTTTTAGTAAAGAATTGTAATCCAAAATCCCAAATCCAAAACCCAAAACTTCCATGAGTCCCTGACTACGGTAGTCTAGATGAGAGTGAATTTATCGCCTCGTTTGATATATTGTTTTATGACCTCAGTTGTTTCTAGTCCCCCACGCACTATTCGGATTGGTTCACGTAAAAGCCAACTTGCTCTGGTTCAGACCTACTGGGTACAAGAGCAACTCCAGAAAAGCTATCCTGATATCACTTTTGAAGTCCACACCATGTCTACCCAAGGCGATAAAATCTTGGATGTAGCATTAGCGAAGATTGGCGATAAAGGACTTTTTACTAAAGAACTTGAACTCGGAATGATCAATCAGGAGATTGACTTTGCGGTTCATTCCCTCAAGGATTTGCCGACTAATTTACCAGAAGGGTTGATACTGGCAGCAATTACTGAACGGGAAAATCCCGCAGACGCATTAGTAGTGCATGAAAAGCACAAAGATAAACAAATCGATACATTGCCCGAAGGTGCGGTAATTGGAACATCTTCGCTGCGGCGGTTAGCACAGTTACGCCACCATTTCCCGCACTTTACATTTAAGGATGTCCGGGGAAATTTGATTACACGGTTGGCAAAATTAGATGCAGGCGAATATGATGCGCTGATTTTGGCAGCAGCAGGATTAGAAAGATTGGGAATGAGCGATCGCATTCATCAAGTTCTCCCCAAAGAAATCTCGCTCCACGCCGTTGGACAAGGTGCTTTAGGGATAGAATGCCGGGCTGATGATAGTGAATTGCTATCTCTGCTCAAAGCGATCGAACATCCCCAAACACGCGATCGCTGTCTGGCTGAACGCTCTTTTTTACGCTCTTTAGAGGGCGGATGTCAAGTACCTATTGGTGTAAATACAGAAATATCTGGTGATAATTTGACCTTAACAGGAATAGTCGCCAGTATAGACGGTCAAAAGTTCGTCAAAGATGCTGTCACTGGTCAAGCTAACAATGCTGAAGCACTAGGTATAGAACTAGCAGAACAGTTGCGGCAACAGGGAGCGCAAGAAATTTTATCAGAAATTTTTGCGGTGATTCAGCGCGGTTCCTGAGCAATTGGTGAAGCCGGTGTGATTAGATAAGAATTGATCGCCGTTGCACAAAATATGTGCCAGACGCGACAAATTCCGTTGGTCGGGATTCAGAAAGTTAATTTGACAATATAGACTCAGAGAAGCAAAAATTACCATGCGGATTCTATTTGTTGCAGCAGAGGCAGCACCCATTGCCAAAGTAGGAGGAATGGGTGATGTTGTCGGGGCATTACCTAAATTTCTGAGAGAAATGGGGCATGATGTACGGATATTCTTGCCTTACTATGGCTTCCTGCCAGACAAAATGGAAATTCCCAACGAACCCATCTGGCGGGGATCTGCCATGTTCCAGGAATTTGCTGTTTATGAAAGCATTCTGCCTGGTACTGATGTTCCCTTGTACTTATTTGGACATCCTGCCTTCCTACCGCGCCACATTTATTCTGGAGATGGTGAAGACTGGCGGTTCACCTTGTTTGCCAACGGTGCAGCCGAGTTTGCCTGGAATTACTGGAAACCAGAAATTATCCACTGTCACGA
Organism: Nostoc sp.; assembly: GCF_036916985.1. Classification (GTDB taxonomy): domain Bacteria; phylum Cyanobacteriota; class Cyanobacteriia; order Cyanobacteriales; family Nostocaceae; genus Nostoc. Next base: position 53,685 of record NZ_JBALFD010000019.1, read on the forward strand.
TTGGCATACGGGTATGATTCCTGTATGGATGCACCAAGATCCTGATATCACTACAGTTTTTACCATTCATAATTTGGCTTATCAAGGGCCGTGGCGTTGGTATTTAGAGAAAATTACTTGGTGTCCTTGGTATATGCAGGGACACAACGTAATGGCAGCGGCGGTGCAATTTGCCAATAAGGTAAATACAGTTTCGCCCACTTATGCCGAGCAAATTAAGACACCTACTTACGGTGAAACATTAGAAGGTTTGCTATCCTTTATTAGCGGTAAATTATCTGGGATTATCAACGGCATTGATACCGAAATTTATAATCCAGAAAATGACAAATATATTGTCCAAACCTTTACTGCTGATACTTTAGATAAACGCAAAGCCAATAAAATTGCTTTGCAACAAGAACTAGGATTAGAAGTCAACTCCAAAGCCTTTTTAATTGGGATTGTTACTCGATTAGTGGAACAAAAAGGCATTGATTTGATATTACAAATTCTCGATCGCTTCTTATCTTACACAGATGCCCAATTTGTGCTGTTGGGGACAGGCGATCGCTATTATGAAACTCAGATGTGGCAATTGGCATCCCGCTTTCCCGGACGTATGGCAACTTACTTGCTGTATAACGATGCCCTGTCCCGCCGGATCTACGCTGGTACTGATGCCTTCTTAATGCCCAGTCGTTTTGAACCATGCGGTATTAGCCAAATGATGGCTTTGCGCTACGGTTCTGTACCCATTGTCCGCCGTACAGGTGGATTAGTTGACACCGTAACCCATTATGACCCTGAAAATGTCGCAGGTACGGGTTATTGCTTTGATCGCTATGAACCGCTAGACCTTTTCACCTGTATGATTCGGGCTTGGGAAGGCTTCCGTTTCAAACCGCAATGGCAAGAACTACAAAAACGCGGCATGAGTCAAGATTTTAGTTGGTATCAATCTGCCAAGCAGTACGTGAAATTGTACAGGTCAATTTACGGTTTGCCAGAAGAAGAGGAAACCCCACAACCAGAGTTAGTGTTAAACGAGGTAGTCACTAGCACCAGTAGTAAGTAAAAGGGCGGTTAGAAACCACGTCTACACAGACAAAACCCACCTCCGTGGGTTTCAAGCCCTCAATCTTTCCTTAGTCCGCGGAGGCGGCCTACCCTGCGGGAACGCCAAAGGCGAATGTTTGTGTAGCCGTGACTTCCAGTCGCCAGGGCATGAAATTGACACTATTGATTACTTGTTGCTTTGACCCTAATTAACCAATCACGATCGCGATCGCAAATTTCTCGACCAGATGAGTCTCCTAAGCGGTCTAGTGCTAATAAACAAGCGTATTTCAAATCCCAAATCGGCGTATTCAGGCAAATTTTGAGTTCAGGAATTGCTCGTGAATCACCCAATTCAGCAAGAGCGATCGCACTTGCAGCACGAGATTTCTGAAATTGGGGTTCGCGGTTGTGCAGGTTTTCCACCAACAAATCGTAGGCGGGAGCATATTTCAGCCAGCCGAAAAGTTTCATGACATGATAATGAGCGCCATAGTCGTTATATGCTTTGTCCCCATAAGTTACTAAAAGTGCTGCTGGTGCTTCTTGCGGGTAGACATCCAATAAGGTTTTTGTCGCTAAATAACACCGTCCAAAATCGGTTTCATAGAGTTCATTAATCACAAAATCTAGGACAGGGGTAGCATCATACTCATGTACTAAATCAAGGTGATTGGGATGATCGTAGAGTACTTGTTCTAAGTAAGGTTGAATTTCTGTAAAGGTAATTTCACCACTAGGAACCCCTGCATCCAAAAGCATCCGCAATCCTCGCAACCGGAACACCAGAGATACAGGACAACGGGCGATTTCTGGGATGGCTTTGTAGTAGCGGGAATCAATCAAGTCTTGAATGCAACCGCGCCGGGCATTGACACTGGAACTTTGCAGCAGCGCCATCACCTCAGTGATTTGGGAATAATCACCCGTGAATCGGCAAACTGTAGCGATCGCCGCACTACGGGTAGGTTCATCCTCAACTTGGGTAAATTTCCGTACACGCTCTAGGGAAGGCTGATAGTCAGCGTTCGCTAAAGTGTGAATAATCACTCGATAGATTTGACCTGGCTTATCCAGCAGTTGCGCCACTTCTTCGAGAATTTCTGGATCTTTCGTGCCGATTTCCCCGAGCGCCCACACGGTATTCTCAACAGTATAAATATCATCATCTTTAAGGCACTGCCGAATGACAGGTAAAGCTGATTCTGCTTGCAATCGCCCCAAACTTTCCACAGCTTTGCGTCGGACAATGCGGTGGTCTAACTCATCAGGGTTACTGGTTTCAATCGCCCGTACCAAAGCTGCGATCGATTGCTCAGTGGGAAAGTTAATTAAATGGGAAACAGCAATATACTTATCAGAAGCATCTTCGAGTTGTTCTAATGGTGTATCAATAATTGCGATCGCTTCTTCTTCTGTTAGCCCAAACATTTTAAAAAAACGTTTATCCATTGATCTGTAAATTGCTCTTGGATAATTTTAGAGATCACTTTTACCATCGTACTAGGGACTGGGTACTGGGGATTGGGATCTATTTGGGGATTGATTGAAGCATCAAAAGTGTCTACGTAGCTATTTGAGGATGATAGGAAAAAATATGAGTGATTATTTAGATGACTATGAATTTAATAACCTCGATTTTTATAGAAAAAATCATGGTTTACAGCTTTATTACAACTGGTCTGGGGAAATTTGGTGGCAAGAAACACCAGAAAAATCAAAAGAAAAATTGTTCTCTATTATTGGGATGAATGCTACCAAAGTATTTCTCAAACCCGATCCTGAGTACGGCGAAGTCGGATATCGCATTAATAGAGAGTTGGGTTTATTTTGTGACCCAGATACTCAAGAGATTTTGCACTTTTGGAAGTCACCAACAGCGAGTCAACCAGTACCAGTAGTACACATTGCTAACCGCATTGTCCAAGGCTTAGTCAAACCAAAGAAATTTGTTATACCCAAAGGCAGCGGATATATTACCTCTGTCATGGAAATTCCTTTAGAATACCCGCATCCTTTAGCAGGAGATAGCAAATATTCAGACTATTGTCCTGGAGAAAAGTTTAGGGGAGTTGAATACTTTATCTCAAATACTTGCCGACCCGATGCAACTGATGTCCCTCCAGCTAAGTGGGCGAGAGACTGTCCTTGGTTGCCCTGGATGAAGTTAGGATATGCTCATCCAGCGAAATTAAGATTTGAAACCACAATATTTAGAGTAGATTCTTTTGAACAGCTTCATCCTAGTTTGGTCAAGCTGGTGAGGGATAAAGTACCAATTTATGAATTCACGCCGACGGAAAGTGATGAGCCGAATGTGACAAGCATTCAATACTTTAAGAAAAACTTTGAATCCTACTTACAGGGAGATATTTTTCCACTTGAGGAAACCTATTGAGCGGTTTTTGCTTGGCAACTTTTGAAAATTTACATCAAAAAGCTTTACCACTGGTAACTCTATCTGAGAAGATCGGAATATATGCTTTTGTCAACTATTAGTTAGTTGCCTCTTGCCAATTGTTCAATTTTATGTAGCAGCGAAGTACTGGTCTTTGGCGAGTAACCAAATATAAACACTTTTGGAACGCTAGACCACACATCATTCATATAAACACACATTTAGGAAACAAAAGTTATGGATGAAACCTCAGAATTGACAACAACCAATAACGTCACCGCCCAAGATGTAGCAGAAGTGATTGCAGAACTTGAGCAATATCGGGAACGTCTAGTTCAAGAAACTACGGAAACAGCAAAACGGGCTAAGTTAATGAAAGTAAGCGTCATGGCAAAACTGGAGCCTGAGCTTGCCAAGATTGATTCTGCTCTCCAGGAACTCCGCGATCAACAAGTTGCCCTGAGTGTCAGCAACTAGTCATTCAATAATTTAACTAGAAGTTATATGCTCAACTCCGAAACTCAATCCGGGGCAGATTCGTTAAATCTGTCCCATGTAGAAACTGATGCTTTATTTGCAGTCGTGAGTGAGCAATTAAGCTTAAACACCTTCAACTCAGATGACCAAGAGCTACTAAAGCGAATGGTTGAGAGTATGGGAGACTCACGGGGCATGGTTAGGCTGAGTTTTGCAGAGGCTTTGGGTAAAATCGGTAAACCAGCCACCCCCTTATTAATGGAAGCTGTGGCAAATCATCCAAACCCAGTTGTGCGGAGAGCCAGCGCCAAAACCCTGACACTGATTGCTGACCCGATCGCAGTTCCCACTTTGGTCAACGCCTTGTTAAATGATGAAGATACCGTAGTCAAAACCTCGGCGGTGGGAGGGCTTGCCAAAATCGGTGAGGCTGCTGTGCCAGCATTGCTGAAAATTTTAGCGTCAACCGAGTATCCAGAAAGTGCTAAAGGACATGCGGTATGGGCGTTGGGGTTTATTGGGGCAGATGCCAAAGAGTATTTATATCAAGAGATTAACTCAGACTCAGATGAAGTTCGAGCGGCGGTAGTGGGTGCGATCGCTAAAATTGCTCAAGAAAGCAACGAAGAAGGAGCATTTAATATTTTAGTTAACGCCCTCACCGATCCATCTGAAATTGTGCGATGTGAAGCAGCAGCAGCTTTGGGTAGTCTCACCTATCAACCAGCAATTCCTCACCTCGTTGAGTTACTGCATCATACCGATTGGGAAACTCGAAAAGCAGCAGCTTTAGCATTGATGAAGATTGGCGATCGCACTTCCTTAGAACCCCTGCAAGCCGCATTAACCAACGAAGGGGAAGCAGCAGTTCAGGCAGTTATCAAGTTGGCGATTTCTCAAATTGAGAGACAATTGGAGGAGGATGCTTGGGAATAGGGTGATGGACATTTACAACTTGACCGAACAAGGCAAAAGTAAAAAGTAAAAAGGCAAAAGAAAGAAAAAGAAAAATGAAAGCATATCCCCTAAATTTATTGATGGGGATTATCTTTTTACTTCTTAAATCTTCCTCTCATTTTGAGAGTGCCATTGATAAAGTAGTTGTATTTAAGAGCGATCGCTAGCCTCTTTTATATTTAATCACCTGATCTAATCGGGGTAAAGCACTCACTGCTGACTCTCTAACATAGGGATCAACAGATTCATCATTTGTCAACGCCGTCAGCACTTCCACCCCTCGGATATCACCCATTGAACCGAGTGCATTGACGATCGCTACAGCTACCGCCACATTATCTATTGTTTTCAGAGCTTCAGTCAAAATTTCAAAGGCAGGAGAACCAATTTCACCAAGCGCCATCACTGATGCAATATAAACAACGGGATTTTGGTCATTGAGCGCTGTCTTCAATCCCTGTAAGCCCTCAGCCGGAAAAGGAACATCGGGATGGTTAGCAGCAACCTGTGCCAGAGCCTTAGCACAGCTACCCCGAATGGTCGCATTATCGCTATTTATTAATGACTCTACTAGTAGTGGTACAGCGTCCGTACCAATAGCGCCCAGTGCCTTTACAGCCGCTCGACGGTAGGTGATATCTTCCTGATCTAAAATACCCATCAGCCGAGGAATGGTATTTTCATCACGGACATCAGCCAGTTCCCACATGGCTCGTTCCCGTAGATTGGGATTGGGGTGTTTTAACTGTTCAAATAAAGAATCTATTGTCATAAAATCAAATTTTCCTGTCTAAATCCCCCAAGTTCAATCATGAATTACGAATTAGTAACAACTGAGGGACTCTTGGTCAGTCACTCAACCAGATACAGGCAAAGCAACAGACTGAGAGTCCCTAAGTTTTAGAGTATGACGATCGCTCGTCTATTCAACCCTTGTTACTATGACAGGGAGTTGATTACATAGTCGAGGAGAGCGCGGAACTCACCCAAAGCTTGAGGAGACAAGTCACGAGGAGAGCAAGCGCGATCGCGAGTGTAAGTCAAAGCGGTTACGTAAGGAGCGGTTGGCAGACCCAAAGAGCGATAAACTTCACGAGCGCCTGCAATACCCCATTCATCCAGAGGACCAGTACCGCCCACAACTAAGCTGTAGTTGATCAAGCGTAGATAGTGCTTGATGTCGCGTAGGCACTTGTCTTTCTTGACTTGGGTAGCGCCAGCTTCACCTTCTTGGGTTAAGTAAGGATATTTCTTGAAGGCAGCATCATAAGCTTCCTTAGCTACGTTATCGATACCAGCAGCTAGCTTTTCAGCAGCTTCTAGACGAGCGCTAGCACGTTGAATGCTACCTTGAACTGATTCTAAATCAGAGGTAGTTGGGAAACGACCTGCTGCATCAGCAGCTCCAATAACCGTAGTGATAACTGATTTCATTGCTTTTTTTACTCCAGATTAGATTTGATCGAGTTGTGATTTCAGTTGGCTTGACTAATAGGCTTTAGCCGTTAGCGATTAGCAATTAGCTCAGAGCAGAAATAACGCGATCGAAGTAGCTAGCAGCTTCAGCAGCTAGAGCAGAGCAGTCGCCTTGAGGAGTGTCCAGTTTGCGGAACTTCTTACCAGCGTTAGCTTCAGTGTTGGTGTTGGTGATGTGAGCGACGCTGATCGCCTTCAGAATTTGAACAGCACGTATAGAAGAAGAGGCAGGTACGCCCAAAGCTGTGTAGGTTTCTTTCAAACCATTCAAAGCGCGATCGTCTAATACAGAAGAATCACCAGCCAATAGTGCATAAGTTACGTAGCGCAGAATGATTTCAGCATCACGTAAACAAGCAGCAGTCCGACGAGTGGGGTACAAGTTACCACCAGCTTGAAGCAAGCCAGTGTTTTCACAAGCAATTCCAGCGATCGCATCCGAAACCGCACAGCTAGCATTGCTGGCGATCGCATTTACAGCATCAAGGCGCTTGTTGCCTTCAGCAATGAAAGACTTTAGGGCTGCTAAGTCAGCACCACCGATAGGAGCGGTTTTGGCATCAGCCGTAATTACAGCTCTGGAAAAAGCATCAAGAACCATGAGTTCTCCTTAATATTCACAAATGGCGGATATTATTTTTGGCTTATTCTCGATCAGGTTAACTGTGAGTAGCCAAACAAAAACATAGGGGATCAACAGTACCCTAGTCTTTACTATGAGAGACAAAGTAATAATCTGTAATATTTAATTTGGGGATTAGGGATTAGGGACTGGGGGGGAAAGTTACAGCAAGCGTTTCCCCCTCTCTACCTCTTATTTCCAATTCCCAATTTCCAATTTCCAATTTCCAATTTCCAATTCCCAATCCCCAATCCCCAGTCCCCAATTCCCAAAAAATTAAGACTTACGCATTTCAATGGAACTCTGCCACTGCGTAAGTCTTAAAAAAAATCTTATTTTTTACTCGATCAAGCTTGTTTTAGGAGATGTTTGACCAAATTATCTTTGACCATCATCTGCCGTAAAACTTCTAGCAAAAAATCCTGAGCCTCTTCTTGACTCAAACTTTTTACCTGGTCTTTCAAATTTTGTAAACGAAACTGTTGCTCTAAAGTTAATTCGATTGGGAAGTCCATCATTCACTCCTGGGATTGACTGGATCGAAGGGTATTTTTTATTACCGCTAGTTTAAATGTCTAAGCTGTCGTAGAAATTGCTTTCCAATATTCTAGCACCGAGATATTAAAACGTCCACATTGTCAAGCTATAACAAATCATGCTTATAAAAGTTTACAATTATATGACAACACATCTACCTCTCCCTTGGTAGGGAATTTATTGAAGCTGACCCGCTAATGGCTGTAATGTTTAGAATGTTTAGATACCAATAACTCTAAAAAGAAAAAACAAGATAAACATCGTCCGCAGGAGTAATAAGTAGGAGTCAGAAGATTGATAGACGCAATGGAATTTTTTCAGCTAAGTGCTGGTAAGTGGCGATCGCAACGTGCAACTCATCATCTAGCGTTCAAGCGCTCAGAGACAGGAGAATCGGATATACAGGTAGAAACTCTCGATGCCGACCATCCCGAAATCATAGAATTGTGCCAGTATCATGAGATTGACCCCAGCCTTTCAATAGGTGGTTCGCGCGTGCGTTGGCTAGGCACAATGGCTTGGGATCGAGAAGGTGAGGAAAATCATCAAGGGAAAACCATATTTGCGATCGTGCCTGATGGCGATAACCCCAGGCAAGGAAAATTACTCCGCGAAAGAGGTTACGCCGAAATAGTGCCTGTAGTGGGTCTTTTTCACATGGATGATGAAGATGGACTGGTATTGACAACCGAATACGAAACAATGAGTTCCATTGAGCGATTCTGGTTTGCCAGCCCAAATATGCGAATGCGAACCAGTACAGTCAAACGGTTTGGCGGCTTTAGCACAGCATCGTTTTGTACTGAAACCCGCATTGATGCTGCTATTGAGGTTTCCAGCACAGAAGAAGTAACAGAAAGACTTGGGCAGGATGTTCTAGAAAAAAGACAGTTTTATTCAGTTTTGGGGTGGTGAATTATCTCAACCAGAGTGATGCTTTTACTCGTGGGCAAGATTATCTGCGTCTGGTACAGGGACTTGCTCTAGAACCGAGTATGGTGGATGTGTTTGATAACTTGCGCGATCGCATCCCCATTTGCACTTGGATCGGCGATAATATTAATGCTGTAAATACTCAGATAAACACCTATTTAGGGTTTTGTCATGAGTGCTTTCATCCCCAAGAGCGTCGCCACATCCAAATTTTTGCAGTACCCATAGCTCAATCCTTCGGGATAGATGGGCTGTGTAACATTCTCACAAACCCAATCACTATTTTGGTAGATGTCGGTCGAGTTGCACCTAAAGACTGGTTTGGTGTAGTCGTCCATGAATACGCCCATGCCCATCTAGGAGACTTTGGTCACAATGAGCAGTTTGCTGGCATCCTATCTCATTTATGTTTAGGGCTGGGATTGGAACCACCCTACTGGGAGGCAGGAATGGAAGCAACTTTACGTAGCTGGCCTTACTGTAAATCAACCATAGATCCCCTGGAATTTTGGATAGGTCGCTGAGGGGGGAAGGAGGCAGGGGGCAGGGGGCAGGGGGCAGAAAGTAGAAACATCTTGATGTCTGATTTTGAGTCCTGCATTTTGTACCTTATCTACCTGAAAACTGCTGCATTATTCCTACCCAGTCCCCAATCCCCAGTCCCCAATCCCCAGTCCCCAATTCCCAGTCCCCAGTCCCCAATCCCCATTAATTTCTTTTGCTAAATGTTAAAAATTATTGCTCTAGTTCAAAAAGGTGAAACTGAATCTCCTAATCTAAAATATGTGAATAAAGTTTGTTTGGTGATTCACGTAGTCATTTAAGCTGGAAGTTCCACTCCCTATATTGATTAGCTATGGTTGAATCTAGCAAGCTAATCATTTCTTTGAATACCGAAAATCACTCTTAGTTAAGTTTCATGAAATTTTATCAGAATTCTGAGGTTCTGATCCAACTACTCCTTTAATATGTGATTAAAAGTTGTTAACTTTAATTAAGAACATGGAGGCTTTAGAGTGCCAATTCCTCTGTTAGAATACGAACCTTCAAGTCAAAACCAGCGTGTAGCTGCTTATGAAGTGCCGGGTGATGAACAGCCCAGGATTTTTAATACAGACAATATTCTGTCTCCGTCAGATTTAGGCGATCTGATTGAAGCTGCATATCGTCAAATTTTCTTTCATGCCTTTGCTGCCGATCGCGAAACATATTTAGAATCCCAACTCCGTAATGGCCAAATTACAGTGCGGGACTTTATTCGTGGGTTGTTGCTTTCTAATACCTTTAAGAGAAGCTTCTACGACCTCAACAATAATTATCGCTTTGTTGAGCAAGTAATCCAGCGAGTTCTAGGACGCGACCCATACAACGAGCGGGAAAAAATCGCTTGGTCAATTGTAGTTGCGACCAAGGGTATTGTCGGCTTGGTTGATGAAGTACTCAACACTGAAGAGTACCTGAGCAATTTTGGATACTCCACAGTGCCTTATCAGCGCCGTCGGATACTGCCATCTCAATCTGCGGGTGAGTTGCCATTCAACATCAAATCTCCGCGATATGAGGATTACCATCGTACCAAACTGGGTTTCCCCCAAATTATTTGGCAGGTAGAAGTACGCAGATTTCTTCCACAAGAGCAAAAGCCCAAGGCTGGCGATCCAGCTTTATTCTTGGCTTTGGCACAAAGTATCAATGCAACTGGCAATGCTCCCCAACGGATCTCGTCATTCAACATTGATATCGAAAAGTCTGTACCTTATCGGCAAATAGCAGGAATTAAATAACAATTTTTGGTCAGTGGCTGGCTAGTACATCCACTTGATTGATTATTTTATAGCGTGCATAAGTCTTGGGTTATGTAGGAGTTTCATTTAGATATAACTAGTGAAACAGACTCTATCCCATGTCTGATGCACGCTAGTTGTTAATGGGGATTGGGGATTGGGGATTGGGGATGGTTTTTTTCTCAATGCGTAATGTCTATGAAATGCTTATCCCAGGTTGAAAGCAGCAGCTTAAAGTGTAGTTCGTCTTTTTAGCATCTCCAAAAGTTTTGTAAAGTGGGCGGGAGGAGTCGCTGTCACCTCAATCAATTCCCCAGATAGGGGATGCTGCAATTTTAGTCGCCAAGCGTGGAGTGCTTGACCAGGCAAATTTACCCCTACTGAATGACCAGAACTATAAACTCGGTCGCCAACAATTGGATGTCCCATTTTGCCACTGTGGACGCGAATTTGATGGGTGCGTCCAGTTTCTAATTGAAAGTGAATTAAGGTGAAGTTACCAAGGCGTTCTAGTACTTGCCAATGAGTGACGGCGACTCGTCCGCCTTGTTCAAGGGGTATAATCGCCATTTTCTTGCGGTCTTGGGGATGGCGACCAATGGGTAAATCTATAGTGCCACTTTCAGTTTTTGGCGCACCGTAAACTACACCCAAGTATTCTCGTCGTGCAGTTTTAGCTTTGAGTTGCGCTTGTAAATGACGATGGGCAATATCTGTTTTAGCGATCGCGATCGCTCCCGTTGTATCCTTATCCAATCGATGGACGATTCCCGGACGTTGGATTCCGCCAATTCCTGGTAAATTGGGACAGTGTGCCAATAAAGCATTTACCAAAGTGCCATCTGGATGACCCGGTGCAGGATGGACAACTAAACCTGCGGGTTTGTTGAGAATAAGTAATTGGTCGTCTTCGTAGAGGATATCTAAAGGGATATCTTCTGCAAGCAGTTCTAAGGGTTGGACTTCTGGTATTTCGAGAGTGATGCGATCGCCTAACTTGACATTGATCTTTTTAGATGTGCAAACTTGATCGTTAAGTTGGACGTTACCCTGTTCGATTAACTGTTGGATGCGGGAACGAGATAAATCTGGTAATTCTTGGGAAAGGAAGCGGTCGAGGCGATCGCCTTTAGTGTTGACGCAGTGTATCGTATTACTGGAGGGAAGTAGGCTAGGTGCTGCATCCTCCATAACAGAAGACAAGCGTTCGCTATTTTCTTGGATTTGTAAATTAAATTCGGTCACAATTGCTCTAGATTAATTCCCCTTCTTTAAGTAAAGCGCGGAAATGCTTTAAAAGGGCAGTTAAAAACCGCGTTTACACAGGCAAAACCTTGATTCTACCTTATGGATGAGAGTTTGTTTAACGGCGAATAGAATTCGCTGTTACTCAAATTTGACATGAACGAAAAGGGAATTTTCCTAAATTCGATGTAGCAAATCGCTTAAATTCTTTCCGTCTCTCCTCCTCCGTGTCCTCTGCGCCTCTGCGGTTCGTTATTCTAAATCTATAACTTCTTGTGGCAACTCAAATAAACCATCTTCCCCAGCTTCAAAATCAATTACCTGATACACAGCATCAATATTTAACTCACCATAAATATGAGGAAATAATTCGCCTATTTCAGCAGGTTCATAGCGAATTTCAGCTTGTACTTTTTCCGAATCAATAAAAAGTATTACCAATTCTTTTTGGTTATCAAAAAATCTCTTGGCAACTTTGAGTATCTGCGTTGATTTTGAGCAATGTATAAAACCTTCACTCTCTAACGAATCAGCGCGATATTTACCGATATTTTTTGCTTGTTCCCATTGTTGGCGCTTGGTAATGTGGAGGATAGTATTCATAGAAAATCTAGGAATTTCTGCGGATTGTAATATTTTCGGAAAATCTTCTAAATTTGTAAAGTCTTTAATTACTTTGGTTGCGCCTAAATTTGTTAATTTATTATCACCTATTCCAAGAAAGGCAATATTTAACTTATAGGCTGCTTTTACGTCCCAAACACCATCACCGACAAAAACAACTTTCTGAAATTTTTCAACTTGATAAGCATTCTCTGCTTTGATAATAGCTGTCTTAATAATATCTTCTCGCGAAAGTGCATCATTAGCTGAAGCTAACGGAATGCCTTTAATTTCTATATTAGCTTTTTGAAGTTTTAGTTGAGCAGATTCATGCCAACCACCAGTTGCGATTGCAACACACCAATCAGATTCTAACTGCAATTTAGCTAATACATTTGCAGAACCAGAAATTTCGCTGAATAAATCTTGATTGCTGATAAATGCTTCCTGAAGTAGACTAACAAAACGTGCTTTGAGTCTTACTAACTCTTCATTTGAAGGAAGACGTTCTAATTTTTCTTGGAAAATTTGCTGGGTAATTCCAGAATCCGTGGTGTATGCGTATTCAGCCCAGTTTGTATTTATACCAAAAATACCAAATTCCAATGCAAATGCACGTACAAAACAATTTTCATCAATTTTGAAGGTATTGGTCAGTGTACCATCAATATCAAAAATTACTAACTGCATACAAGCGATCGCTCTACAATATTATTCTTAAAAATTTCATGTCCAGAGGCTAAAGCTATAACACAGCCTACTTAAGACTTACTTTATAAATTGTCTTTTAGAATCGAGTCAATCAGTGCGATCGCGCCCCAATTTTTTTGCTTATTACCATTATTCGCGTTTCGTGATGTGGAGGATAGTATTCATGTTGCTTGTATCATTTTACGAATATTATCTAAAGATGATTCAGGTTTAGCAGGTTCATCAGGATAAAATTCAAGATATAATCTATATTTATCTTTAGTGAAATTTGATATATATATTTTAATTTTTAATTTGCCTTTTTGCCAGCCTTTACCGCTAATTTTAAGTATCTGGCAATCTATAACCAAATTTAATTTAACTTCATCTATTTGGATAGTGTCTTGACTAACAGATATTTGCTTGAAAAATTCAGAAATTTGAGTGTTAGCATTTTGATTTGAGTATAAATAAGAAGCACTATGACGTTCCCACTTGCTGTAAATCTGTTCCTGAACTAATTCCTTTAATCTGCTGACTTTAAAAGTGTCTTTCTCCAAAAGTACAACATCATCACAGTCTAGAGTAATGAATTTATTCTTCATATCAGTGTAGTCAATTCAGAGTGGACAATAATGGCTTGATAATTTAAGCTTACTCCTAGCTTATTCTGCAATTTTGTTTACATCAAGTTAGTGAAAATACTCAAATGACTTACAAAAGAATAATCTGAGCATCTATCAAGCGATCGCTCAACAACATTCCTAAATAAATTACGAACAAAAAGATCCCCGACTTCTTCAAGAAGTCGGGGATCTGAGCCTCTGGGTATTTGCAAAATTATGCCCAGACACAGAGTTTTCTTGTGAAAACCGCTATATCATCCTATAAATTCGGTGGAATACAAACATCTGGCGCACACAAACCAGGAAAATCTAGCGTCGTCACCTCAAACGTATTCAAATCTATGCGGCGGATGGCGTGGTTATTAGTATCAGCAATATATAAATGTGAATTCAAAACACTCAATCCCGAAGGTTCAAAAAACCGAGTGTTCTTACCCTTCCCATCTTTGAAGCCGCTAATACCATCTCCCAAAACTGTTTGACAATTCCCTGTGCTGGTACTAACTAATTTAATTTTATGATTATAGGTATCTGCCACCCACAGGAAATTATCAGCATATTCCACTCCTAAACAGTGTTGTAAACGGACATCTTCACCTTGTCCATCTACATCGCCAAAACCAAATAAACCCCCACTACCGCAAACAGTTCGCACTTGGTACGGTTCTATAATTCCCACACCACGAATTGAACTAATTTCACTGTCAGCAATATATAATTCTTGCCCATTATTAGTAATACCGCTAGGTTGAGCAAAGGCAGATTCGGTAAGTGAACCATCAATACACGCTTCTGTACCAGTACCAGCATAAGTTTTGATGATGCCGGTTTCCAAATCCATTTGCCAAATTTGATGCGGCCCAGCCATTGCAATAAACAGAATATTTCCCACTTTCACTAAATCCCAAGGGGAATTCAGCGCGGTTTCTAAACCAGCACCGCTATGAGGATGGATATTGCGGCTTTGTTCACCTGTTCCTGCGATCGCTTCCACAACTTGACGCTTTAAATCAACTCGCCGCAGGGTATGATTTTCTGTATCAGCAATGTAAAGAATCTGATTTTCGGCATCATAAGCCATTCCCTGGGGTGCAAAAAATTGCGCTTCGTTAAAAGCACCATCGGTTAAGCCGGATTTTCCAGTACCAATTAAATGTAGAATTTCTCCGTCGAAGCTACTCATAACTAGGCGGTGATGTCCAGAATCAGCAATGAATAAACCCATTGGAGTAGCTAGAACTTTACCAGGAAAAGCTAGGGGTGTGATTAATGGTTGGCGTTGTTTTTCTAAAGTCAAGCTGATTTCTTGGAAATTAATTGTGCCTTTATTTTGGTGTTGTTGAATTAACTTTTGAATCAACTCGTCTAAAGTGTCACGGTTTCCTTCACCGGAAATCTGGCCAATCACGTAACCTTCTGGATCAATAATTATTAATGTAGGCCAAGCACGCACAGCATACTCTTCCCAAATCCGAAAACCGCTATCAACGACAACTGAATGTTCAATGTCGTAGCGCAGAATAGCTTGGCGGATATTTTCTGTTTCTTTTTCGTTGTCAAATTTCGCAGAATGAACGCCGATGATGGTAAGACTATCTTTATATTTTTGTTCTAAATATTTTAGGTTTGGCAGAATATGCAGACAATTGATGCAACAGTATGTCCAAAAGTCTAAGATTACGACTCTACCCTTGAGTTCTTTAAGAGATAAAGGTTTATCGGTGTTCAGCCAAGAGTAATTTTGTGGTAATTCTGGCGCTCTAACACGGGGAATCATAAAGTATCCTTTGATAAGGTTAGCTCATCACTTTAACTTTAAATTCAGAGCAGTTTTTATACTTGATTCTTTTATATAACAATCCTAAATTAATTACGAACAAAAAGATCCCTGACTTCTTCAAGAAGTCGGGGATCTGAGCCTCTCGGTGTTTACAAGTCAAATAGGATTGGCATATTACAGTAAGTCTATCGATTTAGCATAATTCAAAGTATAATTATCCTCTCAATCAGTGTCAGCTAAAGTTTATGAACACTCTCTATGTTTCCGATTTAGACGGTACATTGCTTGGAGATAATGCAATTCTTTCTTCCTTCAGCAAAAAAATCCTTGATGAACTCTTGCATCAAGGACTCCAGTTTACTGTAGCTAGTGCGCGTAGCGTTGTTTCTATGCAAGTCATGCTAAAAGGTTTGAATCTTCGTCTCCCAGTTATCGAATTTAATGGTGCTTTTATTTCTGATTTGGATTCTGGTAGACATGAAATTATTAACTCTATTTGTCCTTCTGTAGTTGAAAGTATCTACAAACTTATCTTGGAGTTTGGTTGTGTTCCGTTTATATCTAGTTTTAATGGTACGGAAGATTGTGCTTACTATAAAGATATAATCAACGATGGAATGCGTTGGTATCTTAACGATCGCCTAACCAGCAAAGACCGAAGGTTGCGATCAATTGAAGATTTGACGCTTTCTTTTAACGATCAAATTATTTGTCTAACAGTGATTGGTCATGCACAGGAATTACTCGAACTTCAAGGCGCGATTATTGAAAGACATGAAACTAACGTAGAGACACACTTGATGGAAAACCAATACTCTCCGGGATGGTATTGGTTAACAATTCATGACCGCAAAGCGACAAAAGCCCAAGCCATTCGGACTCTGGTAGAAAATTATGGATTACAGGAAAGTGAGGTTGTAGTTTTTGGCGATCAAATTAATGATATCAAAATGTTCAAGATTGCTAATCATGCTATTGCAGTTGCTAACGCAGATGCCGAACTCAAGCGTTACGCAACATTATTAATTGGTTCAAATATAGAAGATAGTGTTGTTAAATATATTAATCAGGATTGGTCAAATAGATATGCTTTGAAATCTGACTTTGACATTGACTAGTAGTCTGTCTCAAAAGTTTTGAGAGGTTAGTGATGTTCAAATTCCCGACTTCTTGAAGAAGTTGGATATTTAGCAGCCCCACACAATGAATTTGGTGGGTAGAGAGATGCGATAAATCGCCGTCTCTACAGGTAATTTATCCATCAATTATTTATTGACAGACTACTAATAGTATAGGGATTGAAATTGCTTAGTTTCTTTTAGGAGTTATGTATGGTCGGGGTAATATTTGATCTAGATGGAACTCTTTGGAATATATCGAGTATATGTGCAGATGCTTGGAATCAAGCAATTAAGATTGCTAATATTTCGAGAACTCCTATTACTGAGGATGATATTAATGGGGTAAGTGGTCTTCCTTTTATAGAGTGCATAAAAAATATTTTTCCAGACATAGAAGAGGAAAATATTGATAAATTTTCTCTTTTAATAGAAGACTGTGAAAAGCAAGAGATAAAAACTAGAGGTGGAACTTTATATAAGGGTGTTTCAGAATATTTAGATACTTTGTCCTCTCAGTTTCCCTTGTTTTTAGTTAGCAATTGTGAGTACTGGTACTTGCAGGTATTTCTTTCTATGCCTTTAAACACTAGTAATACAAACAAAACTTTTAGGGATATATTTGTAGACTCAGAGTGTTTTGGCAGAACTCAAAAACCCAAATCTGAAAATATCATTGCAATTTGTCAGCGTCATAGCTTGAAAAAAGCAATTTATATTGGAGATACAGAAAGTGATAGATTAGCAGCTATAAAAGCAGGGGTTGATTTTATTCACGCCTCCTATGGATTTGGTTATGTAGAATCAGCAAATTTAAAGAGTGCGGCTTCTTTTAGTGAAGTTGTCGATATACTGTCAACTTTTATCAATCCACCATCAGTAACGATAGAAAATATTACAGCGAGTTCATAAACTAGAAATGGTTTTACCGGATATCACTTTTGAAAAGACTTGACAGACTAACGACTACAGAGTTGTCAGCTTGGGTACAACAAGCGAAAACTAAAGCTGAACACGGAAAAGTTATCGATCGCATTCCGCAATTAGCTAAAGCTTATCCTAGTTGGTTTGCAGTTCACATCTGCTGTAAATCGGGTAAAACCATCAGTTTTGGGGATACAGCTTGTGTTTTCCCGCTAATGAGCGTGATTAAGACATTTTCCCTACTTTATCTGCTAGAACATCTCGGAGCAGAAACAGTTTTTCGGTGGGTTGGGGTGCAACCATCGGATGCACCCTTCAATTCTTTAGAACAATTAGTTAGCGATCGCGGCCGCCCCCGCAACCCTATGATTAATAGTGGGGCAATTACTCTCGCTGATAAGTTACCAGGAAAAGACGCTAATCAACGCACTCTCTTATTTTGTCAATGGCTCAACCAATTAGCCGGTTGCCAACTAAGCTTAGATGAGGTAATGCTGGCTTCAGTGCGATTAACCCGTTCAACAGCCAATGAAGCGATCGCAAACTATCTTGCCGAAACCGGTTATCTCGAAAATCTTGAAATAGCACTTGACACATACGAGCAAATATGCTGTCTATCTGCGCGAGTTGAAGATTTAGCCCTGTTGGGAAAACTCCTAGCTTGTGAAAATAGCAGATTGTCTGCACAAAACCGCCGAATTGTCAATGCTGTGATGTTAACTTGTGGATTGTACGAAGCTTCTGCCGAGTTTGCAGTCAGAATTGGTTTACCGATGAAATCAGGGATTGGTGGTGGACTTGTAGTAATAGTACCAGGTGAGGGAGCGATCGCTTGTTACAGTCCCTCCTTGGATAATATCGGAAATCCTGTCGGTGCGATCGCATTCGTTGAAACTTTAGCGCAAGAGTTGCAGTTGAGTGTCTTTGGTTGATTCTGTTGTAGGTAACGGCGTTGATTCAGGAGTTAGTGTGGGAGACTCAATAATCTCTGGCAGCGTGGGTGGCAAACTGGGAGATGGTGTAACTGGTGCTTGTGGGGTAGGGACTTTACCAGCCCCACGGTTGAAATATCCACCAAATCTAGATTTGGTTGGTTTAGGCGCAACTTTTTCAGGTAACGGCGTTGATTCAGGAGTTGGCGTTACCGTTGGCTGTGGTTCTGGTGTTGGCGTAATTATTTCTGGTGCTGGAGACTCAATAATCTCTGGCGGCGTGGGTGGCAAACTAGGAGATGGTGTAACTGGTGCTTGTGGGGTAGTGACTTTACCAGCCCCACGGTTGAAAAATCCGCCCAATCTAGGTTGTTTAGTTGGTTTAGGCGCAACTTTTTCAGGTAATGGCGTAGATTCAGGGGTTGGCGTTACCGTTGGCTGTGGTTCTGGAGATTCAATAATTTCTGCTGGTGTCGGGGACAAGCTAGGAGATGGTGCAGCCGTTGGAACTTTTAATGTTGGTTTTTCTGGCTGTATTTTGGATTCTTTTGGAATTTCTGTTTCAGGAATGGGTTGTTTTTGGGGTGTTTTTTCAACAGAAGGTGTCGGTGTGGGTTTAGGTGCAGGTCTATAATTGGGGTCAACAATACCGCGCACCTCCGCTGCTGTGAGTTCTCCTCTAATAATTCTCGATAGAGTATCTTTACCCTTTGGCTGGTAGTCAATCAATCTAACTGTGGTATTAAAGGCATTTTTGACAGCATTTCCCTGATTATCGAGAAATTCCAGTTTTACCCAATTTTTTCCTGGATGGAAGCCTTTAAGGTAAATTGCCTGCCAGCGATCGAAAATAAAGCTTTCACCATTAATTGTGACGCGAATCCGCCAATCACTAAATCCTTCGTTAGCGTTTTCCTTCAGGGCGAGGTGTAGGGGCGCGTTAGTTAGGTAAAAGTCCAGTAAAATTGGTTCTGTTCCGTAGTTACCTTGAGGATTGCTGTAAGTTAGCAGGGGTAATTTGGAATCTGGATTGTTATCGTCAGTTTTTGTGAAAACGTGAAATGTTGTCTGGGCATAAGCGCCTTCATTTTTGAAGCTTTCATCCCAAGGACGGGAGGCAAAGACGCGCAGGGTATGAGTACCTGGAGACAAGTCTGGTAAAACCAAAGGCTGATTCAGGTCGTAAACAGGTATATGAGGTTGATTATCCAGAATTACGTGTAGATGGGGCCCTATTTGTAATTGTGGATCTTTAAATATTGGTAGATCCTTTACCTGAAAGCTGGCTGTAACTTTATTATCTTGGAAAACTTCATCAGGCTGTGGAGTAACAATTGTCACTTGTGGCTGATAAACTTCCAAAATTGGACGCAGTTCTTGGATAACATCTGGTGGGGAAACTTCCGAAAACTGCTTAGAAATTTGAGAAATCTGAGGAGAGTTTTCTCTATAGATAGTAGATACTTCCTGGCTAGCGACTTTCTCGCCGCAACTGGTCAAGCTTAATACCAGCACCAATGTCATTACCCACCTGAGAATCGAGAACCTCTCAGGGAGAAATTTCTCTAACACCCTTTTCAGCCACGAGTTCATGTGTTGCACCCAGTGATAGTCTTCGATAATTGACAGATTTATTTTGGCTCAAACTGTCCATCTGGAACTATAGCCCAAAAGGTGAAATCTGCCTCAGATCGCATGGTTTTCTTGTATATCTCAGGAAATTTTAGCGGATTGCGCTGATTCCTCTGCAACTTTTCTCAGATGAAGTTGGGGACTGGGGATTGGGGACTGGGGACTGGGGACTGGGGACTGGGAAAGAAATTCTTTTAAGATTCTCTGGAGGTATGAATCCCTGACTTTTCACGTTATGTGGAAAAGTCTACCAAAAACCTAACCCCCTTCCCGACGCGGGAAGGGGGAAAATTCAAAGTCTCTCTCCTCAAAGGAGAGAGACTTTGAGAGAGGTTTTGCAGATGCCGTGAAAAGTCAGGTATGAATCCACATACTTATATTCCCAATATCCAATCCCGATTTTTAAAATCGTCATATTAATTACAGCGTTTTACTTACGAAAATTGAAATATGACATAAATGTTCACGAGTAATCACCGCAAAAGCTAGAACATCGGCTATGTAGAGCCAAACCATAAATCTTACGAATTGTTATCCTTTGTAAATTAAATAGATAATCTATTGACTTTTGGGAAAAAAGTTTGAAGTTAAAAGCCAGTTAAGGCAGGAATTCCAGCAATATTCGGGCAAGTTTGAATTATTGTTAAAATATCTCCAACAATGTACAAGTGAAGACTCTATAATTCAACGAGAAACAACTCTCCACATGGGGTCTTCATCGTGGCTTCAGTAAAATTCTGGAGTAGTCGGTAATGGTTCATTTTGTGGTATTAATGATTCCTCATTCCTTATCAAGAGAGGAGGTCGAATGACAATAAGTCCTCCGGAGCGAGAGGAAAAAAAGGCAAGAGTAATCGTCGATAACGATCCAGTTCCAACCTCATTCGAGAAATGGGCACAACCTGGACACTTTGACAGATCCTTGGCCAGAGGTCCCAAAACCACCACATGGATTTGGAACCTGCACGCACTCGCCCATGATTTT
The DNA here is from genome assembly GCF_036916985.1 of Nostoc sp. Taxonomy (GTDB): domain Bacteria; phylum Cyanobacteriota; class Cyanobacteriia; order Cyanobacteriales; family Nostocaceae; genus Nostoc. The sequence goes on from NZ_JBALFD010000019.1 coordinate 74,442, forward strand.
GATACACATACAAGCGATTTAGAAGAGATATCCCGCAAGATATTCTCAGCCCACTTCGGCCACCTGGCTGTAGTGACCATCTGGTTGAGCGGGATGATTTTCCACGGCGCGAAGTTTTCTAACTACGAAGCTTGGTTAAGCGACCCGTTAAACGTTAAACCAAGTGCCCAAGTTGTTTGGCCCATTGTCGGGCAAGACATTTTAAACGGTGATGTTGGCGGTGGTTTCCACGGTATTCAAATCACCTCCGGTTTGTTCCAAGTCTGGCGCGGTTGGGGGATTACAAACTCCTTCCAACTTTACGTAACAGCAATCGGTGGCTTGGTATTAGCAGGCTTATTCCTATTTGCCGGCTGGTTCCACTACCACAAACGCGCTCCCAAACTGGAATGGTTCCAAAATGTGGAATCAATCCTCAACCACCACTTACAAGTGTTGCTAGGTCTTGGTTCTTTGGGATGGGCTGGTCACTTGATCCACGTGTCCGCACCGACCAACAAGCTTTTGGATGCAGGCGTTGCCATCAAAGACATACCCTTGCCCCACGAGTTCATCTTGAACAAAGACTTGTTGACCGAGTTGTATCCCGGCTTTGCTGCTGGTTTAGCACCTTTCTTCACCTTGAACTGGGGTCAGTATGCTGACTTCCTGACCTTCAAGGGCGGTCTAAACCCAGTAACAGGCGGCTTGTGGTTAACTGATATTTCCCATCACCATTTGGCGATCGCAGTTCTCTTTATCATTGCTGGTCATCAATACCGTACCAACTGGGGTATTGGTCACAGCATTAAAGAGATCCTAGAAAACCACAAAGGCCCTTTCACTGGCGAAGGTCACAAAGGTCTCTACGAAAACCTGACCACCTCTTGGCACGCTCAATTGGCTACTAACCTAGCCTTCTTGGGTTCGCTGACCATCATCATCGCGCATCACCAATACGCGATGCCCCCCTATCCATATTTGGCAACTGACTACGCTACTCAGCTAGCTCTGTTTACTCACCATACTTGGATCGGTGGCTTCTTAATCGTTGGTGGAGCGGCTCACGCTGCGATCTTCATGGTGCGAGATTACGATCCAGTTGTGAATCAAAACAACTTGCTGGATCGAGTGATTCGTCACCGGGATGCGATTATTTCCCATCTAAACTGGGTGTCTATATTCCTCGGCTTCCATAGCTTTGGACTTTACATCCACAACGACACAATGCGTGCATTGGGTCGTCCTCAAGACTTGTTCTCTGATACAGGGATTCAATTGCAGCCAGTATTTGCCCAGTGGATACAAAATATCCACGCCTTGGCTCCTGGTACAACTGCACCCAATGCCCTAGAACCAGTTAGCTATGTCTTTGGCGGCGGTGTCTTGGCTGTTGGCGGAAAAGTGGCAGCTGCACCCATTGTTTTGGGCACAGCGGACTTCCTAATTCACCACATTCACGCTTTCACCATTCACGTCACCGTCCTAATTCTGCTCAAAGGTGTGCTGTACGCCCGTAGCTCTCGTCTGATTCCAGACAAAGCAAACCTGGGCTTCCGCTTCCCCTGCGACGGGCCAGGTCGTGGTGGTACCTGTCAAGTGTCTGGTTGGGATCACGTATTCCTCGGACTTTTCTGGATGTACAACTCCATATCGATTGTAATTTTCCACTTCAGCTGGAAGTTACAGTCAGATGTTTGGGGAACGGTAGATGCAGATGGTGTAGTGACTCACATCACTGGTGGTAACTTTGCCCAAAGTGCTATCACCATCAACGGTTGGTTGCGTGACTTCTTGTGGGCACAAGCGACACAAGTCATCAACTCCTACGGAAGTGCGCTGTCTGCTTATGGTCTAGTTTTCTTAGGCGCTCACTTTGTTTGGGCATTCAGCTTGATGTTCCTGTTCAGTGGTCGCGGCTACTGGCAAGAACTGATTGAGTCCATTGTTTGGGCACATAACAAACTGAAGGTAGCACCAGCAATTCAACCTCGCGCTCTGAGCATTATTCAGGGTCGGGCTGTAGGGGTAGCTCATTACCTCTTGGGAGGAATTGCCACAACTTGGGCATTCTTCCACGCACACATCCTTTCAGTAGGGTAGCAATCAGTAAAATTTTGGATTTGAGATTTTAGATTTTGGATTGAATCTAAAATCTAAAATTCAAAATCCAAAATTCATCTGGTATTTGATGGCTAAAGGTCAGAGGATTTATTAAACCTATGGCGACGAAATTTCCGAAATTTAGCCAGGATCTCGCACAGGACCCGACGACTCGTCGGATATGGTATGCGATCGCTACAGGCAACGACTTTGAAACCCATGATGGCATCACAGAGGAAAATCTTTACCAAAAGATTTTCGCTACTCACTTCGGTCACTTGGCAATCATCTTCCTGTGGGCATCCAGCCTCCTGTTCCACGTAGCCTGGCAAGGTAACTTTGAACAGTGGATTAAAGATCCCCTTCACATCCGTCCCATCGCCCACGCGATTTGGGACCCCCACTTTGGTAAACCAGCGATCGAAGCTTTTACCCAAGCGGGCGCTAGCAATCCAGTCAACATTACCTACTCTGGTCTCTACCATTGGTGGTATACCATCGGTCTGCGGAATAACGGCGAACTGTACAACGGTTCAGTATTCTTGCTGTTATTCGCGGCTGTATTATTGTTCGCTGGTTGGCTGCACTTGCAACCCAAGTACCGTCCTAGCTTGGCATGGTTTAAGAGCGCGGAACATCGCCTAAACCACCACTTAGCAGGTTTGTTTGGTGTTAGTTCTTTAGCTTGGGCTGGTCACTTAATTCACGTTGCTGTTCCCGAAGCTCGCGGTCAGCACGTAGGTTGGGATAACTTCCTGAATACCCCACCCCACCCAGCAGGTTTGACACCATTCTTTACAGGCAACTGGGGTGTTTACTCTCAAAACCCTGACACTCCTGGACATATCTTCGGGACATCGCAAGGTGCTGGAACTGCAATTCTGAGTTTCTTGGGTGGTTTCCATCCCCAGACAGAAGCTTTGTGGCTGACTGACATCGCTCATCACCACTTAGCGATCGCAGTTTTATTCATCGTTGCTGGTCACATGTACCGGACAAATTTTGGGATTGGTCACAGTCTCAAAGAAGCCTTGAATGCTAAGAGTTTCTTCGGCATTCCGGTTGAAGGGCCCTTCAACCTACCTCACCAAGGTATCTACGACACCTACAACAACTCCCTGCACTTCCAATTGGGATGGCACTTAGCAGCATTAGGTGTTGTTACTTCCCTGGTAGCACAGCACATGTACTCACTGCCTTCCTACGCATTTATTGCGAAGGACTACACAACACAGGCAGCGTTGTACACGCATCACCAGTATATTGCTGGATTCCTGATGCTTGGTGCTTTTGCTCACGGAGCAATCTTCTGGGTTCGTGATTACGATCCAGAGCAAAACAAGGGTAACGTTCTTGAACGTGTACTACAGCACAAAGAAGCGATTATTTCCCATCTCAGCTGGGTATCCCTTTTCTTGGGCTTCCACACCCTTGGTTTGTACGTACATAATGACGTAGTAGTTGCTTTCGGCACTCCTGAAAAGCAAATTTTGATTGAGCCAGTATTTGCTCAATTCGTCCAAGCTGCAAACGGTAAAGTGCTGTACGGTTTAGATACATTGCTATCTAACCCCGATAGTATTGCTTACACAGCATGGCCTAACTACGCTAACGTTTGGCTTCCAGGTTGGTTAGATGCCATCAATGCTGGTACTAACTCCTTGTTCTTGACAATTGGCCCTGGCGACTTCTTGGTACACCATGCGATCGCTTTAGGTCTGCACACCAGTACTTTGATCTTGGTCAAAGGTGCTTTGGATGCCCGTGGTTCTAAGCTGATGCCCGATAAAAAGGACTTCGGCTATGCCTTCCCTTGCGACGGCCCCGGTCGTGGCGGTACTTGCGACATCTCAGCTTGGGATTCCTTCTACCTCGCTACATTCTGGGTACTTAATACCCTTGGTTGGGTTACGTTCTACTGGCATTGGAAACATCTAGGTGTTTGGCAAGGCAACGTCGCTCAGTTCAATGAGAACTCTACATATCTCATGGGCTGGTTCCGCGATTACCTCTGGGCTAACTCTGCTCAGTTGATAAACGGTTACAACCCTTACGGCGTGAATAACCTGTCTGTCTGGGCTTGGATGTTCTTGTTTGGACACCTAGTTTGGGCTACTGGTTTCATGTTCTTAATCTCCTGGAGAGGTTACTGGCAAGAGTTGATTGAAACCCTTGTTTGGGCACACGAACGCACTCCTCTAGCTAACCTAGTTCGCTGGAAAGACAAGCCCGTTGCTCTGTCCATCGTTCAAGCTCGTGTAGTTGGTCTAGCTCACTTCACTGTTGGCTACGTCGTAACTTACGCCGCATTCTTGATTGCTTCTACTGCTGGTAAGTTCGGTTAATTCGGCTGCTAGTTTTGTAGATAAGTAATAAAAATTCCCTGCCTTGCGGCAGGGAATTTTTTTGGTTTTTGATTACTTTTCATTAAAGGAGTTTCAGCTTAAGTTGACACCAATGGAACACGGGCCACGCCTACGCTAAAATATATAGCTAAGTAAAAAGTTATCTTTTTGGGTGCGACCTAAACTCTAAAATTGTCAAATTTCTAAACTCTCAGCCATTTCAACACACTTGGGTTCTTGTCATAGCGGTACGTCAAGCCATCCTTAGTAGTAATAGAATCTCCTTTGCTTGCCTTACTTCTGATAGTGCTAATGGAATAATTAGTTAATTCACTTATTTCCTTATGAGAAAGCTTTTCACTTGTGATTGTTTCTGTCAATATTTGTGATTGATTTTGCGACTCATTATTAGGCTTACTTTGAATATTTATTGTTTTTTGATTTCGATAATCCTGAACAGTCACAAGTTGCCAACTGGAATCTTGTGCAAGTTCTAAAACCCATTGATGATAATTAAAGAGACTCTCCCGATGTCCAACACTGATAAAAGTTGTTTTTGTTTCTTGTAATTGTTGATATAAATTACCTTCGTTTTTCAAATCCAAAGCACTAGTTGCTTCATCCAAAATAGTGAAGCTCGGATGAGTAACTAACAATCGTGCAAAAGCAAGGCGTTGTTGTTCTCCCAAGGATAGGATATTCTCCCAAGGGACTTCTGCATCAAAGCCGCCAACTTTTTTTACCAAATTTTGTAGGTTAACTTCTTGCAAAACATCTTCGAGTTCTTGATCGCTGACTTGACGAGTTGTCTGCGGATAAAGTAGTTGTTCGCGTAAAGTTCCCAAAATAATATAGGGACGTTGAGGTAAAAACAAGACTTCTTCTAGAGGAGGTCGCACCAGACGTCCCGTTCCCGCATTCCACAAACCAGCGATCGCTCTCAACAGAGAACTTTTACCTCGTCCACTCGGCCCAACAATCAATAAGCCTTCTCCTGGTTGAACAGAAAGTGACAAATTTTCAACGATTACCTGCTCATAGTTGGGCGTTTGTAAGGTGACATTCTCGAAAGCTAAACGGTTTTCTTCTATTGTTTTAATAGTACTGACATTCTCTGGTTGTTTGGTAACTGCTTCTAACGCATCTGAAAACTCAGATAAACGCTCAACATAACTGGAAAATCGTCCGGAATTCCCAAATTCTCTAATTAATGTTGCCATAGCTGAGGCAAACTGATTACAAGCTATACTGGCTTGGACAACTTCTCCGAAATCAGCTTGACCACTCATATATAAAGGTGCTAGTACCAGATATGGGAATATTTGGATAGCAGACTTATATGCGCCGTCAAAAAGTTCTTGATTGTTCTCCCAATTAATCTTGCGTTCGACATTTTTTAGGAGATTAATAAATCGTCGTTGAATTATATTAGATTCTTGTTTCTCTCCCTGAAAAAAAGCTATTGATTCAGCGTGATTACGAACATGAGTCAGAGAATAACTGTATTCTGCTTTCAGTTCTAATTCTTCTTGATTAATTTTATTCAATTGTTGACCTAAGTAAATAGCAATCAAGTTGCCTACGATTGTATAAACAACCAAAACAATTGCAATAAATTGGGAAATTGACCAAAGAATTACTAAAAAAGTAGTCATTTCCAGCACTTTTTCTAGAAAAATAGCTGAAAAACTCAAAGCATTACTGGTGATGGGTTCGATTTCTTGGGATATTCGTTGATCTGGGTTATCAACATCGGATCTAAAGTTGATTTTATAGTAGGCACGATTGCTCAAATATTTTGATAATGTGTGATTATTTAACCATTTGTACCAATCAAGAGCGATTTTTTTTCTGACAAGTTTAGAAAATCCGTTTAAGAGTGTTATGCAGACAAGAGCAGCGCCGAAAACTACTATCGTATTAATAAAGTTAGGATAATCTTTCTCTTCAATGACATCGGTTATATAGCGAGTAACGAAGCTATTAAAGGCAGTTACGCCCACTAGCGCGATTATTAATAAAATCAGGAGAATCAGCATCCCCCATATCCGAATCACGTCTGGAAATACTCTTTCCCCGGACTCTGTTGGATACCAGTAAGGCTGAACGATCGCTCTTACATTCTCCCAAAAATTATTAGAAGCCGGAGGAGAAGGATCATTCTTTAAGGATTGACCACGAGAAACTTTGGTTTGCATATTCTAAAATAAGCTGAACATCTTTTTTGATTGAATTGCAGAAGTACTAAGCGATGATAAAAACACAGGATTTAATGTAGATCATAAATGTTGAATTTAGATACAAAAATTTTCCGATTTATAGACTAAATTAACAATTATCTATTTTGAAAAATCGATAATTCCGAAAATAAAATAATAATTGCAAATTAGTAGAGCTTTTAATCAACCACCACTATGCAACGCCAAATTTAGGATATCAAAGAAACTGCATCATTCTTACTAGAAGCTGTATCAGCAGCCATTGCAACTGCATTACTAACAACATTAGGCAGTTCATCTTCCACAAACCTTAAGCGAGGGTACAAGTAGGCAATACAGGTTTCTAAAATAGTCAAGATTCCCATAATCATCAGTAGAAGTCCCATCCCACGACCTGACCCCACACCGATGATTTGTCCAATGCTTCCTGCTAAAAAACCGTTAGTAGCCATTAAGGGTTCAAAAACCTTCTCGGCTAAAGGCCCAATCGTGATGTAGCCTAAAGGGAAAGCGGCTGCTTCAATCGCTCCTTTGATCGCAAAAACTCTACCTTGTACATTAGGTTCTACTTTATTTTGCATGACAGCTTGCGTTGAACTGGAAACGATCGGTTGTGTGAGGAAAAATAAGAAGATACCAACAGTGAAGATGACAAGGGAGGCTTGCAAACCAGCGACGAAAATAAATACGCCACTCAAAAGCATACACCCGTATATGGCATATATGTTGCGTTCTAGCCCTCCCCATGTGCTGACGAACAAGCCACCTGCCAGAATCCCAATGCCAAATAGCGAAAGAATAGTTCCCAAAAAGCTTACTGAAACGAAATTTAACACTAGCGGGATAGTGATGACATTAATACCTCCCACAATATAAAAACTGGAGGCTGAGAATAACACTAGTCCCAGCAGTCCTGGTCGAGTGGTCAAATATGTCAATCCGTAAGTTGCTTCACTTAGGAATGAACTTTTTGCAGTGGCAACAGCACTTGTGTTAACTTCCGGGAACCGAACCAGCATCAAGGAGACAACAGCAATAAATACAGCCGTTACGTGAAACAAAATAATCCCTTGGAAATGGACAATGGTTAGTAAAATACCTCCAAGAGTTGGTGCAATGATTAGGGAAATACCAAACATCAGACTCATTAGCCCGTTAGCACGATTAAGGTGCTGTTTCGGCACTAGTAAGACTGTTGATGCTGTATAAGCAGGTGTATGAAAAGCCATGAAAACAGCAGTGAAGGTATTGGCTAGGTAAATGTGCCACACTTCTAACCGACCGATGACAAATAAAACGCCGATCGCGATCGTTCCCAAACACGCCAAGACATCAGCAAAAATCATTGTCTTTCGGCGATCCCACTTATCTACCAGAGGCCCAGCGATCGGGGAAATTAAGATTAGCGGTAGAGTATTGAACAGGGAGACTAAAGCAAACTGGGTAACTGAGCCAGTGCGATTATAAACCCAGATATCTAAGGCAAAGGCAGTGGTACTAGAACCAATTAAGGCGATCAACTGTCCTACCCAAACAATTATAAATAGCCGCATTTCCTGTAAAACAGTCAGTCTGGTTTTTTTCATAATCTGTAAATCTGACATTATTTTTCTGAAGACCTACATTGCACGGCATTGAGAATTATGCCGCTCAAATAGTAAAGAAAGGTCACTTAGGCGGCATTCTGAATTAGTAATTAGCAACTCAAGCAACATTAGAAACTGAGTTACTACACGGCTAATAGTAGTAGCATCAAACAAATCGGTTTTATAGCACCATTTTCCTTCAATACTTCCTAATGTTGTTTGTTGAAGATAGATATCCCAATCAAACTCTGCTGTTTTACTTTCAATTAACCAGGGATGAACAGTTAAATTTGTCAGTTTTAAATCTGATGGAGGTAAGAAGTTAAACATCACTTGATAGAGTAAAGAATGGCTTGGTTCTCGTTTTGGCTGTAGTGCTTCTACTAATTTCACGAAAGGAATTTGCTGGCGATCGCAGGCTGCTAAAAAACATCCACGCACCTGAGACAGTAACTCGCTCAAACTTGGATCGCCCCCCAGGTATGTACGTATTGGCAATGTGTTAATGAAGCATCCAATTAATTCTTTAGTTTCCACTTGCTGGCGATTGGCAAAAGGAGCGCCCACAATAATATCTGACTGTCCGGTGTAATAAAATAGCACTATTTTGAAGGCTGTTAGCAGAGTCACGAATAGGGTGACATTGTGCTGTTGGCTCAGATGTTTAAGAGCATTTGTTAGGCTTTTAGGGATAATGAAAGTTTGACTTGCACCTTGGAAAGTTCGTACTGGTAAGCGCGTATAATCAGTAGGTAACTGTAGTAAAAGTTTGCTGTTTCCTAGTTGCTGCTTCCAGTACTTAAGGTCAGATACGAAAGCAGGACGAGCAACCCACTGCTGTTGCCAATGGGCAAAGTCAGCATATTGGATGGGTAAATCGGGAAGTGGTGAGGGCTGACCATGAGAAAATGCTGCGTATAATTTTGTTAGTTCCTCTAATAACACACCCACAGACCAACCATCACAAACTAGATGATGGATAGTTATGATCAGTAAATGCTCGGCATCAGAGAGCCGCAGTAACTTGATACGCAATAAAGGCTCTTTTTCTAAATCGAAAGGCCGATTTTTTTCCTCACTCACAAATTTTTGAGCCAGAGCCTTTCGCTCAGTTTTAGATTCAGAAAGTTTCCGCAAGTCTACTACCGAGAATGGCAATAGGGGCTGTTGAGCAATTTTCTGAACCACTTGTCTATCTGCGATCGCGGAGCGCGCTTTCTGGTCTGAGCAGCCCTCTGGGCATATACGGGCGATCGCAAAAGTAGTCCGCAGAGCTTCGTGACGACGGACAATTTCCACGAGGCTTTGCGCCAGAGCAGTGACGTTGAGTAAACCCGTCAAGCTATAAACCAGGGGAATATTATAAATGGGAACGCCCGGATGCAATTGAGCTAATATCCAAAACTCAAGCTGAGTTAGAGAGATTGGCAACTCTTTTGTGTTTCTGGCTACTGGTTTAAGAAATGGAGTCAGAGGGGCAGAGGGGGATAAGAAAGAATGATTATTTCTCCCCTGCTCCCCTGCCTCTTTTTGGCGGGATTCTGAAATCTGTTGATCTAGCTTGGCTACCGTTGGGTAATCAAACAAACAGCTGATGGGTAACTCCACCTTGAAGGTTTCTCGCAATCTAGAAATAACTTGCATTGCTGATAGGGAATGCCCTCCCAATGCAAAGAAGTTGTCGTAGATGCCAACTTGTTCCAGTCCTAAAACATCGCTCCAAATTCCTGCTAGAACCTCTTCAGTAGCAGTACGGGGTGGCATCAAGTCTGTAGAAACGTTACGTGTTTCCCGACTCAAAGGTGCTGGTAAAGCACGGCGGTCTGTCTTGCCACTGGGAGTTAGAGGTAGAGCATCCAGCAACTTTACAAAAGCAGAAGGCAGCATATATTCGGGTAGCTTTTGTTTGAGGTAACAAAGCAGTTCGCTGGTGTCTAGGTGTTGTTTAGGGACAATGTAGGCGACTAGGCGCTTGTTCCCTGGTTCATCTTCTCTGGGAATAACTACGGCTTCTTTTACCTGTGGGTGAGCGGCGAGTACGGTTTCAATTTCCCCTAGTTCAATGCGAAAGCCCCGCACCTTCACTTGATTGTCAATTCGTCCGAGAAATTCGATGTTGCCATCAGATAAATATCGAGCGCGATCGCCTGTTTTATATAAACGACTCCCGTCTTTGGCAATGAATTTCTCAGCCGTCAATTCTGGGGAATTAATATAACTTCTAGCGATCGCCACGCCGCCAATATACAGTTCTCCAGGAACTCCAATGGGTAATGGTTGCAGATGGCTATCAAGGATGTAGATTTGCGTATTTGCGATCGCGCGACCAATGGGCGGAAGTGGCGAAGCATCTTTTAAAGTAAAACTTGTTACTACATGGCTCTCCGTTGGGCCGTACTGATTTTGTAACGTACAACCAGGAAGTTTCCTAAAAAAGTTGACTAAAATAGGAGTAACTTGTAACTGTTCTCCAGCAGTCATAATCTGCCGCAAAGATGCAGGATAGGATTTAGCAATAGAGGCAGCATTGGCTAACTGCTGGAGGGCGACGAAGGGCAAAAATAGTCTTTCTATCTTTTCTTTGTCAATTAGCTGTAATAATGCAAACCCATCCTTCTGTATTTCTGCGGTGATTAAAACTAAAGTTCCGCCACTACACCAGGTAGAGAAGATTTCTTGAAAAGAGACATCGAAGCTGATGGAAGCAAATTGCAAGGTTTTGGCACAACTTAAAGCACTTTCGCCCATTTGCCAATATAAAAGGTTCACCAAAGAACGGTTACTCATAGCTACACCTTTGGGCTTACCAGTTGAGCCAGAAGTATACATGACATAAGCCAAGTTCTCTGATGTGACTTGACTCACAGGATTTTCCTGGCTGTTTTGGCAGAAAATCTCCGAGTCTGTATCTAAGCAAACTACTGTTAATGATGGTCCAGAGAAGGCATTTAATGAATCTGTCAGCAACACCGACGCTTGAGAATCACTCAACATATAAGTTAAGCGTTCTTGGGGCGATCGCGGATCTAAAGGTACGTAAGCACCACCAGCTTTGAGGATTGCTAAAAGTCCTATTACCATCGATAAAGAACGCTCAACACAAATCCCCACCCGCACTTCTGGTTTTACCCCCAGGTTTTGGAGATGGTGCGCTAACTTGTTAGCCTGACAATTTAACTGCTGGTAAGTCAGTTGTTGGGATTGAAACGAAACCGCTACTGCATCAGGTGTCTGTTCCACCTGTTCTTCAAATAACTGAGCGATAGATTTGTGGGGATAATCTGTTTTAGTATTATTCCATACCAAAAGTTGATGCTGTTCGCTAGCAGTTAGCATGGGTATCTCGCCTACCGTCTGCTCAATGTTAGTAACCATACCCTCTAACAAAGTCACAAGATGCCCCATCATCCGGTTAATTGTTTCCCCATCAAAGCGGCTGCCATCATAGAGAATGCGTAGGGATAACTCTTGTCCTGGTACAGCAATGATTGTAAGCGGATAATTGGTTTGTTCAATGACGCGCCGTTTGGTAATCTGGATACTGCCACCTAGATTTGAGAAAGACGGATTTTGTGGGTAGTTCTCAAATACTACAATGCTTTCAAACAAAGGTAATTCTGCGGGAATTTCACTAACAGCCTGAATTTCTACTAACGGACACCAAGAATACTGCGATCGCTCCACCTGTTGAGTTTGCAATTGCCTCAGCCATTGCCATAAAGGCCTTGCTGTTGAGACTTTCACTCTAACTGGTAGAGTATTAATGAATAGTCCCACCATCGATTCCACCCCCGATAAAGTAGGAGGACGACCAGACACAGTTGAGCCAAATACTACCTCAGACTCATCAGTATAGCGACTGAGTAAAAGCGCCCAAGCTGCTTGCACAAAAGTTGAAAGTGTCAAATGATACTGCTGTGCCTGGGACTGTAAAGCAGCAGTTATAGTTGCTGATAAACAGTAGTGCTGCTCGTGGTAGGTTTTTGGTTGTTGAAAATTCTGCCCCTCACCCCGATTTAGTAGCAAACGGGTAGGATTAGTAAAGCCATGAAGTTGTTGTTGCCAAAATATTTCTGCTGCTTTTAAATCTTGTTGCTGTAACCAATTTATGTAATCTCGATAAGGACGGGGAGTATTTAAATATAAATATTTGCCTTTAAGTAAGGCATTATAAAATGCAAAAACTTCTTTGCAGAGAATTGGCCAACTCCAGCCATCAATTAGTAGGTGATGAAAACTCCAGACAAATTCGTAAATATCATCAGCGATTTGAATTAAGCTAAATCGCATAAGTGGAGCTTTATCAAGAACAAAACCTTGGACTCGATCTGCTTCTAAAAAAATTTCTAACTGCTCTTGTTGTTCTTCTAAAGATAAAGAACGCCAATCATAATTATGCCAAGGTAAATCCACTTGTTTACATACTACTTGAAGAGGCTTTTCCTGCTTTTCCCAAACCACAAGTGTACGCAAAACTGGGTGACGCTTCATAACTCGCAAACAGGCTTGCTGAAGTACTGTAATATCAATTTTTCCAGAAAGCGTTAAACAGAACTGCTCAAGATACATCCCAGATTCCGGCTCATATAGAGTATGGAAAAGCATACCCTGTTGCATAGGAGAAAGAGGGTAAATAGATTCAATATTCTTATTTTTAATTATTTCCAGCTTGGTCATAATTCGTAATTTCTCTTCCTCTGTGTTCTCTGTGCCTCTGTGGTAGCCTGCGGCAAGCCGCTCTGCGTCTACGTTAAAAGAATAATCAAACACTAAAACTGAAAATAAACAAAAGGTTGAGGATTAATGGCTGTCAGTCGAAATATTGCTGAAACCAAAACCCCAAAGAAAACAGCAAAACTCCAACTAGGAATTTTACGCCACCAATCAGCAAACCAACCCTGATAAGCTGCCCAGTGGAGCATAATTAAAGGTACAAAAATCCATGCAATTTGGAGATTTAGATTTTCAGAACCAAGAGAATTCAAGAACAAAAAAGATTTCTCTATTTGGATCGCGCTGCTAAGATCGTTACTTCCAAAGAAGACGGCAAAAGCACAAAAGCAGTAAAATGTTATGGGAAGACCTAGCATCTTTCTTAAAGGTAGCAATGCCTTATAAGGAGCCACCCAATCTGACCATTGTTTTTGAATAACTAAGGCGATACCATTTAATCCACCCCAAATTACAAAATGCCAAGCAGCGCCGTGCCAGAGTCCTGATAAAAACATCAAAATGAGAAGATTTCTGTATTTAAAAAGTTCTGTACGTTCAGCTTTTGGTCGCCTTCTCATTAAAGGAACATAGATATAATCTCGTAACCAACTGTATAAAGTAATGTGCCAACGTTGCCACAAATCAGTTATATTACTGGCAAAGTAAGGAAAATTAAAGTTTAGAGGTAGTTTGTATCCAAGTAAACCTGCTGAAGCGATCGCCATATCTGAATAACCAGAAAAGTCGCAGTATACTTGTATAACAAAAGCAATAATAGCAATCCAACAACTCAAGAAAGTATAATTTTCTGGATTACTGAAATACTGTTCTACTAAAGGCGAAAGATTATCCGAAACGCACGCTTTCTTGAAATACCCTACAAAAAAAAGCATTAAACATCCCCGAAAATCAACTTCGCTTAAGTTTTTTGGGGTTAGTAATTGCGGTAAAAAAGTAGATGCTCGGACAATAGGCCCTGCAACAAGTTGCGGGAAAAAAGTCACAAATAGAGAAAAATCCCAAAAATTTCTCACAGGTTTGAGTTTACCTAGATAGATATCCAGGGAATAACTCAGAGTTTGAAATGTGTAAAAACTAATGCCTGCTGGCAGAATAATATTAAGGGTTTTAAGACTTAGGGGTAAACCCAAAAAAGCTAATAAATTTGCAGCAGAATCAGTGAAGAAATTATAATATTTAAAAAATCCTAATATTCCGAGATTTGCTAATAAACTAAGTATCAACCATGCTTGACGTTGTTGCTGATTTTGTGGCTTGTTTAGTAAATAATCCCAATTCCAAAAAATTGTAGTTTCTTTTTTTTGTACTACCTCAGTGCTGGGAATTTTTTGTATTTGCGAATCACTAACCTGTGGTCTAGATAGCATTAAACCGACAAAGTAATCAATCACTGTCGATAGCAAGAGCAAAAAAAGGAAGCGCCAATCCCAAGCACTATAGAAGATATAACTACAGATTAGTAGCCAGAATTTACGATGATTGTGTTTCTGTAAAGCCCAATAGATACAGAAAACAATCAGAAAGAAAAATAGAAACCGAAATTCTGTAAATATCATAAATTATTTAAGTATTGAGCAAATTTTGATGCTAATAAAAGTGTGAATTCTTGAGCGCCTTGGTAATTGAGATGGGCACTATCAATTCTTCGATCCACCTCATATAAATTACTAAACTTATTGGGATTATTAAAAGCAAATAGGGTATCTATATATCCTGATTGATATGCTTTGTAAAGAGCCGATGGGTTGGAATCAGTCTCTAGGAGTGGCGGAATAAAAAAGACAGCTTCAATTTTATTGTTGTTAATTTGCTGTTGTTCAATTCGGGAAGCAATATTTTTCACCATTTTCGCTCCATATATTGTGGATGGATTATTAAATGCACTTTCTGAATTTAAATTAGCTAGTTTCGTTTGTTCATTTTTGAGGTTTTTTTGATAAGTGTCCAAACCATTTGTTCGGAATATAGTCTTCCATTTCTCAGCTTTTTTTTGCCAATCTATAGCGTAATATCCAGATTCTTGTAGAAGTCTATCTTCAGATACTTTTGCTAATGGATCTGCATTGGATAAATCTAAATTTAATATTCTTTCCTGCCAGAAAGTAGAAAGCTGACCAATTCCTAGCCATCGGTAGATAAAGCTTTGAAAATTGGCGTAAATATATGGAGCTTTTACTTGCCAACTATCGATTGATGATTCCAGAATTAATTGGAAATTTTCTATGGTTTTACGAGGAGTATGCCAGTATATTTCTTGAGCAGAAGTAGAGCCAAAATTGGTAAATAAGTCAACTGAACAGTCAAGAAATATCCACTTTAAGTTTGCTGGTTTTAAAGCCAGAATTTTTTGTAAGTAAAAATCTATTTCTGATACGTTTGCACCTGCTATGCCAAAGTTGAAAGATTTTACACTTTTACCCTCTGTTGTCATGTATTCATCAAACAATTTTGGAATTACCCCAAAGTAAGTAGTACTTGGTCCCAGAAAAATAGCGTCATAATCATCTTTGTGTTCAGTTAAATATTGCCATTTAACACTAATTTCACCAAGATTTTGGATAGTCTTGTAGTAGGGTAAAACTATATTCAATAATCCAGAAGAAAGAAATATAGTAATTATAAAAATTAAACTATAACCAAACATCACTAGTGGTCTTAACATGATTTTTTCTTAAATATCTACAACTATATCCGTCTTTGTTAATTGCCAGTTCATCTTTAGATTGAGCCAGAAATTCCAAAGTGTCACACAAGCGATCGCTACCAATTTGGCGATATATTCATTCACTTGAAATTGATAAAATAGCAAATTTACAATTAGGCTATTGAAAATTAATCCAATTAAACAAATGAGATTAAACTTGACAAAGCGTTGCAGCTTTTGACTGTTCTTTTGCTCAAAAGACATATCACCAAATGTCCATAAATCATTCCAAAGAAAATTGTTAATAATTGCTATTTCTGTGGAAAGCATTGCACTCGGAGTTAACGCTAAACATAAAGAGCTATGAAAGCAATAGAATGCTCCCAAGTCTACAAATACTCCACTAAAACCCACTACAGCAAAGCGGATAAACCGGCTAAAAAGTGCCGAATGGAGATAAAAGTGGACTTTACCTCTCAGATAAGTAATATTAAAATAGTCAAGATATTGCTTCATTCAACTTCTACTTTTTTAATGTTTTTTATGTTTTCTGATTTTTGTCGAGTTGCCAAAATCCTTCAAGTGGGTAGACTAATTTCAGGGAATTGGTTTTATCTTGCTGGAGTTGATGAGCTAAACTATTTTCTAGGTCGTCAACAAAGAAAATAGATTGATAATCTTGAGGCATTATTGGTAATTGGTTATTTTGTATGGGAAGTAAGGAAATTTTTGGTTCTAAACTATGACTTAATGTGAGTATGACTCCCAAGTTATAATCATTTTTATTACTTACTAATAAAACATTATTATTAGATTGGTTAATACGTTTACTCATTGCCAGTAAATTCTTGCCACCTATTTGTGGCCACCAAGTTTCAGCCTGAAAAAATCTGACATCAGAAACCACCCCAGAGATGAGTAATCCCACCAGAAGGAATTGCCAAAAGTTTTTCTGCCAACTCTTCGCTAAGAAAAGATGGAAAGCTAAAATATAGACTACAGCAATTTGGATGCTGAGGTATAACGGTATCTGATAACGAAAATGAATAGAGCGAATTCCCCCAAAAGCTAGGTCATAAAAAAGCAACGTTAATCCTGGGAATCCGCCTAATAAAGCAATAAATAAACTAGTGTTAGTTGATAAATACTTTGACAAAAAAATAACAATATAAATAATTAAAAATAAACTGAATATTATTGTAGAAATACTATAAGATAAAGGACTTTCAGAAGTTAAGTTATTGACCCAAGCATCATCAGAAGCCAAATTAAAATCAAAAAATATGCGGCTAATTCGACTGAGCCAAATCCCAATCAGGTCGAAAGGACTATCTGTTTTAAATGCGATCCATGACAAGAGATTTGTAGCTGTGTGAACCTGGGTAATAAGTATAAGAAGCCAGGGTGAAAATATTAAGCAAGCGGCGATGGAACTCAGCAGATAATTACGCAGAGTTTTGTTAAAGCGAAACCGTTGGCTAATAAGTATATAAATTCCATGAGCGATCGCAACCATTACTGTCAATAAATGGGTGTACAATCCCAAGGCTAGGGCGAGAGCATACACAGCCCAACTCAAGTAACTTTCTCGGCGAATAGCTCGTAATACAGCAGCACTTGATACTAGAATCGTCACCATCCATAAACCGTATTCTCGTGCATCTTGGGCAAAGAAAACCTGCAAGGGAGAAACCCCCATTACAGCCATTGCCACCCACCCCACTAGTGACAATTCAAACAACTCTAAACACAGCCAATACACACTAGGAAATACCAACAGACTAATCACTGCGGATAAACTTCTGACTCCCGCTGGGAAATCCCCAAAAACTTGCGCCCATAATCTCACCATCACATAATACAAAGGTGGATGTTGTGGATCTGAAGTTATTAAGTAGCGCACTGTATCAGCAACAGTTCGATCTGAGTTAATGTGTTGATATTTATCTAAAGTAATAACAGGAGTTACGCCTTTGTTATTGTCCAAATTACTAAAAAACTCCTGTTTAACCTCCGCTAACGAATGACCAGATATCGCCAGTGATGTAGCAGTTTCATCGTACCAATACACTTTTTTTCCCAGATGAGTAAAGCGAAAAAAAATACCTAATCCAATCAGGCTAATTACCAAAATTTTTAACCAATTTGGAGGATTTGACTTTGCTAGCAATTGTATCAACCCTTTTTTAAAGTGTGTATCAATTACGAATTACGTTATAGCATTAGCGAGTATTAGAGCGTCATTACGAATTACGAATTAGTAATTATCCTTTTGGCTGCTTAAAATATTCATGTGCAAGAATAGGTAGATACTTAGGCACTTCATCTATCTCTAAACAAGTCTTAATAGAGTTAATTGAAGTATCATAATTAGGCCCAGTAAAAAAGGCGCATGAGTATCTTTGTTTAGCACTGTGAGATTGAGTGGGAACTATAACTCGATGTCGTGTAGCGCTAAACTTATCGTTCGTCCATCGCTGCATTAAATCTGCCACCAATACGATAATTGCATCAGGAATAAAGGGCGCAACAACCCATTCTCCAGCATTTGTATATACTTCTAACCCTTCGGAATCTTGAAATAAAAATGTCAGAGTACCTATATCAGTATGTTCTGCCAGATAAACTTTTCCTAGCTCGGGGGGCTGATATATAGATGGGTAGTGATGCAAAACTATGCCGTGATTCTGTTCAGAATATAAATTTGTAAAGTAATCTTCTGGAATTCTCAGGGAAATAGCCAAAGCTTGGAATACTTTCAAGGCGCTTTCGTGACAACTCGTGAAAAATTCCAGCATCACTTCACGAAATTGAGCCGGATTTTCAGGCCATTTATTCAGTTCAAAAAAAGGATCTTCGATAATACCGATTTCATCTAAAGTAATTTCTTTTCCAAAATGAAATCCTTCAGTCATTAGCTCATTAGCATTGTGTTGATCTTCACTTTTTTTAAAATTATGATACCCGCGAAGATTTCTGTCTGGGAAGAAAGATACTTGTTCTTTTTCCTGCTCAGGAAGTGCAAAAAAAGACTCTGTTTGTGAAAAAACCTGAGTGATTAGACTTTGAGAAATACCATAATTTTTGAGGTAGAAACATCCGGCTTCATGAATAGCAAGAGAAATTTGTGTAGCAACAGCTTCTCTTGCTGTTGAGTCACCTATAAGAAAAGGATGGAAATCAATGATAGGAATCTGCATTTGAAAAATTAGTGGTGGATAAAACAGTGTGAATCAATCGTAATTTTAGACAGTTTAAATGTTACTTTTTAGTCAGTTTTAGGTCATAAGAGTTCCAAAATGTTCCTATTAGGGCAGAGTGTTCAATACCTTGGATACGATTTCGTACTGCTACCATTGATAAAGGGTTAACTAGATAAATAAATGGCAGATACTCTTGAGTAATTCGCTGAGTTTCTGCATAGATAGCTTTACGCTTTGCTTCATCTACCTCAGACGCAGCTTGGATGTATAAATCACTAATTTCCCGTTCCCAATCTGCTATCTGTCGCCCTATTATCGGCGTTTGTCCTGCTTGGGATTGCTGATTAAAAAAGTGCCAACCAGCTTCAGTCAACCAAACATTAGACCAATCATTTGGTTCTTGACCGACAGCAACATCAAGCAATTGACATTCCCAATCAAAAGTTCGAGTCAGTTTGTTGATGAAAACGTTAGCAGCTACGGGATTGAAATCAACAGTTATGCCAAGGTTACTCAAATTTTGTTTTATGTGTACTCCCATCGCCTGCAATGCATTATTATTAGCATTTGTCATCAAAGTAAAGCGGACAATATTTCCTTGGTCGTCTAATAACTGACCTTGATTGTTGTATTTAAATCCTGCTTTTATCAGTAATTCTTTCGCTTTTTGAAGATTGTAGTTATAGACAGTTTGGACAGGGAAATAATACTTGCTTTGTACAGCAATCGGTGAATTTTGCAGTTTACCCAACCCCTTATAGATATTGTTGAGTATTTGTTGGCGGTCAATTCCATAAGCAACTGCTTGTCTAAATTCCACTGTGTTAAACCAACGAGACTTGATAGGATCGACTAGTGGTTTACCATTCCTGCTACCTTTATTCAGATTAAAGGTAATAGCAGTTGAGCCTACAAAAAGACCGCCATTATAGATAGTAAACTTTCCTTTATCTTCTTCATGTTTTAATAACGAAAAATAGTCAGTATTAACATTAATATAATCTAATCCTCCAGAACGAAATTGAATTAAAGAAGTATCTTGACTAGGAATAATTTGCCCAATTACACGCTCGATATATGGTTGTGAATTGCCTTGAGTATCTCTGCGCCAGTAGTAAGGATTTTTGCGGAAAACTATTCGTTGGCTAGGAGTGTAAGATTCTATTGTGTAAGGGCCATTGACAATAATATTTTCTGGTGGGGTATCAGTTCCCCAAGTAGAGAGAAATTTTGCTCTCCCTTTCTGGTCTTTTATTTTGATTGTTTCTCGGAAAATATGGGCTGGTAAAATCTCCAGTTTTGTAGTCCGAATAAATGGAGCAAATGGTTCAGGTAATGTAAATTCAACTCGCAAATCATCAAGTTTTCGTACAGTCGGGAAGGTACGATTTTTACCAATAATCAAGAAATCTTGAGCATAACTAGGAATAGCTGGATTACTGTAAATTTCATTATAGGTAAAAACCACATCTTCAGCCGTTAGTGGCTTTCCATCTGACCATTTTAGACCTTTTCTGAGGGTATAAATTACTTGTTTATGATCTTTAGAGGTTTGCCAATATTTGGCTAGATTAGGTTTAATTTCTCCACGAGCATTTTCTTTAACTAGCCCTTCATAAGTATAGTTTAAAATATAAGCTGATTCTATGATTAAAGCCGGGTTGAAAGTTGTGGGTTCAGTTGGGAAAGGGACAATAATTTCAGATATTGGTGTTGCTTGGATTTTTAAGGTAATTTGATGATAGATAATTATGGCGATCGCAGTTACTAAAGCTAGTACAATTACTAGCCAACGATGACGCATTAAAGTATGTTTTTTAGTATTTTTTAATAACTGATAATACGACATCGTAAAAACACTCCAAAATTTATCTTAAATCCCCGACTCCAACTGTCTTTAATTTTGAAGTAATAAGTAATAAGTAATAAGTAATGGGTATTACTCATTTATTTATCCTTGACTAGGTTGAAATAACAACCTATGGGCATCTTCTAATAAATTTGGTATTTTGTCAGCATGGGGACTATGACGTAGACAATCGCCCAGATCAAACTCTCTCACTCGTTCTGCTGTCAGGCCAGGGAACCAAGGATCGGCATTATTTAAGTGGTTGTAACGCCTTATGGCATATTCCCACATATCAAAAGCGATCGCTAAATTTCGCAACCATAAAATAACTGGAATATTAATCTCACCAGGGGTTTGGGGATATCTGGGTAAACCAGTGTGCCAGGTAGAATACCAGTCTTTTCCGAGTGAGGCGATCGCTTCTTTTTCTAAACGGTTTAAAATTGGCAATAAAATCTCATCCGCTTTGTCTAAAAGTTCTATAACCTGCAAGTGTTCGTCAAAATCTGATGGTTTAGATGCCCCCAAGCTGAGAGTATGTACTTGCGGATGACTCAAACAAAACAAATCGTTAAACACCATCGCACTGAGAGGATGGCACAAATCCAATAACTTTTGTGGAGGCTTATAGAGCATACCACCTTTATCTGATGGGCTAATAATAAACACCCCCATATCGTGACGTGTGGCTACTTCAATAGCAGACCAATTAAATTGATTAATGTAGTACCAATGGAGATTTACATAATCAAATTGATTGGTTTCAATGGTTTTAATAATTAAGTCTGCCGGCGCGTGGGTAGAAAAACCAATAAACTTTATCTTACCCTGGGCTTGCAATTGTCGCGCTACATCAAGACAACCATGAGGACGAATGCTATCTTCAAATTGTTGAGCATAATTAATGCCATGCAGTGTTAATAAATCAACGTAATCTAGCTTTAATAAAGCTAAAGATTTCTCAAACAAACGGCGAAATTCTTCAGAGTCAGATATAGGCGCAACCTTAGTCTGTACAATAATTTTTTCTCTAGGCAACTTAGGTAAAATCGCTCCTAATTGCATCTCAGAAGTTCCATACATTCGGGCAGTTTCGATGTGATTGATGCCAACTTCTAAAGAACGGCGAATAGTAGCTTCTAGATTCCGTTGATTTTCATCGGGAATTTTATCTTGAGTAAGTTCTTCAGATTCAGTATAGATGTAGCGCATTCCGCCGCAAGAAAACACTGGCATTGCTAATTCTGTACGCCCAAATCTACGATATTGCATCATAAATGTGTTTTGATAAGAGCGATTCATTAATGACTTTTTGCCGAAATCAAACCCCGCATTACTTTGAGATGAAACATCAAGTATGATTTTTCCAGATATTGCAGGTGAGGTTGAATTAACTCATGTATCTTGGAGTATTTAGAAGGTGGCATACTTGGATAAAGATGATGCTCTACATGGTAATTATTATTCCAGTAATAAAACCTAATGATTGGGTTAGAAATCATTGTTCTTGTATCATTCCATAGGTTGTGATCTAAGTCAGACTCACAGCCATAGTGATCTGTAATGCTGAAAATAAACCCGAATGGAGAAGCAAACGTTATTAATGGTATCCAGTAACCAAAGAATAAAATCCCAGGAAAAATTACAGTTAATCCTGCCATTAATACAACCCAACCCAATAGTAGCCAATTATTTTGTAAGACAAATTGGCGTTGCTCTGGTGTTTTAAAATAGCTCAAATAAAAGCTAGTTGGTAAGGCTAATTCCTCTTGTGTATGGGTTTTAAAAGAGTCTAAATATAAATCTTTGGTAACAACCCACCAATTCTTCCAGGCCGCCAGGGGATAAAAATATGTCAAGGCAATAAGATAGGTCTTAATATTAGGAAAAGTTTGCCATGCTGAAGTATCTCCTACAATTTTACCTTTAATTTGTGCTTCTCGATGATGCCCAATATGAATATATTTGTGAAACGAAAAATTCATCAATAATACTAATGATAAGAAAGTTCCCATGAATCGATTAACCTGTTTTGATTTATACAAACTACTGTGGGAGCAGTAATGTATTGCTGCAAAAAAACAGACAAATAAAAATCCTTGAACTAACCAGATTAATAACCATGCTGCCCAGTTATTCAACCAAAACCCAATAGCTGAGAGGATGAAATATGTACTAATGACGACAAATGTTTGAACAATCGGTCTAAATGTAGGAATCTCATGCAATATACGAAGTTCTTCCTTAGATATTTGAGTAACTTCACTAATACTAGGTCTGACATTCTCAATTATTTGATTATTTTCTGTAAGTTCCATTTTTTTCATTTCTAAACTGAGATTTTGTTGAACAGAGCAGTTGAAATATTAGATAAGTAGGCGAGTATAAATCGAAGTTTAAGGTACTTTCAGCCGTAGGGTGTGTTATGCCGTAGGCTAACGCGCCTTAGATTGTTGAGGGTGCGGCGCTGACAACACACCCTACATGAAAATACCTTAACTGTTTAATTGATATTGGATTGCTTCTGCAAGTTGAACTACAGTAGGTTTTTCAAACAGGTAGATCAAGGGAAGCTCTACTTGGAAAGCTGACTGTAGTTTGTATATAACTTCAAGGGCTTGAGAAGAATGTCCTCCTATTTCAAAAAAGTTGTCTTGAGTGCTAATTTGCTCTATACCTAAAATTTCTTTCCAGATAGTTAACACAGTTTCCTCGATAGGATTTTGAGGTGTAATAAAATCCCTTGAGACTGGGAATTTAGTATTTTCAATTGGCAATTTTGGAGCTTTAGATATTAAAACAAGTTCAGCAAGACGTTGGTTATAATTGGTCGTTATTTTTTCCAGCAAAATCTGAAAATTATCGACCATCTTAGTAATAGTAGACTCGGCAAATAAATCGGATCTATATACAAGTAAACCTTCAATACCTGTTGATGTTTCTTCGAGTGTTAACTCTAAATCAAATTCTGCGGTATCCTTTGTATCTCTGCCAATAAACTGTTCTTTCAAAACTAGATTGGCAAATTCTAAATTATCCTGTGGCGTATTTTGAAAGACAAACATTACTTGATTTATTAATGTGTAACTAGAGTCTCTCACTGGTTGGAGTTTTTCTATTAGCTTTATCAGGGGTATTTCTTGATGAGCGTAGACACCCAAGGCTACCTCACGCACTCGGCCAAGTAGTTCCCGAAAGCTGGGGTTTCCTCCTAAGTTGGTACAAAATGGCAGTAAATTAACAAAGAAGCCAATCAGTCTCTCAGTTTCTACTCTGGTGCGATTGGCAAGGGCGCTGCTGACAATGATGTTTTCCTGTCTTGTATAAGAGAAAAGTAATGTTTGGAATGCTGCCAACAAGGTCATAAACGGGGTTACGCCTTCCTGTTGACTCAGCGCTTTGAGAGCATCGGTTAATTTTTTTGAAAGAACTACTGGTTGGCTTGCAGCTTTGAAGGTTCGCACCGACGGACGGGGATGATCGGTTGGTAGCTTCAGCACAGATGGATTACTGCCTAAATGTTTTTGCCAAAACTCAAGCTGAGATTCTAAGATTTGTCCTTGTAACCACTGTCTCTGCCATTGGGCAAAGTCGGTATATTTGATTGGTAACTCAGTCAGAGGCGATCGCTTACCCTGAGAGAAGGCTGCGTAAAGTTCTGCTAGTTCTTGGGTGAGGATACTAAAAGACCAACCATCAGCAACAATATGGTGGGTGACGGCAATAAACAGATATTCTTGTTCATCCAAGCGCCAAAGCTTGCTGCGTAATAAAGGGCCTCGTGCCAAATCGAAAGGCTGTTTAATTTCCTTCTCAGCCTCTTGTGTGGCTTGAGTTTCGCGCTCAGTTTCGCTGATGTGCCGCAGATCGATTACGGAAAAGTCAAAGATAGGCTCGTTCACAACAGCATAAACGACTTGCCCATTTTTCACCTGAAAGGTCGATCGCAATGTCTCATGTCGCCGGACAATTTCTCTTAAACTATCTGATAATGCTTTCTCGTTCAGCGCGCCTGTGATGCGATAAACCAAAGGCAGATTATAGATGGAATTCCCTGGATAGAATTGGTCAAAAAACCACAACTCTAGCTGGGTTAAAGAAATTGGTATTGGTTCGTTTTGGGGGGGAAGTCGTTTTAAAGATAACTCCTGCCCGTCTGGCGCTTTAGCTGTGGCAATTTTTTGGGCTAAAGGTGCGATCGCTGGTGACTCAAATAAACTTAAAAGGGGTAATTCTATGCCAAAGGCTTTGCGCGTTAAAGCAATAACCTGAGTTGCTAGTAAAGAATGTCCCCCCAAATCAAAGAAGTTATCGTAAATGCCAACTTGTTCTAACCCTAAAACATCCCTCCAAATCCCAGCTAAAATTTCTTCGGTGGGATTACGCGGTGCAACATAAGTTTGACTTAATTCTGGTCGGCTGTTTGTGGGTTCTGGTAAGATGCGACGGTTTACCTTACCATTGGGTGTAAGTGGGAAAGATGCCATTTCGACAAAAGCCGATGGAATCATATAATCTGGCAATTGCTCAGTCAAATAAGTCCGCAGTTGTTCAACTGTTACTGATTCTCCTGGAATTGGCACAAAGTAAGCGACTAAATATTTTTCCCTGGCACTTTCCCCATGCACTTTTGCTACTGCTTGGTTAATTTGAGGATGTTTGCTCAAAACAGCTTCAACTTCTCCCAATTCAACGCGAAAGCCCCGAATTTTTACCAAATCATCTATGCGTCCCAAAAACTCAATATTCCCATCTGGTAAGTATCGAGCTAAATCCCCAGTTTTATACAAGTGCTGAGTGCTGAGTGCTGAGTGCTGAGTGTTGAGTGTTGAGTGTTGAGTGTTGAGTGTTGAGTGCTGAGTGCTGAGTGCTGTTAGCGGTAGCGGGGCGTTTAGCCCGTGCTGAGTGTTGAGTGTTGAGTGTTGAGTGCTGAGTGTTGAGTGCTGAGTGCTGAGTGCTGTTAGCGGTAGCGGGGCGTTTAGCCCGTGCTGAGTGTTGAGTGCTGTTAGCGGTAGCGGGGCGTTTAGCCCTTGCGGAGTCAGGAGTTTTCCCCCTGCTCCCTGCCCCCTGCCTCTTCCGAAGGGATTGGGGAGAAATTTCTGATTGGTCAAATCTGGACGGTTGAGGTAGCCACGAGCTAAACCATCACCACTGACGTAGAGTTCTCCAGGAATGCCAATCGGTAAGGGTTGGAGATTGCTATCTAACAGATAAACTTGCACATTGACGGCAGCCTTACCAATGGGGGGATAAATCGGCCATTCATCTGGCTTTTGGCTAAAAGTATAAGCTGTCACTAAATCTGCTTCCGTGGGGCCATAGAAATTGTAGAGTGTACAATTTTCCAGACGCTTAAACAGCTTAATCATGGGCTGAGTAATTTGGAGTTGTTCGCCACAAGCGATCGCTTCCCGAATGTTCTGAAATAAATGTGATTGTTCTCCGTATATTTCCGCTAATTGCTGCCAAAGGGTGACAGGTAGGATCACTTTACCAATGGGGTTATTAGCTAGTAAGTGGATTAATTTATCTAAATCCTTGCGATCGCTTTCAGGAATGATATACAACGTACCTCCAAAGCCCCACGCCACGGATATTTCGTGATAGCTGACATCAAAACTGAGGGAGGCAAACTGAAGCACACCAACACCTGTGACCATTTTCGCCTGATGGTGTTCTACTAAATTGGTGAGCGATCGCTGGGGAACAAGAGTGCCTTTGGGAGTGCCAGTAGAGCCGGAAGTATAAATTATATAGGCTAAATTATCAGCTGCTACTTCAACTTGCAGATTACTCTGGGATTCTTTGGCGATTTCGTCGCCATCTTCATCTAACACAATCAGACGATGAGCAAAATTCCCCTCAAGTAATGACTTCCAACGTGTTTGAGTTAAGACGACTGGTGCTTGAGAATCCTTGAGCATGAAGGCTAAACGCTCTGGGGGATAGGTAGGATCGAGGGGAACGCAAACTCCCCCAGCCTTGAGAGTTCCTAAAATAGCGATCGCAGCTGTTAGCGATCGTTCTACACAAATACCAACTGGTACATCTGGTTTCACACCGAAGCGTTGCAAGTAATGGGCGATTTTATTAGCTTGCTGGTTTAACTCTTCATAAGTCAATTGTTGGTTTTCATATACCACCGCCAAGGCTTGGGGTGTTTTTTTTACTTGCTCCTCAAATAACTGATGGATGCAACTATTAATGGGGTGCGCTACTGAGGTATCATTCCACTTAACTAACAGCAAATCTTGTTCAGATGGAGTGAGTAGCGGTAACTCTCTTGGAGTGCGGTGAGGATTGATGGTAATTCCCTCCAACAGAGTCAGGAAATGACCAGCCATGCGATCGATAATATCTGCATCAAAGCGATCGCGATCGTAGTAAATTTTTACAGTCATTTCCTCGCCAGGAATTGCCAGCAGTGTCAGAGGATAATTGGTTTGTCCTCTGTCTTGCAGTTTCCCGATGCTCAAGTTTCCAGGGAGTTGCTGTAACGTTGCATTTACCGGATAGTTTTCAAATACAACAATGCTTTCAAACAACTGTTGAGTTCGAGGAATTTCACTCACACCTTGAATATCTACCAGTGGGGTGTATGAATACTGCTCCCGCTCTATATATTCTTGTTGCAACAACCCCAGCCAAGTTAACAAATCGGTTTTCTCAGGGATTTTCACTCGTGCCGGCAGAGTATTAATAAATAACCCCACCATCGACTCTACACCAGATAAAGTATGGGGGCGACCAGATACAGTAGTGCCAAAAACCACATCAAATTCGCCACTGTAGCGACTGAGTAATAGCCCCCAAGCGGCTTGTACTAATGTGGCAAGGGTTAGATGATGTTGTTGAGCAAAAGATTTTAAAGTAGTTGTCGTTTCAGGTGATAGATTTTGCGATCGCACCTCAATATCTTGTTGTTGGTGAGAACTCTGCCCGATTGCTCGCTCACTTACCAAAGGCGTAGGTGTAGAAAAACCCTCAAGATTTTGTTGCCAAAATGCCTTCGCTCCAGCTAAATCTTGTTGCTGTAACCAATTAATATAATCTCGATAAGGGCGAATAGGAGCTAAACATAACTGTTGACCATTTTGAATTGACTCATATAAAGCAAACAATTCTTTGAAGATAATCGGCCAACTCCAGCCATCAAGTAGCAAGTGATGAAAGCTCCAAACAAACTGGTATGTTTCATCGGCTACCCGAATTAAAGCAAAGCGCATGAGGGGAGCTTTGTCAAGTTCAAAACCTTGTTTTCTATCTGCATCTAAAAAAGAATTCAGCTGGATTTCTTGCTCTTCTTGAGGAAACATCCGCCAATCTAAATTAGACCACGGCAATTTCACTTGTTTACGCACCACCTGCACTGATTGTTTGCGATTCTTCCAAACAAAAAGAGTCCGCAACGCCGAATGTCGCTCTACCAAGAGTTGCCAAGCCCGTTCAAATATCCCCGGATCTAAATTGCCATGTAGAGTTAATTGAAACTGTTCAAAATATGTTTTTGATTCCGGCTCATAGAGAGTATGAAATAGCATTCCCTCCTGCGTAGGCGACAGGAGATAGATAGATTCAATATCTTTACTTTTACTTTGGTTTTGTGCAACTACCATTGTTTTATTTCTTTAAAAAAGATGATATTAATTACTTAATTTATCTCTATCAAGCCATCCTAAAATCTTCTCTGTCTCTTTTCTTTGCGCCCTTTGCGCCTTTGCGGTTAGTTAAAAAAAAGTAATTGTCACAAATCAAATAAAACCCATCAACCTAAAACCTAACAAATCCCTTAAAAAGCAGACGTAGACAATCCACCATCGACTGGAATAGTAACACCCGTAATATAACTAGCACATTCTGACGCTAGAAAGGCAACCAAATTAGCAACCTCACTAGAATAACCGCGACGACCAAGAGGAATATTATTATTTGTTGCTGCGATGATTGAATCCACTGTCCGGCCTTCCTGTTGGGCGAATACTTCTAAATATTCTCTATGCCTTGGAGTATCAATCAGACCAGGATTAACAGCAGTAACTAAAACATTCCACTTAGCAACTTGCGTAGCAACAGTTTTAGTAAAATTGATTAATGCAGCATTCGCCACTCCCGATTTTACAAGACGGCTAGAAGGTTCTTTTCCTGATGTTCCAACAATATTGATAACGCGCCCCCATTGCTGATTTTTCATCGTTGGTAGCACCAGATTAGTCATGCGAATATAACCCAGTAACTTGCCTTCAAAGACAGTTGACCAATCTTCATTAGAAAGATTTTCTACTGGTTCATTAGAAAATGTAGCACCTTCAGAATTATTAACCAAGATATCAATTTTTCCCAATTTGCTGAGAGCTTCTTGAACTAATTTTTGAGAATCACTTGCATTTTGCACATCAGCACAAATGGGGATAACTTTTGCTTGATAACCAACCAAACCTTGATAAGCTTGTTCTAATCGCTCAGAATTTCTCCCACAGATTATTAACTGACAACCTTCTACGACCAGCTTTTGGGCAACACTATAACCAATACCAGCACTTGCGCCTGTTACTAAAGCTACTTTCTTCGTTAATCCTAAATCCATGATAAATATGCCTTTAAGAAGTAGTGATCGCTGTCTTTGAAAAAATATTTTTGACTGATAAACTAGAATTAGGTTTAATCAGAATTTCAATCAAAGATACTGTTCCATCAGAAAGATTATGTCCTCCATAAGGAACATCAGCCGGAGCATAATAAACACTACCATATTCTAGCTTTCGTTGCTGTTTTTCTATGGCGATCGCTAATTTACCATTCAGGATTATTCCCATTATTTCACTAGGAGATGAGCGAATTGGTATTATTCCTTTCGGAGGAATCTTGGTAATTAAAATCTCAAACCAAGAACCAAAAACAGACTGGCGATCGAAACCTGTAACTTCGTCTTGAGTGGGTGTAACTTTTAAAATCTTCTCCTCTGCTTCCTCAGAATTTGTGATGCGTTTCACATCAAATGCTAATGCTGTTTCTGAAAAATGGTTGATAGAACCATGAAGAACATTAGAACCAGCTACATAAACTTGCTCAAGGGGTTCGAGAATTTCTTTAGTACCGTTGAGGTTAAATTCTAAACGTCCCGCAATTTGCATTCCAATTTGACTTTCGGGATGTTTATGCAATTCAAAAGTAGCTCCTGGGGGAATAGAAACTAACTGCACAACTGTGTCTTCACATTGAAATATAATTAACTCTACATCGTAATTAATTTTGCTGATTTTTGGTTGGGGAAAATATTTAGACATGACTTGCTGTTAATTGAATTTTTTCTGAAAAATCGACCAACTCATGCGGATGTTTCCATAGGTGGAAACAAACTCTAAATCGTAAGCTTTCACAGCATTCTCATTAGTAATCGCAAAATCGGCTAAACCCTGCATTACCTGGATCGCTGAATCGCTGGTAGAAGGAGACAAATCCACTTGTATTTGTGTTTGATCTTGAGCATCTGGCAAGAGTTTTGTTAACAAAGGTAGTGGAGCCGGATGAGTAACAATTCTAGAACCTTTGAAAGCTACCTCTTTATTTTTTTTCTTAGCTAATCCATAGACTGGAGTAGGAAATATAAAAACGAAGCCTAACTCAAAATTAGGCTCCATATAAAACTCATTAACTCGGTCGTAAGCATGAGGAACTAAAGCCATATCTACCTTGTCTTGTAGCAAAGCTTCTCTGACTTCTGTAAAAGTATCAAATAACTGAGTTGATACAGTTACTTGTTCTGAACTCAGATGGTTAGTTATATGTTTGGCAGCGTAGTCACTACTAGTAGCAGCCGGCCCCAAAGTACCTATGACTAAATTTTTGGAAGGAGGGATACGAGGTTGAAATTCAATCTGAAATTCCAGCATAGTTTTTCCTAAGTAATGATCATGATCACTTCATTCAATTTCTGCTAACAGTTCGTCCAAAGCTTCTTGGCTAAACTCAACTTCTGGGAAATCTGAAGGAGTATAGCCACCTGCATCTGGAGATAAACAATGGGCAATAATAGCTTCTAAGGCTTCTATATACTGATTAGCCAGCTTTTCTACAGTCGCCCAGGAATGAAAATGCTCGCTATATTGCCACTCTAGTTTCAGCCTTCCTTCCACAACTAATCCATTTACTGTTAGCAAATGGCTACGCTGTCCTTTGGGGCTGTGAATAGAACCGCTAGACTCTTGGGCATATTTCCAGCCAAGGGTTGCTAACTGGGTTTGATCGAATTGACCCAAGTAGTTAAAGCTGACCTCGGCTTTGGGGAGGGCTTGTAATTGATCGCTCTCATTTGGGTTAAGATAGCGCCAGATGCCATAGCTAATACCCCTGTTGGGAATACGTCGCAGTTGCTCCTTTACTGACTTGATAACTTCTCCGGGATCGTTGCGATCTTCAAGTTTTAACAGCACGGGGAATATACTGGTAAACCAGCCTACCGTGCGTGACAAGTCCACATCCTCAAACAAGTCCTCTCGTCCATGACCTTCTAGGTCAATCAATAGGGAGTGAGAACCTGTCCAACGAGTGAAGGTCTGCACCAATGCTGTTAGCAGTACATCGTTAATTTGGGTGTTATAGGCTCCAGGAACATCCTGTAACAGGGCGCGAGTCTGTTCTACACTCAGGTATACAGACACAATCTGACTAGAAGCTACAGTGTTATCTTGGGCAACAGCAGCATAATCCAACGGTAAAGGAGCAATTGGGAACCGCATTAAATCCAGCCAGTAATCTCGCTGTGCATGGAGTTCTGGACTGCGGGCATAATCCTGCAATCTAATTGCCCAATCCTTAAAAGAAGTTGTTTTTGCTGGTAGTTGGATACTTTTACCAACTTCTAATTGTTTGTATGCCTCAGATAAGTCTTCTAGTAAAATCCGCCACGAGATGCCATCGATAGCCAAGTGATGGATGACGATGAGTAAACGTGCGGGGGAATTGCCTAAGTTAAACAGAATGACCCGCATCAGCGACCCATTTGTTAAATTCAGCGTCCTTTGTGCTGCATCTGCCCTGAGCGCGATCGCTTTTAACTCTTCTGCTGGGGGCAGATATAATAAATCTGCAATGCCCAACGATACTTCATCGCTGGCATCACTGTTGTACTGCTGCCATTGCCCCTCCTGCTGGACAAACCGCAGGCGTAAAGCATCGTGATGGTGCAGTAATTTTTGTAGTGCCTGCTTTAATAATTCCGGTTGCAAATTTGCGGGAACTTCTAGCAGGAAGGATTGGTTAAAGTGATGAGGTTCCGGCAGGTTTTGCTCAAAGAACCACTTCTGAATCGGTGTTAGAGGGACAACCCCTGTAACTAAACCTTGTTCTGATTTAACCGAATTGATTATACCAGCAACAGTAGCTAATTCAGCAATTGTTTGGTGTTGAAATAATTGTTTGGGAGTAAGTTTTAGTCCAGCTTGATTGGCTTTGGCAATAATTTGCATACTAATTATAGAGTCTCCACCCAATTCAAAGAAGTTATCGTGGATACCAACTTGTTTTAGTACTAAAACATCCCGCCAAATCTTGGCCAAGACTTCTTCAGTGTGGGTGTGGGGGGAGACAAAGCCAGTGGATTCATCGGACTCGAACTCTGGTACTGGTAATGCTCGACGGTCTAACTTGCCGTTGGGGGTAATGGGCAGAACTCCTAGAACTGTGAAGGATGCAGGAACCATGTAATTAGGGAGCTTTGACTTAAGAAACAGGCGTAGCTCATTACTGGTTGGCTGTGTCAATTCTGGAATGATATATGCTGCTAAATTCTTCACACCAGGTATATCTTCTCTGGCAATTACAACAGCATCCCTTACCTGGGGATGTTGAGTCAAAGTCGCCTCAATTTCCGAAAGTTCAATGCGGAAGCCGCGAATCTTCACTTGGTAATCAATGCGACCCAAAAATTCTATATTGCCATCGGCTTGGTAGCGAACTAAATCGCCCGTCTTATACAAGCGATCGCATTCCCCCTTGCCCCCTGCTCCCTGCCCCCTGCTTCTTTTAAAAGGGTTAGGAATGAAGCGTTCTGTAGTCAGGTCGGGACGGTGGAGATAACCCCGTGCCAAGCTCTCACCGCCGATGTACAATTCTCCAGTCACACCAATCGGTACAGGCTGCAATAGAGAATCTAGTATATAAACTTGGGTATTTGCGATCGCTCGTCCAATCGTAGGTTGTAAATAGGTTTGTTGTCTTTTAGGAACAGGACCGGATGTTGCGACTACAGTATTCTCTGTTGGCCCGTAATTATTCACCACCTGAAAGGGATGAGAAACCGAAGGATATTGATGCAGTTGATCTCCACCCGTGAGCAAAGTCCGCAAAGCAGCATTGGCCGGCCAATTTAATGACAGAATTTTCTCGGCCATTGGTGTTGGGAGAAAGCTAATGGTGATGGCCTTTGATAACAGCCAATCTCGTAGTTGCTCAGGATCAAGCCTAGTTTCATCATTGGGAAAGTGGATGCTAGCGCCAGCCGTTAGATAAGGCCAGATTTCCCAACCACAAGCGTCAAATGCTACTCCTGCAACTTGTGTGACTCGATCAAGAGACGACACTGCAAAAGCTTGTTGATGCCAAAAGACGAGATTTAACAATCCTCGATGTTCAATTTGCACTCCTTTAGGTCTGCCGGTGGAGCCAGAGGTGTAAATCACATAAGCTAGATTGTCGGTTGTGACTGTGTGGAGTAAATTTTCTGTTCTTGTGCTGGAAATGTCGCTATCAAGACAAACCACCCGCGCTTTATGTGGCGGTAACGTTGCAACCAAACTTTTCTGGGTTAACAGCACCGATACCTGAGCATCTTTTAGCATGAACGCCAACCGCTCTTGGGGATATGCGGGGTCAAGCGGTAGGTATGCCCCACCAGCCTTGAGTATGCCCAGCAATCCGACCACCATTAAGGGCGATCGCTCAATGCAAATTCCTACTAGAACTTCTGCACCCACACCTAAAGTTTGCAAATAATGCGCCAATTGATTTGCGCGATCGTTCAACTCCTGGTAGGTGAGGGACTCATTCTCATAGACTACTGCGATCGCATTTGGTGTTTTTTCTACCTGCTCTTCAAATAACTCATGGAGGCATTTACTCTGAGGATAAGACGTATAAGTATCATTCCATTCCACTAACAACTGATGTCGCTCCGGCTGACTCAGCAGTGGTAATTCACCAATGGCTTGATTCGGATTAGCAATAATCGCTGCTAACAAAGTCTGGAAATGACTTGTCATCCTTGCAATGGTATCTGGTTCAAATAGGTCGCTGTTATGTTCCCACGAACCTATCAGTCCCGCTTTTGTCTCCCAAACGGACAAGGTCAAATCAAACTGAGATGTGCCACGTTCTACAAATTGAGGAGTCAGGGTGACATCAGGCAATTCTAATGTATCCAACAAGAAATTCTCTAAGACAAACACCACTTGAAATAGGGGATTGTAGCTG
The DNA here is from genome assembly GCF_036916985.1 of Nostoc sp. Classification (GTDB taxonomy): domain Bacteria; phylum Cyanobacteriota; class Cyanobacteriia; order Cyanobacteriales; family Nostocaceae; genus Nostoc. The sequence goes on from NZ_JBALFD010000019.1 coordinate 108,571, forward strand.
AGAGAACGTTCTGGCTGCAAAGCTTCTACCACTTGTTCAAAGGGAACATCTTGGTGAGTGTAAGCGGACGTTGCAACTTGTCGCACTTGTGAGAGAAACTCACTAAAACTCGGATTTCCTTTGATTTGGTTACGCAGTACCAATGTATTGACAAAAAAGCCAATTAATGATTCTAATTCTCTACGGTTGCGGTTGGCAATGGGGCTACCAATGCAGATATCATCTTGACCACTGTAGCGAAACATTAAAACCACAAAAGCCGCTAGTAGGGTATGAAATAAGGTAGCTCCTGACTGTTGGCTGAAGGTTTTGATTTGCTTGCTCAAATTCTGGTCAATTTGAAATTCCTGGGTAGCACCACAGAAAGTCTGAATGGCTGGGCGTGGTTTGTCTGTGGGTAGTTCTAATAAGGGTGGCGCATCGGCTAACTGTTGCTTCCAGTAATTTAATTGCTGTTTTTGAATTGCCTCAGTTAACCACTGTCGTTGCCAAACTGTAAAATCAGCATACTGGATGGGCAACTGAGCCAGAAGTTGAGGAGAATTAAGAGTAAAACCCCGGTAGAGGCTGGACAACTCTTGGATGAATATCCCCATTGACCAGCCATCCGTGATGATATGGTGCATAATCAACACCAACATATAGGACTCTGACCCCAACCGTAGTAAAGTAACCCGCAACAAAGGGGCATTACTCAAATCAAAAGGTTGTCGAGCTTCTTTGGTGACAATCTGTTGTACTTCTGCTTCTTCTAAGCCTTGCAAGTCCAGTACTGGTATGTTGATTGTCAAGCTAGGAGAGATGACTTGCACGGGTTTCCCGTCAACTGCGGGAAACGTTGTCCGTAAAATTTCGTGGCGGCGAATGATTTCGTTGATACTCTGCTGTAGAGCTTCTAGGTTGAGTACACCTGCAACGCGCAGCTGTAAACCTTCGTTATAAAACGGGCTTTGGCTTTCTAATTGATAGAGAAACCACATCCTCTGCTGGGCAAAAGATAAAGGCAACTCTCCAAAACGCTGTATAGATGGTATTGGCTCAAAGGAGGAGTCTGTTGCAGTCTTAGCTTCTTCTAGAAAAGCCAGGATTTCTGATTTGCGCCCTAGTAGTTTGTTTTTCAGGTCTGGGTTCATCACTCCCTTGGGAGCGCGATAATTTAACTGGTCGCCTTCTAGCCAAACTTTGATGCCTAAGCTATTTAAATAAGAGACAAATTCTATTGTCGTCATTTATAATACCCCTCCCTCATATTCTGGTTCTGCGTCATCAAAAGCTACATTCCAGTTCGTGACAACAGTTAGCAGCGCCTCCAGACTTTCTCCCAAACCAGCTACGGTAGGCGATGCAAAAAACCGATTGGGCGACAACTCAACAGAAAAAGTCTCGCGCAACCGAGAAATAACTTGGAAGGCTAGTAAAGAATTTCCTCCTAGTTCAAAGAAGTTATCGTGAATGCCGATTTGGGGTATTCCTAAAACTTCTTGCCAAGTTTGGGCTATTTGCCGTTCCGTTTCATTTCGGGGAGCGATCGCGCAAGCGCCCGCCGAAGACATCGCTTCTGTACGAGTCATCCCCCTAGCCAGTAAATCTCGATTAATTTCGCCCTTAGCGGTGAGGGGCATTTCTGAGAGTTGCACGAAGTCACAGTTAACGGTGGTTGTAAAGCGATCGCACACCGTAAAATCTGATAACTCTGGTACAGCAGCACCGTTATGTGTAGTGAAATAGGCAGTTAATTTCTGTAACCCTGGAAAATCTGAGGTAAAACGCCGAATTTTGGCATTGCTACCATCTAACCCGACTATCAGCTGTCCTTGGCCATGATATAAACCAGCCAATAAGGAAGATAACCCTTGTTGCAGACTCATCTCATAAAAGCCTTGAGCCTGGGTGATTTCTTGCCTCTGATAACCCTTATTGATCCCTGTATCACGCCAAATTGTCCAGGCATAGCAATAGTTGTGTAACTCACCAACAGAACGTTGGTATTGATTAAAGCTTTCCAAAAAATTGTTAGCAGCAGCATAAGCAGAAATGGTAGCGCCACCAAAGAAACTCGCCAAAGACGAAAAGCTAATGAAAACCCCCTTTCCTTGCTTGTTTAGAACCTGATGCAGCACCCAAGTACCTAAAATTTTGGGACGTAAGATAGCAGCTAAACTCTCTGGTGTTTCATCCACTAACATTTGTTCGTGATAAGTTCCCGCCAGATGAATCACCCCATCTAGCTGACTTCCCCAGTTAGCCTTGACTTTTGACACCACTTGTTGAACGGCTTGAAAGTCGCAGATATCCACTGTCTCATAAACCACCGTTCCCAGCTGCTTTAATTCCTGATAAAGCTTGATTTTTTCTAATATTTCCGTAGAGACGTTGGATGAAATATCTTCACTTGGTAAACGAGTCCGACCTACTAATAATAATTTGGCATTAAAAAACTTAATTAGATATTTAGCAATTTCAATTGCCACACCCCCAAGTCCACCACTTATCAGATACATTCCCCCTGATTTAAAGGGAAGTTCTTGTTTTGATTTATCTTGCAGATTAACTTTTTCTAAACCTGCAATCAAACGCTGTCCATCTCGGTAAGCTACCTCTTGCCCTTTTGATAAAACCTGGAGTTCTTGCAGAATATAATTCCCATCAACTTGTAGTGAGTTTGGTACTAAATCAATGTGGCGACAATTTAACCAGGGTATTTCCTGGGGAATAGTTTTAATTACTCCCAAAACTGGAGATTTTTCATAAGCTATCTTGTCTATTGCTTGTGTAGACTGGGTGTAGCTAGAAACAAATAATAATTGAACTAAATCTTGAATTTCGTGAGTTTTTGCTAATGCTTGCACAAGAAACAACAAACTATAAGTTCCCTGGATTTGGGCTATTTCCAGAGCATCTAGGCTGGTGATTTCTCCGCTATACTCATGATAATTCCACAAATGAAGAATTTGACCGATAGTCAAGTTTTCAGCTTTTATAGTCTCAAGCAATAGCTGATAATGGTCTGCATTCCCAGGAGCCAAAAAGAAATAATTAGGGCTTTTTTTTGCAAAATCATATCCAGGTGAAATAGAAATATAGGGTAGATTTTGCTGTTTTAGTTGCTGACAAATAAATGCTCCCAATCCTAACTCGTCGAGAAATACTATAGTCAGAGAATTTTGGGATAAAGTCTTCAAAGCCTTGGCTTGCTTAGGTCGCCAGACTTTTTGATAGAACCAATCAGGAATAGTGTTAGTATTATTTAGTAATATATCGAACCGTTTGAGAATTGAGTTAAACTCACCTGCATGAAAGCGATCGCTAAGTTGCGATCGCTGGATTTTACCAATAACAGTTTTGGGAATATCTTCTTTAGGCAATAAAATTAAATAGTCAGGATTCAATCCTACTTTAATAACAACTGTCTGGCGAATTTTCTTCAGTAGTTCTAATATTTTTTGATCTTCAGTAATCGGTGAACTGAAAAAGATAGCTAGTTTCTCTGTTGCACCATCAACATTGGTGACTGCACAAGCGGCGGTGTAGGAAACTTCAATTTCGGCAATTTCTTCCACTATTGCTTCAATTTCATGACTGTAGTAGTTGGCTCCATTAATAATAATAGTTTCTTTGGCACGACCAGTAACCACCAATTGTCCGTTGGCTATGAATCCTAAATCGCCAGTATCAAACCAACCATCTTTTAAAAAAGATTGATCGTTGGCATTTTGGTTGTTGTAATATCCCGGAGAAACTGCATCACCTTTGACTTGCAAACGCCCTATAGTATCTTCTTTTAATACAGAGTTTTGCTCGTCTACAATGCGAATGGTAATTCCTGGAATGACTGAGCCTAAATCGGTAAAAGTATTATAATTTGGATGGTCTATTTCTACTCGTTGAATCGTACCTTGCAAGATAGATTTATCTATTCTATGGAACAACAAAGGTGCTTCTTTAATGGGCTGATAATATGTAATCCCTGAACCCATCTCAGCCATGCCAAAAGCTGGTCGAATTGCCGTTGCTTTGAGTCTATATGCAACTAAATTTTCTCGAAAATCCTCTACAGCTTTACTAGATACTGCTTCACCAGCTGTCAGTAGGAATTTCACACACGATAAGTTCCAATTCTGTTCTGATTCTTGTTTGAGGGAGTCATTAACTATGGTGTATGCAAAGTTAGGGGCCCAGCTATGAGTAATGCGGTATTTATGAATCAAATCCAACCAGTTGAGGATGCGACCTAATATATATTCTTTTTGGGCATAAACTAATGTGCAACCCGATTCCACAGCCCGGATATGCCAATCTGAAATGCTGCCAATATGATCGAATGGCAGCCAATTTAAAATCACATCTTCTGGCTCGTGTTGATTGAGTTGGTTGGCTCCTCTAGCACGAGCAATGAGATTTTGATGAGTCAATTGAACGCATTTTGGTATTCCTGTACTTCCAGAAGTCAGGTTAAATAGAGCAACTTCATCTGGTTGACTATGGTGATATTGTTTGCTAGTAGTATTGTTTTTTAAAGCTTCAATTGCACCTATTTTGAGGCGTTCTGCTGGTAGCCATTGCGATAGTAATTCTACCTCTTGTTTAAGAATTTCCGTAGTTAAGATGACTGGACTATCTAAGAACTGCCAAATATGACAAAGCTTATCCATCACCTTGTTTGATTCTCTATAAGTCGGCGGCACTTCCATGATTACGGGTATAAAGCCTCCCAATATGCAGCCCCAAAAAGCTGGAATAATGTCACAGCTAAGTTCCATCTGCAAGATGACTTTGTTTGTTGGCTTGAGTCCCAATTTTATCAAACCAGCAAGAATCCGCTCTGCAACTTCCAGTAACTCAGCGTATGATTGACGTAGTTCTGCGCCATCGGGCAGCAGGTAAATAATTCCCCCACTTGTAACCTGTTGCGCGGCTCTTTGCAAAACTTCGGGTAAGGTAATAGGTGCATAAGGATCATCCGGGAGAATACTGCCGTGGCTAATGGCAAGTGGCTTCGGCTTTGAGAAATATTGTTGTGTATTGGGTTGGAAGTCTCTGGAAATTGGGGCAAAGTTTGCACTCTTGTCTTGCCAATTGGGGATCAAATCCGACAAATGCAGTGAAGGGATCTTCTTTCTCAACTCTTGCACCACTACCACTGCCTGTTTGATGTTGTGATAATAATTAAGTTGCTTTTCTAGTTGCTCAATTAAACTTTCATCAATAATAGGAATGTTCATCAAAGCAAATTCGTCTACCTCTCCTGTGGCAGTTAAAGGTATATTTGACACTGGTACTACAGCTTTTAGTAATAATGCTTCCCCGGATACCTTTTGAAGATAAGAGCGAATTTGCTTTAGCGAATTCTTTGAGCTTGAAACAATATATAGTATAACTTCCAGTGGATATGTTTTATTCACAATCACTGTGCATTCATTTAATGGAGTTTTCTCCCATAAGACTAATTCAAACTTAGTTTTAAGTTGCTGTATTTTCTTCAAAGATAAACTCTCTTCTTCTAAAAAATTCATTTTTTTGCACTCATTACCATAATTTAAATGTACTTAAAAACTATAAGTTTATACTTACTAATCTATAATCTAGGTAAACAAAAAACTATTGCAAACATTACTCTATTTCATATTGCAAAATATAAAATTTGCTTTTATTTTATATCAATTAATTCATAATTAGCCTTCTTATTTATTACATCAATTTACTTACTATAGAGAATATTTAGCAATTATTGTTTTATTAAAGTACAAATTTTATGAGATTAGTATGTTTAACCTAAATCTTCTAAAGAATCTCAGTTTTGTCAATAAAATGCAATAGCAGTTAAGTAAATAATAATGTGGACATTTAAGACATTTAAGACAGTTAAGTAAATAATAATGTGGACATTTAAGACATTTAAGACAGTTAAGTAGATAATAATGTGGACATTTAAGACAGTTAAGACAGTTAAGACAGTTAAGTAAACATTTAACTAATCTTCATATAGGAGCTTGATGGCTTTATATTAACTTCCTAATATACTGGAGTTTAGACTAAGCAGTGCAAAACGACTCAGCACTGCTGAGTTAATAAAAATTACTGAGTATAGTAAAATACTTGTTAAAAGCATCAAGGATCTTGAAGCTCGGACAGAGGTGTAATGCTGATGTGTTATTAATTGTACCTCTAGCTACAAAAGCGTTTTGAACGAGTCATCTAATAAGCTCCTAAGGCTTTTCCGAAGGATTACACGGTATCAACGTGAGTCCAATAAACCTCTCCCTGCCTTGAACTTTAGTTCAAGTCTGTCCCTCTCCGACTCGGAGAGGGACGGTTTTGCATAATGAAGAGTGCTGAGTTCCAAGTGCTGAGTGCTGAGTTGAAAGACCGCCCGGGGCGGGGTATCAACCTTCTCTCTATAAGAAGATTCCGCCCACAAGGGGCGGGGCTTTTACCATAGTGCAGAAGTACTGAGTACTTCTTAAATTTACTCAGCACTCAGCACTGAGGGGTAAAACCTTCTTAGAGGTCTTTTTTACGGCTAATTAGATGGATACTATATGCTTCGTCTAACTCACGTGGTATTACCACCATTAGATTCCAGAATCACGTTGAAACCTTACACAGTCAGGTATTAATTCCTCTTACCCTTCAAGAATGAGCCAACGTACAGTGTCCTTGCCTTCGCTGCTGACTTCTGAATTCTTCTTTAACTTTACATTAATTAAAATACTAATTGCCATACACTTCACCAAAACTATGATCGGCAAGAATCTCGATCGCTAGATCAACTGCTGCGGCATCTTTTAGCAACGGCTTGATGAATAATTCCGGGTGAAGCGATCGCCAAAAATAATTGACAAATTCTTCTATCTCTGCATCGCTCATCCCTGACTTACCCCCAGCAATCATCTGCTGTTCCGCCTGTTTGCGCCACTTCAAAGAACAGCGGTAATCGGTGGGATAAAGCAAAATTAAGCTGTCTAATCGCTCCCACAGTGGTAAATAATCGTGGAGGCGATGATTAATATCACGGGCGAATGCTCTATCCTTCTCAGTGATAATTGGCGGTGGTGCTATATCAAATACATTTGGGTTGATTGGTCGTACACCCACAAACCAACCTTCAAATAGTACAATATCTACACCTGTAACGATTTCTGGAGTAGTGCGATCGCCAGCGCCTCCATAAGCAGATTTATCAAAGCGGGGAACCATCACTGAACTTTGCGACTGGCGGATTTGATTTAGCACCTTTAAGCCTAAGTCTACATCGTGGGTTCCTGGCGGCCCGCGCCAAATTAAGCGGGGATCTTGCTGTGTTAAAAGCAAGCGATCGCTGTAAGTTTTATATAAGTCATCCAAAGATAAACTTACAGTCCGGTATCCCAACTGATCGAGAATCAAACTGAGAATTTTGCAGGTTGTGGTTTTACCCGTGCCTTGTCCTCCCAATATTCCTTGAATCAGAGGGCGTTCCAATTGTTGGCGGTGCAATGCTATTTTGATTCCCAAAGGAAGCCATAAGTCCCACAAAACTGGTAACATTTCCTGGGGTTCCTTTTGGAGGCTAGTTTGGCAAAATTGCTTAAAAGCTGGCAAGACAGATTTTAGTAAATGCGATCGCTCTTTGATCGCTTCATCGACATTTTCCGGCGCGATCCCAAAAGCTTTAGCCCTTAACCGATCTGCCAGCGCTGCAACTCTAGCTTGCTGCTGCCAAGTTTCCACCACCGCATCGGTTGTCAAAATTTCACCCAGCCACAAATTCATAAATTCCCCATCTCACTACGATCCCAGCTTGAAGGCTTCGAGAAACAGGCTGTAGGTGAAACCAACTTTGAGGAGATTCAATGAGTCTATCAAGAGCGATCGCCTTGACAAAAAACTGCGACTATAAAATATCCTACTGGTAATTTCCGTCAACAGTACTAAAAAACCAGCTGCCACAATATCTAATTCTGCCCGTTGTCCAGCTGTCGTGGAAACTGCATTTCCCAGAAAAAAACCGAACAAAAAACTAATTATCAGCAACGATAGCCGCCGCCAAGGATTTACAAACCATTGCCCCAAGCGTGTAGCAATGGCATCGAACAAGTTATTGAGACGAGTATTTTGCATTGAGGGGACTTCTGGGGAAAAGTCAAGATATCTTGAAATATACAGCAGAATTCAGGAGTCAGAATGGGCTACGCCCCGCTGCGCTAACAGAATTCAGAAGTAAAACAGGCTTTATATCTGGCTTTAAGACTTAGCTTGTATACCTCACTAACTTGAAATTCGCTGTATCTATATTAAATTAAGCAGGATATTGGTTTTAGTATCAGCTTGTTTGTTAATATTGTAGATATCTACTACGATTCCAGTGTTTCTTCAAATTTGCTCATACTATCATCTTTAGAGAAGTACATTTTCTTAGAAGATGTTTGGGAACTATAAATATTTAGTTTTATCCCCATAAGCAAGCTTGAAATAAAGGGGAAAATGACTCAAATTCCCTCTTATTGAAGGAAAATAGTCCATTACGCGAGTTTCCTCACTTTTAGCCATATAGGTAAACAAGCTACCTGTAGTGTCTTCAAATAGGAGAAAGGACTAGCGTATATTTAGGGGGATCTGCGATCGCTTGGTATATCAATAGGCACTTCCCAAACATCCTCTCAATAAGGTGGCTTTTCATAGCAGAAAATAAAATATACCACTTAGATTTATCTGAGGTTTGGCAAAGCACGCCTTGTTAGAGCTGCTAGCGGTTTCAGGCAACTTTTATTTTTTATACAAATGAATTAGCTAGCTCTGTATCAAATGTTATTTTTTTATTCAATACTACGGTCAAAATTCCAAGGGATGGGTGTCTGTAACCCTTGTTTTTCAAACATAAAAGAAATTATTTACTCCAAATATTTTCTCATCAAAATGATATTTATAATACATCCGTGTCCCTAATTTTAACAAAGTCTATATTAGGCTAATTTGTATGATTATCTTTTGGGATAATAGGCTACTATTTGGTCAAGCCTAGACAAAATATTTATTTCTAATAACTATCAATATGAAATATTCAGTGTATCGTAACGTCGGTGTTACAGCATCTTGCTTGGGACTGCTTGTTGCTCTGGTGGGATGCTTTGGAATTAGCGTATCCTTTGAGTCCACAAACCCAGATACATCTTCACAACTGCCAACAGAAACTTTTCAGAAGCAGACAACTTCTGTTTTACCTAAATCTGTTTTACCTAAAAAAGATACTGCTGCTAGTGTATCTACTCCAGTAACTAACTCAACCAATCAAACAGAACATACCAGTAAAGAGAAGACTTATCCTGTCTTGGCAGATCGTGATAAATCAGCTAGCAAAGTCAACAATCAAGGGACTTTGCGAATGAGCAATCAAACAAATCAGCCTGTACGGCTGGCTCTACTGGCACGACAGTCGGTAGCGAAAGGCGCTAGTACTAAACAAACTAACTATGATGTACCAGCACATTGGGATTTTGCCCCCCAAGAAGGTAGTGAGAAGGGACTGATTTTATCCCTACCTCAGAATAATTTAAAGCTGGAGAAAGGAGATATTTTAGTTGCTTTTGCACAAGATGGTTCCCGTCGTTACTGGGGCCCTTATGTTGTCGGTGAAACTCAATTACCTAAGTGGAATTCGCAAAACAAAGAATGGCAACTAGTGTTGAGTCCTTGAAGGAGGCAGGGGGCAGGGGGCAGGGGCAAAATAATAGTTCCCCTTTTGTGTTAGCGATAGCGCGGCGTTTAACCCATTCCCAGTCCTGGTACAAGAAATGAGATTCCACACTCAGCACTCATTACTCATTACTCAGCACTCATTGCCACGCCACTACCCTATAGTTGGTAAAGTGTTGAGTAATGAGTAGAAGAAAATCGTTGAATTAAAAACTCCGAAGAACAAAAGATAGATAACCAACGACTATTGATTAGTGATTGTTGACTATTGACTAAATGAGAATGAAATTGAGTGTTAAGCGCACTGTTGATCAGTGGTTCAACAAAATAGCAAAAAATCCAGCCCTGAGTGTAACTGTGTCGATTTTGGGGTTGATGCTGATTGGCTGGGTGGCTTTTGGCTGGAATTTGGGCAATATTGGCTTGATTGATGAGACAGAGCCGCTGTTTGCCGAAGCTTCCCGCCAGATGTTCGTTACAGGTGATTGGATTACCCCATTTTTCAATGGTGACACTCGTTTCGATAAACCTGCTTTAATTTACTGGTGTCAAGCGATCGCATTTCACCTAATTGGGGTGAATGAGTGGGCAGTACGTCTTCCTTCTGCGATCGCAGCATTAGGCTTAGTCTGTTTAGCTTTTTACACCATACAGTGGTATTTGACTAAACAAGACGAATTAGAGCAAGTTTCACGTCCCACTCGCCGCTACTTAATATCTTTTATCGCAGCAGCGCTCATGGCACTCAATCCCGAAACTATTATTTGGGCGAGAACGGGTGTCTCTGATATGCTGCTCACTGGTTGCATGGCATCAGCCTTGTTATGTTTCTTTCTAGGGTATGCAGGGGAGGAAGAGAATGGGGATTGGGGACTGGAGACTGGGAAACTGGGGACTGGGGAGGAATTTTCCCAATCCCGGCGCGAAACGACCTCCCTATTACCTAATAAGTGGTACTTAGCTTTTTATGTGCTGATTGCTGGCGCAATTTTGACTAAAGGGCCAGTGGGAATTGTCTTGCCAGGGCTAATTGTTGGTGCTTTTTTGCTTTATGTGGGTAAAGTACTAGAGGTGTTGCGGGAAATGCGCCTCTTTGTAGGTATACTGATAATTCTCGGTTTGTCAGTGCCCTGGTATGCTTTAGTAATTTGGCGCAATGGCTGGAATTATATTAACTCCTTCTTTGGTTATCACAACCTGGAACGCTTTACAGAAGTAGTTAATGGTCACTCAGCACCTTGGTATTTTTACTTCGTAATAGTGTTGCTGGGGTTTGCGCCATACTCAGTGTATTTACCAGCCTCTATAATCAGACTAAAGTTTTGGAAGCGATCGCATTGGCGATCTCTTGAACGTTTTCAGCAATTTGGTCTATTTGCCTGGTTCTGGTTTGCTAGCATTTTTGTCTTTTTCTGCATTGCTGTCACTAAACTCCCTAGCTACGTATTGCCTTTAATGCCAGCAGCAGCAATTCTGGTAGCCTTGTTGTGGAGTGACCTTTTCCCCAGCAATGAATACGACGAGAAGACACAAATACATGGGGAAAAGGAAAAAGTATTTGATAATTCCTCTTCATCCCCACGTGTCTCCATCCCCACATCACTCATTTGGAGTGGTTGGGTGAATGTAGTGTTTTTATCATTTTTGTCAACAGCATTATTTAACCTAACCCATATATTAGGTACTGATCCAGCTATCAGCAACTTCCACGAACTAATTCAACAATCTGGTATACCAGTAATAGCGGGTATAATTTGGCTGGTATGTGCTGTTTTGATTGCTGGTTTTTTACTGATTCGTCGCTGGAACTACGTTATCAGTATTAATTTAATCGGGTTTGTGGCGTTTTTAATTTTTGTCTTAACGCCTGCTTTGTTCTTTATAGATCGAGAACGTCAATTACCCTTAAGGGAATTGTCTGCGGTCATCCTAGAAGCAAAACAACCAAATGAAGAATTGATCATGCTTGGCTTCAAAAAGCCTAGTGTGGTATTTTACAGCCACATTCATGTAAATTATTTAGGATTTCCCCAAGAGGCTTTACAGCATATTAAAAACCAAGCTGCCAAAGGATTAAAACCTGCCTCAGTGCTGCTGTTGGCTGAACAGAAAAAGTTTTTACAAATGGACTTACAGCCAGATGATTACAAAAGTTTATCCACCAAGGGTGCTTATAACTTGGTTCGAGTTCCTTTTAAGAAAAAGAAAAATGAAAAAATAGATATATCGTAACGGGGACTGGGGATTGGGGATTAGGGATTGGGGATTGGGGATTAGGAAAGATAAGTTTGTAGATTTATATCCTAAGTAATCTTAAAAGAATTTCTTCCCCAGTACCCAGTACCCAGTACCCAGTACCCAGTACCCAGTACCCAATCCCTATTAACATTTGCCATTGTAACCGTTGACAGCTAAAGCTTGATTGATCTGATTTAAGAGGTCTTCCATTGATATCGATCGCGGTAATATTTGGGTAGCGATCGCACCAACAACAGTTTCTATCGGTTCCAAACCATTCTTCTTCTGCTCCTGATAAGCTACCCCAGACTGGAAGCTAGTTTCTGGACGATTTAATCGCTGATTTAGTACCAAAATTGGTGGTAGCTTTAACGGCGAATCTCCTAATGTTTTCAGTGCTTTGAGTACATCTTTGTGGATAGCAGATTCTCCTAAACAAATTAGCAGTAAGTCAACGCTTTGGTGGCGAATTTGTTGTAACACTTCTGCCCAACAAGGACTCATCGCCGCTTTGAAGCCTGCTGTTTGTAGATACTGAATTAAAGCTTGGAACCACTCAGAACCCCGTTCCGCAGTTTCACTACTAATTGAGCAATTTTTTTCAGTCCGATAACCCTTCGCTGGCTTGCGTCTTACCTGGGGAAAATCACGCAGCATTGTCAAATCCACTACCAAGATGTTAGGAGGGCAGCAAATCCCAGAAGCAATTTGCAGTACTGATAGTAAGGCATCTGTTTTCTCGGTGCGATTGCTGTTATCTTTCGCAAATGGTGTTAAGTAAGGAAATACAGATAGCCCTGGTATCTTAGAAGCTATTAACGTGGTTGCGACATCGCAAGTAACCAATGGTATAGCCGCTAAACGCGGGTGTCCAATTAGTTCTTGCAGATAAATTTGGGCTGTGGTACTTTCGACATCAAGCAAAATGACATCAAACTGCCATACCCGCGCCAGAAGTTCTGCCTGATCTAGGTCATCTACTTCAATCACCCGATGTTCTCGAAGTGAAGGGTGGGGATTAACTGATTCCAACTGGGGATTTACCAACCTGAGAATTCGCAGTGGGGTTTTTGTTGGGGTAATTGCATCGTTGTTTAACCCTTGCTGCCCAACTGCTTGTACAGTACATAATTTTTCGAGAACTGGTGCTAATACCTGATGCTCAACTGGCAAACTTAAGAAACCATCGGCTCGATTAGCAAATGCTTGCTCCTTTTCGGCTCCCGTCGCTGTCACAATTACAGATATATGACGGGTTGCGGTGTCAGATTTTAGTAAAGTCAGCACATCCCAACCTGATAGTAGGGGTAGCAATGGATTCAAAAATATCGCTATTGGTTGCAAGCGCCGAGCTTTTTCGACTGCTTCTGTCCCCGATCGCGCAATCACTACCCGATATCCTAAACCTTTGAGTTGTTCGGTCAAGTCTTCAATATATCTGGCTACTGCCTCGACTACCAAAACCAGCCGTTGCGAACTAGCGTGATGATGCTGTGTGGGCGTACTAACATACTGACGAGCGGCTGCGGGGTTTTGCCGTGTCTGTTGGTGTCGTGTTTCCTCGTTTTCTCTGATTCCCATATCTGGTTCAGAAAAGCCTGTATTTGGGGGACTAGGGGGCAGCAGTAGTGTAAACTGGCTACCTTTTCCTTCACGCGATAAAAAGCTGACATCTCCTCCGTGCAGACGAGCCAAGGCGCGAGTTAATACTAGCCCTAAACCAGTGCCTTCAAATTGGCGGGTGAGGGGATTTTCTAGTTGTTGGAATTTTTGAAAGATTAAGTGTTGCTGGTGTTCAGGAATGCCAATGCCTGTATCCCAAACGGTAAAGGCAATCCATCCTTCCCAACGACTTACCCGCAACCCAATTTCGCCAGATATTTCGGTGAATTTAAAGGCGTTGGAAAGTAGGTGTACTAGCATCTGGCGTAAGCGCAACTCATCTGCCACCATTTGATCTAAGCCTAGTTCAATGGAAAGGCAGAATTGGGGAGCGGATGAACGCGCATTTGGAGGTGGCGAGGCGGATGTCGCTTTAGTAGTTTGAGTGTGGATAGCTTTGGCCTCCGATAGGGCGCGATCGCACACAGCCCGAATTTTTACCGGAGTCAGCGTCAAATCCATTTGTCCCGTCTCCATTCGGGTCAAATCTAAAATATCATTAACCACACTCATCAGGTGGCGTCCACTTTGATGAATCAGTCCTGCATAACGGGCTTGACGCTCGTTAAGTTCTCCCAACTGCTGATCCACCAGCAAGCGCGATAATCCTAAAACAGCAGTTAGGGGAGTTTTGAGTTCATGACTAATACAAGCTAAAAACTCGTCTTTCAACCGATTGAGTTGAATTAAATCGGCATTTTTTGCCGCCAATTCTTTGCAAAGCTGTTGCTGTTCAGTCACATCAGTAGCTAAAACTAACCACAAATCAGTGCTGAGTGTTGAGTGCTGAGTGCTGTTAGCGGTAGCGGGGCGTTTAGCCCGTGCTGAAAACTCAGGACTATCTAAGGGAATTTTGGCAAATTGCCAGATTCGCTCTTGACCATTTTGCACTTCGACAACGCAGGTACAAGTACCCACTTGACTATCTAAATAGCACCGACTGTATCCAGTATCTAATAATGCTTCTGGCTGAATCAGTTCCTCTTCACCATGCTCATTCTCCCTGCCATTGGGATGAACCTTGATTGCTTGTTGAGTAACATATTCTGGTGTTTCCAAGAGGTTGGGGATAAGTATTGCCTCTACCTGTTGCCTAACTCCTTCTGGATCTTTTAAGGTTCCTAATTGCTGCCACCAGGCGGGATTTCGCGCGACCACTTCGCCAGTACCCGTTTGCAACATCAAAGGCCAAGGCAGTCTTTCTAGCAAGTGAACCAGTGGTTGGTGTCCTAATGACTTGGATTCATTTGTCCCAGCATCATACTCATGGTGATGCTCACCTGAGCTTTGTAAGCCAGCCATGCCTTCTTTGGCTAGCGATCGCACCAGGCGTGAACTATCCAGCAGCCCCAAATATCGACCATCAGAGTCAATCAGCGCCCAATCTAAGTTCTGCTGTTTTTCGGCTGCATCGCCCAAGTGCAAGCTCAATTGCTCTACACGCTCAGAAGCTAATATTGTCTGTATTGGCTCAACTAGACCTTGACCCCAGGTAGAGAGCGATTGGTGTAAATTTAGATTTTTATCGTCACTATGTGCTAATAATTTTGGGATTAAACGGGCAGCATACAGCAATCCGATGGGGCATTGCTGTTGATTCACTACTACCAAGCGATCGCACTGCTCTTGCTCAAAAATCTCCAACACCACTGCCAGAGAACTTGTTTGAGGGCAGCTAGGTACGGTTGCCTGAAAGTCATAAAGCGGGTAATCTAGCATTAACATAGGGCTTTGGGGGTCATTCTTCCTGTGGAACCCTCCGGCATTTCCATCGGCCAGTTGATGGTCTTTTCGCCTGAAGTCATATCCTCTAAGAAGACTCATATAAGCAACTCTGGTTATTTCAACGCCATTAAAACAATGGGATTTCCCTTCACGGACACTTGCTTGCGGACGAGTGCATTTTTTCAAGAGGCCATATTTCTCATTTTTGGCAACTAGCCTCCCCAGTGTCTTACTGGTATTTAAACTCCTCATCGATAGCGACGGTTAAAACAATTATGACCCCAAAGATTCGCTTTAGAACCTTGAGGAATTATAATGATTTAGAACGCGACAATCCTTTAAGTTCGTTTAAGTATCTTATCAAGGAGCAAAATCAAAAAGTCTATCTATTTATATACATAGATATGCAAATAATAAACTAGCTACTGCGTCTTGCTATGCTGAAATATAGCTCATCATCAAAGACCTACTAAGTCTTACTACTCAGTTGCGGCACTAGGTTGTTGATTGGCTAGCACTATCTGCTAACACAGAGCGTTATTTTGGGGTGGAATCACCATTTTACTGTGGCCAGTATTACCCTAAAACCGTTAGCCAAACTTATCAGCCCACCTTTATTGGTTCGGGCGATCAAAGAAATATATTTAAGAATAGATGTTATTACCGATATTGATTCTGCAACCTGATGTTAACAAATGTTTAGATAATCTAGCTGACTTAGCCAACCAAAAAAAAATGGTCGCGTGGGTGTGGAACTTGCTCGATGCGGTTATTGCCCAGTTTTCTTACCTACCCGTTGATGCAACTGCCACTGTAAACATCAACTATTTCCCAAATTGGCTGCAACAAGATCCAAGTAAGGCATACACTGGCAAGTACGTCTATGTGTTTGCCAGTCAGATGCAAAAAAGCCAACAGCATTTCCAGGAGATGACTCTAGCAGAAAGGCAAGGATTATTAAGACAGCTTAAATCGGATTATAGCCTGATTCTTATAGATTATTTTAGCACAGATAAAACACTCAAAGATAAAATTGATAAATTTATCAATACTATATTTTATGCTAATATTCCTGTGCCGCAAATAATCGAAATTCACATGGAGGTAATTGAAGAATTTTCTAACCAGCTAAAGTTAGAAGGAAGGAGCAATGAAACGCTACTTGATTACCGTCTAACCTTGATAGATATCCTAGCTCACCTATGTGAAGTCTATCGCAGTTCGATTTCTAAATAAATTAAATTCATCAATGTTAAACTTTTCTTGATGTGCGAAAGATATTGTATTTTTATGCTCATGACTAGCGATTAAGTATATGAAGAAACTCAGAAAAACCTATGTTCTTAAGCTTTACGTAGCAGGGAACACTCCTAATTCAGTCAGAGCTTTAAAAACACTCAAAGATATTTTAGAACAGGAGTTTGAAGGTGTTTATGCTTTGAAAGTGATCGATGTACTGAAAAGCCCACAGCTGGCGGAAGAAGATAAGATATTAGCAACGCCAACATTATCTAAAATTTTGCCTCCACCCGTTCGCAAAATTATCGGGGATCTTTCAGATAGAGAAAGAGTATTGATTGGATTAGATTTACTCTATGAAGAACTCAGTGAAGAAGATATTGAAGAGTAAAATTGTAATCATAAAAAAATTAGTACAAACTTTATTCATAAAAAACAGGTTTTCATACAAATTTATTATCAAGCAATGAGTGAAAACGAGCAATTAGAACCAACGCAACGACCGAAAATTGGGGGTTTAGAAAAAATTCGGACGATGATCGAAGGATTTGACGATATTAGTCATGGTGGTTTACCAATTGGTAGAACTACCTTGATTAGTGGCACTTCCGGTACAGGTAAAACTTTATTCTCTCTTCAGTTTCTCTATAACGGTATCACCTACTTTGATGAAGCTGGAGTATTTGTTACCTTTGAAGAATCGCCTAGTGATATTATTAAAAATGCCAATATTTTTGGCTGGAACTTGCCACGTCTAATTGAAGAAGGCAAGTTATTTATTCTTGATGCCTCTCCCGATCCGGAAGGTCAAGATATAGTTGGAAATTTTGACCTTTCTGCACTCATTGAGCGCTTGCAATATGCGATTCGTAAATACAAAGCTAAACGAGTTTCCATCGACTCGATAACAGCAGTATTTCAGCAGTATGAAGCAATGGGAGTAGTACGACGCGAGATTTTTCGCCTTGTAGCGCGTCTCAAACTGCTGAGTGTTACCACTGTAATTACTACTGAACGTGGTGAAGAATATGGGCCCGTTGCCTCTTTCGGAGTAGAAGAATTTGTTTCTGATAATGTAGTAATTGTTCGCAACGTTTTAGAAGGAGAACGCCGCCGCCGCACAATTGAAATTCTCAAGTTGCGTGGTACAACTCACATGAAAGGTGAATATCCCTTCACAATTACTAATGAAGGAGTTAACATCTTCCCACTGGGAGCAATGCGCTTAACTCAACGATCTTCTAATGTCAGAGTATCTTCTGGTGTCAAAACCTTAGATGAAATGTGCGGTGGTGGTTTCTTCAAAGATTCCATCATTTTGGCAACAGGAGCCACAGGTACCGGCAAAACCTTGTTAGTCAGTAAGTTTATTCAAGATGGCTGTCTCAATGGAGAACAGGCGATATTATTTGCCTATGAAGAATCACGGGCTCAACTATCTCGTAATGCTTCTTCTTGGGGAATTGATTTTGAAGAATTAGAGCATCAAGGTTTACTCAAAATCATCTGTACCTATCCCGAATCAACTGGCTTAGAAGACCACCTACAAATTATTAAATCAGAAATTGCGATCTTCAAACCTGCTCGCATCGCTATCGATTCCCTTTCGGCACTAGCTAGAGGAGTGAGCAATAATGCATTTCGGCAGTTTGTAATTGGGGTGACGGGTTATGCTAAACAAGAAGAAATTACTGGTTTCTTTACTAACACAACCGACCAATTTCTGGGAGCGCATTCCATTACTGACTCTCATATTTCCACGATTACCGATACAATTCTAATGTTACAGTACGTAGAAATTCGCGGCGAAATGTCGCGGGCAATTAACGTATTTAAAATGAGAGGTTCTTGGCACGATAAGGGCATTCGTGAGTATAATATTACTGCTGACGGGCCAGATATCAAAGATTCTTTCCGAAACTACGAACGGATTATCAGCGGTGCTCCTACTCGCGTTAGTATCGATGAAAAGGCGGAACTTTCTCGCATTGTTAGACGTTTTGAAGACAAACAGAGTTCCGAACCCTAAATTTAGTATCGTAGTATATTCTTTCCTAAGTTTAGTATCGTGCTATATTCTGTGGTGAAGAAAGGTTTTCTGCCGCTAGATTGATTTTCGTGTGAGGGGATGCGGTGAAAGGACAGCAATTATTTTATAGCTTCTTACCTGGTGTAACGGCAGCGGTATTAACAACCCAGCCTGCTTGGGCTGGTACTGCGAAATTAACTGGGGTACAACTGGCGTCTTCTCCTAGTGTTTTGACTTCTACTTATGGTCAACACTTGGCTGTAGACACTATGAATACGCAACTGCCCAACAGTGCAAATGTTAGTGTTCCAACCCTAGTACCTACTTTTGGTTTTACTAAACTCAGTGTGAAGCCTTTAAGTAATAGCAGTATTCCAGCATTTACGGCTGACAATACTGTTTTGCCAATGAAGAAAGATGAAGGTAGATTTTTAAGTCTGACACCTACCTCTAATCCTTCTCAACAGCCAGATGTTACCCAGTTTGCTCAAAGCAAGCAAAAACAGAGTAATTCAGACCTGAATGGACAGAAATTAAAGAAGATACTAGTTCCTAACTATACTTCAAAACCCAATTCTGTCCAAAAAGAAATTTTGTCTCTGTCTTCTGCACAGCCACCAGTGGGTCAAAAGATAAATACTGTTACTCAGTTACAAACATTTTTACAAACTTCAGCCACAGGTGGAGGAACAGCAAAACTGTTGTCAGCGCAGAGGTGTCCACAGGAGTTAGGAAAAAGCAAAACTGACTCCTCGACTAATTTGCTACTGGCCTCAAGCACCTGCTTACAACAAAATGCTATTGGCCTCGTGGCTCAAAGTAATACCCCGATTCCGACAGATTCGACGCCAACTCCCGCTGTACCGGAAACTGTAGTTCCGACATCGGGGGGTTCGGTGCAACCTACCACTGTGCCAGGAACCGTAATTCCGTCGGGGGGTTCGGTGCAACCTACTAATGTGCCAGGAAGCGTGACTCCTGCACCCTCTGGTCCGGTGCAAATTCCAGAGAACCTGATTCCTAACTCAAATCCTCTGCAATTTCCCACCAAACCAGAGGAAGTGAAACTTCAGGGGAATCAGCCGATTACTTTGGCACAGGCTTTGGAGTTAGCACGGCGTAACAATCACGATCTCCAGGTGTCGTTATTGGAGCTAGAACGTAATAAAGCGGCTCTACGCGAGGCGCAAGCTGCTTTGTTGCCCACTCTGGGACTTAGCACCGATCTGACTCGTAGTCAGTCTTCTAGTAATCAGCTTCAGGACGCATTAAACGGGCCATTTGCCCCTCAGCAAGATAAACCCGGTACATCTTTTTCTGGTCAGGCACAACTTTCATATAATATCTACACTTCTGGGAGAGTGCAAGCTAGCGTCAACGCGGCTGAAGAACAAGTGCGTTATAACGAGTTGGCTGTAGAAACTCAGTCTGAGACAATCCGTCTGAATGTTGCCACTGACTACTACAATCTGCAACAAGCCGATGAACAAGTACGGATTGCCCAATCGGCTGTAGTCAACTCTGAGGCGAGTTTGCGTGATGCAGAAGCTTTAGAGCGGGCTGGGGTTGGTACGCGGTTTGATGTGTTGCGATCGCAGGTGAATTTAGCAAATGCCCAACAAAATTTAACTAATGCTAGATCCCAGCAGACAATTTCCCGTCGTCAATTAGCAACTCGAATCAGTTTGCCCCAAGGGATAAATATCAGTGCTGCTGACCCTGTACAATTAGCTGGTCTTTGGAATCCCACACTAGAACAAAGTATTGTGTTGGCTTATCAAAATCGTCCAGAACTACAACAGCAGTTAGCACAACGCAATATCAGCGAACAACAGCGTCGGCAAGCCCTTGCAGAACTAGGCCCTCAAATTAGTTTGGTAGGTAGCTACGACATCCTAGACCAGTTCAATGATAATGTCAGCTTTACTGATGGTTATTCATTCGGAGTTAGGGCAACCCTAAGTTTGTATGACGGAGGAGCCGCAAGAGCAAGAGCAGCTCAGTCAAAAGTTAATATTGCGATCGCAGAAACTCAATTTGCTGAACAGCGCAACCAAATTCGCTTTCAGGTAGAACAAGCCTATTCTACCCAGCAATCTAGTTTGGAGAATGTTCAAACCGCTAATACTGCTTTAGAACAAGCTAGGGAAGCTCTACGTTTAGCGCGTTTGCGATTCCAAGCTGGTGTAGGCACTCAAACTGATGTTATTAACTCTGAAAACGACCTCACACAAGCTGAAGGTAATCGAGTCACAGCGATTTTGGATTACAATCGCGCTTTAGCTCAGTTACAACGGTCTGTTACCCTCAGAGCATTACGCTAGAACTGCTGACTTTATATCCTAATTAAAAATTCAAAAAGCCTCATTTTCCAATAATTACATTGAATAATGAGGCTTTTTGGTCAAAAAAAAACCTATTTGTAACAGGAATTTTGTGAAATGATATAGCATAACTGAGTGGTAGATCGCTCGCCTTGTCAAAGACTCATGACTAAAGTAACATCTCAAGAGATTGCACAGTTTCGCTCTCAATTGGCAGATGATCCCAGCGATATGGAAGCGCTGGATTTGATTGAAGACTGTGAGGGAGATTTAGAAGATGCAGCGATGACGCTAGCTATCCGCGCCGGACAACAGCCAGAAAGAGCAAATTCCGAGTGGTTAGATGCTTTAGCTAGAAAATGGCGTGTCGTCATTTGCGAACAAGAATATCGAGAAGATTTACTTAATACTTCTCTTCAAAAGATGATGGAACATTTAAAAACAACGCCAACCTTTCCTAAGATTTTGGCAGCACCAGTTTTAATATATGTCCTCAAGCAAGGCGTAAACAATTTTTGTGAGCCACTAGATTTGCTCAAGTGATCAGCCTATATATATTTAACTTGTGCTAGCTTGTGCGATGCCTGCGGCGGGCTATGCCTAAGCGGTTTGCAGTTGAGTTCAATACAGACCTAACCCCCAGCCCCTTCCCTGCTAGCGTTGGGGAGTAACGAATAAAAGCCCCTCCTAATTCCTAACTCCTAACTCCTAACTCCTACTCAATACAAGATTGATTCGACCAGGACTGATACGCTGTTAATTAAGGCAAAACTTCTATTAGACAAATTGTAAAATCAATGAATTACCTTGTTGCCGTATTACCTGACCGGATTCAAGCCGAAGCTGCTTACTTAGCCTTAGAAAAAGAAGGCATAAACAGTACTATCCTGGGGAGGGGGTATAAAACGGCTGATGAGTTCGGCTTAATTGATCCCAAAGACCAAGCTAAAAAGCAAGCAAAATTGATGGCAACCTGGCTGATACCATTTGGCTTTTTTGCAGGTTTTACATTCAGCCTCATCACAGGTTTAAATACTTTTTCCTGGGCGGGTGAAGTTGGCAATCACATCATTGGTGGACTGCTGGGTGCTGTTAGTGGTGCGATGGGTGGTGTGTTTGTCGGTGGTGGAGTCGGTTTACTAGTAGGTGGTGGTGATGCTTTACCTTATCGCAATCGCTTAGATGCAGGTAAATATTTAGTTGCTGTTCAAGGTTCTGAAACTCTGACTCGGCAAGCAACGAGAATATTACGTCAGTTTGATCCAGAAAATATCCAAGGTTATGCTGACACAAATACTGTGTATTGAACACTGTGTATTGAACCTCAGATAATGCTGAAGCCGTCAGTTTAACTTCTGGCGGCTCCACATTCTCCACTATTGGATTTTCTGAGGGATTATCTGACATAGGAGTTTACACGTCACTCTGAGCAGATGGTTTGGTTAATGCTACTTCATTAGTTTCGGCACTAAAAGCAGCTGCCAGTTCAGGACTGGCGATCGCAACGGCGCTTTCATGCCATTCATGGATAATTGCAATAGGGATTAAAACTCTGGGTGCTGGAACTATCTCTAGAAAAGCATGAGAGATTTTTAGACTAGATAAAATGCCGCGTCAATAATTGCTTGAAAAAGTTAGAATCAAGATAGTTATAGCAGATTAATTCTCAATTCATAACTCATAATTTTTAAGAATGTTGCCACGAGAAGAACTTTTAAAAGGTGTTGAAAATCGAGATAGTGTAGCTCGTGTAATCGACCAAGCAGAACAAGCAATCAAAACTTGGGAAGTGGTTTTGACAGATTTTCTATCTCCTCCAGAATTGGTGGAAATTCAACGGGTGTTTAACCGATTAACAGAAGTGCAATTGGTAGCGTGGGGTGGGTATCCGCAAGCGGAACGCCAAAGAATAGCGATCGCTCGTTCAGAACTTCCCTTAGATCAATCTCAAGTCAGCCTTGTGGCTGTAGAAATCGCTGGTAATTTCCTGTTTGATACCGCCTCTCACCGCGACTTTTTAGGCGCAATGTTGGGGACAGGAATTGTTCGTGAAAAGACGGGAGATGTGATTGTTTTAGGAGAACGAGGGGCGCAGGCCATTGTCGCCCCAGAGTTGGTGGAATTTTTGGAAATGAGTCTGAAACAGGTGCGATCGGTTCCTGTGAAAACTCAGCGGATTGAGATAACTGAATTAAGGGTTCGGGAACCCAAGAAAAAAGAATTAACTACTGTGGAGGCTTCTTTGCGATTAGATGCGATCGCATCTGCTGGTTTTGGCATGTCCCGTAGCAAAATGGTTGATTTCATTGATGCTGGGGATGTCCGCGTCAATTGGAAGGAAGTTACCCAAGCTAGTTCTCAAGTCAAATCAGGTGACTTAATCGCCATTCGCTCTAAAGGGCGTTTAGAAGTTGGGGAAATCGCCGTTACAAAAAAAGATCGTTACCGAGTTCAATTAACAAGATACATTTAATAAAAGTTAAAAGTTAGGAATTTTAAATTTATCACTTTCTTTAACTTCTAACTCCTTAAGCTTTAAAGTGTTTTGCTAACATATTCAGCAGAAGTTTACGCGGCACAAGCCGAGATAATTTGCTTCTAATTTGAGTGTTAGTATCAGAACTAATAACAGTCGGATAGCCTTTTTCTAAAGCCTCTAAAGATTCCCAAACCACTTTTTCAGAAGAATATACTTTATCTGTACTACTTGCCAGTGATGGAGGAAAATTAGCTTCGGCAAAAAAGTTTGTTTCTATTGGTCCAGGACAAGTGACTAAAATACGGACACCATATTGATAATTCTCTGCCCATAGTGCTTCACTAAAACTGAGAATAAAAGCTTTACTGGCAGCATAAACAGAAAGGTATGGTATCGGTTGAAATGCCGTAATAGAAGATACATTAATAATGCTTCCAGAACGACGTTGCCGCATCAAGGGTAGAAATTTATGGGTTAAATCTACCAATGCCAAAATGTTTAATTGTACGATTTTGACTTGTTTTTCTCCATCCCCTTCAGCAAAGTCGCCATAGTAACCAAAACCAGCATTGTTGATTAATAAGTCAATAGTTAATTCCTTTGCTTTGGTGACATCAAATACACTAGCAGCTGCATTAGGTTCTGTGAGGTCTTTGACTATAACCTCTACTTGAATTTTGTGTTGTTCTTGTAGTTGTTTAGCTAATTGGCTTAATTTTTCTTCAGAACGAGCAACGAGTACAAGATTTGTCTTGCGTGCAGCTAGTTCTTTAGCAAAGGCTTTACCAATACCACTAGAAGCACCGGTAATTAAAGCAGTTGGCATTCTACATATTCAGATAGTTTTTAAATCTTAACTATGCTGACTATAAGTTTTAACTACCCAAAGTAATATACCCAAAAGTGTAAAAGTAATACTCATACCAATTCTGTATGAAGATGCGCTAAACCATATTTAAGTGTAAAAAAAACGTAGACTTGGAGCGATTTACCGCAGGCTAATACTACTAGGTCGAAGCAAGCTACGCGCAGCATCTCGTCAAAAAGAACACAAAAAAAGAAAGAAGCTAAAAGGGTTTAGCGCAACTTCACAAAAAAATGGTATCAGATATAAAGTGAGGGACTGCTTCCTCTATTCAAAACTTATCCTTACCTAAGATTTGACTTTCGGAAGCGATGCGAATTCTCCAAATACACCAATATGGGATATTCTTAAATCTTCTTCATCTATATATTGAATAGACGAGTCTATTTTTTCAGGTAATTCTCCGTCCTTGCACGACCACTCAAATACAAATTTAGAGTCCAAATGCTTGAGGTTAGAAAATATCTGTTTCCATTGGCTGCGTCGAATTCGATTTCCCCACCTTGATTGTAATTCTCTCGAATAGGCTTCATGTTGATAAACAAAGAAATCAAATGGTCTTTCATTTATATTTTTGTGATCCAGTAAATGAATAAGATGAAACATAAAGCCATCTCCGGAGAGGCTACTTACAAGATTTTCTAAAAGTGGTACAACATCATCAACTGGTACATGCTCCAACACAGATTTGGAAAATACAAAATCTATTTTTTCTTTGCTAGGTAGTTGTTGAGATAAATCAATTGGAGCAACGTATTCTATACCCAAGTCTTGTAAGGCTTCTACAGAGAAATTTCTTAATGAAAGTAGTTTATTTAAACGTAAGCGGATAATCTCACGTTCTTCAAATGTAGATAGACTATCTAAGATACTCCAATCTACAGACTTACACACAGCTTTGAAAATGTTGTCGGGTTGTAATAATGGGTAAACATCGGTTGCATAAACCTTTTTGGCTCCGAGAAGGTAAAATACTAACGAATGAGTCAATAACCACCCACTTCCAATTTCAAGACAAATTTTGTCACGCAATGCATATTTTCCTTTACCAGACTGAAGCAGATAGATAGCAACTTCATTAGCACAAATATCAAGCCTTTTACCTGCAACAGCTAGCTTACTTGAATGCATTTTGTTATGTAAAGATTGATATAGATCGGATGATCTAATAATTGATTTTGTACGTTCATCAAGGAGATTCTTTACTAAATTTTTCATTTTGCATACCTCTCTCGCTTAACTTATTGGGAATTTAACAGAACACTGTTAACTGTACCAGTAACATGACTTCCTGTTGTATAACAGAATCATCTCACCTTTTTTGCTTCTTATACAATTACACTCAACGGCATCTTTGCTGATGGATAACAGAAATCTTGGAATTGGGAACTGGGGATTAGGGATTAAGGATTTTTTAAGATTTAAATGGGGATTGAGCGGAAAGTCGAGCTAGTCGCCTGGTATTGGTATCAGTGGTAGCAAAAATTGAGCGTTGCGGATTTCCCTACTTGGGTAAACTGAATTTTTTCTCAAGTCGGATATTCTCAATAGTGATTTTCATGGCGACTCAAAGTCATCTTGAATTGCTAGTTACCATTTTTCAGACCAATAAATGATTTCTGAGGCAGAACTATTAATAGCCACACCGTAGCTATCTCCATGATTCCACTTGAAACCAGGTCTACCTTTGTCATCTGTATTTAATACCAATATTTCATAAGTAGGTGGAAAAGATTCTGTAGGCGAGTCACTGGTGTAGAAAAAAGTTGTCGGCACACCGTTAGGCTGGTTAATGTGGTCATTTGTGTTACCACCCCTATATTTGTGCTTGGCACTACTTCTGTATTGTGAAAGTAATTTTTCAATTTTGTTTGGTGGCTCTTTTAGTCTAATTTGAAAAAAACTACTCCCCTGCAAAATTTCGGGAGAGTAAGCAATGCGAACGTTTTTGGCATCAGCGGGAATCTCATTAGGAAAGTGTTTTACTTGGTCATTATCAGACCATAGTTGATTACGAATTTCTCTATAGCGTGAGGCATCAGTGATGACTTTAGGCTCACTAGTACTGCTAAAAGTTGTTCTCATAAAAAAGCTTCCCCCGACAATACTAAGACTAGCAAGGGCTAATAAAAATTGCGATCGCTTCATCAAGTTGGGTGTGTCTAACTTTTATAGTCATATACCCAACTAATAAACTATATTCGTACTATTGCGGATATTCTATTAGAGATATTAACAGAAACTTTGTGTATCCAGAGGTAATTTGGGATATTTGTAAAATTACTGTGAAGCTAGTCAATGATTATCTAGTCAAATACCGTAGATGCTCTTGATTGAGGTTAGTACTTCTGCTGTAGCTAACAAAATCAATTCTACAGACATTTATTTTTTCAATTCTTCCTGATACAGCAATAACTAAAGCGGATATATAAATAGTAGATGCACCTTAATTAAATCACAGCCCTCAGCTTTTAGTTGGGGGCTTTTTTTTATTACTCAATATATGTTTAATTCGGGAAATAATTTTGTCGTGAGTCTAATTTTCCCGGATATTGCAATAACTAAAGCGGATTAATAAATGGTAGATGCACCTTAATTAAATCAAAGCCCTCAGCTTTTAGTTGAAGGCTTTTTTATTGCTGATATTTTTTCAGACTGGAAGAAAATAACTTTGGATGCTAGTTAAATATTCCCGGATATGGCAATCAATGAAGCGGATTAATAAATGGTAGATGCACCCTAATAAATTACAGCCCTCAGTCAAAAGCTGGGGGCTTTTATTATTTAAATATAGATGGCAGTAAACTAGGAGCTAACCAGACTGCATAACCAATAAATCCAAACAGCAAGCTAATCAGGGCAGTAATGCCATAGCTGATGCAAATTAATAACCCATCAGATTCAATGGTGGCAACAGTCAAAAGTAAAATACCTATAGTGGGGATGGGATTTGTAAACGGAATTGGTAATATTAGTAATACTGTTAATAAAGAGATACAAAACCCATTAATTCGCCAAATCAAAGGATTATTGGCTATTTTTGCTAATCGGGGGCGGGCAATTTTCTGTAAAACCTTGGTAAGACGCCCTAAATTTTGTAAAAGCAAATGGGCGAAGGGACGAGGAAATTTGTAGTTAGCGATTCTTTTTGGTAGCCAAGGCGATCGCCTCCCTAAAACCATTTGCCCTGATAATAGTAAACAAGCACCACCAAAAGGGCCAGTTAATCCCGGTGGCATAGGAAATAAAAATGGCAAAACTAATAACGTAATTACCAGGCAGAAGCCTCGTTCTGAGGTTTCTGCCAAAATATCACCTAGAGTTAACGGTTGTTCAGCTAGGCGTTGCAATAGGGACTTTATATCTTGAGAAAATCTCAGATGCATTTGGCGTGAATTGATGCGAGTTCCCACTTTCTAACAGGGAGATAGGGAGATGAGGGAGAATAACTCTTAACTCTGCCAATTTTAGATTGTTAATTTTGGATTGAAGGAAAATCTAAAATCTAAAATCTAAAATTAAATGACTCCTAACTCCTGATTTTCGGGGGTACTAAAACAGCTATAGCTTTAGGTATAACCCGAAAATGAGCAGGTGTGTAAGTAGTGATTTCACCATCTGTATTGATAGGGCGCGGTTTACGAGTATGTACCTCTATTTCTTGACCTTGAAGAGAGCGTACACTCTGCCAATGTATATGTTGCCCTTGTCGCATTGCAGGTAGTAATAATATCATCTGCCACCAGTGTTCAATCTCCAAGCTATAAAGGTCTAGCCTTTGATCGTCTATTGCGGCATCGTCAGCCACAGCCATACCACCACCGTAATAGCGGCCGTTACCCACAGCAATTTGCACTGTTTTGACGTGAACTGATTCACCGTTAATCGCAATCTCGGCTGTAAAAGGTCTAGATTCCCAAATTACTTGCAATGCAGTGGCAGCATAAGCAAATATTCCCCAACGACGCTTGACTTCTTTGGTAAGTCGTTGAGTAATTTTTACACTCAACCCCAGACTGGCAACGTTAAAAAAATGCTTGCCATTCACACAACCCAAGTCGATGCGGTGTAAATTTTTATATGCAATAATTTTGCAAGCTTCGTTGAGGGAATTCGGGATTCCCAAAGTTCTCGCTAAATCGTTAGCAGTTCCCAGTGGCAAAATTCCCAAAGGCAACTGAGTATCAACTAAAGCATCTACGGCAGCATTTAGAGTACCATCTCCTCCGCCAATAATTACTAAGTCAACTTGATACTGATAGCGAAATATAACTTCCGCAAGATGTTTGGGATCTTCTGTAGACTCTTCAATTAAATCAAAGTCGAGTGTCTTCAGATATTGGATCGCTTCCGACAGACCCTTTTGCCCTTGGCGGGCATGACGATTTACTAACAGCAGTGCGCGGGAACTCATGGGTAGTACCTTTTGTAGTTGATATGTCCAATTATCCGCATCTATATATTCTGCTTAAAGTTGACTATAAAAAAGTGTTCAGGCTGTGATTGAAGTTACCACTTACAGCAGGGAATAGGGAACTCTTAACTGGGTTGAAAGTGCCTTGTATATGGCTTTTTTATTAGACTTCATCAAATAGAATTATTAATCTTTGTATGAATTAATTTTAGGTATTTTTATAAAATAGGGAATTAGTCAAATAATATTATGCCAAAAAAAAGGGATATTTTTCATTAATATAGATACATATTTAGAGATTAAATTTGTATAAATACTATGAATAATCATATTAATTCTTTGTGAAACTGCACAAAATCAGGCTTTGTAAGATAAGTTGCTTAACCAGCTTATTCTATGGGAACTCCAAGAAATAAATTATCCAATATTGTAGGGCGGGCAGGATGCCCACCCCACAAGAGTTAATTGGATATTTTTTTATTTGGAAGTCCCTATACAACCTCATAGGTAATCGATATTATAATTATTTTTTGTTTGTTTGAGCGAGAATAAATTATATATGTCAACTTCTGCTGTGACAGATTGTAAATTGTCTATGGTGAAGCGATCGCACCTTGAAAAATCCCCATCTTCATTTTGAATTTTACTTTTATGACTTTTTCGGGTTGGTATCGCCACCAATAATTGCTTGAAATACGTCCCCTAGTAAAGAGAAAAATGCTGCAAATAATATTACAAGCATTAAACTCGCAAGGGCTGCAAAGGGAGAAATGATAAACAAGATTAAAAGTGCAAATATCAAAAGTTTTAGTAATGTCTTATTCATCTTTTTTTATTCATCATGTTTTCTACAAATAATCGATAAATCAACCATCTGTCACCCGCCCTCTGTTAGATTTAACCTGTCCGCGCTTAATTTTGTGGTCAAGGCGCTTTCTTTGAGAACTGCGGGTTGGTTTGGTGGGTTTGCGTTTTATCGTGACTACAACTGCACTTTGAATGAGTTCTTGTAGTCGTCTCAACGCTGACTCGCGATTGTTCTCTTGACTTCGATGTTCTTGGGCTTTAATAACAATGACTCCTTCTTGGGTGATACGTCGATCGTTGAGCCTTAAAAGCTGTTGTTTATAATAATCAGGTAATGATGAAGCCACAATATCGAAGCGCAAGTGAATCGCAGTGGAAACTTTGTTAACATTTTGGCCTCCTGCTCCTTGCGAGCGAATCGCAGTAATTTCAATATCAGTCTGTGGGATAATAACTTTGTTGGAAATTTGTAGCATTACTCACAAGGCAAAAGA
This sequence comes from Nostoc sp., assembly GCF_036916985.1. Taxonomy (GTDB): domain Bacteria; phylum Cyanobacteriota; class Cyanobacteriia; order Cyanobacteriales; family Nostocaceae; genus Nostoc. The sequence goes on from NZ_JBALFD010000019.1 coordinate 138,519, forward strand.
GGAACTTTGAAATTTGGGATAAAAATCCTTTACTCGGTTTGTTCGGGAAAATCGATTACTACGTCTTGGTCTTCATTATTGTTCAAATTCACCTCTAAAGTCTGTCCTTGGATTGTCACTTTATCACCTGGTACTAATCGCCGTCCTCGTCGGGTTTCTAGCATACCGTTTACTTGGACATCGCCACCTTGAATCATTAGCTTGGCTTGTCCTCCAGTTGGCACTATACCCATCAACTTTAAAAATTGATTTAACTTAATTGTGTTGTCTCTGATTTTCTTCATCGTGAATAAAACTACATTATCTTAATTGTATCGTGGCGTTATCAAGGTAAAGTGTGAATCTGTTGCGCTACATATCAGCCGATATTAAATAAAAGACAACCTCAAGTATTTTGTCTAGTTTAAATGCCTTTTTTAAACGCAGAGGTACGCAGAGGTACGCAGAGTTTTGCTAAAGTTAATTCGCTATGAATTAATGAAATGTTGTACTTAGTCGCGAACTGATATGCCGAACTTGAAGGTTGCTGAGTCGATCAAGGAGAAGATGAATTTATACTTAAAAATGCTGATTTTTAAGTATAAATACAAATTGGCTGAGTTCGAGTCAGTATTTGTATCTTCATAAAAGCATCGCGATCGCTCTAACAAAAACTGTAATACCAGTTTATTATCTATAATGTTGATCGACAAAACTACCAGATATAGGTTCAAAAACTAGTCTGGAAGGTTCTTTTAGTGTGTTCAGGGGACTGGATCTATGATTAAGCTTGGTTTATTGGTACAGTCCCAGAATAACTCTTTGGGTATCGGAAAAGTTACGGAAATATCTGATGCCAATGCGATCGTTGAGTATTTCTGCTCCGTAGGGCAACGTCTTGAAAAAACGTTACCTTTAAGTTCGCTCTCTGAAGTCAGGCTTGAACCCCAAGCTAGATGCTACATCAAGTTCCCAACCCAGGAAAAATGGATAGTTGGCAGAGTTTTTATCTGGGATGAAGATACAGAGATGTATCAAATAGATTTACCAGATAAGAAGACGGCGATCGCTTCTGTTGAAGACATTTACGTTCGTTGCAATTTACCCAACACAAATCCCATCGAAACTCTAGCGATGAAGGGTCACGAAACCCCCTACTTCCACGACAAAAGATTGGCTTTCGTAAAATCCTTGATTCAGCAACGTGCTGTGAGTCGGGGGATGACAGGACTAATTTCGGCAAATATCAATCTTTATCCTCATCAAGTTGAAGTAGTTAGGCGGGTACTAGAAGACCCAATTCAACGCTATTTGTTAGCAGACGAGGTGGGACTCGGAAAAACCATCGAAGCGGGTGCGATTCTGCGTCAATTCCTCCTGGATGAGCCGAAAAGAGGTGCGGTAGTCATAGTTCCGCAATATTTACTCAAACAATGGCGGACTGAGTTAGAAAACAAGTTTTATATCTCCCATTTTGGCAAACGGGTAGCGGTGCTGGCGGTTGAAGATATTCATAAAATCAACCTGAAAGCGAAGATAGGTTGCTTAATTTTAGATGAAGCTCATCATATTGCAGCAATGGCGACCTCTAAGGATGCAGCAGTTCGCCAGCGTTTTCAGACTTGCAAAGAACTTGCTCATAAAAGCGATCGCTTACTTTTATTATCTGCCACTCCGGTTCTCAATCATGAGCAAGATTTTTTAGCCATGTTGCACTTGCTTGACCCAACAACCTATAAACTGGGTGATTTAGCAGGTTTCCGCGCCAAAGTTGAAAGCCGTCAGCAAATTGGTAAAGTTCTGCTTTCTTTTAAAGAAGGTGCAGAACCTCTGGTTCTCAAAAGCAACTTGCAGCAACTACGAAACCTCTTTGCTGAGGATAAGTATTTGTTGAAGCTGGCGGATGATTTAGAAAATTGTTTACAAGCAAATTCTACTGAGCAAGAGCAAATCGTCCAAGCGATTCGCGTCCATGTCAGCGATACCTATCGACTGCACCGGCGAATGCTTCGCAACCGTCGCGCGGCGGTGGAAGATGTGATATTTGACCGCAACTTCACGCCCAAAGAAGAGTATGATTTAGACGAGCGATCGCTTGATATCCACGAACTCTTCAATCAATGGCGGAGTGTTGCCCCTCAAGAAAAGCAATATCAGCGAATTTTTCTGCTGTTATTTCTCGCTGCTGGCACTTGGTTAGGCATTTTAGAGCAGGTAATTAACGCCCGGTTAACTGCTAAACCTCATGCTAAACTCATCCAAGAGTTTACAGAAGATGATATTCGCATCTTAGCTACAACCCCCAAATTCTCAGGGGAAGAAGAAATTCTGCAATCCTTACTAAAAATTATTCGTCAACCTCAAGAAGACGGACAACGGACGGAAAATTTAAAAACAGTGCTGCTGAATCAGCTAGGTACTTACTTCAAAATCCCCGCAAACGTTCGGAAGAATCAAAACGAATTCATCACCAGAATCCAGCAGAGAATCAAGAGACCAATTACTGGCGATATTCTGCCCAAATTTATTGTATTCACCAGTTTTGTGCAAACTTGTGGCGAAATTGTCCGGTATTTGTCTGATAGCTTTGGTGCAGAGACAGTAGCCAGCCATCAATTTGGAGAATCACCAGATAAAGTTGAGGAAGGCTTAAATCGGTTCAAGAATAACCCAAACTGCTTTATTTTAGTATGCGATCGCTCTGGAGAAGAAGGACGTAACCTCCAATTTGCCGATTGGTTAATTCATTTTGACCTGCCTTGGTCGCCTAATCAATTAGAGCAGAGAATTGGCAGACTTGACCGCATTGGCAGCAAAATTGGCATTCAATCTACTGCTTTGATTGGCCCTTATTTGGAAGATAGCCCTCACAATGCTTGGTATAAAGTCTTAAAAGATGGGTTTGGTATTTTCCAGCAATCAATTGCCAGTCTTCAATTTTATGTCGATGAGAAACTTGTAGAATTAGAAACACTTTTATTTCAATCAGGTGCGGCTGGATTGTTAGAGATGGTTTCCCCAATTCAAGCGCAAATTGAAGCGGAAATAGTCAAAATTAGCGAACAAAATACTCTCGATGAAATTGACGCTAATGATGAAATTGCAACCCAGTATTTTCAAGATTTAGATAATTACGATGCTTGCCATTTAGAAATTAAGCGAGCAATTGAAGGCTGGATTTGTGACGCGCTGGGATTCAGGGGAATGAATAACCCAGATTCATCAGATATGCGACGTTATCAACCAACAACGCGGACTTTGGTTCCCATAAATGAGTTAAAAAACCGTTTTGCTGAGAGTTATCTAGACCAATTTGGTACTTATAATCGTAGAGTAGCAAACCAGAATGCTGGGATTAAGCTCTTTCGAGTTGGCGAAGGATTTGTCGAAGCACTCTTGAACTATATAAACTGGGATGACCGAGGTGAAGCCTTTGCAATGTGGCGCACTGATACATCTTGGGATGCTAAAGAAGGAAAAGAGTGGTTCGGTTTCCAATGCAATTATGTAGTCGAGACAAATTTAAAAAATGTCAAACAAGTCTTAATCGATTACAAACTAGATAATTCTCAATTCAAAAACTTGCAGAGACGCGTTGATGCTTTATTTCCGCCAATTATAGAAACTATCTATGTTGATGGTCGCAAAGAGCCAATACGCGTTGTTGAAGATAAAGCACTCTTAAGTATCCTGCAACGTCCATATAAAGATAAAAACAATAATCAAGGACGAGATTACAATCTAGCAAAAGAGCGCTTAGGAATTATTGACGATTTTGTTGACCCTAGTAAATGGCAAAATTTCTGCTATCAAGTGCGTAACACTTCTTCAGAATTACTTTCTAATCGCCCCGATTTTGTTGAATTATGCCAAAGTTGTGCTAGTGTTGCTGAAAAGAAATTAAGCAATCGAGTAGAACAATTACGCCTGCGTCTGAACCAGCAAAATTGGGATCAAGCACTAGCTGAAGAAGTCAAGATAGAAACTGCTTTAAATGCAGCCATTCTAGAAGGAATTCGTCAGCCGCTACTCAGGCTTGATTCCGTGGGTTTCATCATTGTATCGGGGCGATCGCTTGTACAATTTGAGTGAGGTACATCCGTAGGGGCACGGCATGCCGTGCCCCTACACCTTGTAATATAACGTTGTACCTCATCTGAGTGGGAAATGCTATATGTGCGATTAAATAGCCTTAGTAACTATGCCGGAGACAATCTGCCTCCGGTTATTCCATCGACTCAGATTCACTACTTGGCGTTGCTGCTAGTTCTGGCAGGTACAATCTATCTTCACTAGCATCATACTCAAACAATTCGGCATAACGCCCCCAATCTACAGCTGTGGCAAATTGCCGTTCGGCTTCTTCATGGGGATAGTATTCATCAAGTAAATCGATAAAGAAATCCGCTCGCATTGAGCGATTCCGTTTTTCTCGCAATGTCTGTACCATACTAACTACGACTGGCACATTTGATAGCACCTGTTGCCGGAATAGGTCTTTACTACGAAGAATGGTTGTAGTTGCGAAATCTTGTCCAATTTTGGTGAGAAAGACATCCCCTTGTGCAACTTCAGCAAAGCCCAGCATTACGGTTGCATCAAGCATTGGTAGGAGATCGTCGACGGCTAGCCGGATTCGTTCTGCCAAACGGGGAATATCATCTTTGCCCTCTGGTTGATCGACAATTAACTCCAACAGACCGCTAATACCGCCGACTCTGACGTGAGGTAGGGGTTTTGCATAGGGTGATTCTTGGATTACAGCAGGCGATCGCGATACTTCTATAGTAGTTGATGTGGTTGTTGCAACTGCCCCAGTTACTTCCACGTCTGGGTTAGTCATCACCGTGTAGATATAATCTATCAGTGATTTGAAGCGGATACTGGTGCGATCATGAGGCCGCGGCAGATCAATCACCACCTCACCGCGAATATACCCCGGATTTGATCCCAAGATAATTACCCGATCTGCCAGAAACAGCGCTTCTTCAATGTTGTGGGTGACAATCAAAATGCTTTTGGATGGAAATGTGCCAGCATTCCATAAATCATCAATTTCCCCCCGCAGGTTCTCAGCTGTCAACACATCGAGGGCGCTGAATGGCTCATCCATAAATAGTACTTGTGGCTCCAGCACAAATGCCCTAGCAAAGCCAACCCGCTGTCTCATTCCCCCCGACAATTCTTTGGGATAGGCACTTTCAAAACCATCCAAACCCACCAAGTCAATAGCTTTTAGCGCTCGTTGTCGTCGCTCATCCCGACCAACACCTTGAGCGTCTAGCCCTAACTCGACGTTTTCCTGTACTGTCAGCCAGGGCAGCAGTGCAAAGCTTTGAAATACCATTGCAACACCAGGGTTAGCACCTTGCAGGCGTTTACCATTGCTGATTACCCTACCTTCACTTGGTGGAATCAAGCCGGCCATAATCCGTAGTAAGGTACTTTTGCCGCTACCACTGCGCCCCAGTAATGCTACTACTTCACCCGTAGCTACCGTCAGATTAATGTTGCGGAGAACCTTAAATTCCCCTTTGCCCTCTGGTAGTGGAAAACTCTTATTGACCTGTTCGACAGAGATTAATACGTTATTAGTAACTTGGGTAGAAGTCATCCTTGCTCCTCTAGCGAACGATGGTTTAGAGATGGTATTTGGTTTCTGCTAACTCATACAGTCGTCGCCAAAAAACTCTGTTCAGTCCAACAACGAATAGGCTCATCATTCCAATCCCCAGGGTAATCCGAGGCCAGTCACCTGCTCCGGTTGCGTGAGCAATATATGCTCCCAATCCGTTAGCAGTCAGGGTAGTTGACCCCCAAGCGACAACCTCAGAGACAATGCTGGCGTTCCATGCACCACCGGTGGCAGTGACTCCACCTGTTACCCAGGCGGAGAAGATGCCGGGAATGATTAACTTGCGCCACAGCAGCCAACCACGCAAACCGAGGCTGGTTGCCATCTCGCGCAAATCCGTTGGGACGCTCATCGCTCCAGCAATGGAGTTGAAGAGGATGTACCACTGTGCGCCCAGGGACATCAACAGAATACTACCCCAATCAATGCTGATATGGGAACGGATAAAAAATAGCGTAGCGAAGGGAAAGATAAAGTTTGCTGGAAATGAAGCCAGGAATTGCACCACAGGTTGCAACAAAGTTGCTAGTCGGGGATTAAACCCAATGGCTACTCCAACGGGTGTCCAAACTAGAGTTGAAAATACCAGCAATACCAACACACGTAACAGAGTGAGTAATCCTAGCCCAAAGGTTTTGATGACTTCACTTAGTCCCACTGTTGTGAAAATGAAGTGCAGCCCGACAACCAACAGCCCACCAATTACAACCAGGAGAATCGAGTTGTAGAGGCGATCGCCTATTTTTTGCCCACCAGTCTCCACAGCGCGGGGAGTTTGGGGTGGCGTTAGCAATGAGAGAATACGGTTGATAGCTTCACCCCAAGGATCTAACACCCGCCCCAGCAGACGCGGAATTCGGGCTGCTTTTAGCAGATCGTAGACCCAGGATTCGGGGGCTTGGGCTGCTGCACTCTGTTCCAAGCGGAACTTATCTGCCCAAGCGACTAACGGTCGCCAAAATAGTTGATTTACTAGGATAATTACGATCGCGATCGTCAATAGCGCCCAACCCAAGGCAGGTAAATTCTCGGCGGTAACTGCGGCGGCTACGTAAGAGCCAATTCCTGGTAGCGTATATTGCTGATTAAGTACGCTAATCGCTTCACTCGCCGCGACAAAAAACCAGCCACCGCCAAAACTCATCATTGCATTCCACAGCAGCCCAATCATGGCCGTCGGAAATTCCAGTTTGGTGAACCGTTGCCATCCCGACAACCGATAGAGCCTGACGGCCTCATCTAGTTCTGGTGGTAATGTTCTTAGTGAGTGGTAGAACGAAAAGGTCATGTTCCAGACTTGGCTGGTGAAAATCGCAAAAATCGATGCTGCCTCTAGTCCTAATAGGCTTCCAGGAAACAGGGCAATAAAACCTGTAACCGTAATGGATAAAAAGCCTAGTACTGGAACCGACTGCAAGATATCGAGTAGCGGAATCAGAACTCTTTCAGCCCGGCGGCTTTTGGCAGCAATATAACCATAAATTAAAGTAAACAGCGTTGAGTAAAACAGGGCAATAAACATTCGCAGAGTTGAGCGCCCAGCGTAATAGGGTAAATTACGCGGGTCAAGACTGATACCTGGTACTACATCTGGTGGTACAAAGCTCACCAATGTTCCAGCACCAACACGCGCAATCAACGCCAGCAGTACTAATGTGCCAAGAATGAGGGCAATATCAGCCAGGCCAAAAGGGAACCGTCGGAGTGCCTCAGGGGAAGGAAAAGTTTGCTTCAGCATTTAACGATAATTAGAGGGCCGGCATACCTTTTTTGAGCTAATAATACATTACTGCCCCCCGTGTACAACGGCAATTAACAATTCAAAATTCAAAATTCAAAATTAAAGAAATTTCAGACGGGGATTTCTCGCTAAATCCCCGTCTGAAATGGGTGCTACATGTAGATTGCAGGTTCTTAAACTCTTTAATTTACGATAATCTCGTATCTGGTGAATTAACTCTGCTGCGATCGCTAACTAAGTAGTTTATGTTTTAGTGTATTACAGTTGAAATTGCACAGTTTTCACTGTCGATCAACCCTCATTTTCCCCGGTTAATCCAAACGCCTCTCAATCCAGCTGCTTTCGCTGCATGATAGTCTTCGACAATGCTATCGCCAATATGCCATGCGGCCTCTGGGGAACATTTATGTTTATCTAAAGCGATCACAAAAATTTGAGGATCGGGTTTAGCTGCACGTACCTGGGTAGAAATGGTGACGGAGGTAAAAAACTCTCTCAATCCCAAACTTTGCAATACTGAATAAATCCGAGAATCAAAATTGGATAGCACCCCTAAACTAACTCCCAAGCGCCGCCAGTTAGTCAAAGCTGGTAAGACATCGGGATAGACAAACCACGGTTCACCAGTGCCAAAGTGAATGTAAAGTTCGCTAAAAAAAGCCGAAAAGTCAGAAAATTCCTTGAGAACACCTGCATTTTCAAAAGTATTCAGGGCAATTATCCGCCACCAATCAAACTCGCGCTGGGGAATATCTTGCAGTTCCGCATCTGGAAATATCGGTGGCGGTGCTGATTTAAAGCTTTGGATGAAGGCTGTATTTAATGTTTCGGCTGAAACTATAACGCCAAATTCTTGGGCTATCTGACTATAGACTTCACCCACACTACCTTTGACATCAAAGAGTGTACCCACAGCATCTAAAAAAATAACTTTCGGTTGTTCCATCAGTGTTGAATTTTAGATTTTGGCTTGTTAGAAAGTTTCTGTGGGTAGAGTCTAGCATCTACTAAATAAGTTGACGCAAATAAAACAAATCATCATATCATAGATGTCTTTGTTCTTCACCAATGCCCAATGCCCAACCTTAAGTTACCGAGAAAGTGTTTCTATGATCGGACGGACAAGCCAATTAAAACCAACTTTAAGCTGATGGTCTAAAGTTGGTAGTCTGTATAAATAGGCAGCACGGCGGGCGACGTATGCCAAGGGGCCATCTAGTTTAATTCCTAAACCAGTGAGAGTAGCGTTGTCTATTCCTAGTGCCATCATTTCTCCTAACTGTTGGTAATGGAAGGGAAGAAGAGGGCGATTAGTCAAAGTTGCCCAGATATTCCAAGCAGTATAATCAGCTTGTTGGAAAGCCGCTTGTGCGGTAGCCGGGACTTGCTGTCCTTCAGTATCATGACAGTCTGCTAAATCTCCCAAGGCAAAGATTTCTGGATGATCGATAACTTGCAGATTAGATGTAGTGCTGATTTGACCACGCTGGTTTTGCTTGAAAGGAAGAGATTTAACTACGGGCGCAACTCTAGTTCCGACAGTCCAAATTACCAAATCTACGGGAATCTTATCTAACTGGTTTTTGTACTCTAGGGAAATGGAATTTTGCTCTATAGATTCGACTTTGGTTTCTAAGTCAAGAAACACGCCACGGGCATCTAGAGCTTTTTTTGCTGCTTCTCGGTTAAACTCTGGGGAAGTTCGCAAGATTTGGTCAGCGATTTCAATGATCCGAAAGCGTCCTCTTTCGCCTAGTCTGTCGGCTAACTTACAGGCTAACTCTACACCACTGTAGCCAGCCCCAACGATCGCTACTCGAATTTTATCAGCATCGGATTCTTCTAAAAATCGCAGGCGTTCTTCTAAACGATAGGCATCAGAGATTGTGCGGAATGTATAGGCGTAAGCTGCTGCACCAGGTACTAAATCTAGCGGTGTCTCACCTCCTAGCGCCAGCACTAATCGGTCGTAAGGGATTTCTGGCCCTTCTTGGATATTTATCCTTTGCTGGTCGATGTCAATTCCAGACACAACCCCTTGATAGAAACGTATACCAGTGCCTTGTAAAAGTTCTTCAAAGGGTGGGGCAATTTCCCAAGTTTGCAGTTCGCCAGTGAGTAATTCGTAAAGTAAAGGAGAGAATAGGAAGCGATCGCTTTGATCTACCAAAACAATTTCGGGTTTCTGCGTAGATTCCCAAGGTAATTGACTTAAGCGCAGGGCTGTGTATAAACCACCAAAGCCCCCGCCAAGGATACAAATTCTAGAAGTTTGTTGAGTCATCTATTCTATCTATGGGACAGTCAATACTAGTTGGATAACTAACTTCAGGGTAACTGAAACGGAAAGACCTGGATCAAAAGAAGCAGGGGGCAGGGGGCAGGGAGCAAGGGGGAAGACTGAGACGGAGCTTGTACTTTGCCCCAGTTCAAGCGCCCTGGAAGGGCGGGGCTTCTCTTCTCTAGGAGAGGCTGCACCAACGAGACGCTCCGCGAACGTACCCATGCTCCGCAATGCTTGGCGCAGAGTGTTGGGCTTGCTCCCCCTGCGAAGAAGCTCCCTTACCCTCTGCCTCTTCGGTGAGATGGTCAACCCAGAATTAGGCATTACTCACTCCAGCTTAGAGAAAAGAGTTTCCCAGTCAATTACAGACGGTCTTTGTCCTTGGTTGATTATTTCAAAAATTTTCCTAGAACTACTTGGCTGAAAAAGGCATTCCACAGAAGCGTTGGCTACATCAATTCGGCTGGTATCACCTGAAAGTGTATCGCCAGTGCCTACGACCACACCGTATTTACCCCCTGTTTTTGCCTTCAGGAGAGTATTGAGGTCGTATGAGGTATAGGGCCCGTCTATCAGGCGTCCTGGGCGGATAATGGTGTAGGGCAATCCCGAATTAATAATCGACTCCTCACCCTTTTGTTTGGCATCTAACACGCCAAAGGCATTAAGAATACTAAAAGGAAACTGATTTTTACGGAGAATTCCACAAGAAGAAACGAAAACGAATCGCTTCAAATTCCGGGGTGCTGCTGCCACTAGATTGCTGACACCTTGGGCATCGACCTTTGCCGGACTATTCTTTGCTTTTGCTTCACTAGATTTGGGGTTAAGGAAAGTGATTCCCCATTCAATCAAGTTCGGGGATTGGTCAAACTCCCAACGCGCAGAGGGAAAGGCGGTAGTCCCGGTACAATTTATGATGTGGGTAACATTTTGGGTTGCAGCTGGCAGTGTTACTGGTTGGCGAATGTCACCAATGGCAATTTCCACTCTCTGGTTAAACATCTCTTCAGCTTTTACAGCATTGCGTGTCAAGACACGAACTTTTAAGCCTTTCTCTAGCAACTTGCCTACCACCAGTTGCCCTACGCCACCAGTAGCACCAGCAACTAGTACCAAATCTTCAACTGAATTTTCAAAAGAAGTCATAAAGTGCCCTTGAGATAGTCTATTGTTAATCTACTGAAAAAATTGCATCGGGCAGTATTCCTAAGTGCTGAGTAATGAGTGCTGAGTAATGAGTAATAAGTGCTGAGTAATGAGTGCTGAGTAAAAATACCAATCCCCAGTCCCCAGTCCCCAATCCCCATTCCCCAATCCCCAGTCCCCAATCCCCATTCCCCAATCCCCAGTCCCCAATCCCCATTCCCCAATCCCCAATCCCCAATCCCCAGTCCCCAGTCCCCAGTCCCCAATCCCCAATCCCCAATCCCCAATCCCCAGTCCCCAGTCCCCAATCCCCATTCCCCAATCCCCAGTCCCCAGTCCCCAATCCCCAGT
>NZ_JBALFD010000020.1:0-913 GCF_036916985.1 Nostoc sp.
AATGGGCAAGAAATATGATGTTTATGGTGTCGGTAATGCTTTAGTAGATATAGAATACGAAGTATCAAGAGAGTTACTACAAGAGTTAAAGATTGATAAAGGTGTAATGACACTCCTAGATGAAGATAGTCAAAATCATATTTTGGAAAATCTCAAAAATCTTCATTGCCATAAGAGTTGTGGAGGGTCAGCCGCTAACACAATGGTGGCAATTAGTCAACTAGGAGGAAAAGCTTTTTATTCCTGTAAAGTGGCTAATGATGAATTTGGAGACTTTTACATCGAAGATTTACTTAACTCTCAGGTAGATACCAACTTAAAAAATGGCGACCGCCAATCAGGAATTACAGGTAAATGTTTGGTGTTAGTAACTCCCGATGCCGATCGCACCATGAATACATTTTTGGGAATTACTGGAGAATTTTCTACACAAGAATTAGTACCATCAGCGATTGCTGATTCAGAATATGTATATATCGAAGGATATTTAGTGACTTCTCCCACAGCAAAAGAGGCAGCTATAAAGGCTAGAGAAATAGCTGAAAAAGCGGGAGTAAAAACTACCATGTCCCTATCTGATTATAACATGGTGAAGTTTTTTAAAGATGGTCTTTTAGACATCATTGGGTCTGGTTTAGACTTGATTTTTGCTAATGAAAGTGAAGCATTAGAACTAGCAGATACACAAGATTTTCAAGTAGCTGTAGACAAACTAAAAACTCTGAGTAAGAAATTTGCCATTACTCGCGGTGCTAATGGTTCAGTAGTATTTGATGGTCAGAAATTAATCGAAATCGCTGCACCTCAAGTGAAAGCTGTAGATACAGTAGGAGCCGGAGATATGTATGCAGGAGCTTTCCTCTATGGAATTACCCAAGGTATGAGCTATGAAGAAGCCGGAAAATTAGCATCG
>NZ_JBALFD010000021.1:0-70875 GCF_036916985.1 Nostoc sp.
ATCGCGCCAATGCCTTGAGTGCCTTAGCTGAGAAACTACCACCAGAGTTATTGCCAGAAACCCTCGCTGCTGTCAGGGAGATTCAGAATGAGAATGATCACGCCAATGCCTTAAGTGTCTTAGCTGAGAAATTACCAGAGTTATTGCCAGAAGCCGTTGTTGCTGCTAGGAAGATTCAGGATCAAAGGTATCGCGCCAATGCCTTGAGTGCCTTAGCTGAGAAACTACCACCAGAGTTATTGCCAGAAGCCCTTGTTGCTGCCAGGGAGATTCAGGATCAAAGGTATCGCGCCAATGCCTTGAGTGCCTTAGCTGAGAAACTACCACCAGAGTTATTGCCAGAAGCCCTTGCTGCTGCTAGGGAGATTCAGAATGAGAGCGATCGCGCCAGAGTCTTGAGAGCCTTACTTGAGAAACTACCACCAGAGTTATTGCCAGAAACCCTGGCTGCTGTCAGGGAGATTGAGAATGAGAGCGATCGCGCTTTATTCCTTTGTGTCTTAGCTGAGAAACTGCCGCCAGAGTTGTTACCAGAAGCCCTAGCTATAACAACAGCAATTCAGGCGCTACATCATCGGCTTGATGTCCTTTGTATTTTAGCTGAGAAACTGCCGCCAGAGTTGTTATCAGAAGCTCTAGCTATAGCAAGGACGATTGAGTATGAAGAGTATCGCGCCTTATTCCTTTGTGCTTTGGCTAAGAAACTGCCGCCAGAGTTGTTACCAGAAGCCCTGGCGGTGCAGAGTGCCATTCAGCATAAGTATGGTAAGTATGCTTTTTATGTTTTAGCCGAGGAACTAACGCCAAAGTTGTTATTAGAAGCCCTAACAGAGATTTACTATGATTCCAAATGAGAAAAATCTTATGTTCTGGTGTAAGTAAATTTTAGAAACATTCTTGCTAGAATGCAGGCAAAATAATTTTTGATAGGTTTTTTCAACATCTTTTAACTATCTATTCTGATTCTATCATGCAAGGGTAACACCCAGATATGGCAAGATATCTTCCTAATTTGTTATCAAATCAACGTGAGTATTTGCACTGTTTAGTTCTTTCTGCGCTAGTCGAGAAACTACCGCCAGAGTTATTGACAAAAGCAATATGGGTGGCAGGAACGATTGAAGATAAGGAGTATCGTGCCAAAATACTTTTTCCCTTAGCCGAAAAACTATCGCCAGAGTTTTTGCCAGAAGCAATATTGGTGGCAGGAACGATTCAGGATGAAGAGCATCGTGCCAAAATACTTTTTGCCCTAGCTGAAAAACTACTACCAGAGTTATTGCCAGAAGTCCTCGCTACTGCTAAAAAGATTCAGAATGAGAGATATCGTGCTGATGTTTTGAGTGCCTTAGCAGAGAAACTGCCACCAGAATTGTTGCCACAAGCCTTTGCTGCTGTCAGAGCGATTCAGGATGAAACATATCGCGCCAAAGCCTTGAGTGCTTTATTGACTGCTTTAGCTGAAAAATTGTCACCAGAGTTATTGCCAGAAGCCCTTGCTATTGCCAGGGCGATTCAGGATGAAACAGATCGCGCTAATGTCTTGAGTGCCTTAGCTTCCGGTTTGTCACAAATGCCATCTGCCGAACTTTTTCCTCTTTGGCAAGATACACTTCATCAGCTATCCCTTCGCACTCGCCCTGACTTGCTGCAAGATATCGAGGTATTGTTTCCAGTTATCTTTGCATTAGGTGGTGAAGCAGCAACGGCAGAAATTGCCCGTGCGATTGTGGATGTGGCGCGATGGTGGAAGTAATTTAACAGGGATTTACAATGCCCCTCATTCAACAATTGCTATAAAGAATAAACAATAAATTTCAGTTGAATGTACATCAGTACCCAGAAAGAGGAATTTAGCTATGCTTACATCAATGCGATCGCTCATGGTATTACTGTTTGTACAGTACTAACTGGTGTGACTGGAGGTGTAAATCCAGCCAGCTTACCCAACTTTTGGGGTACAAAGTCCGTTTCTCTGCTACCTTGAACCTCAGATAAGTAGCAATCTCGCACCGCCAACAACAAGCCTTTGATGGCATCTTGTCTGCCTGTTTTGACTAAATCATCTGCCTTTTTGAAAAAATGCGATCGCCATTTGCCATCGTTATTGTCATATAATTCGATTAAATACCAACCTGCAAGATACTCAGCTAAAGGGTCAAGACAAAAACGGATTCTATCTTTAGCAGAACCGATAGTTTGAATCAGGTGCAGACGCTTTTCTAAATAATCGAGGTCGGTTTCTGGGTCATCAATACCCAAATTTGCTAATGCAACAATAGCATCTCCACGCTTGGCGGTTCCTGGTTGATAACTTTGCTGCAAACATTCCCAGGCGATGGCTTTGGCAATTTGATGAACAGTGCGATCGTCAAATTGATTGTCTGTAACATCACGATTGAGTTCATTGATATAACCCAGCATCAAGTTCGGAATATTCTCTGGTAACGCCGAAATATTAGATGCAACCTCTCTACTTGTAATTAACTGTTCAGCATAAAGTTTAGCCAGCAAGACAGTGATATTATGTTGACCTACCATCAGAGACAGGCGGTTACAAGCGTCAAAAAATTCTTGATCGGTAAAGCGATCGCGTTTACCTCGCTGCATGAGATAAGCTTCCATAAAGGACGATAGTTTATTCGCCTCAATCCGCAGAGGTTTAATTATCGTCTTATTAACCCGCCCCAGCTTTTCCTCAATTCGGGAAGTAATCACCAATGCATTCACCGGAAACTCTGGCGACTCCGGCTCAATTGCTTCTCGTGTAGTCGCATTCATTTCTGAGAAACGGTCTACAATCACTAGAATGCGTTTCTTTCTTAACAGACGTAACAGTAATTCTTGACAAATCGGCTCTGGCTCATCAATTAAAGCTTGCAACTGTCCTCTGATAGCTTCTAAAAGCGGCGACTTACCTTCAGTTACCCGAAATTCTTCTTCTAACAGCACTGGTAACATCAAATGTTTGCAGAGTTGTTGGTCTTCATCCTCAGCCATTGCCCACCCAGCGATTCGACACGCTAAACTGGTTTTACCTACACCCCCTTCGCCGCCAATTACTAGACAGCTACGTTGTTTCTCGAAAGTTGAGCGCAAATTCTCATTCATTAGTTGGGGAACTGTTGTACCATCCAGAACAACGGGAATGGGAATGTAACAGGCGCGACTGCTAACCGTATCCTTTTTGGGAAATTGTTCGCGGGCTGCTTTGATATATTTAGCTACCCACGCATCTAATACTCTAGGATGGTAATGAAACCAGCCAACAAATAGCACATATCGCAGAGGTACATTGACGCTGATAAATGGTAGGGAAAAATCTGTGTAGGGTTTGAGGGCGTTGTTAATTTTCAACAACCATAAAGGGGCTAATCGCAAGAGAATTAACCACACGGAAGGTAATAAGATCAGGTAGGCGGCAATTCCCAAGAGTAATTTATGCTGAAATAGCCATTCTAGAACTCTATCAAAGAGGCGAGTTTCTTTTTCTGCTTTCAAGGCATTGAGAGGACGACGTATCAGCCTACTGTCCGTCTCTGTGAATTTATCTTTATGTTCTTGGATAGTTGTCAATACCTGCTCAAAGTCTGAGATGACTTTCTGCAACTTTGAGCTAGGTAAAGCATTTGCTTTGTCCTGAAAGCCTGCCGCTATTCCTCCTAAACCTTTGATAGCACCTAAACGCACGTAAAACTGGTTATCATTCAACAGAGTAATTAAATTAGGGACAGCCGATACTGCTTCTGTACCCATTGCACCCAGGGCGTAGGCAGAATTATAACGTACAGCCGGGTTATTATCTTTTAGGGCAGCGGTTAATACTGGGACAGCTACTTTCGCTTCTACACCAATTTTCCTCAGTGCAGAAGGAACATAAATGCGAACGAATTGCTCTTTGTCTTGTAATGCCGCCATCAACGATGGAACTGCTGCTTTGGCTGCTGTACCAATATTTCCTAAAGCTAAGGTGGCGTACAGGCGGACTTGTCCATCCTCATCGTGCAATGCTGCACTTAAAGCTGGAACTGCTGGTGCTGCTTCTGCACCCAAATCTCCTAAAACCGAAGCGGCGTGCCAGCGAAGATTAATATCCTGATTTTTCAACGCCTCAATCAGAGACGGTACTGCTGGGGAACCGATATTAACTAAGGCATCTGCGGCAATGCTACTGATATGGGCATCGTTATCTATGAGCTTCTGAATCAGGGGAGCAATTTTGCTGTCAGTAGTGATTTGCGCCCAGCTATTGCTTGTGCATAGTAGGAACAGCGTCAGGCATAAGACAACCACCTTGAGCGCACTAAGTAATACTTGTCTGGTGTGCTTTGTCATTGAATCGGATTGAATCACCCGATGAACAACTCCAGTCAGAGAAACTACACCTAGATTGTAATCTAACTGTGAATGCGGGTTAGCGATATTTACGACGGGCTACGCCTACGCACTGGTTTGCTCAAGCTTGATTAACATTGGAATTTAAACGCATCATAATTTTCTCTGGTTCTGTCAAATTTTTAAACCCATAACGTCGATAAAGTCCATGAGCGTCTTTTCCTTGACGAAACACCTTGGTACGAGAAAGGTAAATATCGATTGCTTAGTTACCGTTCAAGAATTGCTTTTGATGTAGCAATGTTGTTAGAATCTAGATAAGAATATTAATTCTATAAAGCTAAAAAATATGTATATCCAAATTAAACCAGAACTAGAGCAATTTATTCAGGCACAGCTTGCAAGTGGTAGATTTACGAATGCAGATGATGTCATCAATGAAGCCTTTAAACTGTTACAAGAAAGAGAGCAGCGACTTGAAGAATTACGACAAAAAATTTCTATAGGAACTGAACAAATTGCTAAGGGACAAGTAACTGACGGCGAAGTTGTATTTGCCAGATTACAAGAAAAAATTCGTCTAATTGCAGAGGAGTCCTCTGAATGAGTAATTATTCACTTTCAGATGCAGCAATTGGAGATTTAGATGAAATTTGTGAATATATTGCTCGGAGTAACCCAAAAGCAGCTAGTAAACTTTTTGATGACATTCGCTCCAAATGTAAATTAGTAGCGAGTTTCCCCAATATGGGAAAAAGCTATGGAAAGCTTGTACCAAATCTGCGCGGTTTTGTTGTGAATGATTACATTATATTTTACTATCCAAGGGAAGACGGAATTAGTATTACTCGTGTTGCCAGTGGTTATCGAGATTTAGAATCTTTGTTCGTAGATTAATAATTAAACTGTAACTAGGTTTTTGGTCTAGTACTTATCGCTCTATTCAGGGGCATAAAACTAACTTAGTACAATACAAATACGATATAAGTATAATAGAAGTTAAGTATATATAGCATTTTGAAATGTTTCAATTATGGAACTAGCATGAAAATTCACATATTAAGTGATTTACATCTTGAATTTAAACCCTTTAATACTCCTGATATAAATGCGGATATTGTTGTTTTAGCTGGAGATATTAATTTAAGAGAAAGAGGAATTAAATGGGCAATTCAAAACATTCCCAATAAACCAGTGATATATGTATTAGGTAATCATGAATATTATGGAAGTGCTTATCCAAGGCTTGTTGAGAAGCTGAAAGATTATTCATTAGGAACTAATGTTCATGTTCTAGAAAATGATTTAGTTACCATTGAAGGTGTAAATTTTTTAGGTTGTACTTTATGGACTGATTTTAAACTGTTTGGTGAGCCACGTATGGCAGGTGTAGAAGCTAGTCAAGTCATGAACGATTACAAGAAAATTAGATTAAGTCCTCAATACTCAAAGTTAAGAACTATTGACACAGCCCTAATTTGTAAAAACTCAGTTAATTGGTTAAAAAATACATTATCTGGCTTGTCTGGTAAAAATGTAATTATCAGTCATCATGCTCCTAGTGCAAAGTCTATACCTTCTCAATATCAAGAAGATATTTTAAGTGCTGCTTATGCATCAAATCTTGATACTTTAGTTGAGGAGTCTGGAGCATTATTATGGATTCATGGCCACATTCACAATCAATTAGATTATCAAATCGGTTTGACTCGCGTTATTTGTAATCCGCGTGGTTATCCAGATGAACCAAATAATTACTTTAATCCAGAATTATCAGTGGATATTTAATAAATATAGCAATCCGATTTGATTTTTGAAAAAATCTAAGTGTAACCTCCAGATAACGCTGCAACTTCTCTAAGTCACTGTTACCAGTAATTATCCATAAAAGTAACTGAAGAGCCAAAAATAATAATAACTATACGTGAGTTCGACAGACCTCTCCTTGCCTTGAACTTTAGTTCAAGTCTGTCCCTCTCCGACTCGGAGAGGGACAGGTTTTGCGTAGTAAAACCTTCTTAGAGGTCTTTTGGGTGGACATGAGATGACTAGTCGAACTCACGTTAACTATAATTGATTCTCGCGGTCAGTGGTTTGCAACCTAAGATGATGAAATTACTGAACCATTAGCTGGATAAGAAAGGCTATATTCAGAAGTATATGGGTGCATCTAGCATTGATTATGAATCAGCCTACAACAAAATCTTGGCAAGAAGTCATCGCTGCTTTTAAAAAAATCTGGGGTTATGAAGATTTTCGTCCGCCGCAGGGAGAAATTGTCAGCAGTTTATTGGCACAAAAAGACGCGCTGATTATTATGCCCACAGGTGGCGGGAAGTCAATTTGTTTTCAACTTCCCGCACTGCTACAAACAGGATTAACTTTGGTAGTTTCACCCTTAGTGGCGTTGATGGAAAATCAAGTACAGGAACTACGAGAAAGCCACCAAAAAGCAGCACTTTTGCATAGTGAATTATCTTCATCTCAACGTCGTGCAACTCTGCAAGCTTTGGAACGTCAACAGCTAAGATTACTGTATTTGTCACCAGAAACTTTGCTAAGTGTGCCAGTGTGGGAAAGATTATGTCAGCCGCAATTGCAAATTAATGGTTTGATTTTAGATGAAGCTCATTGTTTGGTGCAATGGGGTGATACTTTTCGCCCAGCTTATCGCAGATTAGGGGTGGTGCGTCCGGCATTGCTAAAATCAAAACCACCAGGAACAAAAATTAGTATCGCTGCTTTTACTGCTACTGCTGACCCCTCAGCCCAAAAAATTATTCAAACAGTTTTACAATTACAACAACCAGAGATTTTCCGCTTGAATCCTTACCGTCCGAATTTGCATCCCAGCGTTCGCATCGCTTGGACACCACGAGGTAGGAAACAACAATTATTAAAGTTTATTCAAAATAGACTGCAACAATCGGGATTAGTTTATGTTCGCACCAGGAGAGATAGCGAAGATTTAGCCCAATGGTTAGCAGAGATGGGTTACGCTACAGCTAGCTATCATGCGGGATTAGGTGCAACCGAACGCCGTGAAGTAGAAGCAAGCTGGTTAAGTGGTAAAATGCCTTTTGTGGTTTGTACCTGTGCGTTTGGTATGGGGATAAATAAAAGTGATGTTCGCTGGGTAGCACATTTTCACGCGCCACATTTGTTATCTGAATATGTGCAAGAAATTGGCCGGGCTGGAAGGGATGGGAAACCAGCCGAAGCGTTGACATTGGTGAGTGAACCTACGGGGTGGTTAGATTCAGGAGATAAGCAAAGACAGGAGTTTTTTCACGAACAAATGCGATCGCAACAACAAATAGCGCAGCAACTTGTGAAAAAATTACCAAAACAGGGAGAAGTGAATGCAGTAACTCGACAATTTCCCGAAGGTGCGACGGCGCTAGCTTTACTCCATAGCAGTGGTCAGTTAAACTGGCTTGACCCTTTTCATTACAGCATTGGGCAAAAAGCCGGAAATCAGCCACCGACGCAATTACACGCCGCCAAACAAATGCAGCAATACCTGACTACAAAGCAGTGTCGTTGGCAATTTTTGTTAAACGCCTTTGGTTTTGACAAAGAAGCAGCTAAGTTGCGTTGCGGACATTGCGATAATTGCTGTTAACTAACAGTCCGTTTCATCGGAATTTCTATCCAGAACTCACAGCCCTTACCAGCTTCAGAAACACACTTGATATTACCGCCATGTTTTTCGACAATAATTTGGTAGCTAATAGATAACCCCAAACCAGTACCTTGTCCAGGTTGTTTGGTGGTAAAGAAAGGTTCAAAGATGCGCGATCGCATCCTCTCTGGAATCCCACAACCATTGTCAGCAATCCAAATCAGAATCGTATTCTCTTCTATGACTTCTGTACGAATCAAAATTTTGGGATTTTGAATTTTTTTTCCACTAGTTGCTGAGTTTTCCAGTGCATCGATCGCATTGTTGAGAATATTCATAAACACCTGATTTATCTGGGCTGCATAGCAGACTACTGGGGGTAATTCACCATATTGTTTAACTACCTCAATTGCAAAAGAATTAGTCTCTGGTTGCAGTCGATGTTGTAAAATTAGCAAAGTACTGTCTATGCCTTCATGAATATCTACTGGCTTCATTCCTGTTTCGTCAAGTCGAGAAAAGCTTCGTAATGACAAGACTAATTGAGAGATTCGATCTGCCCCTATCTTCATTGAAGTTAGAATTTTAGGGAAGTCATCACTAATAAAATCTAAATCTAGTGCTGCTACTTGCTTTTGAATTTCTTCTGTTGTTTTAGGATACTGTTTTTGATAAAGGTGTAGTAATTTCAATAAATTTTCAGCATGTTCTGTAACATAAGTGATGTTGCCATAAATAAAACTAATGGGGTTATTAATTTCATGTGCTACACCAGCAACTAACTGCCCTAAGCCTGCCATTTTCTCACTTTGAATTAACTGGCTCTGAGTGTACTGCAATTCTTTAAGAGTCTGTGTGATTTCTTCTTTTTGACGTTGAGTTTGTTCGAGTAATTCCGCTTGCTGGAGTCCTACCCCTAACTGAGTACCAATTTGCATTAGCAAATCTACTTCATCTTCTTGCCAATCACGAGGTCTGATATTTTGATAAGCTGCTAGTAATCCCCAAAGTTTCTCACCCTGAAAAATTGGCACAATCATATATGCCCTAGCCTCCATTAGCTCGATTAGGGCAATATAAGGAATAGAATCATCGGTGCTGTAAATATCTTTAATAACAAGAGTTTTACTATTAGCAAAATCTCCGCCTTGGATTTCTTGCAAGTAATTACTGGCGTAGGCGTAGCCGGTCGTAGACATCGCAGGTACAATATCCTTGACTGCTGTCCAACCTTGGGCTAATGACTCAGCAACAAATTCCCCACTCCAATCAGCCCCGAATCGATAGATTGTTACTCGATCGACTTCCAATAGCCGCCGGACTTCTTCCGTACTGGTAGCAAAGATGGTGTCAATATCAAGAGACTGGCGAATTTTCTCCACCGTTGTGGCTAAAGCCTTTTCCCTTTGGGCTGCTTTCCTTTCTCGTTCGGCGGCTTTAGCCAGTTTTTGGGCTTGCACCTGCATGTGTTTCAAGGACTCAGCTTGCTGTAATGCTACCCCCAATTGAACGCCAACTTGTGCTAGCAAATTGATTTCTTCATCTTGCCAATAACGAGGCTGGGAATTTTGATAAGCTACTAGCAATCCCCACAGCTTTTCGCCCTGAGAAATTGGGACAAAAACTTCATTACGTGCGTACTTACCTGCTTTCGTTCTTTGGACAAAAACGCTTTCGGTCAATGGCTGCGGCATAACCACTGGTGTCCAGCCATCAACAATAGAATCAGCCACAAATTCGCCACTCCAATCAGGATAGAAGCGATAAATTGCGACTCGTTCAACTTCCAATAGCCGACGGACTTCTTGAGTAGTGGTTTTAAAGATGGCTTCAATATCAAGAGACTGACGAATTTTTTCTACGGTGTTTGCCAGCGCCCTTTGCCTTTCAGCAGCTTTGCTGATCTCTGCTGCTTGAATCTGCATTTGTTGGATAAATTCTGCTTGCTGCAAAGCTACACCTAATTGAGTGCCCACTTGGGTAAGCAAGTAAACCTCATCTTTTTGCCAATCACGGGTTGTAGCATTCTGATACACTGCTAGCAGCCCCCAGAGCTTTTGACCGTGGTAAATGGCAATAATTACATAAGCTCTGGCTTGATATATCTCTAAGATTTTAATGTAGCAGTTGCTAAAGCCTGAATTGTAAATATCATTACAAACACGATAAACTTCACATCTACTAAAACTACCACCCTCTGTATCTTGTAAGTAAGTATCAGCAACAGGGGGTTTAGCTAAATCTTTAGCGCTACATTCACTGACGTTTTCTTTCAATTCTGGGCGCTGCGATTGTTCATGGATGAGAGAAATCCAACCCTCTGCCACTGATTCAAACACAAATTCACCACTCCAATCGGGATTAAAGCGGTAGATAGCGACGCGATCGGCATTTAGCAGTTGCCTAAGTTCTCCGGTGGTTGTGTGGAAAATGCTTTCTAAGTCTAGGAACTGACGAATTTTCTCAATGGTGATGGCTATGGTTTTCTGCCATTCGGCTGCTTTTTCTCTGGCTTTTGCTTGTGCTAGTTCTGCTGATTGTAGTTTGACTTGTTCCAGGTAATCTGCTTGCTGCAAAGCAACTCCGAGATGTTCGGCGATTAATTGCACAAACTCAATTTCTGAATCTTCCCATTGGCGAGGACTACTACACTGATGAATACACAACAAGCCCCATAAATCTTTACCTTTCATCAAGGGGGCAGTTATATTGCCACGTACTTGGAATCTTTCCAGAATCTTGATGTAGCACTCACTGGCATTAACTTGATAAATATCAGCTATTGCTTTAATTCGACCTTGCTGATACAGTCCTGAGAATTCCTCACTAAAGCAGTGGTCACGGAGTTTGGCTGCTAGTGCCGAACCCCATTCTGTTCCCACATCTTCATAGATAAATTCCCCTTCCCATGCCAACTCAGGATAAAAACGAAACACGCCAACCCGATCGCTTTTTAAAAGCTGACGTACTTCAGTGACCGTAATTTTGAAGATAGTTTCTATGTCTAGAGACTCCCGAATATGGGCAATAACTCCAGACAAGGCTTTTTGTTGCTCATTCTGACGGAGAGAAAATATCACATCTGAATGAGATTCTTGTTGTTCTGAATTTGGTTCTATGGGTTGAGTAGTAGAGGAGTTTTCCATTCCCAGTGGGACTTTAAGTATTGAAAGTCTTCTATCTCATGATTCCCGTTGCGATCGCAAAGGTAACAGTTATTTGCTGGGAATGTCAGAAAAAAACAATATAGGGACATGATACTATCGTGTCCCTACAAAAAGATTTTTCAACCACAAAGGAATTATCGCCGCTTAGGAGGGGCGCTGCGGGTGGTGCGTTTCTCTTCATCTCGGCGACGGCGATCGCGCCAATCTGCCAGGGTTAAATAACCAATACCACCAGTGACTACTACGAGTAGCAGTACGGCTACTATTGCTAAAATACTCAAAAATGGACTTTCCACAATGCCTCTACAGTCCGTTACGTCCCCACACTACCATTGCAATTGACCAAGTGAACACAACTAACAACGATACCCAACCTAGTGTCAAAATCTCCATAGTCCCACTTTTCAAATAATTACAAAAGGTTTCTAATATTTATCATACAGGGATTAGGCAGGCTCAGATTGTTTTATCCAATGACATTGGAACTTTGGCGATCCCACACCAGGGAGACACTATCTTTTATTGATACCCTACTACTTTACGTAATTATAATGTAAAAAAGTAGCGATCGCGCTTTTCCAATTGATGATTTGGGAATACTAGGGTGATGGATATATATTTCAAATCTCGCAACCCTTAGTATCATGCCGACATTTTTCAACAATTATTTCCAAACTAACGATTTTATTCCCCACGGACATTGTTATCTCTGGCAAACTGGATTAGTTTGGTTGCACATTATTTCTGATGCCGCGATCGCTCTTGCCTATTATTCTATTCCTTTTCTATTAATTTACTTTATTTCTAAGCGCAAAGACGTTCCTTTTAATGGAGTATTTCTATTATTTGGTGCTTTTATCATTGCCTGCGGTACTGGACACTTGATGGAAATTTGGACGCTTTGGCATCCAGACTATTGGATTGCAGGTGCTTTAAAGGCTCTAACTGCCATTATTTCAATATATACGGCATTCGCGTTAATTGATCTCATGCCTCAAGCCCTGACGCTACCTAGCCCTGCCCAATTAGAAGCGATCAATCGAGTGCTTTCAACTGAAATTGTCGAACGCAAGCGCATCGAAAAAGAACTACGCCTTGCACAAGAAGTCGCTCAAAACTCCAGCCAAGCCAAGAGTGAATTTCTTGCAAATATGAGTCATGAACTACGCACACCCCTCAACGGCATTCTTGGCTATACCCAAATCCTCCAACGCACAGAATCTTTAAGTGAAAAAGGACGTAAAGGAGTCGGCGTTATTTATCAATGTGGTTCTCATCTTTTAACCCTAATTAATGATGTCCTGGATCTCTCCAAGATAGAAGCTCGAAAACTGGAACTGCATCCTGTTGATTTCTTCTTACCTTCCTTTCTAGATAGCGTGACTGAAATTTGTCGCATCCGAGCAGAACAAAAGGTCATTGACTTTGATGTCCAACTCGATCCTAATTTGCCAACGGGCATTCATGGTGATGAAAAACGCTTACGACAAGTATTGATAAACTTACTTAGTAATGCCATTAAATTTACTAATCAAGGCAATGTCACTTTCAAGGTTAAAGTCATTGAGAAAGAATTAAATACTAATGAAAAAACTAACTACAAAATTCGCTTTGAGGTCATAGATACTGGTACGGGTATAATCCCTGAACAAGCCGAGAAAATCTTCCAGCCCTTTGAGCAAGTCGGAAATCAGAAACGACAATCGGAAGGTACAGGTTTGGGATTAGCAATCAGCCAAAAAATTGTTTTGTTGATGGGTGGTCAAATTCAGGTACAAAGTGAACTTGGTAAAGGCAGCACTTTCTGGTTTGAAGCAAAATTCTCAGAATCTAAAGACTGGGCAAAGGTTTCTAGAATAGTTGAGCAAGGAACTATTATTGGTTATCAGGGACAACGCCGCACCATTTTGATTGCAGATGACAAATGGGAAAACCGATCGGTAATTGTCAATTTACTAGAGCCAGTTGGGTTTATTGTTGTAGAAGCTAGTCATGGTCAGGAAGGTTGGGAACAGACCATAGCACACAAACCAGACTTGATTATCACTGATCTAGTGATGCCTATATTGGATGGATTTGAATTGATTAGTCGTTTGCGTAAATCTGAAAACTTTAAAGACATTACTGTCATCGCTTCATCAGCAAGTGTATTTGCAGCCGACCAATATAAGAGCATTGATCTAGGTGCAGATGCCTTTCTACCAAAGCCTGTAGAAGCTGAAGCACTATTGGAAATACTACGACAATTTTTGCAACTGGAATGGATTTTTGATGGTAAGGTAGACGCAATAAAAAGAATCCAGGCGAGTGATTTGGATCAAAAAAATGAGATAATTTATCCCGGCAATGAGGTTTTACAACAGTTACTCGAACTCATCCAAGACGGCGATATTCAAAAAGTTTTGGAACTGGCTGAACAACTTTCTACATCTGATGAGCAACTAAATATTTTCGCCCAACATTTGAGCCAGCTTGCTAGTAATTTCCAACTCAAACGCTTGGAAACTTTTGTTGAACAATACATCAATTAATTTGAGTTGAATTTTACTTTTAAATGGATCATGAACAAGAACCAAAATACTGGATTTATTTTGATTGTGGATGATAATCCAACAAATTTATCTGTCCTATGTGAAGCGCTCAATAGTGAGGGTTTTCGTTTACGTGTTGCAGTCGATGGAGAAAGTGCGATCGCTCAAGCCGAACGCAATCAACCAGAGTTGATTTTGCTGGATGTACAAATGCCAGGTATTGACGGATTTGAAACTTGTCGTCGCCTCAAAGCCAATCCTGTCACCCAAAACATTCCAATTATTTTCACCACTGCCTTAGCAGATATAGAGAGTAAAACGAAGGGATTTTCCCTTGGTGCAGTAGACTATATCCCGAAACCCTTTGCACAAGAGGAAGTCATTGCTAGAGTGCGCGTGCATTTACAACTCAAACAATTGAATGAATCTTTGGAACAACAAGTTAGCGATCGCACCAGGGCTTTGCAACAAGCCCAAGTCCAACTAGTGCAGCAAGAGAAACTATCAACACTCGGAGAGTTAATCGCTGGGATTGGCCATGAAATTAATAACCCCGTCAACTTTATTTCTAGCAATATTCCACCTTTGCAAGAATACATTGCCGGAGTAAGCGAGTTGCTTCTACTGTATGAACAAGAGTATCCAAACCCAACAGCTAAAATTACTACTGCTATTCAGAACTTGGATCTGAATTTTGTTCTCGAAGATATGGTAAAAATTTTGAACTCACTCCAGCTAGGAAGCGAACGAATTCAGAACCTTTCTAATTCACTCCGCAACTTCTGTCGCTCAGATAGTGATACAAAAATCTCTGCTGATTTGCACCAAGGATTAGATAGTACACTCATGATTTTGCAACACCGCCTCAAGGCTAATGGCGATCGTCCCCAGATTGAAGTTATTAAAAATTATGGAGTATTACCACATATCAACTGCTATTTAGGACAGATGAATCAAGTATTTATGAATATTCTGGCAAATGCAGTTGATGCCCTTGATGACGCTATCATACAAGGAAAAATGAGTAATCTAATCCCTCAGATTAAAATTACAACAGAAATAAATTCGGAACAATTGGTTGTAATTCGGATTGCTGACAATGGGATTGGTGTTCCTGAACGGCTGAAAAAACGCTTATTTGAGCCATTATTTACCACAAAAACTGTTGGTAAAGGTACTGGACTTGGCTTGTCGATTGCTTATGAAATAGTTGTAGAAAAACACAACGGTGTATTAGAAGTGAATTCTCAACCAGGTGGGGGAACCGAATTTATCATCAAAATCCCCGATGAGAGCATTTAATTAATTACAATTATTTGAGTAAGTTTATTAAAGCAGTGAAGGCAACTTTAGATCCTCAATTAATGGCAGAGCGCCTAGAATCCCTCAAGGCTGGAATAGTTGGAGGTTTTTCGCTATTTTCTGCCTTCGCGATCGCCAGTCTTTTGAATACTTTCGTACTAGCGAAGTATTTTCAGACACTCGTAAGTCTGCAAAGTAATGTGAATTGGCACTTGTGGGTAAGTGGTGCGATCGCAACTTTTATTGGTTTCCTATTTGGTATTACCTACCGCTATATCATCCGCTCAGATCAAAATCCTCAACTCAAAGCTGGCGGTGTCTTGGCTTTTGGTTTGGTGCGGGGATTAACTCAGATAGAACTTGGCTGGAATTCTAATAGCACGATTTGGCCTTTTTTGGTATTGGCGGCAGAAAGTTTATTGTGGTTTGTGTTGGCTGCGATCGCTCTTGATCTCGCTATTCAATTCCGCTGGGTTAAACCTTTTTCATCAATCTAAATTCTCTTTGTCAAGTTCTTGTTTGGTAGAGAGTTGTGGTTCAAATAGATAAAAAAGCCTGTAAGCATCACGCTATTGTATTATAATAAATACAATAAAGTTACACTAATTACGCATTTTTCCAGAAGTACGTATAAATAATAACTAGTACTAATTATCAATACTCAATTACATAATATGAAAACTAAAAGATCCCACTATTATTTGATAATCGATCTTGAAGCTACGTGCTGTAACAGTAGAACTATTCCCCGTCACGAAATGGAAATCATCGAAATTGGTGCGGTGATGCTCAATCGAACAACATGGGAAATTGATTCTGAATTTCAGCAATTCATCCAACCTGTGAGACATCCACAACTGACAGATTTTTGTACCGAATTGACTAGTATTCGGCAGCAAGATGTTGACGAAGCACCAAAATTTTTAGAGGCAATTTCTCGCTTCCAAGAATGGATTTATTCATTTCCCAATCATATTTTTTGTTCTTGGGGCAATTATGACAAAAAGCAATTTATTCAAGATTGCGCGTTTCATAATTTCTCTTATCCTTTTACTTCAGAACACATAAATATCAAAGAGGAATTTTCAGAATATCTTGGCGTGTCTAAAAAATTTGGTATGGCACTAGCTCTCAATGAGTTGGGAATAGAATTAAAAGGCACACACCATCGTGGTATTGATGATGCCCGCAACATTGCAGCTATCTACAGACAGATGAAGGAGGCAGGAGGCAGGAGGCAGAAAGAAGGCAGAAGATTTTTTTCAGAAGGGGATTCAAACCCTCCTGAAAAAGAGCCACCAAATTGAAAATTTGGAGTTCTTGTCTTAAACCCAAGACCATAGCGATCGCGGTACTTGAGAGATATGGATTAATAGAACCCAGCCAGAGAAGGCAATTCCCAATCCAAAATCTAAAATCTAAAATCCAAAATGGCATTAGCTATTTTATTTTTGCTCTAATTACCTGACAACTAAGGTAATATACGTATTATTTGGCTTGATTTAGCTGTAAAACAACAGTCTACGATCAGATTAGAAGCCAATAATATTGATTTTGAGGCCGCAATTTATGATAAAATTTTGGGGAAAAACAATAGTTTTTTTCTTTACAACAATCATCTTGACAATTCTGCTAAGTTCTCATGAACTAGTACTAATAGCTGAAGCACAATCTTCTACACCAACACCAACAGCTGCTAGATCGTTTACCAATATAGCTTATCCTAATAGGTCATTAAGTGCTTCTCCAGCACAGCTACCACCATTACCTTATGCTTATGGGGCACTAGAAAAAGCTATTGATGCTGAAACGATGAAATTGCATCATGATGCACATCATGCCACCTATGTCAAAAACTTAAATGACGCATTGAAGCAATATCCAGATTTGCAAAAAAGAAGTGTTGAAAGTTTACTACTGGATTTGAACAGCGTACCTGAAGATATTCGGACAAAGGTACGTAATAACGCTGGTGGTCATCTCAACCATACGATTTTTTGGCAACTGATGAGTCCCCAAGGTGGAGGAGAACCATCAGGAGCGATCGCTCAAGAAATTAACCAAACTTTTGGCAGTTTTGACGCCTTTAAAAAACAGTTTAATGCAGCGGGTACTACTCGTTTCGGTAGTGGTTGGGTTTGGCTAGTACGTAACCCCCAAAATCAACTCCAGATTGTCACTACAGCAAATCAAGATAACCCGATTACGGACGGTTCATATCCGATTATCGGTAATGATTTGTGGGAACATGCTTATTACCTGAAATATCGCAACCGTCGGGCTGAGTATTTGAATAATTGGTGGAATGTGGTGAATTGGCCGCAGATTAACAGGCGATACCTTTCCTCTGGAACGCCACGCCAACGGTAAGCTTCTCTTCTTTACGAGAGGCTGCGCGTAGCAAGATCCCCATAGGGATATAGCAATACTATCAAGAATGCCAAACCGCTTATAGACATCTATACAAAGCTACCTCCATAGGTAGCTTTGTTTTAGATAGGTTCTAAATCCCCGTAACATAATTACGAATTACGACTTGTTAAAGAGTGCTGTTTATAACGCACTATACATAGTAGAACAATTAACAATATAAGCGCTTTCATCATTGATGGCTCAACTACTTTCCTCACTTCCGTAGGGGGTTTAGGAGTAACATTACACGGAATTTCCATGATCTGTGTGTGATCGGAACCATTACCACTAGGAGTGAGATCGCATTCACCTTTGTTGGTGAGAGACAAAGGTGTATTTGTTGGAGAAGGTGTATTTGTTGGAGAAGGTGTATTTCCTAAAGAAACTGATGATTTAGCTGAAGAACTATCACCACTCAGTAGTAGAAGTAGAATTAAACCAAGACCTGCAACTCCGATTATTGGCCCGAGTGGAAATGAATCAGAATTGTTGGGTGTCAAAACATCTCCCTCAGAACCAGGGAAAGCATCGAAAGCAATTGTTTCTCCATCCAAGGGTGCTGGATTGTCACTTAGTAAAGTATCTCCGGCGATATCTTCTCCTAAGAGCTGATTAAATTCTTGTGGAATCCCGTTATTGGGGCGTCCGAGTTCCCCACCGTCTTCGGAGTATGGAAAGGACAGTACTTCAAAAATCTTCTGTTGGAGTTGGTTCTGATCTCCAGAACTCAATGCATCCAAGCCTGTAGAGATTTTATCTAAATAAAAATTTGTCATCTCTGGCGATAGACCTAGAGATTGAATCTGCTCATTAATGTTGGGAATTTTCGAGGCCTCTTCAAACAGCAGTCGTCCGTATGACAATTTTAGGTCTAGTAACCCACTACGGAGGCTAACTGAGTTATCGACTCCTGAGTACGGTGCCCAGTAGAACTGCTTAGTTACAAGTCCGAGTCCTTCTACTGGATTGCGACCAAAAGGTTGTCCAAGAAGGTATTGAGATCCATCCATGATTGTGGGAGATGCGTTTCTCCAAAATGAGGCGTAAGGTACCGCAGAGAGATTAGGATTATTGCCGTAGAAGCTAGCGAAATTCTGAAAGTTTTTTTCACCACCAGCTGCTCGCATCAGGAGGTTTTGATAACTAGTTCCGTTATTTAACTCCACTAATTGTTGGATTACCGATCCTGTTTTATTGCAGGTCAGACCAAATCCCACATCACATGCAGGAATGACTCGCATCTGGTTCAAATTCTGGTTATTGAGTTGGTACTGGAGATACTCAGACTCCAGTCCTTGTTGGATACCATAGCGTCCAACATTTAACTGTGCAAAAGCAGATTGACATGTAGTAAGTACTACTGCAACAGATGAAAATGCGATCGCTGCAAACCGACTCGCTTTCGACATCGCAATTCTTTGAACACTTGATTTAGGCAAGATGCACCTCCACTAAACGACAACGATTTAATTGGGGATTAGGGATTGGGGATTGGGAATTAGCTGGTTTGAGAAATGAATGAGTCTTTGATGTGAATACTTCAAGTTCTATCTCCCCTAGTCCCTAGTCCCTAGTCCCCAGTCCCCAGTCCCCAATTCAACTCTTAGGTAAATAAATGTTGATCGTGATTCCTGTACCTTTGAGATTTCCTGATGAGAGTGAGTGATATAAGACCAATGCCCGGTTTGGTTGGTCGAAAAGAAACCCCCGACGTGTGGGTTTTATCTTCCCTTGCTTTACTAAGGAAACGAAGGCTTCTAAATATCTACGAATACCTTGACGGTTCTCTTGAGTAGTATTCGTATGATGCTCAATCAGCATCATAAAGAAGTCCAAACTACGATTTTCCTGCCCCTGAATCAGACTCCCCTCATCGAGGAAAGAGCTTGCTATAAGCCTGTTATCAACTTGTTTAACCTTAAATAGAGTAAAGTAACGCCCTTCTTTTTTAGGATCGTTCGCATAGCAGACCCAAGAACCCTCTTTATTCTGTGTAAAACCCTGTTCAGCAAGGTAAGAAAGTAAAGAGTTATTTGTCTTAGTTTGTGGTGGAGGCAATAAGTCCTCAATGGGATCTAAAGAGCAAATCCTCTGTGTTGCTTTCGGTTGAGAAACAGCATGATTCTCCCGGAGACGGACGCGTAGAGGTCTGTCATCAGCCATTGCCATACTAGACATCGCAGCCAGCAGAGATACTTGGAGAGCGATCGCTCCAAACAAACTAACAATGATATTCATGTTTTTCCTGTTACTCTTAGTTACTTTGTTAATAATCGATTTTTTACTAAATCAAGATTGATCTAGCAGTCCTAAATCATTTGTTGAATTTAAGTATTTGTCTCATTTGGTAGAGGTAGCTTAAGTTTTCACCAATCAAATAGAACTTTTATATACAGGTAACTAAATACAAAAATAATCAATATCTAAATAAAACACACAATACGCATGTATCGTTGACAACAAAAATCGGGCTTTTTGATATTTTTACATATACAAAAAACAGTTGACATTGTGTCAAAATTTTTCTATTTACTCTTGTCTAATTTTTTGCCATTCCAAAAGTTTTTTATGCCTTTTTAGCTGGCTGATATGATTCCTAAAAAGGCTTTGTTTAGCTCTTTAGTATCTTGTATAAGCAAAATCTCAAAAGCTCCATGCCTTGCAGATTGGTGCTTTCGTTGATTTCCTGGATAGGTCGAATAATTTTTTGTTCTTTGGAAGCAGCACATTTAACTAGCTGTTTCAGCATGGTTGCAATTTGATGTATAAAATAATATCTCCCTGACAGTAAAATAATATTACCATGAGCTTGAGACGTGCAACAGTATTGTGGACAGTTATCAAAGTTGTACACTGGGAATTGTCACCACCTCTTCATTAAATTTCATGGCAAATAGACCAGATATAGAGGTTAAACACATCTAAATTACTCTTGATCGAAACCAACCCTAAGAAGCAACAAAAAATCAGTATTTCCAGTTTTATTTACTTTTCAAGCCTCAAAGCGATTACTAAGCCGGGCTACGACAACGCTAAAATCTTTGTCGGTAAGCAAGGATTAATGAGATTATTATTGGACTTATTGAGAATATTTTAATCTTATTGACATTGTGCGATCGCTCTTTTTAACGAACCACAGAGGCGCAGAGGACACAGAGTAAGGAGAGAGCGATCGCACACTGGAGATTTTGTAGGCGATCACTTTTCTGAAAGCTCCGCCAAGGACGTTATTGGCGTACTTTTTGAAGACCAATTTTTTGAATTATTATCAACTCTTATTTTTAGCTTAAATCCTTGAAAAGCTGGATCAAGATTATATTCTGATGTAATAGCTTTGACAAATTCTTCAATTTGTACTTTTCTGTTTTTTGAAACTATATCACGCTTTTCATTAGGAACTGATGCTGCAAAAGTGAAAACTAGCCAAGCTTTATTCCAAATAAATGCTCCTAATTTTTCTGTCAACAAGCTTATTGTTCTTTTTTCTTCTGGACGGAATCTTGTTTCATCTAAGCGAGAAACATAAATTAATGTATCGATTGTATTCAAATCAACACTATTAATAATCAAATCTAAATATTTTTTGTCGCATTCTATATCATCTTCTGCTAAACCAGGCGTATCAATCAAGCAAATATCACCTAAATGGCTAATATGATCATAATGCCTAATTAGTTTAGTACAAGCTTCATATTTTGAGGTTTCAGCAATAGATTTGCCAACAACTGAGTTAATGAAACTTGATTTTCCAACCCCAGTACGTCCAACAATTAAAAAATTACGCATTTCTACGACGGTCTAGCTCCATCCATAGTCCCACTGCGGAACCTAGTAAACCACCAACTATTATTCCTCCTGGTCCAAATATTTGACCAACAACTGCCCCACCATAAGCCAATCCCCCAATCAAAAGTTTATTAATCTTTTTGTTAACTTCAGCCTTTTGCTTATCATCAAGATCAATTCTTGCTTCACCTGAAGATGAAGTTAAGCTGTCTTTCATTGCTGCTGCAAAGGGTAAAGAACCCGATTCAGATGCTCTCATAAAAACTTTTGTGAAAAATTCTCCCAGCCATGTTTTTCCATCAGGAGTTGTCTTACTTTGATTATCTACTGCAACTGAAGGAATTTTATCAGCTTTATCTTCTCCAATGTATTTAGCAATTTCATGTCGGATTAATTCTGTTCTTTTCTCTAAAGCTTCTTGATATCTTGATGCAGGGACAGAGTTCGCAAACGTAAAGACAATAACAGAATAGTCCCATACTTTTGTTCCCAAGTTTTCTGAAATTAGTTTAATACCTCGTTTTTCATCACTCGTAACTCTTGTTTCATCCAAACGGCTTACAAACAACATTGAATCCATTTGAGTTGTTTTTGAATTAATTAACTCCAAGTATTGTTGATCATTGCCAACTTCTTCTAGCTCATCACATAAACCTGGAGTATCAACTATTGCAAGTTTTAATCCATTTATTTCATGTCTATATAATGTAGCTGACATGGTTGTTGCTTCGTAGTCACCGACTTTAGCTACTTGGCTACCTAAAAGGTTATTGATGGTACTAGATTTTCCAACACCTGTACGACCCACAAGTACAAATAAAAACTTCTTCTCAATTATTCTTTTAACCTTATCTTTTAATTCTGTGCTGATTAGTGGTAAGCCATCAATTTCTCGACAGAGATTTTCTACTGATTCAGTTTTAGCACGTTCTTCATATATCCTCATGAGAAAAAGTTCCAAACCAATCTTAGTAAGAAGATCCCCCAAGACTCCAGTAAATCCAAGTACTGCAATCCCTCCAAGCATACCAGCCGGACCACCGAGAAATGCTAACGCTGATACGATAGCAGCCCCGCCAGCAAGACCTGTAGTTGCCATCACAATCACAAGTATTACACCTGGTAATCCCATAGCAACAACTTTTCTGATAACTTCATCCATAATGCTATATTTTCAAGAACGGGAGTTCAAGTATAACTTATGACTTTTATTTTTACAAAAATCTAGTTATTATTATTTAGTAGCAGAAAATACTTAGTAGCTTAGAAAAAAATTGCCTCAGAAGCATCAAACCCCCAAGGCAAGCTAACTCTCTAAATTCTTTACTCCGCGCTCTCTGCGTCTTGGCGGTTCGTTAAAGTTGCTTCACTTCCGAAACCAACTTCGCCACCATATCCTTAGCACTACCAAAAAGCATCGTCGTCTTATCCTTGTAGAACAACTCATTATCTACACCAGCAAAACCCGTACTCATCCCGCGCTTAATTACAATCGTCTGCTTCGCCCGATCTACTTCCAAAATTGGCATACCATAAATTGGGCTATTTGTATCACTCCGCGCCGCCGGATTTACCACATCATTTGCCCCAATTACTAAAGCCACATCCGCTTGCTCAAACTGGGGATTAATATCATCCATGTCGTATAACTGCGTATAAGGCACATTTGCCTCCGCCAGTAATACATTCATGTGCCCCGGCATTCTCCCAGCAACGGGGTGAATGGCATACTTGACATCAACACCCATCCGTTCCAACTGATCCGACAATTCACGGACGCTATGTTGCGCTTGGGCAACTGCCATACCATAACCAGGTACAATTACCACAGAACGGGCATAACCCAACATCATCGCCCCTTCTTCAGGATCGATGCTGCGGACGGTTTGATCGATCGCACCACCACTAGCAGCAGCACCACCAGAACTAGAACCTGTACCAAAAGCGCTGAACAGCACACTAAATAAGGAGCGGTTCATCGCCTTACACATAATCTCGGTGAGGATTAAGCCGGATGCTCCTACCAAAGCACCAGCGATGATTAACATATTGTTCATCACCACAAATCCAGCCGCCGCCGCCGCCACACCTGACAAGGAGTTCAACAGCGAGATTACTACTGGCATATCGCCGCCACCAATGGGGATAACGAACATCACGCCTAGCACCAATGAAACGCCAACCACTCCCAAGAATATGGGTAAGCTATCTGGTGTGATGATTAAGTAAGCACTACCTACTATATAAGCACCCAGAAGCAAGAGGTTAAATGGTTGCTGGAATGGAAATGTAATCGGAGAACCGCTAATTAAACCTTGCAATTTGGCAAAGGCGAGAAAACTACCGGTGAAGGTAACACCACCGATTAACACGTCCAATAGCATGGAAATGTTGACATCAAGAGGTATCGCCTGAGAACTATCCAATAATCGCCAAAATTCGGCAACGGCTACTAATGCCGAAGCCGCACCGCCCAAACCGTTGAGCAAACCCACCATTTGGGGCATTTCGGTCATTTGGACTTTGTAGGCAACGATCGCACCAATCAGCGATCCTATAGCCAAGCCCAACAATATCATCTCGTAGTTCAACACGTGTTGATCCAGCATTGTTGCCACAATTGCTAGTAGCATCCCCACAGCCGCTACAATATTACCATTTCTCGCTGTAGCAGGCGATCCCAGCTTTTTCAAGCCCAGAATGAATAACGATGCAGCGACTAAGTACGTCAGCTGAATGCCAGTTGGTAAAAAGTCGCTCACGCCTTAATCTCCTTCTTCTTGAACATTTGCAACATTCTGTCTGTCACTAAAAAACCACCCACAACGTTGACTGTTGCTAATACCACAGCAATCAAACCAAGAATTACCGACACATTCGTTTCTCTAGCACCAGCAGCAACTATTGCTCCCAGTACCGAAATGCCAGAAATCGCGTTTGAGCCTGACATTAAGGGCGTGTGTAAAGTCGGTGGGATTTTGTTGATGACTTCAAAGCCGATAAAAGATGCCAAAACAAATACAAACAAAGCAGCAAGTAATGCCTCTGTCATGAAATCAAAACTCCTTGTGTAAATGGGCATTGGGCGATTCAATTTTGGATTTTGGATTTTAAATTTTGGATTAAATTTCAATCTAAAATCTAAAATCTAAAATTCTTACTCCTTACTCCCTAATTAACTGCTGGTTGTTGAGTATTCAAAGCCTGTAGCGCATCCCGCACTCGTTGATTGCGAATTTCACCTGCATGGGTAACGCAAGCCGCATCAACGATATCGTCGCTAAAGTCCACCTGCAAAGCTTTGTCTTTAATTAGCAGTTGCATCAACGAAGTTACGTTCTTGGCATACAATTGGCTGGCGTGAATTGGCATCGATGATGGGAGATTGATGGGGCCGATAATTGTTACACCATTCCACACAATATCTTTGCCAGGTTCGGTACAGGCGCAGTTACCACCTTGTTCAGCGGCCAAATCTACAATCACTGAACCAGGTTTCATTTGTGCCACCATTTCTTCTGTAACTAGTCGTGGTGCTTGTCTCCCAGGTACTTGAGCGGTGGTAATCACCACATCAGAATTCTTAATGTGTTCGGCGACAACTTCTTGAGTGCGTTGTTTGCTAGCCTCAGAGATTTCCTTGGCGTAACCACCTGCGGCGACAGTTTCTTCGTCTAATTTAACTTCAACGAATTTTGCCCCTAAGCTTTGCACTTCTTCTTTAACAGCAGGACGGATATCAAAGGCTTCTACCACTGCTCCCAAACGTCTGGCGGTGGCGATCGCTTGCAATCCGGCTACACCAGCGCCCATAATAAATACTTTCGCTGGTGCGATCGTGCCTGCGGCTGTGGTTAACATCGGGAAATATTTCGGTAATGCAGCTGCGGCAATTAATACTGCCTTGTAACCTGCTAATGAAGCTTGCGAAGACAAAGCATCCATACTTTGCGCCCTGGTGGTACGAGGGATCATCTCCATACTCAAGGCTGTGACTTTCCGATTTGCCAATTGCTGCGCCACAACCGGATTCCCTAACGGATTGAGGAAACTGACTAATACAGCCCCTTCCTTTAACAAGTCAATTTCTGAGCGTCCATTTTCTCGTTCTTGCGGTGGACTGACTTTCAGTAAGATATCTGTTTCGCCCCATAATTTGGCAGTATCGCTGATGATTGTAGCTCCTGCTGCTTCATAGTCAGGATCGCTGAAAAATGATCGCTCTCCTGCACCTGTTTCTACCCACACTTCCAAACCTTGTTTTACCAATCGGGCAACGGTGTCAGGAATTAATGCCACACGACGTTCACAAACTTCAATTTCTTTAGCAACAGCTATTCTCATGAAATCTCCTGAAGATAAATACTTAATCTCTGCTAAGTAAGCGATTGTCTAGACGATGGGTGTCTTGCGCTCATAGTACTTAGGCAGCAATATCAGCCATGAATTTTACTTGTAGATTGAACCTTGAATTTTTCCTCTCCCACTCTTAGCTCTTTAGGCAAAGCCTCACTTTGCCGCTTGCAGATGTCATATTTTCAGATAGTTGCAAACAGGGTTACGTATTGCACATCCTAAATTGATTCCCAAATTTTGCATCTTTATCTTCAGCTTGTTTTCGGGATTGAGAAATTTTGGTATTCCTTTCTTATAGAGTAATATTGACCGAATTTTGAAAGCTTGATAATTTCCCAATCAAATTTTAATGATTACGACTTTCATTCCAACTTATTTTAATCAATCTATCTCAACTTAACTGGCGATCGCTGATGGCGCGGCTCAATTTTTATAACAAAATTATCAAATTTAGATACACTTATACATATTTAGAAATACAATCTAATCCCAACTGTGTTTCTATCTAGTTCAAATTTGACCAACTAAATTAATCAAATCAAGACTTTACAAGGGAATGAAGTAAATTTAATATCCTATGTCCAATCTAATACTAAGTAATTTTACTATCAACCAAACTTTGGGGGAAATGGCACTTTTTATCACAATTAAACGTCCATTGTCAGGAAGTCAGTAGTAAAGTTTAGTAAAGAATACTAACACACAGTTATTTTAGATAACAGATTTATCTTTTGGTAAGAGGAAGCCTGATTATGCGACGTTTACTTTCTGCTTTAGCCGTGACTAGCTTTTTGGTTACTGGATTACCAGCCCTGACTTGGGCGCAAAGTTTACCTGGATTAACGCTGTTTAGCGGCATCAAAGGCGAGAATCAGCTGCCTTTTCGGTTAGATTTTGGTGGACAAGCTAATGGTTGGGATCGATACATATTGAGGATTCCAGCCCAAAAAATGAAATTGGCAGTTGGTCAATTTGCCATTACCTACCCTGATTATTACAAAGGAATTTTTGACCCGAAAAACATTGAAGTCCGAGTCAAAGACAAAGCCGTTAAGCTTTCGGAAGTCAAGTGGGACAAAGAAGGTAAGCTGATTAATATTTTTCCCGAAGAGCCGGTGCCAGCAGGTAGTAAGGTTGAGGTAGTCTTATCTAACGTACAAAACCCACCCTTCGGTGGAGTTTACTATTTTAACTGTCAAGTCCTCTCCCCTGGCGATGTACCACTGCTGCGTTATCTGGGAACATGGATTGTGAGCATCAGTTAGGAGCAGGGAAGAGGCAAGGGGGCAGGGAGCAGGGAGCAGGGAGCAGGGAGCAGAGAGCAGGGAAGAAGAGTTTTCCCCTCAGCAAGAGCAGCACCCCCCCCCTCTGCCTCTTCTCAATGCCCCATCCCCAATTCCCAATTACCTAAAAAAGTGATACAATTAGAGATTGTGAGTTTTTATAAAAATCACCTAAGAGGAGAACAGTATGAAAAGAACACTGGGCGGTACTAGCCGTAAGAGAAAAAGAACCTCTGGTTTTCGCGCTAGGATGCGGACACCAGACGGCAGAAACGTGATTAGCGCCAGAAGAAGAAAAGGGCGTCACCGTTTGAGCGTTTAGGGAATATCAAGCTAAAAGAGCATCTGTGGCTTTGCCCAAAGCAAATCGGCTAAAATCCCGAAAGGATTTCCAGGCAGTTTTCCGGGAAGGAATTCGGCGTCATGGCTCTTATTTAACATTAAGAGCCTTAAAACCGCTGCATTCAATCAAACCTGCATTAGACACTGCCACTCAGACTACACAAGCAACTGACTCAGCACATTTTGCCAGCACGCGGATTGGAATTTCCATAAGCACAAAAGTCAGCAAAAGGGCAGTAGTTCGCAACCGAATCAAGCGGCAAATTACTGCTGCCTTACACAATTTACTACCAAAATTATCACCGGGATGGCGGCTAGTGGTCATTGTCAAACCCACAGCAGCAGAATCTAAGTGCGTAAGCCCACAATTTCTGCAAGAATTAGAGCAGTTGTTGGCACAAGCTGAGGTGTTCGATGGGAATTCGTGAAGATGTTTATTATGAAGGTGGCCCCCACGTTGGGGATTTAATTATCAACCTGTTGATTGGTCTAACTGTTGTTGGCATACCATTAACAGTCGGGGCAATTGTCAGGGCATTGTGGCTGCGTTTTCGCATTACCGATCGCCGAATTACGGTGATTGGAGGTTGGCAAGGGCGCGATCGCACTGACGTAATTTATTCAGAAATTGTCAAAATTGTCAAAGTCCCCCGTGGCCTTGGCTTTTGGGGAGATATGGCCATCACCCTAAAAAATGGCAGTCGTCTCGAATTACGTGCAGTTCCCAATTTTCGGGAAGTCTATGACTACATCAATGAAAGAATTGCCGCCAAAAATCCCGAATATGTCGCCGCTGCCAACAAGTGATGAGAGTGGGGAATGGGGAGTAGGGAGTAAGGAGTAGGGAATAGTGAATGCAAAATTTACTCATCTCAAATCTAAAATTCCGAACTTCTCAATTACTAAAAACTTCATACCACTCCCCACTCCCCACTCCCTACTCCCCTATTTGGAATGTGCGGCTATCCGTAGCGAAAGATAGTCGCCGACAAATCATGTATTTAGATAAATTAGATTCAGTTTACAGTACCTCAGGTTGAATTCAGAATAATGGATTTTGGTATCGGCTTTCTCTCGAACAACGTGATGCTGCCAATCATAGATTTTTTCTATGGTATAGTGCCTAGCTACGGATTAGCGATCGTTGCTTTGACCTTGATAGTCCGCTTCGCGCTCTATCCCCTGAGTGCTGGCTCAATTCGCAACATGCGGAAGATGCGAATTGTACAACCTCTGATGCAGAAGCGGATGGCAGAAATCAAAGAGCGCTATAAGGATGAACCGCAAAAGCAGCAGGAGGAAATGGTCAATGTTCAAAAAGAATTTGGCAACCCCTTGGCAGGCTGTTTTCCATTACTAGTACAAATGCCAGTCTTATTAGCGCTGTTTGCCACTTTGCGGGGTTCACCTTTTGCAAGTGCAAGCTACAGCGTTAACCTGCAAATTGTTCCCGCAGAACAAATCGAACAAATTCAACCGCAAGCCTTTGCTACTGCTCCTCAAAATATTTACGTTGCCGATGGGGAACACGTTAAAGTAGCTGCCATCATTCCCAGCGGTACCAAACTAGCGGTGGGAGAGCAAACCAAGATACAGTATCAGACTACTGAAGGCAAACCATTTCAGGTGCTTTTAGCAGAACACCCAGAAAATAAGCTGATTCCTGATTGGAAAATTACCAAAGGTGAAGATAAGATAAAAATTGATGCCCAGGGCAATGTAGAAGCCTTGCAACCGGGAGAAGTTAGCATTCAAGGAACAATTCCCGGACTAGCAGCAGAAAAAGGCTTTCTATTCATTGATGCCTTAGGCAGGGTTGGCGCACAAGATCCAGACGGTACAATCCACTGGGATATCGTCGCCATGATTGTCTTTTTTGGAATCAGCCTTTATGTTAGCCAAATGCTTTCTGGGCAAAATTCCAGTGGTGGCAATCCGCAGCAGGATACAGTTAACAAAATCACTCCCGTCATCTTTTCTGGGATGTTTTTATTCTTCCCCCTGCCGGCTGGAGTGCTGATGTATATGGTGATTGGTAATATATTCCAAACCGCACAAACTTATCTTCTCTCCCGCGAGCCTCTACCAGAAGAACTGCAAAAAATCGTGGAAACCCAGGAGAAAGAAGTCGCAGTTACAGAACAAAAGGCACTCCCATTTGAACCAAAAAGTGCCAAGAAAAAGGCTACAGGGGGATCATGAGCAACATTTCGATGCAGCGAGGTCAGCAGTGGTTAAAAACACTGCTAGAACTCACTGGAATACCATCTGAGATTCAGGGTCATTTA
Source organism: Nostoc sp. (assembly GCF_036916985.1). Taxonomy (GTDB): domain Bacteria; phylum Cyanobacteriota; class Cyanobacteriia; order Cyanobacteriales; family Nostocaceae; genus Nostoc. Next base: position 29,428 of record NZ_JBALFD010000021.1, read on the forward strand.
GAAACTGCCCAATCTCAAGATGGCGATTCCCCAGAACCAGATAACTACTGGTTGACAATTGACCAAACTAATTTAACCTCAGAACAAATCCAGGTATTAATTGGTGCTGATGGTTCTGTACTAGATGCGATTCAGTATCTAGCAAATTCGGTTCTAAACCTCAGTCAACCCCCAGAGGAACAAGCCTCTTACACCATTGAGTTGAATGGCTACCGCGTCAAAAGAGAAGCCGAAATTCGCGCATTAGCAGAAGCAGCAGCCGATGAAGTGCGCTTTTCTGGTAGAGAAGTGGAAATCAAATCTCTTAGTTCTGCTGAACGTCGCCAAGTCCATACCTTCTTGAAGGAATTTGGAGATTTGGAAACCTTCAGTCGGGGTAAAGAACCGCATCGTCATCTGGTTGTCCGTCCAGCTTCCTTGGAAGGAGTTGAGGGTTAGGAGTCGTTCAATTTTGGATTTTAGATTTTAGATTTTAGATTTTTTATTCAATCCAAAATCCAAGTTGCGCTGTAAGCGCACCAAAGGTGCGAACCAAAATCTAAAATTGTCAGAGTTATGAGTTAATTGAAAACTCATAACTATATAATTTCAAAATTTCTCTTGTTCTTAAGAGATAAAATAAAGATGTATTATCAGTATAATTGCTGATAATGAAGATAAATTTTAGTGAGGATATCTCACGAATCCTATGGACGCAATTTATATTCCGCAGCTAACTCAAGCCCCGGAGCGGACAGAGGAAGTTCAGGTTAATGAATTTCTGCCTGGTCTGGAAACCTTGACGCCAGTTCGCGGCCACGTGCGCGTGCAGCATCATGGTAATTACTTGCAAGTGTCTAGTCAGGCAGAAACAATTATTACTTGTACCTGCAACCGCTGTTTGCAGCAATACAATCGACGTTTAGGGCTTGATACGAAAGAAATCATCTGGTTAGACGAAACTGCAAATCAGGCAAATGACTTACCCTTAGAAAGGGAAGTGGTTATGGAAGAGTTGCTGGAAAGTTTACCGCCCGATGGTTATTTTTATCCCAACGAATGGCTGTATGAGCAGATGTGCTTGGCAGTACCACAACGGCAACTATGCGATCGCAATTGTCCAGGTATTCCTGTAAGTAGTACTGTTGATAGTTCTGATAGTCCTGAAACTCCGGTTGATAACCGTTGGGCTTCTCTGGAAGCTTTGAAAAAGCAACTTCCCGGACAGTAACGTAATCTAGTACTTTTCTCAGTTAATTTATGAGATTTATATAGAACCCGATTTCTTGAAGAAGTCGGGTTTCTAATTTTTTCGCATAAAATTTGGTATATCTAAATATTTTTTTATAAAAGAAATTTTTAATATTGTAAAATCCTAAAATGCATTCATAAGATAATTGATACAAAATGTTTATTTCCAAGCTTAAAGTATTTAATTACAAGTCATATCTCGATTCTGGTGTAATAGAATTTACTCCAGGGATCAATATAATTGTTGGACAAAATAATTCAGGGAAAACTTCTTTACTTGAAGCACTTACACTAAATTTTGATAACCAACCACATTTAAGTTTAGAAACGTTACCAGATAAATCCTCAATAATAAAGGAGCAATCAATAATTGAGGTTTATTTAACCTTAGAAAAAAAAGAATTACGGTCTTTCATACAACAAAGTACGTCTCCAGTTGGAATTCATGCATCACCAGAAATATACTTTAATGACGAAGATAATCCACGCGAACGTCATGAGATTTCATTAAGGCATAATTTTGAAATATTTAGAGATTTTTTAGATAATCCTGAGCCTATAGAAATAAAATTATCTATAGCTCCTGCTTTTAAAATAGATAATAGCAGTCTAGAAAATTTGTTAACATTTAATCACCGATTATCATATTTGCCTAATAGTTCATTGGAAGAGTATAAGGACATATTTTATCAGCTTAAATATGATATTAATAAAAAACTAAACCTTGATATAAACCATAGTGGTTTTGAATATGATGATGGTACTTATAATTATTACGAGGCAGATATTAATGGAAGTATTGGGTTTAAAATTATTAATTATTTCGTACAAAAAATATACCGATTTAAAGCTGAACGTTTAATCATAGGAAGTTGCAGTTTTCAAAATAACCCTGAACTAAAATCAGATATGTCTAACCTGGCTGAGGTTCTCAGCATATTACAAGGAGGAAATCCAGAACGTTTTAGAAGGTTTAATGATTCCGTTTCGAGTATTTTGCCACAAATAAAAGCTGTTTCTGTTCGACAGAAAGATGATTCAATAGTTGAAATCATGATATGGACAATAGATCCTAAGAGTGAAAGAGATGACTTATCATTCCCACTTGAATCATGTGGAACTGGAGTAAGTCAAGTTCTGGTAATTTTATGCATTTTGATTACCTCTGAAGATCCACGCACTATCATTATTGATGAACCACAATCATTTTTACATCCAGGAGCAGCAAAAAAACTTATAGAAACTCTTAAACAATTTCCACAGCACCAATATATTATTGCTACTCATTCGCCAGAAATTATCGCATCTGCGAATCCATCTACTATTATCAAGCTCCAATATCAAGATTGTCAAACAACTGCATCAGTAATAAATACAAAAGAGATAGAGTCACAAAATGAAATTTTAACTGAACTGGGAGTTAGGTTGTCCGACGTTTTTGGTGCTGATAATATTCTCTGGGTGGAAGGACAAACTGAGGAGAAATGTTTTCCACTGATATTGGAGAAAGTTGCAAATAGACAATTAAATGGCACTAAAATTCTTGCTGTTAAGAATACAGGTGATTTAGAAGGAACACGCGCTAAGATTATATTTGATATTTATAACAAGCTGAGTGAGGGAGCAAACCTATTTCCACCTGCCATTGGATTCTTATTGGATAGTGAGAAGAAGACTGAAGAAAATAAGCAGGTTTTGCGAGAAATAAGTACAAAGCCTGTTGAATTTCTCTCTCGGCGTATGTATGAGAATTATCTACTTGATGCTCAAGCTATATCAGAGATAATTAATGAAGAAGCTACATGGCTAGAAACGCCTATCAGACTTACTCAGGTTCAGGAATATCTTGACAAAATCAAACAGGTAGAACAGGAAAAATCCTATCTGCCTCAAGGTGGAAAAAGAGAAGAAGTTTCAGATAATAATTGGTTATCTAAGATTCACGGTGCAAAGATACTTTCAAGTATATTTCAAGAATTCGGTGAGAATAAATTGGAATTTAGAAAGACTAAACACTCTAAAAAGCTTACAGAATGGCTAGTTGAGAATAAACCTGATTTCTTGTCTGAATTGGCTAAAGAATTAGGAAATTTTTTACATAAAAGTCAGTAGTTATTTTTATACTGATTATCTAATCCCAATTACCACAACCGAGCGATCGCTCACCCTTGAGGAATATCTCACATAGAGCGATCGCACTGGCAACTGCTATAGAACTGGTAGATGTTGGTTTTTTAGTTGTGATAGGTGATACAAACCTGAACAATGAGAGAAGAACTAATAACCACAGCTAAATATGAACTTCCGTGAAGAGTTTAAACTGCTGCTACGCGCCCGCTATCCTTTAATTTATATTCCCACTTATGAGGAGGAACGGGTAGAAGCAGCTATCCGAGAAGAAGCAACCAACCAGGGTAATCGCCCAGTGTATACTTGGGATTTTGTCGATGGGTACCAGGGAAACCCCAATGATGTTGGCTTTGGGCGGCGTAACCCGTTGCAAGCTTTAGAATTTATCGAAAAATTACCAGCTTCGGCACCTGCGGTATTGATTCTCCGAGATTATCATCGCTTTTTAGATGATGTAGCGATCGCTCGCAAACTCCGCAACCTGTCCCGACTCCTCAAGTCGCAACCAAAAAATATTGTCCTACTATCACCACGCATCGCCATCCCTGACGACTTAACGGAAGTGCTGACAGTCGTCGAGTTTCCCTTACCCGCCGCCCCAGAAATTAAAACTGAGGTGGAACGCTTACTGCAAAGTACTAGTAACTCCCTTTCTGGCAAAGTTTTAGATGACTTAGTACGCTCTTGTCAAGGGCTTTCAATGGAACGGATTCGCCGAGTTTTAGCAAAAGCGATCGCCACCCACGGAGAATTGCAACCAGAAGACGTGGATCTGGTTTTGGAAGAAAAGCGCCAAACTATCCGCCAAACCCAAATCTTGGACTTCTACCCCGCCACTGAGCAAATTTCTGATATCGGCGGACTCGATAACTTGAAAGACTGGCTGATTCGCCGGGGAGGCTCATTTACTGATAAGGCGCGACAGTACGGATTACCGCACCCCCGTGGTTTAATGTTGGTGGGTATTCAGGGAACTGGTAAATCGTTAACAGCAAAAGCGATCGCTCATCACTGGCATTTACCCTTACTACGTCTGGATGTGGGCAGATTATTTGGTGGTTTGGTGGGTGAATCAGAATCTCGGACTCGGCAAATGATCCAAGTAGCTGAAGCCCTCGCCCCCTGTATTTTGTGGATTGATGAAATAGATAAAGCTTTTGCCGGACTTGGTAGTAAAGGGGATGCCGGAACAGCTAGCCGTGTGTTTGGCACTTTTATTAACTGGCTAGCCGAAAAAAGCTCACCTGTGTTTGTCGTCGCCACTGCCAATGACATTCAAGCTTTACCGCCGGAAATGCTCCGTAAGGGGCGATTTGATGAAATTTTCTTTGTGGGTTTGCCCACTCAAGAAGAGAGAAAAGCAATTTACGATGTTCATTTATCCCGATTGCGTCCCCATAACTTGAAAAGTTATGACATCGACAGGCTAGCTTATGAAACGCCTGATTTTTCTGGGGCAGAGATTGAGCAAACTTTAATCGAAGCGATGCATATTGGATTTAGCCAAAACCGCGACTTTGCTAACGACGATATTTTAGAAGCAGCAAGTCAGATCATACCCTTGGCGCGAACTGCTGTAGAGCAAATTCAGCAACTCCAAGAATGGGCGGCGGCTGGGAGAGCGCGTTTAGCATCGAAACACAGTCCTTTAAGCGAACGCCTCCGACGTACTACGTGATAGACGAAAGTTCGGTACTGGGAAAAAGTTTTTTAAAATTATGGTGGTGCGTAAAAGCCCCCACCATAATTTTAAGGGTTTGGCACCTAATCCCTAATCCCCAGTCCCCAGTCCCCAGTCCCTTTTACATTTGGTCGATGTCTATTCAGCCATAGCTACAATAATGAGTTAGTCAAAAGCCTATAGCCAATAGTTAATGATGAATTATTATGGACTATTGATTCTTATCGGCTGGGTTACTTGCTGTAACCCTTGAGAGCTAGTTTAACGCCACTCCTCTCAATGGGAGGAAAATACACAGATAACTGGCTCTCCTTCACCCTTAACTATTGATAATCAGGTTTTAATTATGTTGTCTGGCTTAACAAAGTTTATATTGGGATTTTTCTTAGCGATCGCTGTGTTAATCGGTAGCGGCGTTGCAGTTGCACTCTACTTCATGAATCGCACCGGTGTACCCCCTGCCAAACCCGTTTTTTCTAACGATAGTCCCTCGGTGAAAGCTCAAGCTCCAAAAGCAACTGAGCCTAGAGGAGGTAAACCCACCCTAACACCTGGGAATCAAGCTCAATCGTCTCCAAGTCCAACCTCTACTCCCACAGAATCACCAAAGGCTACTCCATCACCAAAACCATTGCCAGCAGGAGCTTACCGAGGGCGTGTGAGTTGGGCTGAAGGTTTGAGTTTGCGATCGCAACCAAATCAAGAAGCTGAACGTATTGGTGGGGTTGGTTTTAATCAAAAAATTATTATTTTGGAAGAAAGCGACGATAAATCCTGGCAAAAGATCCGTTTGGAAGGTAGCGAACAAGAAGGTTGGGTAAAAGCAGGTAATACTGAAAAAGTTGATGGAAAAGTTGATGGACAATAGATATATGAGTGAAAATTAAATATGCATTACCTGAAACCCTTTGTAGGGACAATTCATGTAGATGCGGAGCGGCTTCGCGCAGGGTATTGTCCCTACGCCTTTTCTGGACTTTACAGAAGTTTGTGTATCATAATTAACTTGGGGATTTTATTGTAAAGAATCATACTAAAAACAAGCATAATACAGAGAAGGCGGTATAATTTTGTTTAGCCATGACTTGAAAAAAGCAAGTGAAAACAGGGTTAGATAGCTATTTAACTGAGATCGCCTTGGAATATGAGGCATCTGAAAGCGTCAAGGTTGTTCCTACCGTAGCTAATTTCAAATTTTTGAATTGGAAAAAGTTATCTAGCAGTGCGGCGATGCGTCTTTTATCTGTGGCACTGATTACGGGGCTTCTGAGTATTGCTGGGCAAGCTTTAGCACTTCAGAAAATAGGAAGTAATGGGCCTGAAGTTAGCAGCAGCCAGAGGTGTTTAAAAAAATTAGGCTACTTTAACGGCCCGGTAAGTGGCAAGTTTGCTAGCTTGACTCAAAATGCTGTGATCAAATTTCAGCAAGCCAATAGAATAACTGCTGATGGAGTTGTGGGTATTAGTACTCAACAAGCCTTGCAACGAGCATGCCAGAGTCGAACTTCTAATAGCACATTAGTTAGGCGCAGCCCAATCCAGGCATCGCCAGTTGGTCAATATCCTACTCTCTCTCAAGGTAAAACTGGTGCAGCCGTGACAAGATTGCAACAGCGTCTACGGCAGTTAGGCTACTTTAATGCTAATCCCACCGGAAATTTTGGACGAATTACTAAAGATGCTGTAATTGCATTTCAGCGGAATTATCGCATACCTGCTAGCGGCATTGTCAACCGACAAACTTGGAACGCATTAGCGGGTTCCTCTCCAACTCCAGCTAGATCAAGTCTCTCTACTCAACAAGTGAGAGAACTCCAAGTGCATTTACGGCAGTTAGGTTATTTAAATGCTGATGCCACTGGGAATGTTGGCCCAATGACTAGAGAAGCTGTAATTGCATTCCAGCGAAATAACCGTTTACCTGTTGATGGCATCGCCAATGCCCAAGTATTAGACTCAGTACGTAGAGCCTCCACAGGTGGTACTCAACAATCGGGCAGAGATTATCTAACTTTAGGCGATCGCGGAGAAAATGTCAGATTAGTTCAAGAGCGTTTGTCACAGTTGGGTTTCTCTAATACCAACCCTGATGGACTTTTTAACGATTACACCAGACAATCTGTGATTGCATTCCAGCAATCTTCTAGACTGAATTCGACTGGAAATGTAGATTGGCAAACTTGGGAAGCATTAGGTTTGAATAACTCAAATGCAGCTAATTATACTGAAAATAATCGCTATGTATTACCTCCTGCCAATGAATATGTAGTGCCTGTTACCAATGGCAACACCTTAGTTGCTAATAATCCTTACAGAGTCATAATTCCAATTTCCAATAATGATACTCTAAGTAAAGTGCAACAATATATACCCGGTGCTATAGCAGAGCAATCTGGTCTAGGGGATTATGTGAATGCTGGAGCATTTAGCGATCGCACCCAAGCAGAAACGCTAACGAAAAAGCTCCGCTCATTAGGTCTTGATGCACGGGTAAAATTCAATTGAATTGGGGATTGGGAACTGGGGACTGGGAAGATTTGGTTAAATTGACAAACTCAACTGTGAACCTTCTTGAGTCTTATTGACTTCAATCCTGGCTTGGAAGGCTTCTTTGAGGTGGGGCATGTGAGTGACAGTGAGGATGCAGGCAAAATCAGAAGCGATCGCATTAATCGCGGCAATCAAGCGATCGCATCCTTCAGCATCTTGTGTACCAAAACCTTCATCCACAATCAACAATTGCAACGCCGCCCCCGCCCGTTGCGCTAATAATTTCGCTAAAGCCAAACGGATGGCAAAGTTAATTCTAAAGGCTTCGCCGCCAGAGTAAGTTTCATAAGCTCGTGTTCCTCTAGAATCGGCGATTAAAATATCTAGAGTGTCTATCAGCTTGGCATTTTTCTTAGTTGATTTAGCACTACGCCCAGCTTTTTGAGTAATAAATTGTACATGAAACTGATTGCCACTCAACCGCGAAAGTAGTTGATTTGTTTCGGCTTCCAGTTGCGGTAACACATTCTCAATCATCAGTGCTTGGATACCATTTTTACCAAAAGCTTGCGCTAATTCCTGATAAACACGATATTCCTGCTTGCAAGCTTGTAATTGCTGCTGCTGTTCTTCATACTGAATTTGTAGCGTTTCCAATTGATGCGCCAGCTGTTCCAAACGCCCCAACTTTGTAATTTGCTCATCGAGTTGCCGTCTGCGGATTGCTAACTGCTGCTCTAAAGCTTGAATTTGGGCAGATGGGTTAGCTGTCGCTTGTAATTGTTGAATAATGCTTTCAATTTGGCCGCCGAGTTTTTGCCGCTCGGTTAATCTGGCGCTTTTGGATTCCTCTAACTCTTGCAATCTCGTCTGGAGTTGCGGATATTGCTGCTGGGCTGATAGCAGTTGTTGATACCGCAAATGCCAGGATTGAGCTTTCTTTGCAGCTATACGCAAATTATTGTGTTGCTCAGAACTGTAGCCAATTTCGGTAATGTGACGCTCAAGAGCGGCGATTTGTTTAGCACATTCAGAATCAATCTGATCTTGCTGGATTCTGGCTTGTAATTGAGTAATACTAGCTTGTAATTCTGGTTTTCGGGCTAATAGTTGCGCTTGTCGCTTAGTCGCATCTTTAATTTGCCCTTGTTTAATTTCTGCCCAGCGCCACCGCTCAACTTCGCTCCGCGCCAGGGCGTGGTCTTGTTCATTATAATTAGCTTGTTGCAGATATTGGTCTAGCTGTCGGAGTTCCGCTTGTTTATCGGGAGCGTAATCACCAGCTTGGAGCGATCGCTCTAAATGTTGTTTTTCAGCAGCAATTTGTTGTAACTGTTGTTGCACATCAGTTGTTGCTTCTAACTGGGCTGCCAACTGTCCCCGTTGTTCGCGTAAACCATCATAGCCAGCCAATTGTTGGGATATATCGCGATATTCCTGTCTAAGTACCTGAATTTCTCGGTCAGACACAGCCATTTGTTCTCTGACTACCCAAAACTGCCCTTGAGTATCCTCTAACTCACTTTGGGTTTTTTCCACCACTCGACTCCAGTGATGTTCGTCTAAAGGACGCTCACATAATGGACAAAGTGCTTCAGGATTTTGGAGCATAAGCAATTTCTGCTCTAATTCCCCCAGCAGTTTTTCATAATCCCGTTGATGAGCTTGCAGACGTTCGATAAAGTGCCGCCTTTCTTGCCCTTTTTCTTGCACTCGTTGTAGATAAACCCGCTTTTTCTCCAGTTCCTCAATCTGAATTGCTACATCCATCACCGCTTGTTGCAGTTGCGGTTGGCGGCGGTGCTGGCGTTGCAATTGGTTCTCAGTACTTTGGAGTTGTTCGAGTCGCGCTACTAAACCAGCATGAGTGCGATCGAGTTGGCTTTGTAAAGTTGCTCGTTGTTGCAACAGGGGAGTCACTTGCATTTGCAGTTGATCTAAACGAGCAACATGGTGACGGGCTGCGGCTAGTTGTGACAAAGCGGCTTCTACTTCACCTGATTTAGTCAGAGTTTGTTGAATGTCTCGCTCTTGTTGCTGCAAAGCTTCTAGCTGCGCTTGGGCTTGTTGTAGTTGCCGTTCGATTTCGTGAATTTGTTTGGTAAGCTGTTGTTGCTTTTGTTGGCGATTCTGTTGGGCGCGGGTGTATTCTTCAAATTTGACAGCAAAACCTTCTTCTTGAGATTGTAGACTTTGATATTGGGCGTATCCAGCCTTAATCTCAGCTTCTTGGTGTAATATTTTTTCTAAATCTGATAGCTGAGAGCCAATAGCTGATTGTTCTTGTTGGAGGCGATCGCAGTCTTGGGTAAGATTTTGGTATTGCTGTTTTACAAAATTGAGTTGTTGTTCCCAATTTTGGCGCTGGTGCTGGACAACTTGCAAACTTTGCAATTGGATATTATCAAAAGCTTGTACCTGTTGCAGTTGGTTGAGTTCGGCTTCTAACTCCACTCTTTGCGCTTGGGTGATTTCGCGTTGTTGCAGCTGAACTTTTATCGACTCCAAAGAACGCTCTAACTCTACTGCCCTTGCTTTAAATTGGCGAGAAGATTCTTTAGCCCGTTCTTCTAAATCATCATACTGATTGAGTTTCAACAACTCTGCTAAAATTTCTTTGCGTTCTGTGGGACGCTTGAGCATGAATTCATCTGCACGACCTTGACGTAAGTAGGCAGAATTAATAAATGTATCGTAATCGAGCTTGATGTGTTCTAAAATCAAATCTTGGGTTGCTCTTACTCCTTTGCCAGTGAGTGAGCGAAACCCAGATGGTATTTCTATTTGAAATTCAAGGACACTAGTACCTCCCCGAATTCGGGTGCGAATCACCCGATATTTTTGCTGGTTACTTTGGAAAGTAAAATCAACCCGAACTTCTTTCGCACCAGAATAGATGACATCATCTTCAGCAGTGGCACGGCTTTCACCCCAAATTGCCCAAGTGATTGCTTCTAAAAGAGAAGATTTACCCGCACCATTGGAACCACAAATACAAGCCGTATGCAAACCACCAAAATCTAAAGTTGCATCACGGTAACTGAGGAAGTTTTTGAGGATAAGTTGTACTGGGATCATTCACGCTATAGCGCCACATCTACTTTTAATAATTAACAGTACAGATGCACTGTTTGTTAGTTTAGCTATCTAGATATCAGGTTTCTAGTCTTGAAGACATCAAATTTACAAAAATTTACAATATGATGAGTGAATTTTTCTTGTTGCATGAAAAAGTTTTACTGTCTTCGGAGAAAAATGAAACTCTCCAGGAGGCTTTTGTTATTTCTTGCTGTTGTCTGAGAAGAAAACATTCTTATGGGATTTGTGAGAATTGAAAGTTACAGATCCCTAACTTTTAAAATCAGTCGGGATCTTTCTTATCTAATTTGTCATTGGCTAGTTGCGTAGGCGTAACCCGTCCTAGACATCGCTTGACTTTGACCGAGGTATCAGCAATCCAATGTATGTACCGACAGCAAATTTGGTTAAATCTAGAAATGGAGGGCGACTCTTCTCATCTATAACAGCAAGAGTGAGAGAACCAATCACCATAATTAGCGTTACGACAGCCAGCACTTCATCTCTTAAAGGAAATTTCTTGGATAACATCGACTCCCTCCTAAATGGTTTGAATCATTACATCCATACTTTGACAGGTGAGTGTTTGTTCTAGGCTTAAATACAGGTTTGAGATATGAGTGAGTTGTGTATGCGATGAGGATGAATTGCCAAATTGGTAGTTAGAATCAGCAAAAGTCTAATGGTTAGCTTATGTCCGGGCGATCGCTTTGCAGTTCTCTAGAAGGTATCCAAAAAGCAAAAAAAGCTTTAATTCGTTATTCTTTAACTCAAAAGGCATTAGCTGAAGAGTTAGAAGTAACTCGCCAGCCGATCGGAAAATTTTTTACAGGTAAACCTGTTGACCGCAATCTCTTTGTCGAGATTTGCGACAGGCTAGACCTAGAGTGGGAAGAAATAGTCGCTGAACCAGCCAGTGAAGCAGAGGTAAATCAAGACAACAGCATTGATATTGATGCGATCGTCCACGAAGTACGCGAAAAGATAAAACCCCTCATTCAAGAGCGCTGCGGCACAATGCGAGTGCTAGATATGACTCAACCCATTGGCTTAAATGACATCTATACCAGCGTCAATATTCTGGAAAAAATCACTGGACGACAACGACTAGGAATTGATGAATTATTACAACAGTGTACTAGCGAAGATTTTGATCGCTTTGGACTGGGCAGAATTACTCAAAAACGAGTACCAGGGCTAGAGGCGGTAGAAAAATATCCTAAGTTGATGATTTTGGGTAAGCCAGGAGCAGGTAAAACCACATTTTTGAAGTATTTAGCAATTCAGTGTATTGAAGGTAAGTTTCAAGGTAATCGCGTGCCAATTTTTATCACACTCAAAGATTTTGCTGAAGCTGCAAATAAACCGGGATTACTAGAATATATAAGTCAGCTATTCTCTAGTTGCGGAATAGTCACTACTCAAGTAGCTGATTTATTTAAACACGGTAGAGTATTGGTTTTGCTTGATGGACTAGATGAAGTTAGAGAAGAGGACAACAGTAGAGTTATATATCAGATTCGGGAATCTTCTAACGATTTTTATTTATCTGAAGAGTTCAAAAAAGACTCTTTAAAATACTCAGAAGACTTCAAAAAAGACTCAGATAAATACCAAAAGATTTACAATATATCTTTTCCTGGTGGATTACTGAAATGGCTATGGACAAAATTTCCTCAAAAGTTTTATACAAATTATTTTGTAACTACTTGCCGTATTGCAGCGAACGAATATACTTTTGATAAGTTTACAGAGGTTGAAGTTGCTGATTTTGCACATGAACAAATTACTACATTTGCAACTAACTGGTTTAAAGATAAACCTGTCAAACCAGAGAGTTTTATTAAACGTCTCGAAGAAAATAACCGCATTAAACAACTTGCGGCAAGTCCATTACTGTTGACGCTGCTATGTTTGGCATTTGAAGAATCAGGGGATTTTCCAGCAAATCGTTCTGAATTATACAAAGAAGGATTAGATGCGTTATTGAAAAAATGGGACGCTAAACGTGGAATTCAGCGTGAGCAGGTTTATAAAAAACTATCAGTCCAACGCAAGGAAGATTTACTCAGCAAAATTGCCCTAACTACATTTGCTCAGGGCGACTATTTCTTTAAGCAGAAAGTAGCTGAACAATATATTACAGAATATATTCGCAATTTACCTGATGCTAATCTTGACCAAGAAGCATTGCAAATGGACAGTGAAAGAGTTCTCAAGTCCATTGAATCGCAACATGGGTTATTAGTAGAACGGGCTAAAGGAATTTACTCATTTTCCCATCTGACATTTCACGAGTATTTTACTGCTAGAGATTTTGTGCTTGTGAAACAGTCTTCAGAGGAGGCTTTACAAAATTTAGTTAGCCACATTAACGAGAAAAGCTGGCGGGAAGTTTTTCTGCTTGTAGTTGGAATGTCACCAAGTGCAGATAATTTATTGCTATTAATAAAAGAGAAAATAGATGGAATTATAGCTATTAATAATAAGTTGCAGAAGTTTATGACATGGATAAATCAAAAATCTATTTCTTTTAAGTTTCCCTATAATTTAGCAGCAGTTCGATCTTTTTATTTTGACCTTACCTGTTGGCATATCACAAGTACTAACCGTATTTTTTCTCCTTCTAACCTTCATGATAACCGAAATCTTAAGCTTGATCGTGACCTTACAAATGACGGGAAATTTGCCCTTGCTAATGCCCTTGATTATCGGCTGAAATATACTAATACCGATGCGTTTTCTCGTGCCCTTGAGCATACCCTTGCCCTTGTGCGTTCCCTTTATCGCTATACACTGGAAGATGCTTTGTCTTACCAGCGTGCCATTGCTCTTTCAAATACTCTGACTTTTTCTCATAAATGCGCTCTTGATCTGGTGCATGCCCATGACCTTGCCCTTGTGCCTGAGTTGGAGCAAACACTACAAGAGCTACAAGAGCAACTTCCTGATCCAAAAATTGACGAGGAGAGATTTAAGCATTGGTGGCAAATTAACAGTCAGACTTGGACTGAAAAATTACAATTAGTGATGATTAAACATCGTAATATTGGTCATGATTGGCAGTTCACCGATAAGCAAAAAGAATTACTTAAGCAGTATCATGATGCCAATAAATTACTGGTAGATTGTCTAAATAGCGATTGTTATGTCAGCCGTGAGGTGCGACAGCAAATAGAAGATACTTTGTTATTACCGATCGCAGAGATTAAACAGCGTCAGCAGTAATCTTAAATACCTATATAACAGATAGTAAATCATTCGTTAAAAAAGCGAAAATATTTCCCAAGTCCTAGCAAATCAATCTAGAATGAAAGTAAGAGTTCGCAGTCAGCCGATTCGCCTCTATTCAATGGCTTAGATATGTGGACATGAGTAGTAAAACAGCATTTTGGAACAAAATGATACTCATTTACGTCTTATAAGTGTCTCGCATCTAATTTGGAGTGACGCACATTAGCAGGATAAAAATTCTGAAGAGTGATTGCGATCGCAGATACTCCACATCATATATAAGTACTTTTATCTTCGGAATACGCCTATAGACAGGTTTAAAAACAGTCAGAAACAAACTCAGTGAATCCTCGTCATTAAATACATCACATACACAAAGGATAATGCTCTTATGACTCGCCTACATCAATGGAAATATGGAACCGCTGCATTTATGACAATGGCCGTTACTACAAGCGCCATTAGCCCCCTATTCAGCTTGGCTCCTGCTAATGCTCAATACATTGGACAAAACAGAACTGCACAATACGGAAACGTGACCATTCCTTCTGGGGTTGCTTTTCCTGTCACCTACGAAAAAGAGACAATTACTATTGCTCCTGGGGAAAGTAAATCTATAACCTTGAGAATAGCCAATGACATTATCGACAAAAATAGAAATGTCTTAATTCCTGCTGGTACTAAAGTTAATGGACGGTTAGAATCTGTTGACTTAGATAGTTATTCAAGAGATACAAGAAATACAGATGATAACCAAGGAAAAGGCGTAAGGTTTGTAGCTCAAGAATTAGAATTTTCTAACGGTCAGCGTCAGTCGATTAATGCAACTTCTCGGACATACACCACAACTCAAAAAGTTACACAAGGGCCTAGCACAGGTCAGGTTTTAACTGATGCAGCTATTGGTGGGGGTGCTGGTCTTTTAGGTTCACTAATTACTGGTAACAACAGAATTGACGATTTAAAACCTGTTATTGGTGCGGCTGCGGGTGCGGGTGCTAGTGTACTATTGAGGAAAAAAGAAGTAAATGCTTTTGTCATCAGACCTGCACAGGATTTAAGGCTTACACTAAATTCTAACTTGAATTTAGTACCACGTTCTCGCTACTAGATTTAACTTCATTCCAGTTGTGAATTTAATCATCCCTTATCAGCGATCGCCACTTTAACTATAGTGTGCGATCGCTTTCATTTTTTAACCCGAAAAAATTATATTTAGCAGCAACTCTTTCACCTCTATATCGTCTTAATTAGTATCAATATTTATTGGAATACTTATTTAAGTATGCTATGGGATAGCTAGTAAATTTGACTCTATTGTATTCTCTATCCAAAAGAGTATTCAAACTTACGAAATATCCTGGTACTTTTATTAAGTAGTGACGATAAAGGAGCCTTCTATTGTGGTACTTCAAGGTTTCGGTTTAAGCGCATATCTGGCAATTCCCATAGTATTAAATATTTTGGCTCAGGGAGAAAGGATAAAAGTATCTTTAGCTGAAAATGTCCGTCAGGTTTCCGCTAACAAGGAAATTAGCTTATCCGGTCGTGAGCTAATCAGCGCGAATTCAACACCGAAAACATACTATGTTAGTGGTAGTGGAAACGACAAAAATAGCGGACTTTCTACATCATCCGCCTTTAGGACAATTCAAAAGGCAGCAGACCTTACCAACCCCGGTGATACAGTTTTGATTATGAACGGAGTATACACAAATTCACCCAAAGATGGGAGTGTAATAAGTATTAAACGTTCTGGAACTGCAAATGCCTGGATTAGGTATAAAGCGTATCCTGGGCATTTCCCAAAAATTCAGCACAATACATGGAACGGTATCCTAATTTCAAGTGGAGCTTCGTATATCGAGATCAATGGGCTGGAAGTAGTAGGAAACAATGCCAATATAACCCTTGATTATGCGATGAGTGAGAAGACTAACAAACAAAATCCGCTGACAAGTGGAAACTGTATAAATGTGGATGGACGAACTAATGGTCATGTTCATCACATCCGTATTGTCAACAACAAAGTGCATGACTGCGGAGGAGCAGGTATTTCAGCGATTCAGTCGGATTATGTGACAGTAGATAATAACGTGGTGTTCAATAATGCCTGGTATAGCGTTTATGGTTGCAGTGGCATTTCGATGTTGAGCAATTGGAATTTTGACAACAAGCAGGGATACAAGATGTTTGTTACCAACAACAAAACTTACAACAATCGTATGTACATCCCTTGGATTGCAGTTGGAAAGATCACAGACGGTAATGGCATTATTATCGATAGTACAAGAAATGATGGCAACCCCAAATTGGGTGCATATAAAGGACGTACTTTAGTTCAAAATAATCTGGCATTTAACAATGGTGGATCGGGGATTCATGCCTTTTTCAGCGATCATGTTGATATTGTAAATAACACAGCAGTTTTAAATAATCAGAGTCCAGAAATTAAAGGGGGGCAAATATTTGCTCATACATCATCTGATGTCAGAATTCTCAGGAACATTCTCTATGCTTTTCCTGGGAAGGATATTAATAACAACACTAAAAACACAAACGTTGTTTATGATTATAATATCTACATAAATAGTTCTAAGATCAGTGTTAAGGGGACTCACGATATTGTTGCAGACTCAGAGTTTTTAAGTAAGCATCCCACTATAGAAAAAATATCTGGTGATTGGAAATCGCAACTAGATAAACAAAATCCGCCTACACGGACTGATGTAGAGCCTAAGTTGGCAAGTTTTGTTTGTGAACCAGTGACTTATCCTTCACAAGATAAACTTACGAAAGTGGGATGTTCCCCGCTATCTTTAGCTCAAACTGCTTTTTCTGATGTTTCATCTGACTATTGGGCAGCACAATTTATTCAGCAATTATCTCAGCGAGGTGTAATTGCTGGATTTCCTGATGGTAGCTTCCGCCCAGAAGAACCGGTGACACGCGCTCAATTTGCTGCGATGGTCGATAAAGCTTTCCAAAAAGCACAGCAACGGCAGACAATCAATTTTACTGATGTGCCAAATAACTATTGGGCATCTAGTGCCATTCAGCAAGCCTATGCGATTAGTTTCTTATCAGGATATCCTGGTAATCGCTTTGAGCCTAACCAAGCGATTCCCCGCGAACAGGTTTTAGTTTCCCTCGCTAACGGTTTGGGATATACTCCTGGCGGCAATACCAAAAGTACTCTGCAATATTTCAACGATGCCTCTAACATCGCTAGCTATGCCCGTAGCCCGATCGCAGCCGCCACTGAAAAGCAAATTGTGGTGAACTATCCTGATGTGAAGTTACTGAAGCCAACTGCAAATGCTACACGGGCGCAAGTAGCAGCTTTTATCTACCAAGCATTAGTCAGTTCTAATCAAGCTTCAGCAATTAACTCGCCTTATGTTGTGTTAAGACTCAGTAATTAATTCGTTGTATACAGTGGTTGTTGGGTCTACTACTTCAACACCTGTATAGGTCACAATTAGAATCTCTTGACTTAGATAGTTATTCAATAGGCGATCGCCACTTTAAATATAGTGTGCGATCGCCTCAATTTTTAACCCTAAAAAATCCATTTTTCAGCAACTACTCTATCTCTGTATCGTCTTTACTAAGTATCGACATTTATCCCAATACTAATTTAATTCTGTAAAGAGATAATCGGGTAATGATACTACTTCTATTACCTACTCCGTTTGATGGAGATTTTTAGATTGTCACTGTATGACTAAAGTAATGGCTTTTACAAAAAGCACAAAAAAATGGAACCTAAGACTTTAGTAAATGTCTAATTAATTAACAGTAAAAAAACTAATTTAACTGGAGTAAAAAATAATGTTTAACTTAAATCGTTGGCAATCTAGAACAGCTGCACTTATGGCTTTGAGCGTCACAGTCGGTACTGTAGCGCCTTTCATGACAGCTTCGCCATCTTTAGCTCAAACTACTTTTTCTGATGTTTCATCTAACTATTGGGCAGGACAATTTATTCAACAATTGTCACAGCGAGGTGTAATTGCCGGATTTCCTGATGGTAGCTTCCGCCCAGAAGAACCAGTGACACGCGCTCAATTTGCCGCGATGGTCAATAAAGCTTTCCAAAAAGCGCAGCAACGGCAGCCAATCAATTTTGCTGATGTGCCTAGCAACTATTGGGCATCGAGTGCCATTCAGCAAGCTTATACCATTGGTTTCTTATCAGGATATCCTGGTAATCGCTTTGAGCCTAACCAAGCTATTCCCCGCGAACAGGTTTTAGTTTCCCTCGCTAACGGTCTGCAATATAGCCCCAGTGCTAATACTGAAAGCACTCTGCAATATTTCAACGATGCCTCTAGCATCGCTAGCTATGCCCGTAGCCCGATCGCAGCGGCAACCGAAAAGCAAATTGTGGTGAACTATCCGAATGTGAAGTTCCTGAATCCAACTGCAACTGCAACTCGCGCCCAGGTAGCTGCTTTTATTTACCAAGCATTAGTTAGTTCTAATCAAGCCTCAGCAATTAACTCGCCTTATGTTGTAGCTGTCGGGTCTACTACCCCAACACCTGTATCAGTCACAATTCCCCAAGGGACTGCTATTCCTGTGAAGTATGACAAGGCAGAAAAAATTCTCGTTACCAAAGATGAAACATCGCCCTTGACATTGACAGTATCCCAAAACGTGGTTACGCAAGACGGATCTGTAGTGATTCCTGCTGGTAGTCAAGTTATTGGTCAACTCAAACCTGCTACAGGCGGTTCTCAATTCGTTGCTGAGAAACTGGTTTTGACCAATGGTCAAGAGTATCAGCTTAATGCTACTTCTGACGTGATTACCAAAACTGAAACCGTCAACAAGGGTACTAGTACTGGTGCAATTATCAGAAATACTGTATTAGGCGCAGGTGCAGCCGCAGCGGTATCTGCTGTTACAGGCGATCGCGCCATTGCCACAGAAGAAGTCTTGGGTGGCGCTGGTATCGGTGCATTGATTGGTCTGTTCTTCGGTAAGAAAAGTGTTGACTTAATTGCCATTGACCCAAATACCGATTTACAAATGACAATCAATCAAAACTTGTTGGTTTCACTAAAATAGTTAGGAGTGAAGAGTTATGAGTGAGGAGTTATGAATTGAAGCCAGTTTTTAATTTCAAACTCCTAACTCCTAACTATTTTCCAACTTCCGGCAACCAAATAATAAATGTAGTTCCCGGTGCATTGGGTGAAGTTAGCTTAGAGTTGATTGCAGGGCTGAAAACCTCGATTTCGCCCTGCATTTGCTCTATTAATTGTTTAGCGATCGCTAACCCCAAACCTGTGCCGGGGATTTCTGTTTGCGCTTGTACACCTCGATAATGCCGTTCTCCAAGATGTTCTAAATCCTGGGGTGGAATTCCAGGGCCATTATCACTAATCACTATTCCCTGAAAATTCGCTTTTTTTTGCCCCGCCTGAATCAAAATTTTACCACCAGTGGGAGTGTATTTCAAAGCATTATCAATAATATTAGTTAACACCTCTCGTAATGCTTTGACGTTGGCACGTACTAGGGATGAATTTTGTTGAATTTCAGTTATGAGTTTTAGCTTTCGCTCTTGGGCGATCGCTTTGGCTGATATTAATAATGGTTCTAATATATCTGTAAGTGAGCAGTCAACTGCTTTATCTCCCGTTCCCGGCAATAATAGCGGCGGCTTCGCGTCTTTTTGAATAGTTGCTTCTACAAATACTTCATCTTCTGTCAGAAGTGGTGCTAAATCTGTCTCTGTCAAGTCAATTACTTGCTCAAATTGTTGCAGCAATTCTTGGAGGCGATCGCTTTCCCGCACAATACTATTTGCCACATCTCGGTTAGCGTCTGCTGGTCGTAGTCGTTTCAACAGCAGTTTGCCAAAAGTCCGCAACGCCGTTAATGGGTTACGAAACTGATGCAACAGGTTATCTAGCAAATCCCGCTGTTTTTCTTGAAGAATTTGTTGCTCATGTAACTGCTGCTCAAACCAGGCTCGTCTCTGATCTAAAATACATGCGATCGCTAATGTTTGGGCTATCCGTTGAATCTGACTTTGCTCATGTTCATTCCATGCCCGATCTTTTCTACCTGTCACTAGTAACCCCATCATCACACCCTCATAGACCAGAGGTAAAACAATTTGGTTGCCACTAAGTAGGTATTCCTCTTTTAGATCGGGTTGAGACGCATCTGGTATCTCAGACTCCCGTGACGAATTTGGAGATTCTAAACCTGTTGTCAATAACCTTCGGTGATGATTGGGTAATACAAACACATTTCCAACTTGAAGTTGCTTGTATGCCGTCGCTTCAGCAGTCTCCTCCCCTGGTAATAATGCTGTTTCGGGGTAAATTACCACAGGAATAAGTTTTGCATCACCAGAAGGAGTCTCTACCAATTCTTGTGTTAAGTACACAATACTTAAAGTTGCTCCCAGCCCTTGGGTTAGCAGTGCTATTTGCTCTCGACACAGAGCAAGAAAATCGGAACTGGCAGACATTAACATTTTTTAGCTCTTGCTCAAGATTATAGATTTTGAGGCATGATGTAAGAGAGGATACTTAATTTTTACCTCACTCATTTAATAAAGCTTAACTAAAATTTTCTTAGAGATGGTTTCTACTAAGGGATTATATTCTTAGGTGATTTTGTTTTGTCTATCTTCAAAGATATTAACTTTCTTATATTAAAAGGTTAAAAACTATTGATATTCTGAACTAGAACCTATATAATGACGACGGATTTTGTAGCTATCACTACAATCTATAGCTTGAAAGAGGAGGACAAT
The DNA here is from genome assembly GCF_036916985.1 of Nostoc sp. Taxonomy (GTDB): domain Bacteria; phylum Cyanobacteriota; class Cyanobacteriia; order Cyanobacteriales; family Nostocaceae; genus Nostoc. The sequence continues at coordinate 50,052 of NZ_JBALFD010000021.1, forward strand.
AGATTGGCAAGGAGACGCAAAAGGAAGAGTCGTCGTCGTCAGGAAGGACGGCGCATTTTGGAACACGTGCCTCAATATAGCATCGAAAGTGGCGAAGAAAAGCCTGTGACAGCAGCGAGAAGATTCATTCAAGCTGAAGGGATTTTGCCACCAGCGTTGCTACTCGTAAAGCGCAATGAACACACTACAGATCGTTATTTCTGGGCAGAAAAGGGACTGTTTGGTGCTCAATACGTAGAGGAAAACCATTTCTTGTTTCCTAGTTTGAGGGTGTTAGAACCTTCGCCAGGTCAGGAACCTCTTGCTTTAGCTGGTAGGTGAACCTATAAATGGTCATCTTAGGCATTGAATGTGGCTCCTGACTATCATTAACTGGCAAAATTGCTAAGTTTATGCAAAATTTAATTTTTTTTTAGTTTGTAGCTGATTGCCAGTAAATCTAGTCCAGGTAGTTGGAAAGTAAACCTGTCTCAAACCACGCTAGATTGCATGGGTTGATACTATTTTGATAATGCAGAAGGGAGTTGGTATGGAGCCAGGCGCGTCTAAAAGTGCTAGTGAAGTTGCGCTCTTATGCCGTAGATATTGAGAAAGCTCTGTCAATGAATTTAAGTTAATGAATTTAAATTTTTTCCCCACGACACAAGTCGCGGGGAAAACTGACAAAGCACTAGTCTTGATTTCCTCCTTCCTACTTTCCATTGCCTAAAGAGTAGGTCAGGTCAGAAGTCTGCATATCATAGTTAAAAGATGGTCACGAAAATCAACAATTATTTCCCAGGCTTTAGCTGTAGAGTCCTTTGCAACTCACTGAGTTCATCTCGATGGGCAACTACGGTGATCCTACTTGAGGAGGTTTGTTCGCTCTGAGTTGTTTCTACTTTGAGCGACACCTTCTCAAGTCTTCCAGACTTTTTCCAATAAAATAGACCACTTAAAGGCGACAGCATAACCATAGCCAGAACGACGGTACTCAGGCGAGGAAAAAGCAGGTATACAACCAGAGATAGACAAACAATCCCGGTAGCTGCGAGTAAAGTTAGGAATATAGCTAAGAACCAACTGGGGCGAACAAAACCTTCAAAAGTCACTTGGTTTTGTTCTCGGTCTACCGCTGCCACTCGGTAAGACCGCGATCGAAAATACTCTTTTAATTGAGACATTAAAGCAACTTCGTCTTGCTCAGATACCAGTTGCACTATTTCTGTGCGGTCTTTAGTCGAGGCACGAATAAAGAAAAACAGCCCAACCGATAACAACAAGGTTAGCAGGAACGTAGATGGCAGAATAGCAGTATCCATAACGAATTGTTAATGTTTGACTGGAGGAGACTTATTCATTATCAATTATTCGTTATACCAATTTGAACAATGATTGCGACAAAGTAGAGCGCCAAAAAGCGATTACCAGCGACTCTTCCACAATCAAAAATCTAAAATCCTATTACTTTGTCCTCCCATTAATGTAGTGTTGCCACAGAAAAGCTAAATCCTGAGCTTGAACTTGCCATTCGGGAGAAACTTGGTACATCCGCCTGGGGCGTCCCCGTCCTTCGAGTTTCTTCCAATATCCAGTGATTGCCCCTTGGTCTTCCAGAAATTTGATTGCACTATAAAGTACGGTATCTGAAAGCCGATAGATGGGATACTCAGTTTCTAATTGCTCGATCAACTCGGTTCCGTAGGATTCACCTTGTAATAAAACAGACAGTATGTAACAAACTGCTAGTTCCTGACAAAGGTAAGTTGGCGGAGGATTCTCAAAAAATTGATATATATCCTCAAGTTTCATGGTTAGTGAATGGCTAAAAAAATACCTTAGGGTAAGGTCTACAATCCTTGTAGTCAGTATACAGTGCTACTGCTAAGTGAGTAATACATATAAAGCTACTTAGACTAGATATCCATTGCGTAAACACCAAATCATCACCCACGTCTGTGAAGTTGTGGGAAGAGTTTGCGAGCTTTAGGGGTACAAAATAATGTATCCCTACCTAAGCTCGATACAGTGTGTTGAGGAGCGAACAGACAGTGGCGAAGTCACTATCTTGGTGTTAAGTGATGCCAAAGTGGTTAGAACCGCTTAAGCAATAAAATGCCATCGAAGAAATTTTACAGGTAAAATGCTATTTTGTCTGTAAATGTTAATAAACACTTTGTTTTACAGTAATTTTCCCAGTGCGGATTATCAAAGCTTACGCTAAGGGATATGTCTGGGTTAAAGCTGCTACGCCAGTGAAAACACTTAAGTAGCAACCATTGCTGGTTTCCTCGACAAGAGAATCTCTTGTCTCTTGTGGCAAGTGTGATAGTAAATTTATCTAAAGAAGACTCAAAGGCGGGGGAAAAACCTGACTTTTCAAGTTATGTGGAAAAGCCCACGAAAACCTAACCCCCTAACCCCCTTCCCGCTTCGGGAAGGGGGGAAAATTCAAAGTCTCTCTCCTTTAAGCAGAGAGAAATAGAAGAGAGGTTTTCTAAATACCGTGAAAAGTCAGAAAGAAGATAGGGAAAAGCGAGGACACGAGGAAAGAATTCTCTATGTCCCCACGTCACCGTTTCCCCTTGTCCCTTAATCAAGCGCAGCACATTGGTACTATGTCACAAACTCCCGATGCCCCATCATCTTCCTCAACTCTTAGGGCAATTGCCCAAACTTTTCGCCTTACAGGTTGGATTAGCTTCTGGATTCAGCTAGTGCTAGGCGTTGTTTCTAGCATAATTGTGCTGCTGTTCGCCGTCTTCAATCAAAAAACTGGCAGTCCTAGTAATAATCCTGGGACTGGCTTTGGTGTATTTTTAGCAATTTGTGGATTGGTTGTTTTGGGTGGGGGGATTTATTTAGCTTACCGTTACACTAGAATTGGCAAGCAATTGGAATCTTCCAATCCCAGCAACCGCCCTCGGAAAAGCGAGACTGTGCAAGTATTACGCTTAGGGGTGTGGGTGAATTTAGGGGGAACGCTAGTGACTCTTTTGGGGGCGCAAGCGATCGTTGGCACACTGGTAGCAAGATCCATCTCTCCGCAAGCGATAACTACCCAATTTTTTGACCCTACCCGAATTATTAGCGGTCTAGATATGCTTGTGGTACAGGCAAACACCAACACCGTCTCAGCGCACTTTGCAGGGCTGGTGGCGTCACTTTGGTTACTCAATCGGATTAACCGACCTTAATACAAGTGGGGAGTCGGGGAGAGTAAATAATTTCCCCTTATCTTTTTTTATTTAGCAAATTAATTGCGTAATCCTATTCTACTTTTCCGTAACATATAGCCCAAGGTGTGAAGACAACTATAGATTATTTGAAAAAAACATCCTGCTAAAAAGTGGCACAGGGATGATAAACATCTTTTTTGGAAGTCTTACACTATGAAAAATCAACTAGGACGGAAATTTAATCAAGAAGCTTGGAGATTTGGCGTACAGGTTTTCTTTAGTAGCATCGTACTGGGACTGTGCATTTTCAAACTTGGTTCACCAGGGGATGAGAAGAATATTGCGCTTTACTGGGGTGGTTTATCAAGTGTACTTGCCTACTGGCTACCTTCACCTGGGCAAAATAGAGACGAGAAGGAACCACCGAATATTACTCAAAAGACTTTTGCCGCAACTGAAAACGCTAATGGCAATGGTCAGATTCTAGCTCAGGTTGCTGAAACGACAGTGACTTCAAATACTAGTCCATGATTGGTTGAATGCATTATCTGCTTTCGTAGCCCTGGGAGTGATGCTAGAGTAAAATTTTGATAATAGGTTAAGACTGATTTTTCTAAAAAACTTTGTTTTCCCAGTCACAGCAAACCGAAATTACTATATGCTGGATGCTTATGTGTTAACTGTAATTGACAAAAAGATAATAGGCTAAAAACTGAGAAAAATCTGTGCTGGATATCAAGCAAATACGGGAAAATCCGCAATTCGTTCAAGAAAGATTGAATAGTCGTAGTGGTAAATACGACATCGAACCGATATTACTGTTAGATCGGCAACAACGGGAACTTGAGGGGACGCGTAGTCAACTGCAAGCCCGTAGCAACGAAATTGGTAAAATTGTCGGGCAGAAAATTAAATCTGGGATTAATCCTCAAGACCCAGAAATTCAAGCTTTGCGGTATGAAGGTAACTCTGTTAAAGCGACGTTGAGTCAACTGGAACCCCAAGAAAAAGAACTCAAAGCTGAAATTCACCAACTTGTGTTGGCACTTCCCAACTTGCCAAGCGACTCTACACCCCTTGGTAAGAATGAGGAAGATAATGTAGAAGTGCGCCGTTGGGGTGATGAATACATTCCCCAAAATCCGAATATTCTCCCTCACTGGGAAATTGGCGAAAAGCTGGGTATTCTCAATGTCGAACGAGCTGTAAAAGTTGCCCAAAGTCGCTTTGTGACATTGATAGGCGCTGGTGCGGCATTGGAGAGGGCATTAATTCAATTTATGCTGAGTCTCCATACTCAAGCTGGGTATGTGGAAGTCAGTCCGCCGTTGTTAGTGAATACTGAGTCTTTGACGGCGACCGGTCAATTACCTAAGTTTGCGGAAGAAAGCTTTAAATGCGCTGATGATGACTTGTGGCTGATTCCGACAGCTGAAGTTCCAGTTACAAATCTCTACCGAGGTGAAATTCTCGCTGCTGAAGATTTGCCTATTTACCATTGTGCTTTTACTCCCTGTTTTCGCCGCGAAGCTGGTAGTTATGGGCGCGATATGCGGGGATTAATTCGCCTGCATCAGTTTAATAAGGTGGAAATGGTGAAGTTTGTCGAACCCAGCACCTCTTTTGATGAACTGGAGAAATTGGTGGGGAATGCAGAAGCAATTTTACAGGCTTTACGGTTGCCTTATCGAGTAGTAAATTTAAGTACTGGAGATTTGGGATTTGCCTCTACCAAAACTTATGACTTAGAGGTTTGGTTGCCCTCTTCTGGCAAATACCGCGAAATTTCTAGCTGTTCCAATACTATAGATTTCCAGGCGCGACGGGCTGATATTCGCTTCAAAGAGGCGGGGAAGAAAGGTACTCAGTTCGTACACACTCTGAATGGTTCGGGTTTGGCGGTGGGAAGGACGATGGCAGCAATTTTGGAAAATTATCAACAATCTGATGGAACGGTGAAGATACCAGAAGTATTGCAACCTTACTTGGGACGTGAAGTTTTATAATTTTTCATTAGTCTTTTACCAATGCCCCATGCCCCATGACAGCAGTTGCTCCACTTGGAGAGACCCCAAGACCGCACTGCCTCCCCAATGCCCAATGCCCAATTAGAATGGAGATAACTATAGCTTAATATCTTCACTAATTTACTCTATGTCAGTTTTAGCAGCGATCGCAGTCTTGGCTGTTTTGATCTTGGTACACGAGTTGGGACATTTTGTTGCAGCCCGTTCTCAAGGCATTCTCGTTAACCGTTTTTCTTTGGGTTTTGGCCCAGTTCTTTTGAAGTACCAAGGTTCACAAACCGAATATGCTATCCGCGCTTTTCCCTTGGGCGGCTTTGTGGGCTTTCCCGATGATGACCCCGATAGCGATGTTCCACCCAATGACCCAAATCTACTGCGTAACCGTCCAGTTTTAGACCGAGCGATAGTTATCAGTGCCGGAGTAATTGCCAATCTAATATTTGCTTACTTGGTGTTGGCTCTGCAATTGGGTATTGTCGGCATTCCCAAGGAATTAACCTATCAAGCTGGTGTCCTTGTACAGCCTGTTAATCAAGAATCTGTTGCCTATCAAGCAGGAATTCGGGAAGGAGATATTATTCTGGCTGTTAACGGTCAAGAACTCCCGGCTTCTGATAAATCAACTCCTTTGCTGACAAAAGAAATTCAAACTCATCCCAATCAGCAAATCGAACTGAAAATTCTGCGTGAGAAACAACAACAAACCCTGAAATTAACGCCGAAACTGGGAGCCGATGGCAAAGGCGTAGTTGGTGTGGCACTCAGTCCAAATGCTACAGCAATTTATCGCCGCCCTAATAGTCCTTTTGAAATTTTCGGTCTTGCTGCTAATAGATTTCAACAATTATTTGTTGGGACACTCAGCGGTTTTGGTCAGTTAATTACCAACTTTCAACAAACTGCTGGACAAGTCTCTGGTCCAGTTAATATCGTCAAAATAGGTGCGAAATTAGCTGAGGATAATAGTGTAAATCTGTTGTCTTTTGCGGCGATTATCAGCATTAACTTGGCTATTATCAATATTTTGCCTTTACCTGCTCTGGATGGCGGACAACTCGCTTTTCTGCTGATTGAAGGTTTGCGCGGTAAGCCTGTACCCGCCCGGATTCAAGAAGGTGTAATGCAAACCGGTTTGGTGTTACTCTTAGGCTTAGGAATTTTTCTGATTGTCAAAGAAACCACTCAATTAACTAGTCAATTGGAGTGGGTACAAAAATTGTTCCAGTAAAAATAGGGAGTGGGGAGTAGGGAGTGGGGAGTAGGGAAAAGAAACTTTTACCTTTAAAGAAGCGATCGCTAGAAATTTTAGCTCGTTTGAAGCGTCTTTATCCAGATGCTACTTGCTCTCTGAACTACTCAACGCCAGTACAACTTTTGGTGGCAACGATTCTCTCGGCTCAGTGTACTGATGAGCGGGTAAATAAAGTGACACCAGCTTTATTTGGTAAGTTTCCTGATGCTGAGAGTTTGGCGATCGCTGACTTGGTAGAATTAGAAAGTTTGGTGCGTTCCACAGGGTTTTATCACAATAAAGCTAAAAACATTCAAGCCGCCTGTCGGATGATTGTAAGTGAGTTTAACTCTGTTGTCCCCAACCAAATGGAACAGTTGTTAAAGCTTCCTGGTGTGGCGCGGAAGACAGCAAATGTAGTCTTGGCTCATGCTTATGGCATTAACGCTGGCGTGACAGTAGATACTCACGTCAAGCGCCTCAGCGGACGTTTGGGTTTAACTGAACATACAGACCCCGTTCGGATTGAGCAAGATTTAATGGGTTTATTGCCGCAGCCTGATTGGGAAAATTGGTCAATTCGGCTAATTTATCATGGTCGTGCTATTTGTAAAGCCCGCTCTCCCATCTGCGTTGCTTGTGAGCTTGCTGATTTATGTCCTGCTGCGAATCAGCCAGTGGTTGTAGGATAAGCGACACAAGTAACCCCAGAATTGATGGAGAGATTGTAGAATGGAAAACGGTGTCTTTAAATTAAGTTAGAGAATATATGGCTAAAAAGAGCATGATTGAGCGCGAAAAAAAGCGCACCAGGTTGATAGAAAAGTATGCTGACAAGCGGGAAGCTCTTTTGGAAGAGTTCAGAAGTGCAGCATCTCCTTTGGATAAGCTAGAAATCCACCGGAAGATTCAACAGCTACCCCGGAATAGTGCGCCCACCCGCCACCGCAACCGTTGCTGGTTGACTGGTCGTTCTAGAGGCGTTTACCGCGATTTTGGGTTGTCTCGGAACGTGCTGCGGGAATGGGCACATGAGGGTCTTTTGCCTGGAGTTGTTAAGTCTAGTTGGTAAAAAGTTATGAGTGATGAGTTATGAGTGATGAGTTATTAATGGAGACAAACCTAACTCCTAACTCTTAACTTCTAACTCTTAACTGTTATTGACCACAACACTTATCAATTCCCAGACTTTCTAAGAGTAGATCGCTGACGGCGTTGGCGATCGCAAACTCTCCGTAGAAGCTATTAGAAAAATCATAGGACTGCATCTCTGTGACAATGGCAATTACCAGAGAACCAAGATCGTTTTCTCCTTCCATCCGTTGACGCACAAAAATCTGTGCGGCTCGTTGGGCAATATTTTGGTTGACTGCTTCGGGGATAAATTCTGTATCTAGCCACCTTTGTAAGCGTTCTCGTAACCATTCACCTTCGAGCAGGGGGTTTTCAGGTGGTGGTAGGGTGATGGGTGGGATTGGTTGAGTCATTTTTTTTAACGCAGAAGGACGCGGAGGGAAACGCTGAGGAACGCTGAGGTTGACTCTTAGCATCAAATTGCGTTTCTAAGAGTGTTTTTTTATATTTATTTATGCAATATGATATCGCCGCTATTGTTGAGGGCTATGCACAAGGCTATTTTCTCATGGCTGATGAACGCGATCGCTTGAGTTGGTACGGAAGTCGCGATCGGACTTTGATTCCTTTGGATGAACGGTTTCGCTACCCCAAGTCTTTGCAGCGCGTCATCAATCAAGAACGGTTTACGGTGGATATTAATCGGGATTTTCAAGCTGTGGTGGCTGGCTGTGCTGACAGAGAGACAACTTGGATTTCACCGGAATTACGAGAGATTTATTCGCTACTTTACCAGAATGGTTATGCTTATAGTTTTGAAACTTGGCAGGGTGACGAACTAGCCGGGGGAATTTTAGGGATTGTCATTGGTGGCGCTTTCATTGGTGAGTCGATGTTCTACCGCATTCCCGAAGGTTCAAAGGTGGCGATGGTAAAGTTGGTAGAAAGATTGCGTCAGAGGAAATTTGTGTTTTTTGATGCCCAAATGATGAATCCCCATTTGGAAAGATTTGGTGCTTATCGGGTTGAGGATAAAGAATATCAAATGCTACTTCAGCAAGCGTTACAACGTGCTTGTAACTTAGTATAAAATAGGAGTCAGAATTCAGAATACTCTACCCTTGTTGTTATTTTCCCAAATTATTGAGAGGAGAAGTCGTATTTACCTCCACGCTCAAGGGCGCGTTTGTAAGCAGGTCGCGTCTGAATGCGCTCGATAAATTCTTTCAGCTTTGGCCGGCTCTCGACTTCTTTGGGCTGCATAGCGATTACTTCCAAAGGAAAGCTCATTTGGATATCGGCGGCGGTAAATTCTTCACCCGCAAACCACGTATTTTTACGAAGTTCGCTTTCTATATAGTCAAAGTGAAGTTTGATCTGGGGTGCGACGAATCCGCTAACCACACTGCTGTCTCCTGCTCCGAAATTGTTCAATACCAACTGCATCACTAGCAGGGGCATTGCCGAGCCTTCGGCGTAATGCAGCCAATACTTATAGCGCAGATACTCCGGCGTACCCGATGCTGGGACTAGCCGACCATTACCGTAGCAATCGATTAGGTATTCGACGATCGCCCCCGATTCAGCAATTGTCAAGTCTGCATCTGTAATCACTGGTGACTTGCCGAGGGGATGAACTTGGCGCAGCGATTCTGGTGCCAGCATCGTCTTTGCATCGCGTTCATAGAACTTGATCTCGTATTCGATACCTAATTCTTCGAGCAGCCATAGAACACGCTGCGATCGCGAGTTGTTAAGATGATGCACAACTATCATAAAACGTTTCTCTCTTGGTAGCTTATTGTTCTTTGACTGTTCCTACACTGTACTGTACTCAGTCAGTGTAGGCTTCTGGGCGACTCTTCTATGAAGACAAAGCATCTAATCAATCTTTAAGTTGAAAGGCAAGCGGGCGTAAATTCCTTGTGGATCGTTCATCTTTTGCAGAGTCTCTATTTCCTGTTGTAATTTTTGGAATTCAGTGGTGATGGGATTGGCTGATTTGAGTTTCGCCGACTCAATCCCTAAAGCAGTCCGCGCGTCTTCTGTTGCACGCCCAAAAAAGCGTTCTCCAAAACTGCTAGTGCGAGGATATTCTTGCACTTCCCAGTCTTCTCCTAGTTTCGCCTGCTTGGCAGTGTATGCGATCGCAGTATTCAAACCACCAATTTCATCCACTAAACCAATTTCTTTGGCCGCTTCACCCGACCAAACCCGTCCTTGGGCAATTTCTGCTACTTTTTGTTCTGGGAGTTTACGACCTTGAGAAACTTTATTCAGAAACATACTATAAATCCGGTTAACACTGCGCTGATAAAGTTCCAACTCTTGAGGCGATTTCGGACGTGAAACTGTTTGACTATCAGCATAACGTCCGGTTTTCACTGAATCCCAAGTAATACCATTATCGTTAGCCAGCTTTTGCCCATTAAATAGCATCCCAAACACCCCTATGGAACCTGTAATGGTATTTGGTTCTGCAAAAATGCGATTTGAGTCGCTAGCAATCCAATAACCACCAGAGGCAGCGACATCACCCATTGATACTACAACTGGTTTGACCTCACGAGTTAATTTCACTTCTCGCTGCATGACTTCGGCTGCGGTAGCACTACCACCAGGACTGTTAATTCGTAAGACAACAGCCTTCACATCCTTATCTTGTCGTAGTTTGTTGAAGATTTTGGCAAAGCGATCGCCTCCTACTTGTCCATCATCACCTTTACCATCGACAATTTCACCCTCAGCATAAACCACGGCTATTTGATTTTTGGAGCTACGTTCTACACCCAAAGATTTACCTGAAACTTGTGCGTAGCTATTTAGGCTAATTTGTCGGAATGTTTTGTCATCTTTATCGCTATCTGTCAACTTTTTCAGGTCTGCTACCACTTCATCGGGGTATTGTACTTGATCGACTAAACCGCTAGTTTTGGCTTGTGTGGCTTCTAGTAGCGCCTGATTATCTGCGATTGCCTGTAACTGGTTAGGTTCAATTTTTCGACTTGCGCCTACAGCAGTGCGCCACTCTCCCCAAACATCATCCAACAATTTCTGAGTTTGTTCGCGGTTTGCTGGACTCAACTTGTTGAGGATAAACGGCTCAACGGCTCCTTTAAATTTCCCTACCCGCACGACTTGAACACCAATGCCATACTTTTGTAATGCTCCTGCTAAGAACATTGGTTGTGAACTCAAACCGTTGACTTCCATCATTCCCAGAGGATTAAGTATGATCGAATCCGCCACTGAACTAACGTAATATTCCTTTTCACTCCAATCACTGCCATAGGCCACAACCTTTTTCCCCGCAGCGCGAAACTCTTCCAGGGCTTTCCGAATTTCTTTCAGGGAGGCATAGCCGACGTTACCACCTTGGCTTGCGTTTGTTGCATCCAGATAGATTCCGACAATTCGCGGATCGCGCCGCGCCTTTTCTAAAGTTTCCAAAACTTTACGGAGTGCTATTCTATCGTCCTCTACACCTGATATCGTGTTTTGAAACAGTTCACTCGAACTAGGTTCGCTATCAGTAATTTTCATTGACAAGTCAAAAACTAGCACTGACTTATCTTTCACATTTGGCCCAGTATCTTTAGAGGAACTAGCAGCCAATATCAGCAAGAAAAGTCCAGTGGTTCCTAAACCACCGAAAATAATTAGTCCTAGTAAAGTGCCAACTACACTAGCAAAAGTTTGTTTGATAAAATTACGCATTAGTTATTTAGTTATTGGGGATTGGGCATTGGGGAAGGTGGGGTCCCCTCTGGGGATAAGGGGTAATGGGGATTGGTCATTTACAAATGACAAAGGACTAATGACTAATGCCCCATTTACTTATTCTATGCGCTGTAAACTACCAGAGTGCCTTAACTGATACAAGGTAGTGTTGCCAGTGCAAAATAAGACTGTGGTAATTTCGGCGATTAATACTTCAGCAAGTTCGGCTACTGCTGTCTCTGATGTTGCTGCTGCTTGCAGAAAAGGCATTGCTAAACCAGCGATATCGGCTCCCAAGGCGATCGCGGCTGCGACATCCAATCCATGCCGCAAACCTCCTGAAGCAATTAAAGGCACATCTTTGGCGATCGCTCTAATAGTTGTAATGCACTCTGCTGTTGGTAAACCCCAATCGGCAAATGTCATCCCTAAGCGACGTTGTAAGGGACTTTCTGCCCTTTCGCTTTCTACTTTTGCCCAAGAAGTACCCCCCGCACCAGCGACATCAATTGCTGCTACTCCGGCGGCAATTAGTTTCTGTGCGATCGCTGCGGAAATGCCGTTACCAACTTCTTTTGCAATCACTGGCACTGGTAGCTTGCTGCATAATGTAGAAATCTTGTCAAGTAAACCCCGAAAATTAGTATCACCTTGGGGTTGAATGCACTCTTGTAGAGGGTTAATGTGTAAAATCAGGGCATCAGCCTCTAGAATATCAACTACTCGCAAACATTCATCTAAGCCGTACTTGTAGTTAAGTTGCACAGCGCCCAAGTTCGCAAATAGCAGAACATCAGGCGCATACTTGCGGACAGCAAAAGTATCAGCCACCTGGGGTTTTTCTACCGCGACTCGTTGTGAACCGACACCCATTGCAATTTTGTAATTTTGCGCCACTTGGGCTAAACGTTGGTTAATAATTCCGGCTTGTTCTGTTCCGCCAGTCATCGAAGAAATTAACAAGGGTGCGCCAAGGTGTTTCCCTAAGAAAGTTGTACTAATATCAATATCGTTGTGGTTTAGTTCGGGTAAGCAAGAATGGGTGAAACGATAACGTTCCAGTCCATTGGTGATTTGATGAGACTGAACATCTTCCTCTAAGCAGATCCGAATGTGATCGGCTTTGCGATTCTGAGTTTGTGCAGAGATATTGGTAGGGGCGTTCACTGGTGGGTATGGCTAAAAGTATTTGCTTGCGATCGCTATTGTTACATTGTCTGCAACCGTCTTTTGATAACAAAAATTATAAAAGCATTGTTCCTAATTTCTTGAGATTCTCTAACCTTATAATCAGGAAAAATTACGAAATAGCTCTAATATCCGCTGTCGCACTCGTTCTATAACTACTCCTTCCTCAGCAGATAGCCCATCAAATAACATCTCATATATCAATGGTACGCCCAACTCTAACTCTTCTAAAAGTGTACGTTGACTAAATACATCTTGTGGTTTACCTTCTAGCATCAGCCGCCCTTTATCCATGACAAAAACCCAATCTGCCCACCGATAGACTAAATCCAAATCATGGGTTGCCATCAACAAAGTGGTTCCATCTCGATGAATTTTTTTCATGGTTGCTATCAAGTTACGAGTATGTTTTATATCTAGATATGCAGTTGGCTCATCCAACACCAACAGTTCTGGTTGCAACACCATCACATCTGCTATGGAAACTCGCTTTTTTTGTCCTAAACTCAGATGATGTACTGGTCTTTCTGCTAAAGCAGTCAGTTCAAATTCAATTAATGCTTGCTCTACTCGGTCTTTAATTTCTGGTTCTGGTAAACCTAAATTACACAAACCGTAAGATATATCTTCCTCAACAGTAGAAGCTACTAATTGTTGTTCTGGATCTTGAAATACTAGTCCAACTTTCTGCCGTAATTTACTCAGATAATTACGATTATAACTTAATGGTTCACCACGCCAACGGACAACCCCAGAATCAGGTTTATATAGACCATTAGCTAATAGAAATAGTGTTGTTTTACCACAACCATTCTGACCAATTAATGCACACCTTTTGCCAGATGGAATCTTCAGTGTTAGACTATTCAAAGCTGATTCCTGCGCGCCTGAATAAGTGTAATATACCTGCTCAAATTCGAGTAAATATTCCTGCATTTCGCCAAAAATCTAATCCTATTAATCCTACACAACCGCAAATTGCTTCGATAATATATCGCACTTGGGGACGATAGCGACGAGGATGCCAAACTCGAAATTCACTCACAAAGCCTCGTGCTTGCAGTCCGAGAGAAAACTGACTATATTTTTGTAAGGTTCGCTGTAATAGTTGTCCGATTAGTAGTGCTAAACTTTTCATTCCACTACGCCAAGTACGGTAGCCACCACGGGAATTTTGTGCTGTCCACAATTCATTGGCTGTGTTCAGCAGGATGAAAATAAACCGATACATTAGTAATAATAAATCGGTTAAAAGCACTGGAAATCGCAAGTAACGCAGAGTTTGTAAAATTTCCGTGAAAGGCACAGTTAGCATGAGAAAATATAGGCAAGAAACAGAGGCTAATGCTCTGGTTAAAATTCCCAATGCTTGGATACTGCCACTATGGCTGATATAAATATAGAAGTGTCCGAGAGTTAGTCCATACCACGAGTCTAATTTGACACTTTGTAAATCATTAATTGCAACTCCATTCACCATTAATGCTGGTAAACTTGTCAAACAAAAAACTATGGTGAACATTAACAATCGAAAATAAATACCAACCGGAATTCTTGCATAAATAACTGTCCAAATACCCATCCAAAGCGCTATTAAAATTTGCACTAGCGGATGGGTAGCAAGGGAAATAGCAAGAGTAGTAAATGCAAAAATTAGTTTATGTTCTGGTGGCAATCTTCGGAGTCGATTGGTATAAGCTAAAGTGTCTAGTTGCAGGCTCATTATTCACGTTTTTGTTGTTGGGAACGTCCTTTATATAACCCAATTGCATAACCGACTACTCCAGCACCTAAAGCTGCTTGCGAAGCAAATAATAAACTTTCTATTTCACCACTAGCTGGTTCAAAAAATGATTTAAACCAGGGTTTATATCCAGGTTGGATTTCAGTAATTGCTTTTTCTGCTTTGTCATCGGAACCGGTAAATTCGCCACCACGCACAAATATTAACGGTGCAACTGCTAAAGCTAATACAGCTACTACCAACAGCCAGTTACTCAACCCTTTTTTAGATTGACTCATTTCCTTGGGGTTCCCGTTTGATTAATTTTAGCAATTCTAATTCTTGAGGATTATAAGATTGCAGCCAGTTCCACACCAATACAGTTAGCAATCCTTCACTAATTGCTAAGGGGACTTGAGTAATGGCAAAAATTCCGGCGAACTTGGTGAATGAAGCGATAAATCCGCCAACAGGTGCAGGGAAAGCGAGGGCGAGTTGGATAGAAGTGATAACGTAAGTGAGTAAATCTGCGATCGCAGCTGCTAGAAATATGGCGATTTTCTGTTTACCACCCAACTTTATTGTTAGATTATATATCCAGTAAGCTGCAAATGGCCCAGCGATCGCCATCGAAAAAGCATTTGCACCCAGCGTCGTCAAACCGCCATGCGCCAGTAACAAAGCTTGAAACAACAATACTAAGCTACCCAAAACCGTCATAGTCAGGGGGCCAAACAGCACCGCACCTAATCCTGTCCCCGTTGGGTGAGAACAGCTACCTGTCACAGAAGGGATTTTCAACGCTGACAGCACAAAAGTAAAAGCACCAGCTAAACCCAGTAGTAGTTTCAGTTCTGGGTTAGCTTGGGTAATGCGAGTCAGACTACGCAATCCTAGTAGAAAAAATGGTAATGCCACAACCCACCAAAAAATTGCCCACTGCACGGGTAAAAAACCTTCCATAATGTGCATAGCGTAGGCAGGTTTGGGTAAACCAACTACCAAGTAAAAACTGATAACTGCCATCAGCGTTAGACTGACTAACGCCTGTTTTTTTCTTTTCATAATCTGTACCTCGCAGATTTATGTAAACGCATTGATTCTAACCGGCGGGCATCCTGACTCACCAATTTTGGTTTACAGTTGCGGGACAGCGCCGGATTTACACCGGACTTTCCCCCTTGCGTCCGATAGCTGCTCCCCATCAGAACCGATTAGAGTAACTATATCACCGTTACTAAATTTTTATAGTAAGATGTTCAGAATTAGTTGCTAGAAGTATCACTCTTTAACCTAAATTTTTATAGTAACATCTGGATATTTTTAACTAATTCAGATAAAATAATAGGTTTGTCCGTAGGATCACACTTCTTTTGTATATGTCCAAAACTTACACCGTAGAAATTAATCATCAAGGCAAAATTCATACTTTGCAAGTTCCCGAAGATGAAACAATCTTATCAGTTGCCGAGGCTGCTGGTTTGGAGTTACCCAGTTCTTGCAATGCTGGTGTTTGCACAACTTGCGCCGGTCAACTATCTGAGGGAACTGTAGATCAAACTGATGGTATGGGCGTAAGTCCAGATTTACAAAAGCAAGGTTACGTATTGCTTTGTGTTGCCAAACCCCTTTCTGATTTGAAACTTGAGACAGAAAAGGAAGACATCGTTTATCAGTTACAATTTGGCAAAGGGAAATAATCAACGAACAGTTATCAGTATATCGGATGATTATTCATCACTGAGTAACTGTTCACTAACATGACAAAATCTGATAAATAACATAAATATTTCATCGCAGTTAACATCAGCTATTCTAGAAACTACAAATCAACAGGATTTCCCAAGATGACGACTCATTTTATTACCGCAGAAATTGATTTACAAGAAACTCCCGCAGAATTACTAGAAGCAATTGAAACAGAGTTGAAGAAACAAGGCGAACCCTTGCGTTGGGCAGTTACCTCTGTGGACGTTGACGAACAAAAAGCGACAGTTGAAGCTGTGGTGACAAAGAGTGCTGAGTGATGAGTAATAAGTGCTGAGTGCTGAGTTATAAATCAAAAGCCATTAAAAACTAACTCCCAATTACCAATACGCAACTTTCAACTCTCAACTCCTAACTCAGCACTCACTACTCAGCACTCATCACTCAATTATGTACACTGCTATCTTAATCGTACCAACTGGCGTTGGGGCTGCCATTGGGGGTTATGCAGGAGATGCTTTGCCTGTTGCTAGAGTTTTAGCACAGGTTTGCGATCGCCTCATAACTCACCCCAATGTCCTCAATGGCGCAAGTTTATATTGGAATCTCCCTAACGCTTCCTATGTTGAAGGTTACGGACTTGACAAATTCGCATCTGGATGCTGGGGCTTGCGTCCCGTCCGCAGCAACAGAGTAGGTTTGCTTTTAGACCAAGGTATTGAGCCAGAATTACGGCTACGACATATACAAGCCGCCGATGCAGTTAGAGCTACTCTCGGATTGACTTTAACAGACTATGTAATTACAGATGCACCATTAAATGTAGAATTACGGACTACCGCATCGGGAGCTAGTTGGGGAACAATTGGCAACCCAGATAGTTTGTTACGGGCAGCTGAAATATTAATCAAAAAAGCGGGGGCAGAAGCGATCGCAGTTGTTGCCCGTTTCCCCGATGATATGGATGAGGAGGCAGTACAAAAATATCGCCACGGAGAAGGCGTTGATCCTTTAGCTGGCGCAGAAGCCGTAATTAGCCATTTGCTAGTGCGAACCTTTCAAATTCCTTGCGCCCATTCTCCCGCACTTTTGAGCGCCCCTCCCGAACCTGATTTATCTCCCCGTTCCGCCGCCGAAGAATTGGGCTATACCTTTTTGCCCTGTGTCCTTGTAGGATTAAGTCATGCCCCACAATTTATAGTAGAGAAAAGAGCGATTGCATCAAAGAAAGGTGATATTTGGGTAGATGAAGTGGATGCTGCGATCGTACCTGCAACTGCTTGTGGTAGCAGTGCCTTACTGAGTTTAAGCCAAAGACGATGCCAAATAATTACAGTCGAAGAAAATAAAACTCTGATAAAAGTTCCTCCCCAGCCGTTGGGGATCAAATCTATACAGGTAAACTCATATTTAGAAGCAGTGGGTGTATTAGTAGCACACAAAGCAGGCATCAACCCTTCTGCTCTCCGTCCGAAATTATTACCTTTGCAGTCAATTAGTCATTAGTCATTGGTCATTTTCCCCCTGCCTCCCCTGCCCCCTCCCCTTAAAAACCCGTGGTTGAACAACAAAAGCAAGAGCCAGAAATTCCATACCTGACGCGCATCCAAATACTTGGGGCGATGGGAGCGACTGCAATCATTTTGTTGATAGTCGCCAAACTGTCGTTATACTTTGGCAACTTTTCCCTATTTTCTTGGGACTTGAACCAAAGAGAGTTGCTGTTGGGCATAGGGCTAGGGTTCGTCATCACTGCGTTAAGTGGCTTAACTTATCGCCTATGGAGTGCCTATCGTAAAAGTGCAGATTATTACCTAGAAGTGGTGTTGAAGCCTTTAGCTTTACCAGATTTAATATGGCTGGGGTTACTACCGGGGTTAAGCGAAGAATTATTATTTCGAGGTGTGATGCTGCCAGCTTTAGGCTCTGATTTTACAGCCGTAATTGTATCGAGTCTTTGCTTTGGCATCTTGCATTTTAGTGGCTCCCAACAATGGCCTTATGTGATTTGGGCAACAATTGTCGGTATCATATTGGCATATAGCGCCCTGTTCACGGGCAACTTATTAGTACCAATTGTCGCTCATATTATTACCAATTGGATTTCTAGCTATTTCTGGAAAATGTGGCAATTGTCGGCAATTAAAAAATAAAGGCTCTTCAGTACTAATCAATCTGCCAAAAAGCTAAAAATATTGGTTGACAACAAAAACTGTCTTATAGATGGCGGCTCTTTATATTCGTCCAAAACTTTTCAAACATCCTCTTATGGTTTCTTTTTGCTTAACTGTTGGCTTCGTCGCCCGCCGGGGAATAAATTCTCTGGCTAATAGCTTAAGTCTACTGAAGTAGACTGGAGATTTTTGGCAGTATTTAGTCATCTTCAGATGACTTTAGCTATGAGGCGGGAATTTCAATTTCCGGCGGACAAGCAGTTTCGCATTAAGTTGACACCAATAAACATGTTGTGCACCTACGGGTTACCTCACGCTTGTCAATGAACCCTATAATTAAGCACCATTCATCACTTCTAGTAATTCACTAGGCCGCTCAATTAAATAATCTGGATTTTGCTTGGCGAGTACTTCTGCTGAGTTAAAGCCCCAAGTTACTGCAATCACTTGGATATTTGCTTTCTTTGATGCTTCTATATCTCTGGTTTCATCTCCAACATAAATAACTTCTTGTGGTTTGAGTTGCTTTTGCCGCAATACATTATTAATAATCGTTGTTTTGCCAAAAATTGTAATTCCTGAGTAGATAAAATCAAATAGATGATTTAAATTATTGATTGTGAGAAATTGCGTAACATTTTCTTTAGAATTAGAAGTGATAATACCTAGTTTATATCCTTGATTTTGGAGTTCTATTAATGCTTCTTTAATTCCTGGAATTGGCTTTAATTCTGGGATTTTGTTTTTTAATTCTCCTTTAACTTTTTTAACTAGAAAAGGTATTTTAAATAGAGAAACTCCAGAGTATTTAATAATTTCCCTAGATGTTAAGTTCTTGAGAAAGGCTAATTGTTCTGGATGTATATGTCTATAACCAAAGTCTAAAGCTAGACGATTAGCAATACTTACAAGGGCATCCACTGTATCAGCAATGGTGCCATCAAAATCAAAAATAATTACTTTCGGAGTCATTCTTTGTCTGGATGCGTCAAGATTAGCTAGGGCGTTGCGTCGTAACATTTCTGGCTTAATCCGCCGCAAGGCAGATGCTCGAAATTGTTTATCCCATTCCTGATCTGAGATTTGGGCTAATTCTAGCAGCTTGGGAGCAATATTCCCAGGATAGGGCTGAAATTCTGCAATATCAGTTGTTTGGGCAAAACGTTGATTCCAAGGACAAACATCTTGGCAAATATCACAGCCAGCAACCCAGCCTTGCAAATGAGGTGTGATTGTCTCTGGTAATTCCTCAGCGCGATTTTCAATGGTATGATAGGCAATGCAGCGATTAGCATCTACAACATAAGGCTGAGTAATTGCACCTGTAGGACAAGCCTGAAGACAACGAGTACAGTTACCACAGTGTTCTGTATGCGGGCGATCGCTCTCTAATTCCAAGTTGGTCAATACTTCTCCCAAAAATACCCAAGAGCCATATTGCCGTGTAATCACATTACCATTCTTGGCAATCCAACCAATTCCAGCAAGTTGAGCCAATACTTTATCTTGCACTGGGCCGGTATCTGCATAATAAATAGCTCTTATGCCGGCATCAAGAGATTCTAGCCACATAGATAGCTGCTTGAGTTTTTTATGCATCAACTTGTGGTAATCTCTTCCCCAACCATAACGAGAAATTTTGGCGTATTCCTCACTTTCAGGACGTTGATGTGGTGTGTAGTAATTCAGCGCCACACATACTAGCGATCGCACTTCTGGCATCACTAAGCGGATATCCTGACGCTTTGGGTTAGCCATCCATTTCATATCGGCGTGATAACCCAGTTCAATCCATACTTGTAACCTCTGCGCTTCTGTGGCATCTACCCTATCTACAGCAGCAATTCCAACTTTATGAAAGCCCAACTCGCTGGCTTTTTCTTTCACCAGACTGCTGCTTGTTACGGAATCGTGATTCATTTTTTTATTTGGATTTTGCCTCACCAAAGGCGATTTTAGTCTACATTATGTAGTCAATACTTTTGATTAAGATTTATTACTCACTTTACATATAGCTACTCTTAAGACTTCCATCGAGGGGAAGATTTAGCAATGTGTAGCAATCTATCTCAACAGCAGCTTTCTTTTTACATATTTTTGTACTGAAATTAAGATTCAGCTAACATAATACAGGTAATTTTATGACTTCTGCTGAATTTATATCCCCAGCGCAGTTGAAAGCTGAATTCCAGATTGAGGGAATTACAGAATCAAGTGTACTGCGTTATTTTGAAACCTTAAATGCAGGCGAATTTGAAGCAACTGCTGCCTTATTTGCGGTAGATGGTGTGATGCGTCCACCATTTGAATCTGATATTGTGGGGGCAGATGCGATCGCAGCCTACTTAAAACAAGAAGGTCAAGGCATTAAAGTTTACCCCAACTCAGGAATAGCCGAGACTTTAGAAAATGCTACGATCCAAATCCAGATCAGAGGTAAAGCACAAACTTCGTGGTGTAGTGTGAATGTCTTGTGGCTATTTATCCTTAATCAACAACACCAAATTTCATATACTAGAATCAAACTTTTAGCTTCCCCCAAAGAATTGCTTTCTTTACGTCGTGAAAAGTAGCAAATAAGCTGTTCCATATTTAAACGGCATAAGCTAGGCGGGCAAGATGTCATTGGTGTTAACTTAACGCCAATGCCATAACTTTCAGGACGTAGTGGCGTGGCAAGGCTAAAATGTTGCAAAAATAATTGTCGGTTGGGTTGCGCTCCGCTCCACCCAACCTTGTATCTTAGAAATAGTAGTAGACCGTCCCAACCTTGGTCAAGAAAGACCGCTTCGTAGCATGGGTCACTACAACAATCTCTTTGA
>NZ_JBALFD010000022.1:0-233261 GCF_036916985.1 Nostoc sp.
GTAAATCCGGTTGTTGGTGCTGGTGATCCATTCGCAGAATCGATCCCATACGTTGGCGCTTTCGCGACGTTGTAAGGTTGTTGTCATTGTTTTATGATTGCGGTTATTTATGAATCAGGCAGTAAAGTCTTTGCCTGTGAAACTACTTTACACTGCTTTACAATTTTTAATCAACTTTTGTTACTTTAGTAAACCTGATGCAAGTTATTAGTTTTGCTTATTTAAAAGCAAATACTCGTTGTTTGCTTACTTCTCTGGGAATAATAGCTTTGTATATTACCGCTATTCTGAAAAAAATTAACCCTCAGCTTACAACTGGGGGCTTTTTTTGTTTGGCAAAATGGCATATCTCTAAATTAGAGGGTTGTTATGGTATTGGGGTAGGATACATTCCATGCGAAAAGTACTGACTTGCATTACCCCTGGTAGTTTGCTAGGGGTTTTATTTTTTATTTAAACTGAGAGCGATCGCTCTTAAATATTCTCCTGAGAAATTTATTTTTAGCGATTTTAATATAAGTAATTTTAGAATTCCCTACTTTTGGGAATTAATGAGAGATGGCGATTTTAATTCAACCATAGGACTGACAATAAATATAAGCTTATATCAAGTTTAGAATCAAGTACAACGAAGAATAATGGCAGATTGGCAAGAAATAACAGGTGGCATCACAGCACCCAGAGGATATCAGGCGGCGGGAATTACCGCAGGATTGAAACCTTCGGGGTTGCCAGATTTAGCTTTGATATTTTCAGAGGTGGAAGCGATCGCAGCAGGTGTATTCACCACCAGCCAAGTCAAAGCAGCCTGCGTAGACTATTGTCGCCAACGCTTGCAAGCTAAACAGAGCGCTCGTGCCATTCTCTGTAATGCTGGACAAGCAAATGCTGCTACAGGTAATCAAGGCTGGTTTGATGCTTTAGAGTCTGCGCTGGCAATAGCCCAAGCCCTGAACATCTCATCTGAATCTGTGTTATTGGCTTCCACTGGCGTGATTGGTCAAAGAATTAAGATGGATGCCTTGCGAAGTGGGATTCCCAAGGTAGTAGCAGCACTATCAGACACAGGCTCAAATGCCGCCGCTGGGGCGATTATCACTACAGATTTGGTAACAAAATCCATTGCCCTAGAGACAACTATAGGCGATGCCTCCGGCGGGCTGCGCCAACGCCCAGTAAGAATTGGTGGCATTGCCAAGGGTTCCGGTATGATTCACCCCAACATGGCAACCATGCTGGCATTTGTGACTTGTGATGCTGTGGTTTCGCCTCACCTTTGGCAACAGATGTTAGCCAGAGCAGCTGATAGAAGCTTTAATTCCATCACTGTGGATGGTGATACCAGCACCAACGACAGCTTAATTGCCTTGGCAAATGGTCAATCTCGCACCCCAGCAATTATAGAATGGGGCGCAGAAGCAGAGAAATTAGAGGCGATGTTAACAGCAGTCTGCCAGCATTTAGCCAAAGCGATCGCTCGTGATGGTGAAGGTGCAACTTGTCTCATTGAAGTGGAAGTGACTGGCGCTCATGATGAACTCTCAGCTAGGCAAATAGCTAAAACTATCGCTGGTTCATCCTTAGTTAAATCTGCAATCTTTGGACGCGATCCAAATTGGGGACGCATCGCCGCCGCCGCCGGACGTGCAGGTGTGCCCTTTGAGCAAGAAAACCTGCAAATTAAGCTAGGAAATTTCTTAATGTTAGAAAATGGACAACCTCTGGAATTTGACCGTGCAGCAGCGAGTGCTTATTTGAAAAAAGCAGCAGCAGGTGCTTATCTCCAACAGGATACGGTATTAATCTCCGTTAATGTTGGCAATGGTTATGGTGTGGGTAAAGCTTGGGGTTGTGATTTGAGTTATGACTACGTGAAGATTAACGCCGAATACACTACTTGAAATACTCACAATTGCTTGGTTGAGACAATCATAACTAATTTCTGGACATGACATAGCAATCCGTGTAGGAGTTACGAACAAAAAGATCCCCGACTTCTTGAAGAAGTCGGGGATCTAAGCCTCTCGGTGTTTCCAAATCAAATAGGATTACTAGATAAATCATAGTCTCAACATAATAGTCATTATAAATTAAAACTTATATATGACACATTACGACTAAAATTAAGTTAGAAAATAAACCATAATAGTAAATCATAAAATAAACATAATAGTCTTCATAAACAAGAGTCTATATATTAGAAATTATTCCTATAGTTAAGGATAATAGATAAATTTTTACTTATACATTCAATCTAATATTTGTTTAATAATCCCGAATCAAAGTTAATAATTTCGGCTTCAAAGGCTGTAAACTGATCTCAACAAGGTGAATGATACCTCTGCATCACATTAAAAAAGCAGAGCCAGTAATTTAACCGAGTTCTTATATAGGTAGCTATTTCATTGATGAAATGGCTGCGATCGCTTGGTCAAATATAGCTAGATTAATCATTAATAATGCAAGAAATACAAGGTTTTTTGCCTAAATTGTCATAGCTATAAAAAATAATATTCACGTTTTCAGGAGATATTTATGACAGAATTTTTTAATCAAATTTCTCGCCGCAAATTTATCTTCACAGCCGGAGCATCTGCGGGTACTATATTCCTCAAAGGCTGTTTGGGTAATCCTCCTGAAAACCTTACTGGGGCAACCACTCAAGTAAAAACAACTGCTAAATCTGTTGTTAATATTAGTCCAGAACAAACACCAGAAACTACTAGAGTCAAGTTGGGATATATTCCCATTGTAGAAGCGGCTCCTTTAATTATTGCTAAAGAAAAAGGCTTTTTTGCGAAGTATGGAATGACTAATGTTGACCTTTCCAAACAAGCTTCTTGGGGGGCAGCTAGAGACAATGTAGAAATTGGTTCTGCCGGTGGTGGTATAGATGGCGGTCAATGGCAGATGCCAATGCCACATTTAATTACAGAAGGTTTAATTACCAAAGGCAATCAAAAAATTCCCATGTATGTATTATGTCAGTTAATTACACATGGTAATGGAATTGCGATCGCCAGCAAGCACCAAGGCAAAGGTATTAGTTTACAACTCGCCAGCGCTAAGTCTTTATTTAAGGAATTAAAATCTTCAACACCCTTCACTGCTGCATTTACCTTTCCCCATGTCAACCAAGATTTGTGGATTCGCTACTGGTTAGCAGCAGGTGGCTTAGACCCGGATGCAGATGTCAAGTTGCTCACAGTACCAGCCGCACAAACTGTGGCCAACATGAAAACCGGAACAATGGATGCCTTTAGTACAGGTGACCCCTGGCCTTATCGCCTGGTGCAAGACAAAATTGGTTACGTAGCAGCATTAACCGCAGAAATTTGGAAAAATCATCCTGAAGAATATCTTGCCATGAGAGGTGATTGGGTTGATAAAAATCCTAAGGCTACCAAAGCAATTTTAAAAGGAATTATGGAAGCCCAACAATGGCTAGATAATTTTGATAATCGCAAAGAAGCGGCTGAAATTCTCGCTGGACGAAATTATTTCAACCTTTCTTCACCGGAAATACTAGCCGATCCATACCAAGGCAAATATGACATGGGTGATGGTCGCAAAATTGATGATAAATCAATGGCTGCTTACTACTGGAAAGATGAAAAAGGTAGTGTTTCTTATCCCTACAAGAGTCATGATTTGTGGTTCATCACTGAAAACGTTCGCTGGGGATTCTTACCCAAAGATTATCTAGATAATAATGCTGCTAAAGCTAAAGAACTGATCAACAAAGTCAACCGCGAAGATATTTGGAAAGAAGCTGCCAAAGAAGCTGGAATTGCTACTGCTGATATTCCGACAAATATATCTCGTGGTGTAGAAGAGTTTTTTGATGGCATCAAATTTGACCCCGAAAAGCCAGAAGAATATCTCAAGAGTCTCAAAATCAAAAAGGTCAGTATTTAGTCATTGGTCATTAGTCATTGGTCATTAGTTATTTGCAAAGGACAAATAACAAATAACAAATAAAATTTCAGGAGAATACAGCATTATGACACTCGCCCAAAAACGTCCTGCAAGCCCTAGATTTAGTAATAGCTTTATAGCCAGTCTGCAAAAGCAATTTCCTGACCTGATACCACCAACGATCGCGATCGCCATCTTCCTCATTCTCTGGCAACTCTTCGCCTGGACTCCCGGCGCAACATTACCAGGGCCAATACAGGTTATCCAAGACACTTGGGTTTTGATTTTCTGGCCATTTTATGACCGAGGTGGCATTGATAAAGGTCTATTTTGGCAGATTCTCGCTAGTCTACAACGAGTTGCCATCAGTTATACTCTAGCTGCGATCGTTGGTATTGCCTTGGGCATTTTAATTGGGGTGAATAAAACCATGTCCAAAGCTTTAGACCCCATCTTTCAATTATTGCGAACAGTACCACCTCTAGCCTGGGTTCCAATTTCTTTAGCAGCTTTACGACAAAACGAACCCGCAGCCTTATTTGTAATTTTCATCACTGCAATTTGGCCCATCTTAATTAACACTGCTGTCGGCGTTACCCAAATTCCCCAAGATTACAACAACGTCGCCAAAGTTCTGCAACTTAGCCGCAAAGAATATTTCACTAATATTTTGATTCCGGCGGCATTACCCTACATCTTTACCGGCTTGAGAATTGCGATCGGTTTAGCTTGGTTAGCGATTATTGCCGCCGAAATCGTCATGTCCGGTATTGTCGGAATCGGCTTCTTTATCTGGGATGCCTATCAAAATAACAACGTCAGCGAAGTTATTTTAGCTCTAATTTATATCGGCATTGTCGGCCTGGTGCTAGATAAAGCAATGGGTTGGCTGCAAAACAAGATTTTACCAGCAGAACAGAAATAGGGACTGGGTACTGGGGACTGGGAAAGAAATTTCCTAATCCCCAATCCCCAATCCCCAATCCCTAATCCCCAATCCCTAATCCCCAATCCCTAATCCCCAATCCCTAATCCCCAATCCCTAATCCCCAATCCCTAATCCCCAATCCCTAATCCCTAATCCCCAATCCTCTATGTTCGTAGCTGTCGATCAAATTGAAAAAGTTTTTGAATTAACTGGTGGTGGCAAATATATTGCCCTTAAAGGAATCGACCTCCAAATTAAAAAAGGAGAATTCGTATCTTTGATTGGTCACTCCGGTTGCGGCAAATCCACACTCTTAAATATGATTGCGGGTTTAGATTTGCCTACAGAAGGTATTGTTACTCTCGAAGGACAAAAAATCACCAAACCTGGCCCAGACAGAATGGTGGTGTTCCAAAATTATTCGCTATTACCTTGGCGGACAGTCAGAGAAAATATTGCCCTCGCCGTGGACTCGGTAATGAAAGGTTTACCCGCAGATGAACGCAACGCTATTATCGAAAAACATATAAATATGGTGGGTTTGCGTCCCCATGCTGACAAACAACCGGGAATGTTATCAGGTGGACAAAAGCAGCGAGTTGCGATCGCCCGCGCCTTAGCAATTCGCCCCAAATTACTGCTGCTAGATGAACCCTTTGGTGCGTTGGATGCACTCACACGTGGCAATTTGCAAGAACAACTCATGCAAATTTGCGAAGAAAATCAAGTTACTGCGGTGATGGTGACACATGATGTCGATGAAGCGGTGCTGTTATCTGACAGAATCGTGATGTTAACCAACGGCCCCGAATCTAAAATCGGCGACATTTTAGAAGTGGATATTCCCAGACCCCGCAAGCGGATGGAAGTAGTAGAACATCCCAGCTACTACAGCTTGCGGAGTGAGATGATTTACTTCCTGAATCAGCAGAAACGCATCAAGAAAATTCGGGCGCGGAAAACTGCCGACGTTGCCCGTCATGGATTAGAAAAAGTTAACCTAGAAATTGGCTTTTTACCGCTTACCGCTTGCGCCCCTTTGGCAGTTGCTAAAGAAAAAGGCTTTTTTGTCAAGCATGGTTTAGATGAAGTTAACCTCGTGCGCGAAAGCAACTGGCGGGGTATCGTCGATGGCATAAGTGGCGGTTATTTGGATGCGGCTCAAATGCCTTCAGGGATGCCGATGTGGCTAACTTTGGGAGGACATAATAATCAACCCCTGCCCGTTGTCACCGCCCTTACCATGACTCGCAACGGTAACGCCATCACCTTGGCAAAACACTTTTACGACCAAGGGGTGCAAACCTTATCAGATTTCAAAAGATATCTGCTTCGCACCCGCGAACAACGGCACACAATGGGGGTAGTGCATCCCGCATCTATGCACAATTTGCTGCTGCGTTACTGGCTAGCGGCGGGTGGAATCGACCCCGATAGCGATGTGGATATGAAGACCATTCCCCCAGCGCAAATGGTAGCCGACTTAAAAGCCGGAAGTATTGATGGTTACTGCGTGGGTGAACCTTGGAACTACCGCGCCGCCGTGGAAAATGTCGGCTTTACCATCGCTACTGACTTAGAAGTTTGGTTCGGGCATCCCGGTAAAGTTCTTGGTGTGCGCGAAGATTGGGCAGAAAATTATCCCAATACGCATATTGCTTTGACGAAAGCTTTGCTAGAAGCTTGTCAGTATTGTGCAAATCCCGATAATGCCCAAGAGATTCGGCAAATTTTAGCAGGGCGAGATTACGTCAGCACTGATTTAGAATACATTCAACTCGAAGATCCAGATAGTCTCACTTGTGACTTAGACCTTCCGTTGCAAGACTATGCCCATCACCAGTTTTATTCTGAGTCTGCCATTAACCGCCCTAGTCGCACCGAACAAATTTGGATTATGAGTCAATTGGCGCGTTGGGGTGATACTCCCTTCCCCAGAAATTGGGTAGAAGTTGTGGAACGGGTGTGTCGAGTGCGTGTTTTTAGCACCGCCGCACGAGAATTAGGTTTAGATATTAGCTATATTCGCCAACCGATCAAACTCTTCGATGGTACTCCCTTTAATGCCGACGATCCGATCGCTTATCTCAACAGCTTGAAAATCAAACGTGATTTTTCAGTTGCGGAAGTTGTTCTTGATGCACCAAGAAGGAGACTCGCGTCATAAAAAAATCGTGAGAGAAAGAAGGAGTGGAAGAAGTAAAACATCTTACTTCTTGTGGGATGGGCGACACGAGTGCCCGTAATTAAAGGCGGGCAAGATGCCCACCCCACAAGATTAAATAATTTTAGTTGTTAAAAATCTCTTGAACTCCGTTAACGAGCCTTTGAACTGGATGAATCCACCTTTGAACTCCGTTAACGAGCCTTTGAACTGGATGAATCCACCTTTGAACTCCGTTAACGAGCCTTTGAACTGGATGAATCCACCTTTGAACTCCGTTAACGAGTCTTTGAACTAGATGAATCCACCTTTGAACTCCGTTAACGAGTCTTTGAACTAGATGAATCCACCTTTAAACTCCGTTAACGAGTCTTTGAATTAGATGAATCCACCTCTGAACTCCGTTAATGAGCCTTTGAACTTCATTAATAAACCTCTAGGTTGCAGCGAGTAGTCCCCAGTCCCCAGTCCCCAGTCCCCAATACCCAAATACCCAATCCCCAAATACCATGCAAAACCGCAACTCAACAGCTACAAACACACTAGGAAAACCATTAACCACTGCAACCACCAGCCGCAGACCTTTCCTAGAAATTAAAGACGTTACCAAAGTCTATCCTACAAAGAAAGGCCCCTTCACCGTACTCGACGGCGTTAACCTCAACGTCGAACAGGGCGAATTTATCTGTGTCATTGGTCATTCGGGCTGTGGCAAATCGACACTGCTAAATATGGTATCCGGTTTTAACTTTCCCACCTCCGGGCAAGTGTTACTCGAAGGAGAACCCATTACCCAACCAGGCCCAGACAGGATGGTTGTCTTCCAAAACTATGCCTTGCTACCTTGGCGAACTGCTTTTGAAAACATCTACTTAGCTGTTAACGCCGTTTATCCCAACAAACCACAAGCCGAAAAAAGAGCGATCGTTCGCGATCATTTAGCAATGGTGGGACTGGCTGATGCGATGGAAAAGAAACCGATGCAAATGTCCGGCGGGATGAGACAACGGGTTTCTATCGCCCGTGCTTTGGCGATTCGTCCCAAAGTTTTAATTTTAGATGAACCTTTTGGGGCGCTGGATGCCATTACCAAAGAAGAGTTACAAGAAGAATTGCTGAAAATTTGGGGCGATAACCGTTGTACAGTGCTGATGATTACTCACGACATCGACGAGGCACTATTTTTAGCAGACAAATTGGTGATGATGACCAACGGCCCCCATGCGAAAATTGGTGAAGTTATGGAAATTCCTTTTTCTCGTCCGCGCGATCGCGCCAGAATCATGGAAGATCCACAATATTACCAATTACGTAACTATGCCCTAGACTTCCTCTTTAACCGCTTTGCCCATGATGATGTAGGTTAAGTGCGATCGTCATTAATTTTTTCCAGAATAATTCTTTGTTCCTGCCGTCATCACCTCGCATGGTGACGGCAATCACGCGTTGGGATTCCAGCTAATTTTTCTGACATAACCAAAATGCCCTGCTTCTTAAGAGCGAAAGTAGTATTGGAGAGATAAGAGGACTTGATTTTGGATTATTTTCCATGATACTCTGCATTTATCTCTTTAACTACTATTTGTCGATAGACTTATCGTAATTTTAATAGCGGACTGTATTTTTCATTTGAATTAGCCATAGTTGGCACAAGTAATTTCTAAAACTGTCTTGAGAAAAAACTTATGGTCATTACACAAAGACGTAAACTTGGACGTTCTGGACTAGAAGTATCACCATTATCTTTTGGTGGCAACGTGTTTGGTTGGACAATTGATGAAAATACTTCATTTGAAATTTTAGATCACTTTATAGCGGCTGGAGGTAATTTTATTGACACAGCCGATGTCTATTCCAAGTGGGTTCCAGGAAATCAAGGTGGAGAGTCTGAGGTAATTTTAGGAAAATGGCTCAAACAGCGTGGTAATCGCGATCAAGTGGTAATTGCTACTAAGGTTGGCAACGATATGGGTGTTAAAGGCAAAGGACTTTCTCGTAAATACATCCAACAAGCTGTTGAAGACTCATTGCAAAGGTTACAAACTGATTATATTGATCTATATCAATCACATATCGACGATGAAACTACTCCACTTGAAGAAACTCTTGAAACCTACGGAGAATTAATTCGTCAAGGAAAAGTACGTGCAATTGGTGCTTCCAATTATAGTGCAGAACGTCTTTTACAAGCATTAGAAATCAGCCGTCAGCATAGCTATCCTCGCTACGAAAGTCTTCAGCCTCGTTATAACTTGTATGACCGAGATGATTATGAACAAGATTTACAAAAAATTTCCCAAGAACAGGAAATTGGTGTAATTAACTATTCCTCTCTGTGCAGTGGCTTTCTCTCTGGGAAATATCGCTCAGAAAAAGATTTGTCTATTAGTCTCCGTGGTAATTCCGTAAAAAGATATTTAAATCCTCGCGGGTTCCGAATTCTAGAGGCAATTGATCGAGTGGCAAAGACTTATAATTCTACTCCCACTCAAGTTTCTTTAGCGTGGTTAATTGCTAATCCGACGATTACCGCTCCTATTGTTAGTGCAACAAAAATTGAGCAACTAAACGATATCATTAAAGCTGTCAATCTTAACCTCGATAAAGATGCAATTGACCTTCTTAATCAAGCCAGTTCTTCAGAAATTTAGTTAGGAAAAACCCTTGATTTTTTAATAATTATCATTACGTAGCTTCTCTTGCTTCGTTGTACTAATAGGAATAATTTTCCCACACATTAAGGATCAATATGACTAGCACAATTTCTTTTGACCGAGTGTCTGATATTTACGATGCCACTAGGGGATTTCCACCAGGGATTTCTGAGCAAGTCACCGACTTTATTCTCAATCTAGTTTCACCAACAGCAGAGACTAAATTCTATGAAACGGGTATCGGTACTGGCAGAATTGCTGTTCCAATTGCTAAAAGAGGTTATTCATACACTGGTGTAGATGTTTCCGAAAATATGTTGGCTGAACTGCACCAAAAATTAGAGGGTGTATCCCACCAATTAACAGCAATCAAAGGAGATGCTACGGCTTTACCATTTGATGATAATTCTTTTGATGTAGCTTTAACAGTTCATGTGTTTCACCTGATTGCTGCTTGGAAGCAAGCTTTAGCAGAAATCCGCCGCGTTCTCAAACCTGGTGGTATTTTGCTCTACACTCACGGTCAGGCTGCCTCTGTTAAGACTGATGA
The DNA here is from genome assembly GCF_036916985.1 of Nostoc sp. Taxonomy (GTDB): domain Bacteria; phylum Cyanobacteriota; class Cyanobacteriia; order Cyanobacteriales; family Nostocaceae; genus Nostoc. The sequence continues at coordinate 10,215 of NZ_JBALFD010000022.1, forward strand.
AGATGTCAATTCGCAGAGATGGGAATTTACTGAGCGTTGGAAAGCTATATTAGATGGCTACGGTCATCCTTTACCGCATTACGGTGCGACGGAAGAAGAGGTGTTAACAGAGTTGCAAGCCCAAGGTGCTACTTTATCCACCGAAATAGCTGCCCAATGGCGAGTTGAAGATACTGTGGGTAAATTGCTAGAAAACCAAGAAAACAAAATCCAAAGTGCAGCTTGGACGATTCCTGATGAGATATTTACTCGTGCTGTTCAAGACTTGCGGGAGTGGGCTTTGCAACACTATGGTTCACTAGATTATATTTTGCCCCAAGAACGTCAGTTCAAAATTGTTGTAGTCCGCAATTGGGCTTAATTTATGATGCCCTAGCAAATTGGTAGCTCTTATTGGGGAGACAAGGTAGACAAGGGAGACATATTGCTACCTTGTCCCCCTGCTTCTATTGGATGCAAAAATTGAGTAATTTAATTTTTGGATGTTCCTTAGAGGAGCAGTGTTTGCGATCGCATGATTATTCACTGTTTTTCATCCCTCAGATTAATTTTTGCCAATAACATCGCACAGATGGCGATCGCTGTGAGCAACGTTTACGTCAGTCACCGATCCGGTTGTGAGAAGAAAATAGCGGCGCTTGATCCCTGTTGAAACTTTGTGTGTGACACTCATCTCAATTATCTTGTAGTTTAGAATGAAGGCACGACAGTACCCTTATAGTTGGTATTGATAAAATCTTTTAATTTCGGATCGAGAAGCAATTTATTGAGTTTTTGGATGTTGGGGTCATTTGCTTTTTCAGGCAAAATTGCCAAGCCTGTAGCATATTTTTTGTCGGCAATCCCAATATCATCTAATGCAATGGGGGTAAGATTTATCTTGGCTTGGAGAAGGAAGGATGAATATGCCACAGCTAAATCGAGATCATCTAATGCTCTCGCAAGGGCGTAATTGTCTAATTCCTTGATTTTGAGATTTTTGGGATGGGCAATTACATCTTGTACGGTGAAATACTCACCTGACTTATCTTTCAAATTGATTAAACCAAGATGTTTCAGAAATTTCAAGGCGCGATCTTGATTACTATCATCATTAGAAATGCCAATTGTCGCCCCTACCGGAATTTCACCAACCGTTTTTATTTTTAGCCGTTTTGAGTAGAGTGCAAATACGGAAGTATAGCTGCGATTTAGCATGACAAAATCGGCATTCAGTCTTTTAGCGGCTTGCTTCATAAACAGTTCATGCTGGAAAAGATTAGCATCAATTTCCCGATTTTTCAGGGCATCATTAATCTTTACCGAATCACCAATTGTCACAATTTGGAACTCTAAGCCTTGACTAGGAGCTAGTTCTTTTTGAATGAATTTTAAAATATCTTCTGTGACAGTATTTCGAGAACCGACTTTCAGTAATGATGTTTTAGCTGACTGAGTAGTTGACTGGCTTACTAATTGACTAGTTGGTGAATTTTGCTTGGGTGTGCAACTAGCAAAAAGAATCGATGCGATCGCTGACCCTGTTGTAATGAGAAAATAGCGGCGCTTTATCCCTATTGAACAATTTACTTGGTGTTTTACACTCATTCGATCATCTCCTCATTTAGAATACAGGCGCAATCATGCCCTTATAGATGGCGTTTCAATACGGTTCGGTTAACAAATTTATCTGTTGAGGCAAGCAGGGGAAGCAGGGGGAGAAGAGAGGTAGGGGAAGAAGAATTAACTTTGGCAAAACTCTGCGTATCTTTGCGTTTACCTCTGTGTTCCTCTGCGTTTAAAAAAGTTACGAACTTATGCAAAGCTGTACTTAGTAGGATGAGCATTGCCCGACCGACACAACATTACTAATCATTCACACTGACGAGTTTGGGTAGTTGAGCAACTGGAATATCAAGCACGTATGAGAGAATCTCTTGCCGCCATGCGTCATAAATTATTGGCAGTTCTTTCACTTCTCCAATACCAAGGGCAACTTGATTTACTTTCCAGTAGTTTTTCAGATAGGCGTTGCGTCGTCGCTGACCTTCATTGTCTAATTCAATAATCTGTTCAATCAGTTCAGATTTTTGAGAGGGGGAAATATTGCCGTAGTTGTTACGCCACCAATCAATCACACCAATTCGGTGTTCCGTCTCGTCTGGAAGAATTCTCTCAGCGCCAAATTTACTAGTTTCTGGGTCATTAATTTTGGTTAAACGCCGATTAATTAGTAGGGTTGCAACAATGTGGAGTTCGTAATGAAACTCGTAGGCGAGAAACCCTAACAAGCTGCGAGTAGACAAATCTCCGATGAAACTCCAGTGTTCCTGCACCTGGCGTTTAATTTCATTAATTGGATCGTATCCTAAGATTGTTTTAACGCGATCGCGGCTATATTGAGCGTGTGCCCCATCATCTCCTAACTGTCGGCTCAAAAACAGTTGCAAGTGTAGGTCATCTGGAATTAAGTTAGCGATCGCATAGGCAGAAACTTGAACAATATAGGAATCATGGGCCGCTCCAGCAATGAGATACTGAGCAAAGTTTTCCAGTTCTTCTTTTGAGGCTATGGGGCGCGGTTCCTCAACAGGGGTAGCTGGAATATGGGGAGCAAGTCTAGCGAACAATTTGTTGGCGGTTTCAGTTTCAAAATCACGATAGCCTGGACGTGCTATAGCTACAGTCATATATAAACCTCAATGCAAAATTTACTGATTATTTTAGAGACGGCGATTTATCGCGTCTCTTGCCTTAACCGAACACTGGAACAGCCTCACGTTTTTGGCGAGCATATCGGCTCTCTGGCCTTTCCAGTCCATAGTGTTCTCGGAGGGTGCGACCAGTATATTCAGTGCGGAAAATACCCCGACGGCGCAACTCTGGCACAACAAAATCAACGAATGTTTCCAACCCTGAAGCGATTACGTCTGGTACTACGTTGAACCCACCGACTGCACCCGATAGAAACCATTCCTCGATGGAATCTGCCACCTGTTCCGGCGTTCCGACGATAATTCGGTGCATCGTACCACCACCGCCTAGCGCTTTAATCAACTCGCGCACAGTTAGATTGCCACGTCTAGCAACATCAACTGCAACTTTGAACATAGTTTGATTCCCATCTACTGGCAATGGCAAATTCTCAGGCAAACCCTTGTCCAACTGCAAAACCTCAGGCTCGACCTGAAGTATATTAGCTAACCTACCAAGCCCGTATTCAATTGGTACTAGTTCCCAAAGTTCTTGTTCACGGCGCTTTGCTTCCGCTTCCGTGCTGGCAATAACGGTTACAAGACCTGGTAGGATGACTATTGAATTTGGCGATCGCCCAAATTTCCTAGCGCGGTCACGCAAATCATTGGCATAAGCAATTGCCTGTGGCAACGATTGGGCAGATGTAAAGACCACTTCTGCATATTTCGCTGCCAAGTCTCGGCCATCATCAGAGCCGCCAGCTTGTACCAAAACTGGCCGACCCTGTGGCGATCGCGGCACGTTTAACGGCCCTTGTACAGAAAAATACTTACCCCGGTGATTGATTTTATGTACCCGTGAAGTATCGATAAAACGCGCAGAAGCTTTATCACCAATGAATGCGTCGTCTTCCCAACTATCCCAAAGGGCTTGTACCACCTCAGTAAATTCCCCGGCTCTCTCATAGCGTGAGCCATGTGAGACTACATCCGTCTGGCTAAAGTTATGAGCGGCTTCAACATTAGCCGTTGTCACCACATTCCAGCCGACGCGGCCGCCACTGGCATGATCTAACGACGCAAAGCGCCGGGCAATATTATAGGGTTCATTATATGTAGTAGATGCTGTGGCAATCAAGCCAATGCGTTCGGTAGCTGCTGCCACTGTCGCTAGAGCGATCGTTGGCTCCAGCGATTGAAATGGCCGATATTCAGGATGATCGCTAAGAGCAGGATGATCCGCAAGAAAAACTGCATCGAAAGTTCCGCGCTCACACAGCTTGGCTGTACGCACATAATATTGAACATCCGCATTAAAAGCACCCGGCTCACTATCAGGCCAACGCCAAGCCGAGCTATAGTTGCCAGCATTATTAAAAAGTAAATTCAGGTGTAATTGGCGACCATTACTCATTATCCCGCTCCCTAAATTACGAATTACGAATTACGAATTAGTATTAGCCAGTCGTTACCGAATTGAACTTCCGGCTCAACTCAACACTGACATCAATTTTTTTGGTGATATCTCCCGATTCCAGCAAGATATCGGCAATACGTTGTTGACGCTTCACTAGATCATCATCAATAGGAACGAATGCTGCTGAACTTACTGAAGCAAAGTACTTTGCTCGTTTGGGTGTCTGCTTGCGCTTCTCGACGTAAATCTTTTCTACAACATCAAGATTTTTGGCAAACCAAGACCAGTGAGTTCGTAATCGCGTTAAAAATTCAGCCAGTGCTTTACTCTTATCAGCATCGCCAATCACATCGTTGCGTGCCGCGAAAGCAGTAGCCCCTAAAATTCCGAGGTCTTCTCCATATACCAAAACACGGGATTTACCGCTATCAATATCTTCCTTGATCGCGCCCAAACTCCCTGAATACACGTCAGCACGACCTGATGTGAACGCCGCAGCGGCCGCGGAGCCGTCAACAAGCATCACAGGTTCGATATCAGTGGCCTTCAACCCTGCTTTGCTCCGCGACAAAACGTATGTTAAATAATTTAATCCCCCAAAATTGGAAGCCCATTTCTTGCCACGCAAATCTGCGAGTGTTTTAATATCGGCACTGGTACGCACGGCCGTGATATACGTCCGAAATGATGGATCGGGGTTCTTCCACAAAGCCACAATCTGGAGAGGGATATTCGCCTCCGTCCATTCGGTTTTTGCCCGACCTTGCTCAATAATTAATGAAGTGTCACCCAACAAACCGACATCAATGGCTTTAGAGTAGAGTGCCGAGAGTTGCGCCGCAGGGCCGGGAATAATCGCCCATTGTAAATCGAATGGTAATCCATCCAGCACCCCAGACGCAATTACGGTTTCTTGTAAGGCGTTATCTTGTAAACCGACAATGAGCTTGAGCCTGTCTGTGCTAGAACTCACAGGTTTGGCTGTGACTGAAGCTTTGTCACTTTCGCTTTTGGGAAGGTCGCGGCAGCTAGCAAGTACTCCAACAGTAAATGCTCCCAGAGATATAAGAGTGCGCCGTCTGTTAAATCTCATCAGTGGTCTCCAGTTCAACGCTCCACAAGGTTAGCTGTACGTACATAAGTAGTTGTAAATTATTGGTCAAATTAAAAGCTTGTGTAACCTCGTTAACCTCGTTCTCAGCCTCCAGGCTGGGAATGTATTCACAGAGGCTCTGCCTCTGGTCAAGAAAGAGGAGGCGGAGCCTGGGTTCCCAGCCTGGAGGCCGGGAACCAGTTAATTAGTAATTATTTGCTTATGTAGATGGTACTGTTGCCGAATTGAACTTCCGGGTGTTATGAACGCTGACATCGATTTTTTTAGAAATCTCTCCCGCTTGAAACAATCTATCGGCAAGATTTTGGTTACGCTTGAGCAAATCATCATTAACGGGAAAAAATGCGGCAAAGCTTTGTGCTGCGAAATATTTTGCTAACTTGGGTTTCTGCTTGCGTTTCTCGATATAAATCTTTTCGACGGTATCGAGATTTTTGCCATACCAGTCGTAGTGCTTGCGGACTCGCTCGAAGAACTCAGCCAATGCCTTGCTCTTATCTGGATCGCGAATGACATCAGTGCGGGCTGTGAAAGCACCACCAGCGAACATTCCCAGATCCTCTGCGTGAAGCAAAATCCGCGCTTCACCACTATCTAGGGCTTCCTTAATCGTGCCGACGCTTCCCGAAAACACATCAGCACGACCTGCTTTAAATGCAGAACCGGCAGCAGCTCCGTCAACGAGTTGTATATAGTTGATATCTGTCACCTTCAGCCCCGCTTCGATTCGTGACAAGACGTACATAAAATAATTGATTCCACCAAAATTTGAGACCCATTTCTTACCCCGGAGATCCGCCAATGTCTTGATATTGGCACTGTTGCGTACAGCAGTGATGGTGGCTCGGTATGCTGGATCGGGGTTCTTCCGATAAGCCACGTTCTGGATGGGGACGGTTTCCTCTGTCCATTCAAATTTTGCATTACCTTGCTCTACAATCAGCGTACTGTCACCCACCAAACCGACATCGATCGCTTTGGAATAGAGTGCGGCTAACTGGGCAGCAGGCCCCGGAATCACAGCCCATTGCAGATCGAAGGGCAATCCTTCTAGCACTCCAGAGGCCGCGACAGTTTCTTGTAAGGCGTTATCCTGTTGTCCTACAATCAGCTTGACTCGCCCAGTACTAGAACTCACAGGTCTGGCTGTGACTGAAGTTTTGCCACTTTCGCTTTTGGAAAGATCGCGGCAACTGGCGATCGCTCCCGCAGTCAGTGCGCCAAGGGATACGAGAACGTCACGTCGGCGAAATCTCATGATTGCCTCCAGTTCGACACAACTGTATTTTCGATAATGTGGTTTGGTAATACGCCGAGTTCTGCCAGGAGGCGAACGCGGAGGGCTACAAAGGCCGGATCGGCGCGATCGCGGGGTTTGTCCACATTGACTGTTAAATCAAGACCGACAGAGCCGTTCGCCAGTACCAGAATGCGATCGGCAAGTAGGATTGCTTCGTCAACATCGTGGGTGACGAGAACGACGGCAGGATGATGGCGTTCCCAGAGTTGAGCGACTAGTTCGTACATTTTGATCCGAGTCAGGGCATCAAGGCTAGCGAATGGCTCGTCGAGAAGTAGCAGACTCGGCTCTCTTACCAAGGCTCTAGCCAGGGCCACACGTTGAGCTTCCCCACCGGAGAGGGTTTTGGGCCAAGCATCAACATGGTTGCGAAGTCCGACTTCTTCCAAAGCTTGCAGTGCATCTCGGCGTGCGCCACGTCCTTTGTGTCCCAGTACCACGTTTTCCCAGACTCGTTTGGCAAGAATCAGCCGTGGCTCTTGGAAAACAACTGCGCGGTTTGCCGCGACTCGAACTGAGCCGCCATCGCTTCTGTCAAGTCCCGATAACAGACGCAGCAGTGTAGTTTTACCAGTACCGGAGGGGCCAAGCACTGCCACAAATTCTGCGGGACGGATTGTCAAATCAATACCATCGAGAACAGCCCGTTTGCCAAAGATGCGGCGGACGTTGGTGAGTTCAACCGCATGGGACGAGCTAATTTGGGTTGGTGTGTAAACGTGATTAACTAAGGACAATGTTAGGCCTCCAAGGTAGAGCTAGCCGTTCAATTAGACGCATCACAACATCATTGGTAATGCCAAGCGCTGCATAAACGATGATGCCTGCAATGATGATGTCGGCTCGTTGGTTAGCGTTGGCATTGTTGAGGATATAGCCGATGCCCGATCGTGCATTGATTTGCTCGGCTACAACTAGCGCCAGTAAGGAGGTTCCGGCGGAGAAGCGTAGACCAACCAAAATAGAAGGTAATGCGGTCGGGAGGATTACATGGCGCACTATCTCCTGGCGCGAAAGTCCGAAGACGGTGGCAGCCTCTAAGAGTTTGGGATCAACACCGCGAACACCTGCGTAGGTATTTAAATAAATGGGAAAGATAGTGGCAACAGTAATCACAATAATCTTGGCTGTCTCATCGATGCCAAACCAAGTGATGAATAGTGGAACGAGGGCGATAAATGGGATCGTCCGCAACATCTGGAGTGGCGCATCGAAGATTTCTTCACCAATCCGCCACAGTCCAGCAAATAGCCCCAGCCCCAGACCAATTGTGCCGCCGATGGCTAGACCGGTTAAGGAACGCGATAAGGAAGTTGGTAGTGCTTCTTGTAGGTCGCCGAGTCTGATTAACTCTGCAAATGCCGCTAAAATATCCGTCGGAGACGGGAGAATCTGCGGTGGGACGATACCGAATACCGAAACCAGCTGCCAGAGGATGACAATCAATGCTGGGCTGGCTACTCTCAGCAGCCGACCACGCCAAAGATCCCATACCTCATGCCAGGGCGATCGCTTGCTTCTGGCGCTGAGATCCACAAGCACTAGAGGTTGATCGAATAGTTCTGCGTCTGGTTTAACCCCGCTTGAATCGAAAGCACTCACGATAAAAACCTGAATTTTATTTATGGTGAATTAAGATAATCTGATACGGAATAAAGATGATTTCCAAAAAAAGATTTTCCTGTTTTGGCGAGATCGGTGCTTTCGCCTTGAGATCCAAATAAATTTTAATCTACTAAAAATCTATCGGATTGTCGTAGATTGATAATCCCAAATTTTCTACAAGTTGTCAATTTGTTTTAATGTCTTTTTGCAACAAAGATTCAAGGTTGAAAAAAGGTGTTGGAGCGATAACTTCTCTAGGAGACGCTGCGCGAATATTAAGCGGCGTTAACACATTTAGGCAATGGCTTCAAAATTGCGATCGCTGATTACGCAATTGTTACAAAAAGTTAGGGGATTTTGAGCGATCGCATCTCTACGCCAAGATGACAACGGTTTTTATGTATTCAGACTACAGGACTTACGGAAAATAATGAAAAACGAACCGCAAAGGACACAAAGGAATAAGATTTCAGAGAGTTATTGTGTGAGGTAAAGAGTAGCGATCGCACCTGTGACAAAAAACTAGGCTGTAATGACGTAGAGTTGTAGTCTGTGCGTAAATCCTGAAAAGTAGCGATCGCACTTATGACAAAAAACTAAGCTGTTAAAATCGTAGATTAACTATCAGACTTGAAAAAACGGTTGATGGGGCGGGTTAGTCCCAGATTTTCACGTAGGGTATTACCTTCATATTCTTTACGGAAGATTCCCCGCTGTTGAAGTTCTGGGATAACCTTGTCTATAAAATCATTCAATCCTTCAGGCAGATAAGGGAACATGATGTTGAAACCGTCAGACCCTTCCTCAGTCAGCCATTGCTCCATATCATCGGCTATAGTTTGGGGCGTGCCGACAAACGCCAGTCCGCCGTAACTGCCGACGCGTTGAGCCAGCTGTCTAATGGTTAACTTCTCACGTTGCGCTACTGCCACTACTCGCTCGCGAGAACTTTGTCCGGCGTTAGTCTGCGGAATTTCCGGCAATGGGCCATCTGGATCGAAGCTCGAAACGTCGTAGCCAAGTGCGCCATTCAAGCTAGCAATACCGCTGTCATAGTGTACCAGACTATCTAAATGGGCACGCTTGGCGATCGCCTCTTCCACAGTTTCGCCTACGATGACCAAAGCACCTGGAAGAATTTTGATGCTTTCTGGGTCGCGTCCAATAGCCCAAGCTCGTTTCTTAATATCAGCAAATAAAGCCTTACCTGCTTCCAGATTACTAGCGGGGGCAAACACAACCTCGGCAGTTTCGGCCGCTAATTGCCGTCCTGCTTCAGAAGCACCAGCCTGAACAATCACCGGCCAACCTTGGACTGGTCTAGCGATGTTCAACGGCCCCCGCACTGAGAGATGTTTTCCCTGATGATCCAAAACGTGAATTTTTGCGGGATCGAAATAAATTCCCGATTCCACATCTCGAATAAAGGCATCGTCCGCGAAGGAATCCCAAAGACCAGTTACGACATCATAGAATTCTCTAGCGCGCACATAGCGTTCATCATGCTCTACTTCTTCTTTCAAACCAAAGTTGAGCGCTGCATCTGGATTGGATGTGGTGACAATGTTCCAGCCAGCGCGGCCGCCGCTGATATGGTCAAGAGACGCGAACCGACGGGCAATGTGGAAAGGCTGATCGTAGGTTGTGGAAGCAGTAGCAACGAGTCCGATGTGTTCAGTAACGCTGGCGAGGGCGGAAAGCAGAGTGAAAGGCTCGAAGGAAGTGACGGTGTGGCTGCGTTTTAGCGCGTTGATTGGCATATTTAGCACAGCTAAGTGATCCGCCATGAAGAATGCGTCAAACTTGCCCTGCTCTAGTTTCTGGATGAATTGTTTCAGCGCCGGGAAGTTAAAATTGGCATCAGGTAAAGCCCCAGGATAGCGCCAAGCGCCTGTATGTATGCTTACTGGGCGCATGAACGCGCCTAGCTTTAATTGCTTTGATCTGCTCATTAGCTCTCCATAAACATTAGTTTTAAACGCGCCACTTTACTAATGGTTTATACAATAAATGAATTTAATTAAGAAGTAAAAAGATAATCCCCATAAATAAATTGAGGGGATTTGATAAGGATCTATTATTTCGCTCTACGAGATACCAAAGGCGATCGCGCTACGCCACGACGCTCGCTCGTTCGCTCTTAGCGTCTCCCTTTGGGAGAAGACTCGCTAACGCTGCGCTATCGTTAACGTGAGTTCGACTGGTCATATCATGTTCACCCAAAAGACCTCTCCCTGGTTTTACTACGCAAAATCTGTCCCTCTCCGACTCGGAGAGGGACAGACTTGAACTTTAGTTCAAGGCAGGGAGAGGTCTGTCGAACTCACGTCAAGTTAAGGCAGATGCCTAACCCACAATATTGGATAATTTATTTCTTGGAGTTTCCTTAGGTTAAAATTGCCCCACCCATCAATCGCTCATACCGATACTTCAACTCTTCTTTCATCAAATACCAACGCTCTAAAGTTGCATCCATCTCTATAATTTTTTCTGCTGCTTGCCGCGCTAAAAGTAAAACTTCTTCATCTTCAAGCAAACTCGCTAAGGTAAAATCTGGCACACCTGATTGACGAGTTCCCAGTACTTGCCCTGGTCCACGAAAACGCATATCCATCTCAGAAATGAAAAAACCATCCTGAGATTGTTCCAATACCTTCAAACGTTGTTGAGCATCAGGACTTCTGGAACTGCTCATCAACAGACAGTAAGACTGAGCCGCGCCACGACCGACACGCCCCCGTAGTTGGTGCAGTTGTGATAAGCCAAATCGTTCCGCATTTTCAATGAGCATCACCGTAGCATTCGGTACGTCTACACCAACCTCAACAACGGTAGTAGAAACTAAAACCTGTGTTTGGTTATCACGGAATTTGGTAATAGATTCATCTTTTTCAGCTGAACTCATTCGACCATGCAGCAGCCCCACTTGAAAGTCGGGGAAAATGCTTTCCTGTAACTTTTGATGCTCATCAACAGCCGATCGCAAATCTAGTTTTTCTGATTCTTCTACCAAGGGTAAAACCACATAAACTTGTCTACCTTGGGCAATTTCTCGGCGGATGAGGTCATAAGCATGGTTGCGTTGCTGACCTGACAATACTGTTGTCTGAATCTTTTGTCGTCCTGGTGGTAACTCATCAATCTGGCTGACATCTAAATCCCCGTGTATTGTCAGTGCTAGGGTTCTAGGAATTGGGGTAGCTGTCATCGTTAAGACGTGGGGTTGCTCGCCTTTTTGCTGCAAACGCGCCCGTTGTTCTACCCCAAAGCGGTGCTGTTCATCTATCACTACTAACCCTAGCTGTTGAAAGTTTACAGGGTCTTGAATCAAGGCATGGGTTCCCACTAATAGGGGTAATTCACCAGTTCCTAACTGAGAATGTATTTGTCTTCTTTTCGCAGCTTTGGTGGAACCTGTCAGTAATTCCACTGGTAAATGCAAGAGATTAAACCAACTAACTAACTTGCGATAATGTTGTTCTGCCAAAACTTCTGTGGGAGCCATCAGCGCCGCTTGGTAGCCAGATTGAATCGCCGCGAGGATAGCCAGCACGGCTACAACTGTTTTCCCAGAACCGACATCGCCTTGCACCAAACGATTCATTGGCACGGATTTTTGTAAATCGTTAAGAATGTCGTTAAGGACTCGTTGTTGTGCGCCAGTGAGTTGAAAAGGTAGTATTTCGTAAAATTTCTCTACAAGTTGACCGCGTGGGACGAGGATGGCGCTAGTTTGAATCGCTCTTGCTTGCTGTTGACGTTGCAGTAAACCAAGTTGCAGATAGAAAAATTCATCAAACACTAGGCGACGACGGGCAACTTGTAGGGCGGTGCTATCGCTAGGAAAATGGATATTAGCGATCGCATCTTTCAATTCTATCAAACCATACTTCTGCCGCAAACCACTTGGCAGAGGGTCTTTCAGGTTAGCCGCAGCAGGCAAAGCAGTAATTACTGCCTGTCGTACTGTATTCGCCACCACGCCCTCAGTTAGTCCATAAATTGGCACTACCCGCCCAATATTTAGTGACTCAATCGTATCTCCTGGATTTGCCAAAACCTCTAGTTCGGGATTATCCAGTGTCAAACCGTATTTACTTTCTTTCACCAACCCACACGCCGCCAGAATACTACCGACTGGATAACGGCGTTTTAAACTTTCTTGCCAAGCGCGACTGCTAAAGCGCGTACCTGCGTAAAAACGACCAATTTTGATTTGACCGCTATTATCTTTTACTACGAGTTCTAAAATTGATAATTTCTGATTTTTTGGGCTAGTAAAGCAGTTGCAACGCTTCACTGTTGCCACTATTGTCACCGTCTCACCCGCCTGTAACTCGCGGATATTCACCTGACGCGCATAATCAATATGGTCGCGAGGATAGTAGAAAAGCAAATCGCGGACAGTATGTAAACCAAGCCTTGCCAAATTATCAGCTTTTTTAAAACCTATTTCTGGCAAATCACTGAGTTTTTGCTCAATTGTTGGTGCAAGCCTCCGACTGACCTCAGCAACAATTGAAGATTTCGGATTTTGGATTTTTAATTGATTAATTCTCCCCTGCTCCCTGCTCCCTGCTCCCTGCCCTCTGCCCTCTGCCCCCTGCTTCCCTTGCTCCTCTTGCTGTAGTTGTGATAGATACCTGCGAGTCTCTGCTACTAAATGTTGTCTTTCTTCCAATGCTAGATGTGGATAACTGGCAAATTGCACCGCTAGTCCTTGCCAACGGCGGCGTTCAGTTTGGGGTAAGCCTGTTGGGAATTTGCCCAAAGTTAGGCTCAAAAATTCACTGAAACGATATTGTCTGCCCACCAAGTCTGTAAAGCCATGTTCAGCTTCTATTGCCAAGGCTTTATGCAATCGTATCCAATCTGGTTTTTCATTAGTCATTGGTCAGCAGAGTTAGAAGTTAGGGAGTTAGGAGTGAGGAGTTAAGAGTTAGGAATAAATAACTCATAATTCATAACTCATAACTTTATTCAAACCAACTAGAACGCCATGCGGCTTCAGCTTCCGCGATCGCTTTTTCCCGATGTTTCTTTTGATACTCCCGTCCTAGCTTGTTTAGCTGAACTAAAATATTGCGGATTTGCCTGCGTTCAGAGGAGAGTGTCACATCAGCAAATTCTATTTCCCCTAGCCGCAGGTTAATAGCCATAATTTGTGTGAGTCCAGAATCTTCTAACTGCTGCTCATTTTCAATTTCAATTACTAAGTTTAATAAGTTTGGTGGCCCTGGCATTACCTCGGAAGATGCTTCTGATGCCGCTGCCGCCGCTGCTAAAATCGGTTCTGGTAATTTTTTGGGTAATATCCCAGCTTTTTGTAACAAAAGATTAGCATCGTGCGAAAGTTTTTTCAGTATCTCTTGCGTGACCTCTTCTAATTTCTGTTGCCATGTTGCCAGTTCTATAGGATTAGAGGTATCGGGTGTAAGAGGCTCAGGGATAGACTTGTCTAGAGTCACAGAAGATGAAGAAGTAACATTTTCCTCATCTCCCTCATCTCCCTCATCTCCCTCATCTCCCCCAGTTTCCTCACTTTTAATATAAATGAGCAATTGTTCAGCCGCCAGTTGACCTAACTTGCGGATGGCTTGTTGCAATTGTTGCCGCTGATTCAATGACAAGTGCAGAAAGTTTTCGGGATACCCTTGGGTACAGAGGTGGTAACTTGCGAGAATCAACTGTTTTCGGACAGCTAGCCCTAAGGTGGCTAGATAACTAGCATAAGCGGTCTGTAGTTCTGTTGCGATCGCTCGGATCGCTTCTTTCAGTGCTGCAATATCCTGCTCAATTCGCTCGATTGCTCTTGCCATATATTTTCGTTCTTGCCCATCTGAACCATTAAATAGTACAAATGTACAAATTTATTTTAGGATAACTTTCCAGAGAATTTTAGATTTTAAATTTTTATATTTTAAATTAAATGCGATATTTCGCGTCTGTAATAAATAAAATACAGGTCAAGCAAATAGCCTGACCTGTTTTGTCATTAATCATTTGTCCAGAGTCTAATGACTAATGACTAATAATTAGACGCTGCCAATTTGTGCAGCAACTTCATCAGCAAAGCTAATTTCTTGCTTTTCAATGCCTTCGCCAAGTATATAACGGACAAAGCGAGTTACTTGAATCTCTTCGCCTAATTGCGCCTTCGCTTGCTTCAAGAGGTCTTCCACAGAAATACTCTGATCGCGAATGTAAGGCTGATCGAGCAAAGTCAATTCTTTTAGGCGTTTTTCAATCCGTCCCTGAACAATTTTCTCTTTGATGTTATCTGGCTTGTTCGCCAAATCGTCCTTACCCAATTCAATGTCTTTTTCCTTTTGGGCAACTTCGGCGGGGATTTGGTCTACGCTTACGTACTCGACATTTGGGCAAGCCGCAACTTGCATTGCAGCGTTCCGTGCCAAGGTTTGGAACTCTGAATTAGCAGCCACCGACTCAGTTTGGGAACCCAGTTCTACTAAGACACCAACTCGACCGCCAGTGTGAATGTAGCTGTCTACGATACCTTGTGTGCCTTCTGCTATTGCATAATTAACAAAGCGACGCACTTGGATTTTTTCACCAAGGGTGGCAATAGTTTGCTTGATGAATTCTTCTACAGTACCACTTTCATTCTCAATATAGGGTTGAGCGAGCAAAGACTCAACACTATCAGCTGTCGCTGCTTGCTTTGCTAGGTTCTTAACTAAAGCTTTAAAAGCCTCGTTACGAGCAACAAAGTCTGTTTGACAGTTGACTTCTATGAGTACTCCGACTTGACCACTAGGCTGAATGTAAGTTTCTACCAGACCTTCTGCCGCAATGCGATCGTTTTTTGCCCCCGCCTTAGAGATGCCCTTTTTCCGTAGCCAGTCTGCGGCTTCTTCTACGTTGCCTTCAGTCTCTATCAGCGCCTTTTTGCAGTCCATCATGCCGGCACCAGTTTTTTGGCGTAGCTCTTGGACGAGTTTTGCAGATATTTCCGCCATGTTGCCTCAATTCCTAACTTGACCTCGAGTTGTAATCGCTCACCTAATTTAGTACTGAGTACTGAGTTTTGTTAGCGTTAACGGGGCGTTTAGCCCGTGCTGAGTTTTGAGTGTTCAGTTATCAATTTTATTCTTCATTGACAAATCACAACTTACAACTTCAAAAATCAAGACTCAGGACAATTCAATTTGCCGAGTCTTTCTATCTTACTCAGCACTCAGCACTCAGCACTCTTCACTATTCTTCTGTTTCCTCGTCGGGGATTACGGCATCAGTATATTCGGTTTCTTCGTAGTCATCGTCATACTCACTGCCGTCGTAATCTTCGTCATACTCTTCAGCTTCCAGCTGACCGTGACGACCTTCATAAATGGCATCCGCCAATTTTCCGACTATCAGCTTAATTGATCTGATCGCATCGTCGTTTGCGGGGATGGGGATATCTACTACATCTGGGTCACAGTTTGTATCCAACATGGACACAATAGGAATATTCAGCTTTTGGCATTCTTGAACTGCGTTATATTCCCGCCGTTGGTCTACAATTACCACGATATCGGGTACTTTCCGCATTGTTTTAATGCCGCCCAAGTATTTCTGAAGCTTCGTCATTTCCCGACGTAGCATCGATGCTTCTTTTTTCGGCAATAAATCTAGTGCGCCAGTTTCTTCACGGCGTTCTAAATCTTTCAAGCGATCTACCCGTGTTTTGATGGTTGCCCAGTTGGTCAACATTCCACCTAACCAGCGTTGATTAATGTAGTGGGAACCACAACGGCTGGCTTCTTGGGCAATAATTCCAGCTGCTTGGCGCTTGGTGCCGACAAAAAGAAATTTCTTCCCTTGTTCTGCGTTTGATCGCATGTAGTTGTAAGCATTATCCATCAACTGGGCAGTTTGCACCAAGTCGATAATATGCACACCATTGCGGGAAGTATAAATGTAAGGAGACATTTTTGGGTTCCAGCGCCGGGTCTGATGCCCAAAGTGAACCCCTGACTCCATCATCTGAGCCAATGAAACTACTGGCATATATTTTTCAACTCCGATTCGGGTTAAACCTCCATCCAAGTGTATTTCCCAACTGGGAAACACCCGAATTCTTAGATGTGCGAGATTAGTTAACCATACTAGGTTAGCATATTCCGAAGTGTTGTAGCTGGTTGACAGAGTAAGGGCAAAAAATAGCTTTGCCAACTCAACAACTGAGCAACGCTATGCTTGTATTTGAAAATATTGCTATTTTAAAACCTACTTGCGGTCTTCTTGCTCCTTGGGTTTGGGTTTTTGTCGCCGTTGTTCTACCTGATCGTCGATAGTTTCTCTCATTTTGCGATCAGCAGCGTCCATTGCAGAATACTTAAAGCGGTTGATTATGCCACTGAACAAGTTGCTAAAGAATCTTTCGATTTCTTGCATAATTTTATACCTCAATATTTAAAGGTAAATTCTTGACTCGACATTAGCCTTGGACTTTTTAGTGGAAGTGGGAAATGAAACGCTAATCTGTACTTGAAGTATCTGTTAGTCTCTTAGCGTATTTAAGTACTTAAAGGACTGGCGGTTTGTTTATCCTTTAAACAGTTTTGCTTGAAAATGACTGTATAAAACAATATTCTCAATCAAATCAGTATTGTTGAGACTTAAAAGATTGAAACGCTTTGGACGTTTATATATTGTATTCTGTCTAAGGTAATAAATGTGGCAAGGACACAGGTAACAAATTGTTTCCTTGGCAAAATCGTGGGCACGGGACTGTATGTTACTCAATAGTATCAGGGTCTACATTAAGCGATCGCAACCTCGCCTTTAATTGTTTTATCTGCGATTCTGCCTGTTCTGCTCGTTGGCGTTCCTGTTCTGCTCGTTGGCGTTCCTGTTCTACCAGTTCTTCTGCCTGCTGTCTTGCGAAAACTTCCTGCCTTAAAGCCTGTGCCAGTTCATCAGGGATCAGTAATTTTTCGCCTGTATCCTCTCGGTAAAACCCAATTAGCCTTCCCTCAATCACCAACCGCAGTTGTAACGGTTCACTGCGTCCATCTTCTATAGGTTCGTAGATTTCTCCCCGCAGGCGATAGCCACGTAGCTGTTGTTCTACCCACTCGCCTTTAGGATCAAATAGCCAGTATTCCTTGACACCTAGTTGCTCATAGAGGGTCTTTTTGAAGATTTCGTCTTGTCCCTTTGTCCCAAAGGATGTCATTTCAAAAATAACTGTGGGTACTTGACCCTCTTCCCAGATTTTATAGTTGTCCCGACCGCCGGATGCAACATCAAAAATCACCATTACATCTGGAGCTACCCGCAATTTGGGAAAACCCTGTGCATAGTAAAGAAATTGATTTCCCAATACTGTTGCTTGACGATTTGCCAAATACTGTTTCAGGACTTCTAAGGTAGTTAGTAAGGCATAAAGGTGGTCGTAGGTTTCTGCCACTGGTTGACCATCAGCACTGGGGTAGAAGATTTCTGATTCGACACTAACAGGTAAAGTAGCTGTCATGGTTTTAAACTCAGTGCTACGAGATTATTGTAGAACAACTCAACTTCTCTCTAACTTGAGATGTGCAAGCTTTTTAAAATATAACTAGATAACTCACAAAATCCTTCCCCTTCGGCAGCAGTGGTAATGTAAGCAGGCTGATATTTCAACTGATTCACATATTCCAGCACGTTAGCTACGCCTACAGAAACAGGAAAATAACGCCGATCGAATAAACTTTCATCATTGGGGCTATCGCCAACAGTGACAATTTGTTCTGGTGAGTACTGGGGAAAGTATTCGCGCAATACTTGCAACAATCCCACAGCTTTATCTTGACCTTGGGGTTTAATGTGACACTGCACGTTGCTATAGGTAAATCCCCAGCCTATTTGTTGACAGAGATGATCTAGGGTTTGTAGTTCGTCTTGACGCAAACCAGCGACATCAAAAGTCCAGTCGGTGAGGCGAAAGCGATTATCAGTAGATTCTTGAATTTGGGGAAATTTGGTTTGTAAATCCTCAAAAGTGGTAGCCAAATGCTGGCGATGTTGAGCTAAGTCGGGAATGGGTGTTAAGATTACTGGTTTTTGGTTCCCTGGTGGAAAGTACAAACCGCCATTTTCTGCGATCGCACCTGCTACTGGCATCAAACTACTCAATCCACTTACCCACCCAGCAGAACGTCCTGTGACAATCAGCACTTTCATGTCAACTGCGGCTAAATCCTCTAAAGCTTGCAGCAGTGCGGGAGTAAATTTTCCTCCTCTAGTTAGAGTGCCATCCATATCTGTGGCTATCAGACGAATATTGCTCAAGGAAGTAGATGAAATCTCAGACAGGGCAGGGAGGCTCAAATGTCTGGACATAGGCGGTTTGTAAAAAGCTTGTAAAAAATATTAATCATACAGCAAGATGGCCTTGGTTTTTTGGGCATCCTAAACATCAGGAGTCAAGTTTTTCAGTTTCCCAACCATGCCCACTTCGATGTTTCTTGCCCAATCCTCTGGGACAAAGACTAAAAAGGCATCCCACGAAGTGCCAGCAAGTAATCCTCAAATACCACCATTATTGTTGGTAACTTCTGGAGGACTGGCTTTAGCGGTGATTGCTTTGATTGTGTATAGCAAGCTCCAGAAGGATCAGCTGGAGAAAAAACTCAAGTTTGAACAATTCCGCGCGCGAGAACTAGAGAAAAAGTTTAAGCTGGCGCTGGAAACAATTCGCAAAATGGAAACTAATCCCGATTTGGTGAACTCACGGGACTTTAACCTAGATTATCTGCGAATGCGGATGTCAGAGGAGGTGTTTCATTTTGCAATTCTGAATCAAGTGAAGATTCAAATCAAAGAGAAAATTTCTCAAGCCCTGCGTCCAAATCAAGCCCAACAAGGATCGGTTGGAATTGCTAATAGCGCTGGACGGCAAGTAGATGAAATTTTTGATGTAGAGTATGAAACTGGTAGTCCAGGGAACTCTGCTAAACGAGTGCTGTTTCGCATTCAAGTTCGCTTAATGAAGTTACCGACGCAAGCAACTTCTGCAACTATTAGTCAAATTATTGACTGTATAGAAACTTACTTAAGCCCCATAGAAGACGAAGATAGTTGGCAACCAATAATTCAAGGTCGGATTGCTACTATGCATTGGGATCAAAAGGCTAAACCTACGCCTCTACTGGTGCTAGAACAATCGAATGAGGGCGTAAATGTAACGTTCCGTACTAGTCGCCAACCAAATACCCCAACTCCGCCAAAGTCACCTGGAATTAAAAAATCAGGCTCGGCTAGACAATAAAATATAGCTGTCATTGGTCATTGGTCATTCACAAAGGACAAATGACTAAAATCATGACTGAATGGCTGTATTTGCGGAATTACGGGTTAAAAGACCATCTTCCATTTCTACTATGCGATCGGCTATGTCTAAAATGCGGTTGTCGTGTGTCACTAATAAGATAGTCGTTCCCTGATTTTTGGCTAGACTCTGCATTATTTCCACGACATCGCGTCCTGATTGTTTGTCTAATGCGGCTGTTGGTTCATCTGCTAGCACTAGTGGGGGACGATTCACTAGGGCGCGGGCGATCGCAATTCTTTGTTTTTGTCCACCAGAAAGATTGTCTGGGTAGTAATCAACTCGTTCTTCTAGACCAACTGAACCCAGCATGGCTTTTGATTTAGCCACTGCTTCTGCTTGAGAAATATTATCGTTCAACTCTACCGCCATTTGCACATTTTGCTTTGCTGTCAAGAACCCTAGCAAATTGTGAGCCTGGAAAATATAACCAATGTTGCGTCGCATCTGCACCAGTTTGTTTTGACTGACGCCAACAAGTTCTTCACCTAAAAATTTTAAACTTCCCTCTTGTACAGACCGCAAACCACCAATTAAGCTCAGTAATGTTGTTTTGCCTGAACCTGATGGCCCGGTCATAATTACAATTTCACCCGGATAAATTTCTAGGTTGATGTCAAATAATATCTGTTTTCTCAGTGCGCCTTTGCCATAGTAGTGATTGAGGTTTTTAATGGCAATTACAGGTTCTTGTTTCATCATAATTTTGTTAGCTATAAGTTAGCATTTTTGAGATGTAATTTTAGTCTCTGTCAGAAAATGATTTCTATTAATTAAAATATATCTGCTGGATCGGCAGCACTTAATTTTCTAACTGCGATCGCACCAGAAATAATACACATCAGCATAGTCAGAATCAATACCATTACCGCTCTATCAAAACTCATAAAAACTGGTAAAAGTGTTGCAGTTCTGGCGCTGTTATACATAAACAAGGCAAAAACTATTCCAGGACAATATCCTAAAACGGCTAATAGCAAAGCTTCTTGAAGGATGACTGTCAATAAATAGTTTTGTGTATAACCTATTGCTTTTAAAGTAGCATATTCAGCTAAATGATCTGCAACTTCTGTATAAAGAATTTGATAAACAATTACAGTCCCAACAATGAAACCCATGACAGTACCTAATGTGAAAATAAACCCAATAGCTGTACTATTCGCCCAGTAACTCCGCTCAAAATCAATAAATTCTTGTTTAGTTAAAACATTTACCTCATTAGGTAAATACTTTCGTAATTCTTGAGCGACAACATTAGCATCTGCTCCCGGCTTTAATCTAATTAGTCCAATATCAATTAATCCTTTTTGACGATTATTAAATATCCGCAGAAAGTTAAGATCACTCGTAATTAAATTCCCATCTGCGCCAAATGATGCGCCTAATGTAAATAGTCCTTCTACTTTAACTCGCCGCCTCCGCACTTCTGCTGTTACAGTCTTTCCTTGATCGTAATTGGCAGCAATTGGCCCATACTCTACCCTAGAAGAACGGTCAAATAGAACTACATCAGGTAGTTTAAGTTTATCTAAATTTTCCTGAACTCCAGGTAAGTTAACTAGGTTAGTTTCTGGGTTCATTCCAAATATCAGGATACTACGAGGACGGCCTGTTAAAGGATTTTTCCAAATTGTAAAATCTAAATATATCGGATGTACTGATTGAACTGCGGGTAACTCTAAAGCTTTATATAACCGTCGTTGAGAGAAGCTTCTCATCGCCAATATAGCGTTAGATTGACTATTAATTAAAACAATATCACCTTGCAAGCTGTTATGGAATCGAACGTTACTATAATACAGAGCATCCCGGAAGCCGAGTTGCATAAACATTAAAATATCAGCAAAAGCAATTCCTGCTAAAGCCACAGCTAGGCGAGTTTTTTCTCTTGTCAGTTGTAGCCAAGACAGAGGAATTTTTTGATTCATTTTATAGGCATCCCAGCACAGTTAAGATGATTCGTAATGACGCTCTCTACGAGACGCTAAAAGCGTAGCTTGCTTCCCTATAAGGGTACGCGAACTCGCTACTGCCACGCTAACGTAATTCGTAATTAAGAACATTTCAATCCAAAATATCAAATCGTAAATTGGTATTGCTGCTCGCCTATAACTTAATTAGTTATTAATATCGACAACAACCTTGGCATAAGTTAAACCAGAAACTTTCTGGCTATCTTCTGGAGACAGAGCAATTTTAACTTCTACAACTCTGGCATCCACATCTGCTGCTGGATCTGTATTCAGCACATCTTTTTTACCAATTTTTCTGCCGATTTCTGTGACAGTTCCTTTTAATTCACCGCTAAATGCCCCATTGTCGCTGGTGATAGCGGCGTTTTGGCCAAGACGCACTTTACCAATGCTGTCTTCGGCAACTTCAGCAATTACAAACATTTGGTTGGTTTGGCCAATTTCAGCAATACCATTTGCGCCAATTGCTTCACCCGATTTGGTATAAACCTTTAAAATCTCTCCAGCAATTGGTGCTTGAACGTAGCTCAATCTCAGTTCTGCTTCAGCTTTTCTGACATTTGCGATCGCATTGCTAACTTGAGCTTGCGCTACTTGCACATCGGTCGGACTAACATCTAAAATTCTGCTCAGTTTGGCTTTTTCTTCATCGATTTGTCTTTGCAAAGTTGCTAAAGTTTTGTCACGGTTAACTTTGGCTTCGATGAGTTGCTGTTGCAAAGTTGCTAAATTTTGGATTTGATTCGCTCTCGCCTCAGCAAGTTGCTGTCGTATAGTTGCCAATGTTTGCTTTAGGGTAGCTTGGCTTTCAGCCACCTGTTGATTAGAAGTTATTGCACTCAAGCGTCTACTATCCCGCTCTTGCTGAGAAATTGCACCTTCTTTGTATAAAAAATCATAGCGTCCAGCATCGACTTGGGCATTACGCTGTTGGGCTTTAATACGTGTAAGTGTTGCTCTCAGGGCTTCTCTTTGCCCACTGAGTTCAGCTTCTAGGCGATTTACTGTTGCTTGTTGGACAAGTTTATCTCCACTCAACTGGGCTGCAATCCTAGCGATCGTTGCTTGTTGACCATCTCTTTCTCCAAGTAACTGCGCTTGTAGACGAGCAATAACTGCTCTTTGAGCTTGAATATCTCTTGGAGATCCAGCCCTGACTTGCGCTAAATTTGCCCGGGCTTCTTGCACTTTCGCTTTTGCCTCTTGTAGTCCGGCTATTTGGGTATCGCGGTTGTCCAAAATTGCCACAATTTGACCTTGCCTTACCTTTTCACCCTCTCTCACCAAAAGCTGCTGAATTCGTGACGATGGTGCTAATCCTGATGATGGGGCGGACAATTTAACAACTTCGCCTCGCGGTTCCAAACGCCCTACAGCACTAATGCTATTGCTAGATGGCATTACAGGTGCAGATGTAGTTAGTTTTCTCAGCTGCTCGATTTTAGCTGTGCCTAGTATGCCAGCAGCAATTACTACTGGTACAGCTACAGCAATACCCCACCAAATCTTTGGTTGTTCGCTATTAAGCGTCTGTTCACTTGGCTTTGGCTTTTCAGTCACCCTTGACATAGTATGTTGCCCATTTACCTGAATTGTGCTGATGGAAGTAAAAATAAAAGGGTTTTTAATCAACAGCCAGTCCCGTTAGGACAAGCAACGGTGGTTTAAAGCTGGGTATGGCTTAAAAATCCATTGTGTGATGAACGCTCAACACTATGGCTTTGCAAAATGGTGTTTATTTGTATGCAGTACACTTTGACCTCTCTCTAAATCTCTCTCCTAAAAGGGGAAAGACTTTGAATTTTCCCACTTTCTGTGACGGGAAGGGGGTTAGCGGGTTAAGTCTGTATTGAAACCCAGAAGTGCTATAGTAGCTAGCTATTCAATAAGGGAACTCCAAGAAACAAATTATCCAATATTGTGGAGTGGGCATCTTGCCCGCTCTATGGACTGGGCTATCGTGTCGCCCCACAAGAGTTAATTGGATATTTTTTATTTAGAAGTCCCTAACTCTGAGTATTATTGAGACCTGAGTGCAATGGAAGTTAGCAGAATTCACAAGCAGTATGAATCTAGAGTAGAGACGCAATATATTGCGTCTCTACAAAAAATTCTAAATTGGTATGATGCGGTACTTTACTGCTACATTTACCACGGCTATAGTTAGTCAAAAAATTGAAAAGAAACATCAAAATAGACTGTTGCCTTTGTTGGATACAATCTTGCTACAAAAGTTAGTCTTCCTTAAGTGAATCAACGATTAACTAACTAAAAAATATCTGTCAATTTGAGCATTCTTAACATTAGAGTTTCCTTAACTTTCTGGTCAATGAGTTAGCTGTCTCTAGTTGCTTGCACCTACTAAGACAACAAACCATTTTGTGATATTTGCTTCAAAGACCTTACTACTCTCCCTGCTGCTGTTTTGGGACTCCATTAAACTCTCGTTGAATGAATTCTACATTTATCCGTTACCTGAAAACGTAACAGAACCTACAGATGAGGGAGATGGGAGAGATGAGGGAGATAATTCAATACGGTTCAGTTAAGGCTAAAATCCTTTTTTTTAACGAACCGCAAAGGACGCAAAGGACGCAAAGGAAGAGAAGGAAGAGAAGCTTAACTGAACTGTATTGGGAGATAATTAACTAATTTTGGGGGTTTAAGTTGCATAGCAACTAACAGAGTCAAGTTTTGTGGCTCTTGTCTTATAAGAGTTACAAAACTTAATGACGTTAGCGAGTCCGTGAACGTCATTACGAATTACGAATTATTTTAAGTTGGGAGATCGAATAAAACTGTGGTCATATAATTTTCTGCCCAAGCTGGGCCAAAGGCTTTTTCTAGTACGCGGCGGGTTTTATCGTTTTGCTGCTGTTTGGTGCAATAGTTGTGTTGTCCAGCCAGATTTTGTGTGACTTGTTCAACTGAAACAGGACGTGAGGCGATCGCTTGGGTACAATGAATGTCTAAAAATTCTCGCACCCGTGAGAGAAACATTGCTTCTTCTTCTGGGGAACTGGGGCGGACAAAGATGCAAAAATCTGAAAAGATATTTCCCCATTCAGGTAATTCACGGGGTTGGGAAAAGTTGAGTACTGTTAGTTGTGTCAGTGCTGAAGTATAAGATTCTGGTAAGGTGCGTTCTACTTGGATAGGAGAAAGGTCTGCGATCGCAGCACTAATTTGACCTCTACCCCCAACTAAATCACAACCAAACATCGGTAGGTTGTATTCTGGACGGGGAAACATGACGCAGTGCAAAATATCCAGCATATTGCCGATTTTTGCCAGTTCCAAGTGCATTTTCCGAAACTGGGGCGTTTGATAGCAACGGTTTTCAATCGTCAGTTTTTCGCCTTCTAATCTACCTTCCACATACCCCAACTCATTAGGCAAATGGTAGGGAGATAAATCCAGGTGGTGATGCCAAGCTGCCTCAATACAATCAGCTAGCTGACGAATTAGGGGATGTTGTTGCTCACGCAGCGAGGGCATAGAAGTAAATGACATAAGCTAGTTGGGAATGCGATCTAATGGCCAGTCTACAACCAGTCGTGCCATACCTGTTGTGGTCTGCAATATAAGCAAACACTTAATGGGGATTGGGGATTGGGGATTGGTCATTGGTTATTAACTTTGGACAAAGGACTATTGCCAGAAATCTGTGACATCGTATCCCAGTTCCGCAAGCATGTGCCGCAGTAGGGGTAAACTGAGTCCAATGACATTGCTGTGACAGCCGGCGATTTTTTCTACGAAGAAACTACCAAAACCCTCAATGGCAAAGGCACCGGCACACTTGAGGGGTTCACCTGTGGCAACATAAGCTTCAATGGCGCGATCGCTCATTTGAACAAAGTAAACTCTTGTAACTTGAGACTTGACTAAAGTACGGTTTTGGTCTATATCAATTAAGGCGTGACCTGTGTACAAATCACCAAAGTTACCTTGCATTATCTGCCAACGAGCGATCGCTTCAGAAGTGTTTGTTGGTTTGCCGTAAATTTCACCATTCATCGACAAAACTGAATCACAACCCATAATCAAAGCTGATTCAAACTGCGGGGCTACAGTTTTTGCCTTGTAGTCGGCAAGAGTTTTAACCAATTCTGCTGGATCACTTAGTTCAATTTGCGACTCATCAAAGTCACTAGGTCGAACTATCGGTTCAATACCAACAGTTTGCAGCAACCGGCGTCGGGCTGGGGAAGCTGAAGCAAGTACAAAAGGTGGAATTTTCATGAGATTTTAGAAAAATTTGTTAATTGGGCATTGGGCATTATCTTTATTTTTGATATTTTCTCTTCCCTTTTCCCTATTCCCCACTCCCTATTCCCTATTCCCTACTCCCCGATTAATAAACAGAAAAAGAATTAACAACCTCATCAATCATCCGTTTAACTTTCTGCCAGCGTTTTTCAGGAATTGAGGCGTTGAGGGTAAAAAGTTTACCACGACTCACAGCAACACTGGCGATGTTGTGACGTTCTTGTTGATTGGGGAGTTTAACCTCATACTCCAAAAGGTAGTATGTTTTACCGTCTACTTCTCGCTGCGCCGCATTGACTAATTCAGCCGAACGACCAGAGTCAGGAGGCGCGAGAGCCGCTTTTCCTAATTTGTATCCTACTTCTGTTGGGGTTCCTAATTCTGATAAGGTTTTCCCTTCTGGAACTGGGCTAATCACAACCGAAACGTTTTCAGACACCTCAATCAAATCGTGGAAAACCACATCTGGCCCATTGGCAACTTTAACTGGCAGCCAGCCGTTAGGATATGAAAACTGATAGCCATCACTAGTGTCTACAAAGCTTTTGAGTCCAGACGCAGCAGCTACATCAGAATTACTCAGACTGAAGCTCAACACCAATAGCAAAATTAATACAATTCGTTTCCACATTTCTATAGATTCCTTTGGGCTGGAGATAAGACAAGGCTTGCATCATTTCTCGTTTTTATTCTCCCACCAAGCGGTACGCTTCGGATAATGTATTAAATCGTGAAGTATAAATGCTTATGTTCCCTAAGGTGTAATTATAAAAAAGAGAGGCAGATAATTCTACCTCTCCTATACAGGGATAGACAAATTAATTGAACTATCCCATGATTAATTCCAACTAAATAGACTTAGTATCTGTTGGGTTTGTGAACAAGGAAGCTAAGAATTTGGCACTGTTTGATATTGTCAAAACCCACAACACGGATATAGCTGGTGTTGAATTGAGAACGGCATCCTTGAACTTCGCTCAATACTTCTTGAGTAGATTTAGCATTGAACAAAGGTAGTTTCCACAGTGTCCAATATAATTCTGTTGGCTCAGAAGTTTCGTTAAATTCGATCGCTGGAATGTAACCTTGATTCAAAATGTACTGGATCTGCTTGGCAATTTGAGCGTCAGACAGAGGGGGAAGATAAGAAAGGGTTTCGTAACGACGCTCTTTTGGTAAAGTTTGCATAGCTTTTGATAATGGGTTGCGATTTTTACTATCTAGATTGACCGAACTAATTGGATAAGTTATCCAAATTCTGATCTGAAGTTGTTTGCTGTTCTGGTTGCAGACTGGGGTTAGATGTGTCTATTCGTGTGATGCGTTCTAAATGCTGGCGACGCTGCTCCATGTTGGCTTGTTGAATGCCAGTGCGAATCATTTCCGGTAAAAATTCTGCAATTTCTTCCGCAATGTGTTCTCTGACAGTCATGATTCGCAAAGCCAAATCTGGTTTTTCTCGCAACAGTTGTTCAATAAATGACTCACCATTTTGAATTTTGCCAGACGAAAAGTTATGCAACCAAAGTTCTAATGGCGGATTAGTTTCGCCTAGCTGTGCCAATACTGTCCTTAGAGCCTGATAAGTCAGATAGCTTTGGAGAGTTTTGGCTGTGTCCTTCGCAATTTGCTTAAGATTCATGCTTGACCCCAGCCTAAAAAAGTAAAAAGTAAAAAGTAAAAAGTAAAAAGAGGGAATGGCTATTTTCTTTTACCTTTTACCTTTTAACTTTTAACTTCAAGATCAGACGGTATCCATTGCTTCAAACTCGAACTTGATTTCTTTCCACAGTTCGCAAGCAACAGCCAGTTCAGGAGACCACTTGGCAGCTTCGCGGATGATATCGTTACCTTCACGAGCCAAGTTGCGGCCTTCGTTACGTGCTTGAATAACGGCTTCCAAGGCGACGCGGTTAGCGGTTGCACCAGGAGCGTTACCCCAAGGGTGTCCTAGAGTACCACCACCGAATTGTAGTACGGAGTCATCACCAAAGATTTCTACGAGTGCGGGCATGTGCCATACGTGGATACCACCAGAAGCAACTGCCATTACACCAGGTAGAGAAGCCCAGTCTTGGGTAAAGTAAATACCACGAGACTTGTCTTGCTCAATGTAGTTTTCACGCAATAGGTCAACGAAGCCCATTGTGATGCCGCGCTCACCTTCCAACTTACCAACTACTGTACCAGTGTGGATATGATCGCCACCAGACAAACGTAGGGCTTTAGCCAATACACGGAAGTGGATACCGTGGTTCTTTTGACGGTCAATTACAGCGTGCATCGCACGGTGGATGTGTAGCAAGATACCGTTGTCGCGGCACCAACGAGCCAATGTGGTATTAGCGGTGAAACCTGCGGTCAGGTAGTCATGCATGATGATGGGCTGTTTGAGTTCTTTAGCGTACTCAGCCCGTTGTAACATTTGTTCACAGGTTGGGGCGGTGACGTTGAGGTAGTGACCTTTGATTTCACCGGTTTCAGCTTGAGCTTTCGCAATAGCTTCAGAAACGAACAAGAAGCGATCGCGCCATCTTTGGAATGGTGCAGAGTTGATGTTTTCGTCGTCTTTGGTGAAGTCCAAACCACCGCGTAAGCACTCGTATACAGCGCGTCCGTAGTTCTTTGCAGAAAGACCCAATTTCGGCTTAATGGTACAACCCAGTAAAGGACGACCGTATTTGTTTAACTTGTCGCGCTCAACTTGGATACCGTGAGGAGGCCCTTGGAAGGTCTTGATATAAGCTACTGGAAAGCGGATATCTTCTAGACGTAGTGCGCGCAGAGCTTTGAAACCAAATACGTTACCGACGATTGAGGTCAATACGTTGGTTACAGAACCTTCTTCAAACAAGTCTAAAGGATAGGCAACGTAGGCAATATACTGGTTGTCTTCGCCGGGAACTGGTTCGATGTCATAACAACGACCTTTGTAGCGATCGAGGTCGGTAAGCAAATCTGTCCACACAGTTGTCCAAGTACCTGTGGAAGATTCAGCCGCTACAGCCGCACCTGCTTCTTCGGGAGGAACACCAGGCTGAGGTGTCATGCGGAACGCAGCTAGAAGATCGGTATCTTTTGGTGTGTAATCGGGTGTGTAATAAGTTAATCTGTAATCTTTAACCCCGGCTTGATACCCAGATTTGCTCTGAGTCTTCGTTTGAGCGTAAGACATAATTTTATCCTTCCCTGAAATCACTCTTGTTAATTATCAAACCACGTTTTGTGCAACTTCCTTTCAACCTGCTCTTAGCCCCTTTTGAGCGAAGGGAAGATCAAGAAAAATTTTGTTAGGAGTTTTCTTTGGCAAAGGTTAGCAGTTTTTTTGCGGCGGACACTTTGGTAGCGGTGGTAGCCCTCCTCACCAGTGTTATCCCTTTTTAGAGATACACGACCTAGCGCTTCTACTGTTCCCTCTTGCTAAAAATTAAAATTCTTTTTTACCTCTTCTTTGCACCAACTAAACCTTCTCAATTTCACCAAAACTTCCGCTTTTTGCGGCTTGATTTCGATAATTCCCCCATAAATCGGGATATTCAGGGGATTGGGCTGGCTGGCACACATTCCCGCCTTTACACTCCTCATATCTTCTCCGTTGATGGAAAAGATACCAGAAAAGAATTTACTTGACAGAGATTTAGCAAAGTGGTGAGCGAAAGATAAAAAAATTGCACGCCACGTAATTTGTAACTTGTTTCACAATATATCAAGAATTCGATAAGTTATTCTTTGAAAGTTTTTAACTTATCTATTTAATTTTGTTATTACATAAAGATTTAAACATTTTGTTACAAATGCTTTACAAAGTGTCATTAGTGGTATTTGGGGATTGGGGATTGGGGATTGGGGATTGGGGACTGGAGACCAGGAAATAAATATTTAACGTGAGTTCGACGAATCACAATAGTGTCCATCTAATTAGCCGTAAAAAAGACCTCTAAGAAGGTTTTACCCACTCAGTGCTGAGTGCTGAGTGCTGAGTAAATTTAAGAAGTACTCAGTACTTCTACACTACGGTAAAAGCCCCGCCCCTTGTGGGCGGAATCTTCTTATAGAGAGAAGGTTGATACCCCGCTCCGGGCGGTCTTTCAACTCAGCACTCAGCACTTGGAACTCAGCACTCTTCATTATGCAAAACCGTCCCTCTCCGACTCGGAGAGGGACAGACTTGAACTTTAGTTCAAGGCAGGGAGAGGTTTATCGAACTCACGTATATTTAAATATTTAGAAACTATAAGGAGAGGGATTGAGGGTGAGGGAAACCAGGGAGTTAACAATTCAAAATTCAAAATGACGCTCGTGACGCTCGATGACTCGCTTGCCGCCGGCGCTATCGCTCTTAGCGTCTCCCTTTGGGAGAAGACTCGCTCTAAGCGTTGGCGCAGCCTCTCGTAGAGAAGGCTTTACGCTGCGCTAACAAAATTCAAAATTAAAGAAATTTCAGACGGGGATTTAGCGAGAAACGCGGTCTTGGGATGCATCCCAAGTGGAGCGATTTCTCAAGACAAACCCCGACTGAAATGGGTGCTACATGTAGATTGCAGGTTCTTAAACCCTTTAATTTACGATAAATTGTATGTTATTTAATCTTTATTGCTTAGGAATACTTTCTTATTACCCAATACCTAGTCCCCAATACCCAGTCCCCAGTCCCCAGTCCCCAATCCCCAATCCCCAGTCCCCAATCCCCAGTCCCCAATCCCCAATGTTTAAAAAATCCCAGCTAGGGGAACACTGGAGTTAACCCAAAGCTAGTTTCGGTTACGGCTATGGGTACTGTCTCCAAAGGGAATGTCACCGTGGTATTGTTTTGCAAGCGTACTAGTTTATTGATTACTTCTATTGTGTTGGGGTTGATAGCTTTACCAAGTATGGGATGGGCACAAAAAACCCCTGACGTTAATTCATCTGATGTAGCCCCCGCTTATCTACCTTCTGCACCGCCTCCGCGAGTAGAACCCTTACCCGATGAGCGAGGAGTGCAAGAACATTCGCCAGAAACAGATTATCGTGTCGCTAACTTACTGGAAGATGTTACAGGTAATCTTTGGGTAGGTTCTTGGCGCGGACTATCGCGGATTGATCCTAAAACTGGCAAGATTATTTCTCGTGTTAGCTTGCCAAATGTTGCTATTGGTGCTTTAGCCCAAGATAAAGTAGGACGTTTGTGGGTGGGAAGTTATGAAGGATTAATCCGAGTGGACCCCCGCACTAGCGAAATCACCGCGCAGAATTTATTTTTGCCTTCTAAACGCGTGTTGTCACTGTTACTTGACAAGCGTGGTTATTTGTGGACTGGAACTGATAGCGGTTTAGCTTTAATTAGTCCCGACCAAGGCTTGATTATGACAACATTAAAAAATCTGCCTGGTGTCAGCGCCAACGCCCTGACTTTAGATGCTGAAGGTCAACTGTGGGTTGGCACTCTTGATGGATTGGTACGGGTAAATACTGCTAGTGCTGCGATTATGAAGCGGATAGCTGATTTACCAGGGACAACCGTACAAGCTTTAGCTATTAGTCCAGAAGGGTTAATTTGGGCGGGAATGGCAAATAATTTGCTAGTTATTAACCCAAAAACTGGCGCAGTGTTGCGGTCTGTAACTCGCTTACGTGGGCGTGACGTGAAAGCGATACGTTTTGCTAAAGATGGTAGTCTCTGGGTCGGGACTAGTAATGGTTTGTTACGATTAAATCCAAATACAGGAGCTGTGTTAGATGCAGAAGTTGCTGGACTTCCTTCTAGTCGGGTTCTTACCCTTGCACCTGACATCGCTAATAAATTATGGATAGGCACTAGTGAAGGTCTGGCTTGGTTAATGCCCAAAACGGACAGTGCAAAACCCCATATTGCTTTCAGTCGCGCTGTTAAGTAGGGATTAGGGATTGGGGACTAGGGACTAGAGACTAGGAAATTTTATTCCTAATACCCAATACTTAAATAACCAATACCTAATCCCCAATCCAAAATCCAAAATCCAAAATCTAAAATTGGCAATGGCAATCACTACCCAGCAATTAATTCAATGGAAACAACAAGGACGTTCAATTGTGGCGTTGACCGCCTGGGATTATGCGATCGCTCAACTCCTCGACGCAGCTGGTGTAGACTTAATCCTTGTGGGTGATTCTATGGCAGTAGTTCTAGGGTATGAAACAACACTGCCAATTACTTTGGATGAAATCATATATCACGCCAAATCTGTGCGCCGTGGGGTGAAACGGGCATTAGTAGTTGTAGATTTACCATTTTTGACGTATCAAGAAAGTCTCCAACAAGCGATGCACTCAGCTGGACGGGTGCTGAAGGAAACGGGCGCTCAAGCAGTAAAGTTGGAAGGTGGCTATCCAGCGATGGCGGAAACTGTCGCTCGTCTAGTACAAGCCGGAATCCCAGTTATGGGTCATGTGGGTTTGACACCGCAATCAATACATCAACTGGGTTTGCGACAACAAGGTAAGACGCAAGAGGCCAGTGAGAGAATTTTACAAGAAGCGATCGCTCTCGAACAAGCGGGTGTATTTTCCCTCGTGCTAGAGCATATACCCGCAGATTTGGCAATGCATATTTCACAAAAATTAAGTATTCCCACAATTGGTATCGGTGCGGGAATTCACTGCGATGGACAAGTTTTAGTGACTTCAGATGTCCTTGGACTGGCAGAAAAGCATCCACCATTCGCTAAAGTTTACACAAATTTGCGCGAGACGATTACCAAAGCTGTGCAAGATTATGCCGCAGAAGTGCGAGAGCGAAAGTTTCCTTGACTTGGGTCTGACAATTCAGGTCATGTGGAAAAGCTAACGATTGACCTAACCCCCTAGCCCCCTTCCCGAAACAGGAAGGGGGAAAATTCAAAGTCTCTCTCCTACAAGGAGAGAGAAATAGAAGAGAGGTTTTCCAGATACCGTGAAAAGTCAGGACTTGGGTAGAGTATTCTGTATTCTGACCGAAAACGACTCATCATACAAGCCCCTAAATTTATTTATGGAGATCATTAATTTTGAATTTTGTTAGCGCAGCGTAAAGCCTTCTCTACGAGAGGCTCCGCCAACGGCATGGCTTCTCTACGAGAGGCTGCGCCAACGCTTAGAGCGAGTCTTCTCCCAAAGGGAGACGCTAAGAGCGAATGAGCGTCATTTTGAATTTTGAATTCGAGCGTTCGCCCTTGGCGTCTCGTAGAGAAGCGACGTAACTCCTGTTTTATATACCAGTTTTTGAGGCAGGGAAAGTAATGAGTAGAACTGTGCAAAATGTATCTCCAATTATCATTGCACACCGAGGCGCTAGCGGCTACCGTCTTGAACATACTTTAGCTGCTTATGAGTTAGCAATAGCCCTGGGTGCTGATTATATTGAACCTGATTTAGTCTCTACCAAAGACGGCGTTTTAATTGCTCGTCACGAAAATGAGATTTCTGAAACCACCAACATTGCAAACCATCCAGAATTTGCTCACTTGCAAACTACCAAAATAATTGATGGCGAAACCAAAACTGGCTGGTTTACTGAAGACTTTACCCTAAGAGAACTGAAAACACTACGAGCTAAAGAGCGAATTCCCCAACTGCGCTTTCAAAATACCGCCTATGATGGACTCTTAGAAATTCCGACGCTGCAAGAAATCATCGATTTAGTCAAAGTTAAAAGTCGCGAAATTAATCGGGAGATTGGCATTTACCCAGAAATTAAGCACCCAACTTACTTTCAATCTATTGGATTAGCTCTAGAAGCACCACTACTTGCAACTTTAACAGCCAACGGTTATCAGGGAGCTAACGCACCTGTTTTCATTCAGTCTTTTGAAGTGAGTAATTTACAAGATTTATCTACAAAGACAGATTTACCTCTGGTGCAATTGCTGAATGACAGTGGTAAACCTTATGATTTTGTCGTTAGTGGTTGTGAAAGCACTTATGCAGATTTAGTTACAGCATCAGGTTTAAAAGAAATTGCTAAATATGCAAAAGCGATTGGAATTCATAAAAATTTACTGTTTCCGAGAGACAGTAATGGTAAATTGCGTAGACGCATTCGCGAAGCGTCTCGTAGAGAAGAGGCTTGTTGCCAGACATCGCCTACATCTTTAGTTACAGATGCTCATGCAGCAGGTTTGCTGGTTCATGTCTGGACTTTCCGCAATGAAGACTACTTTTTACCACTAGACTTTCAAGGAAATCCCCAAGCTGAATATGAATTATTTTTCAACTTAGGTGTTGATGGCGTATTTAGCGATTACCCAGATATGGCTTTCGCAGTGAAGGAGAAACTTCAATTTAAACTTGGTTCCCCATGAAATTCAGGATGATCAAATCAAAGTTGTAGTAATAATGAGCAACAATATTCCCAACTGATTCATTCAACAAGTTGGGAATCTGAGACTCTCAATTTTCACAAACTAGTCATCACCTGAGCTAATTGATTAGATAAATCAATTGCAGACTCCTGGCATTTCTTAAATAAAACTCCAGCTAAAAAATAATAATTGCCAGAATAAAATGCCATCTGATTTTTTTGAAGTTTTTCGATATGCTTCTTTACCTTGGGATCAGAGCTATAGTAGCCAAACTGCAAAGGTAAAACCATGAAGTTTTGAACATAATAACCATTTTCTTTTGCTATGTTCAACGTATTTATGGGATTAGAAAAGCTAGATATTAAAACCAATACATTTTCATAACCTAACGATAAAAGCTCGTTAGTAATTGTGGCTCCATCCACGCCTCCAAATAAGAGTGGCATATAAATATCATTATCTGGTGCGGGCAGATAGGGAGGATTGGCTACCAGATATTCGGCATCGGGTTGAGAAGCATTAAACAAAGATGAATTATGGATAATATATTTATTAGTGAGATTGTATTCATCGATGGTTGAATTTGCCACTTTCCATGCAGAGGTATTTAATTCAAATCCCTGGATGACTCCATCAAAGTTGTTCCTCAATAAGGAATTGATTACAGGACTACCATCTCCTGAACCAAACTCCACAATAGATTCAGAATTTTGACAATTTCTGATCACAAAGCTTTCTAAGCAGTTGGAGTAGAAATTAGATTCTTCAGGACAAAAAAAGATATCTTTCATTTGACTTCACTTCAATGTATAAGGTATAATCAGGGTAATAGGAGGTTATTTATTACCTTGTATAAAGGCAATAAAAACTGTTCCTTTAGCAACCATTTGCTAAAGAAATGTATTTGCAGGTGAGTAAGCAATAAAATGACTTAGAAATGTCAAATTACAACGCTAAAAATAACCTGCTATTTATAGTTTTTTGGATTGTTCATACGAGTCAAGCGACTTATTCTGCTTCGCGTATAGATCGCACAACAGCGTCAGCGGCGCGATCGCCCATGAGTTTCTCCTGGTCATAGCCAAGCAAAAGTTCCCACGCATCATTCGGATAGCGTTCTGCCAAAGACAAAGCTACATCATCTAACATCCAACGACCGTGACGTTCATCTTCCCTGATGTGCAGTTCCCAATAACCCATCGCCGCCTCTGACAGTTCCAATCGTTGCGCCGCCGCTAGATAGTTTTTATAAGCCGCAGGACCAGCCACCTCAAAGTATGTCAACGCGCCACTGTAACGCAAGAAATAGCGTTTGCGATCGGTAGTCAGAAAGTTATGATTAGCAGCGGCTAAGACTTGCCAAGGGACTAAATCAAAGTATCCTTCTGGTTCAGTGTTCATCCCAAATTCAGCCAGCATTTGAGCAAAAAATGTCGAATGCTTGCGCGATAAACGACCATTGCCGTATTCTTCTATTAGGACTCGCACCAGCGTACACTGCACTTCATTAGCAGCACCACCCAATACGTAGCAAAGACGACTACCTTCAACCAAGCCATCAAAGGAGCCGATCGCTAGTAAGTGACGATAGCCAGCTTCAGTCATTTCCTCACGAATGTAGCGGCTACTCTCCGACAAAGGCGGATTTAAATCGGCAGAGGCACGCTCAATTAAAGCGTGTTTTACATCCAATTGTTGCAGTGCAGCCACATCGAATTGTGCTAATTCCCACTGTTGCCAAGCAGCTTCGATTTGGTCACGACATGAGTACAAATAAAGCGATCGCTCATTGGTATAGTTTTGCAAATCGTCGTACCAAAACAGCTTTAGCCGATTAATTCGATAAAGTATTCGTTGGAGAAAACGGTGAGCCTGTTCATCAGAGCTATCATTTCCATAAGCAGCGCCAATTGCCATAGAGAGCGTCTGTTCAAACTCACTAGCTCTTATAGGATTTGCATCCAGTTTATTGTCCAAATCCTCCATTGCTAGCAGTTCTAAAAATTGCTCTTCAGCACGCTCGTATTTGGTAATTGTTCTTTCTTCAGTTTGCGTGCTATTTTTCGCCGCCCCAGCGTTAGGAAATATAACTAAATTGCTTTGCATGGAATCTTCGGTAGCTTTAGAAAAAGTGAGAAATTACTTTCACCTCTAATATCTAAGTTTCCACACCAGTAGCTTTCTGTACCTCTTTCCCTGGTTATAAAGAAAAATTAAGTTTCAGACAAAAGGGGCATTGGGCAAAATAGTTCCGAGTGCTGAGTTAGGAGTTTTCCCCTTACTCCCCCTACCTACGGCACTTTCTGCTGCTCAATCACCTTACTGGGCGGAATTTGCTCAAGAGGAATCAGCGCTTCGATTACTGACTTGACAATTGGGGCGGCGACAGTAGAACCATAAGCACTTTCTCCTTTTGGTTCATCCACCAATGCAAATACTACATAGCGAGGAGATTCCACGGGCAAAATAGCTACGAAGCTGGTCATTCTCGCACCCTTGATATATCCGCCATTCGCACTAGCTTTTTGGGCTGTACCAGTTTTACCAGCAATGCGATATCCCGGAATTTGTGCCGCCTTGCCGCTGCCTTGAGTAACAACAGTTTCCATCATTTCCAAAACCTTTTGGGCTGTTGCGGCTGAGAAAATTTGGCGGGGGGTGGTGTGATTTGGTGAATCATGCATCTGCCCTTTGCTATCAATCAGCCCGCGAACTACATGGGGTGTAACCAACTTACCGCCATTAGCTAAAGCACCGTGCATTTGCACTAGCTGTAACGGTGTCATGGAAAAGCCTTGCCCAAAGGAAGTAGTAGCTGGTTCAATTGGCGAAGCGATAAATTCTTCTTGACTTTTGAGCCGTCCGCCGACTTCAAAAGGTAAATCTGTATCAACTTTTTGTCCTAGCCCCAAGCGTTCTAGCCAGTTGTAGTAAATTGAAGGCTTTAAGCGTTGGATAATTTGCACCATCCCAATGTTGCTGGAATATTGCAAAATCTGAGCGATGCTGATTCGCCCATTACCATTATTCATGGCATTTTTGATGGTGTAATTAGCGACTCGAATAGAACCGGAGTCATTAAACATATCATCTGGTTTGATGACACCATTTTCGAGAGCGATCGCTACATTCAAAGGCTTAAAAGTCGATCCCGGTTCATAAAGATCCGCCACCGTCCAGTTTTTAAATAGTGAAATATTAGCTTTAGCGTATTCATTAGGATTATAAGTAGGCTGAGAAACGAGGGCGAGTAAGGAACCGTCCAAGGCATCCATGACAATTACTGCCCCACGTTTGGCGTCAAACTTCTCCATCTGTTGTTTGAGCGCAATTCGAGCAATTCGTTGCAGACGGCTATCAATAGTAAGTTGTAGTCGCAAATCATCAAAATGCAAAAAACCTTCAGGTGCATGATCCGGCATCAGTACCCCATTCCCCGATCGACTAAGCCGCACTGTTTGCACAGGACGTTCTAGCAACTTCTCTTGAGAATATTCCACACCGGCTTGACCACGACGGTCAACGTTCACATAGCCCACCACGTCAGAAACCAAATCGTCTGGTGGATAATATCGGGAGTATTTTTGAGCCCACTCTAGGCCATTTAAGCGCAAAGAGATGACGCGATCGATAATTTCTTCTGGTAAGGCTGGCGCAAGTATAATTCCGCTTCTTTTACTTTCAAAAGTTTTCACCAATTCAGCAGAATCTTTTGCCAATATTGGGGCAAGTCGCTCTGCCATATCCTCATTAGACTTATCAAACAGCTTGGGATGAGCGTACAAAGTATATACAGGACGGTCAATCGCCAGCAGATTACTATTGCGATCTACCACTGGGCGACGGGGCATAAAAGGTCGCAAATTCACCATTTGCTGGTTGCGTGCCTGCTCAGTTAACTTTGGCCCCTTGACAATTTGTAAGTTATACAAGTTAATAGCCAACCCCAATCCTGATGCCATTAATACGCCCCAGACAATGAACAGTCGGGACTTAGTGCTGGATGTTTGGTCTTGGATACTAGAGGCTAATTTTCCCAAAAGCCCTCGTTTATCACCCTTGTCCTTGTGTCGCCCTGTAAATTTTGAATTCCGAAACTTTCTGAATTTTGTTTTGCTTGGTGACTTCTGCATTGGGTTTGTCCTTTGTCCTTTGTCTGTTGCCTTTTGTGATTAACCAGAAGTCTCAGTCCTAATGACTAATGACAAATGACAAATGACTCTTAGGGATTAGTATCCCAGTGGCGAGAGTGTTTGCGGTTGCGTTTCAGAATTTGGCGTTGTGTTAGACGATGCTTGCTTAGGACTTTGAGATACTGGAGGCAAGAAAATCATTCCTTCAGGAGTTGGCGATACCAAACCTGCTGTTGGTTGTTCTGCTTCATTAGCCATTTTATTTTTCAGCGTCGCGGTGGTTGTAGTTAGCAGCCGCTCATGACGTTGGAGGTTTTGTAGTCTGCGATATGACTGACCCCAAAGCTCTTGTGAATATACCGTACAGCCATACACAGCAAGTGTTGATGTTACTAACAAAAACGCCAAAACTGACGAATAACGATGAAAGGTGTACAAGCGCAGTAACCACAAAGGTGTCACTCCAGAATTAGGCATTGTCGGAAGGCCAAAAAAACCTATCCCCTGACTCTTCTGATTCGGACTCGACTGCTCATTGAGATTTGGAACTTGTCGTCTACCCAAATCTTTCACTGATTTAGCTACAACTGGCTCATTTGTGGGAGAAACCGCTAAATTTTTCGAGGAACGCTGTTGTCTTTGAGAGGATACTGGTGGAGAAACGCTCTGTGCTGCTGACTCCACACGTGCAGGGCGTCGCCTCCCTAAAGAAAGGATGGAATCTCGCCGGAACCAATTAGCCTTTGCAGAAACAGTAGATTTACGAGCAACTACCATAATTTTTTTAGATGGAAAATACTGTACTTTAGACTGTACTTTAGATTGATTGTCTTAATTGTCTGTTTTGGCTGAGGTTAAAATCACCTTCTATACAACAAGCACACATAACAGGCTACACCCTTTTAATTTTTTTGATAGGTAGCTGTACCAGTGTTTGCATCCCCTAGATATCCAATGTTTGTAATCAGCGATTAAAAATTGGACAGCTTAACCTTTAGGTATCGCACCTAAAGTATGGCAACGTCGGGTAACAAGGTGCAATACTCTATGAAAAAAATAAAATTTTTTGCTATCATAGCTCGGTTTGCTAGAGAATTTGGTAATTTTCGTTTTGCTCCTGAGTTTAAGAGAAACTCATCAGGATGCGTAATCCCAAAAAGAATACCCCAAAGGATTGTTTTTTTTAAGTATGTAATCTCGCAGAATTAAAAAAAAGCAATAAATACGGTATCGTATTCAACAGGCGAAAAATTGTTCTAGCCACAATTGGTGAAAGAGGAGTTATGAAAACAAAAATCTTTGGTTTTGCTCTAATGTTAAGTCTGGCTACAATTCTCGGAGCTTGTGAAGGTGGTGGTGGTGGTGGTACTGGTACTGCTACTCCAGCTGCTACAGGTGAACCAACTGATGCACCTGCTCCTGGTTCTACTCCTGCAACGACTCCCGTAGCACCTGCAACGACTCCCGCTGCTACTCCTGCTGCTACTCCTAAATAAGGCATCTTAAACTTTAGTTTAAATCACGCCCAGAACTGCTTAGTGACAGCGTTCCTAACTACATAGCTTAAATTAATTAGGTTCGCATGAAAAGTGCTGAGTGCTGAGTTCCGAGTGCTGAGATGAAAGACTGCCCAGAATATGCGGGGTATCAACCTCCTCCCGATCAGAAGATTCCGCTTAACATCGGGTGAGGCTTTTACTATACTGCAAAAGTGCTGAGTATTATTCTTACTCAGCACTGGCTAAAAGCCCCGCTATCGCTAACAGCACTCAGGACTCAGTACTGAGTATGGTAAAGAGGGTTCCTTCCTCAACCAAGTGTCCGCCTGATAAAACTTTGTTTCTAATCCGAGTGAGTTGAGTTATGTGAATCTCAGCCATTTGTTACGCAAGATACTTCCCTCTTTTGGTATTTTGAATTACTGAGACTACTGAGTTTTGAGAGAGCAAAATAATTTAATTTATTGCGATCGCTAACTGGCAATTGCTCTTGAGCATTCCCTGTAGTCTATCCTGTATCAGGAAAGACCTGGTAATGTCACTTGATATTGCCAGATTTTTATTGCCAAAATTTAGGTATAGGGCATGGGAAAAATAGATTTTCATCCTGCGTTGTGAACGCAGTTTAGAATATGGGGAGAGTGAAAGCGAGAAAGGCGATAAAATTACTGAGCTTAATTGTGATTAGTGCAACTTTGCTTATATTAAGTAGCGATTGGGGGTCATCTGTAATCGCATTACCGCCACCAGAGGATACACCAGAAGAAATATTACGGACACAAATTATCATAGAAGCGCGATCGCCTATTGATGGAAAATTCCTCACAGCTGCCGAATACATCCAGTTGCAAGCCCAACTGCAAGAAGTCCCGCCACCAAAACTAGAACCCAAAATTCGAGAACAGATTTACTTGCTTCGCTTACGTAAAACCCTGCTTCAGTTCTTCCCATTTTTACATTTTTAATAAATTAGTCATTTGTCATTTGTCATTTGTCATTAGTTATTAGTCATCCCCAATCCCCAATCCCCAGTCCCCATTCTGATGTAGGATAACGGTGGCGACAAAATTGCAAATAAATGTAAAGAATATATATAGATAGTTTAAAAAAGTAGATTTAGTCAATCACGTTATTTCACTTAGGTAGCTTCATGTCCATAACCACGATCGCCCCTGAACAGGTTAACAGCATCGTTTGGAATCAGCATAACGATCCCTTTGAAATACTAGGTTCTCATCCCATAGAACAAGACGGCCAAACTGTCTGGGCTGTGCGGGCTTACTTACCAAATGCAAGTGCAGCATGGGTTGTTCTTCCTGAACAACGGAAGGAATACCCAATGCAAACGGTGCATCATCCCCACTTTTTTGAATGCACCATTGAAACCGCACAACTGGCAAACTACCAGTTACGCATTAAAGAAGGGGAGCATGAGCGTGTCATTTATGACCCTTACGCTTTCCGTTCTCCTAACTTGACAGACTTTGACCTGCATTTATTTAGTGAAGGCAACCATCACCGGATATATGAAAAACTGGGAGCGCATCCCACAGTAATAGACGGCGTTAAAGGCGTTTATT
Source organism: Nostoc sp. (assembly GCF_036916985.1). Lineage (GTDB taxonomy): Bacteria > Cyanobacteriota > Cyanobacteriia > Cyanobacteriales > Nostocaceae > Nostoc. The sequence continues at coordinate 51,400 of NZ_JBALFD010000022.1, forward strand.
TTGCCGTTTGGGCACCCAACGCTCGTAATGTCTCATTGTTGGGAGACTTCAACCTCTGGGATGGACGTAAAAACCAGATGCGTAAAGGCCCTACCGGAGTTTGGGAATTGTTTATTCCTGAAATCGGTGTGGGAGAGCATTATAAATATGAAATCAAAAATTTTGAAGGACACATTTACGAAAAATCCGATCCTTATGGTTTCCAGCAGGAACCCCGCCCGAAAACGGCATCCATTGTCACTGATTTAGATGCTTACAGTTGGAATGACGAAAGCTGGATGGAAAAGCGGCGTCGCACTGACCCTCTTACCCAGCCTGTCTCAGTCTATGAAGTGCATTTAGGCTCTTGGTTACACGCTTCGAGTGCAGAACCAGCAAAACTCCCCAATGGTGAAACTGAACCTGTAGTTATCGTTTCAGAACTTAAGCCCGGCGCACGGTTCCTTACCTACCGAGAACTTGCTGACCGAATCATTCCATACATCAAAGAATTAGGATACACCCATCTAGAATTGCTGCCCATTGCGGAGCATCCCTTTGATGGTTCTTGGGGTTATCAAGTAACTGGTTACTATGCCCCTACCTCCCGTTTCGGCAGCCCCGAAGATTTCATGTATTTTATTGACAAATGTCACCAAAATGATATAGGGGTAATTGTAGATTGGGTTCCTGGTCACTTCCCTAAAGACGGACATGGTTTAGCTTTCTTTGATGGTAGCCACCTATACGAACACGCTGACCCCCGTAAAGGCGAACACAAAGAATGGGGTACTTTGGTGTTCAACTACGGTCGCCATGAAGTTAGTAATTTTCTGGCAGCAAATGCCCTCTTCTGGTTTGATAAGTATCACATTGACGGGATTCGTGTCGATGCTGTTGCCTCGATGCTGTATAATGATTACTGCCGCAAACCAGGAGAATGGCTGCCCAACAAGTACGGTGGCAGAGAAAACCTTGAAGCAGCAGATTTTCTGCGTCAGGTAAATCACATTATCTTTAGCTATTTCCCCGGCATTCTCTCAATTGCTGAAGAATCTACTTCTTGGCCAATGGTATCTTGGCCGACCTACACAGGTGGACTGGGCTTTAACTTGAAGTGGAATATGGGTTGGATGCACGATATGCTAGATTACTTCAGCATGGACCCTTGGTTCCGCCAGTTCCACCAAAACAACATTACCTTTAGTATGTGGTACAACCACAGCGAGAACTTCATGCTGGCTCTGTCCCACGATGAAGTGGTGCATGGTAAGAGTAATATTATCGGTAAAATGCCGGGGGATACATGGCAGAAGTTAGCTAATATCCGTTGTTTATTTACCTATATGTTTGCTCACCCAGGCAAGAAAACCATGTTTATGAGTATGGAGTTTGGGCAGTGGAGTGAGTGGAATGCTTGGGCAGATTTGGAGTGGCATTTATTGCAGCATGAACCACACCAACAGTTAAAAACGTTTTTCCGGGAATTGAACCATCTCTACCGTTCTGAACCAGTTTTGTATACCCAGGATTTTGCTGAACCGGGGTTTGAATGGATTGACTGTAGCGACAATCGCCATAGTGTAGTTTCCTTTATCCGACGCGATCAGGATTCTAATGATTTTGCGATCGTCGTTTGTAATTTTACACCACAACCCCATTCTCATTACCGCATTGGTGTACCGCAAAAGGGATTTTATACTGAGTTGTTCAATAGTGATGCGCGTCAGTATGGCGGCAGCAATATGGGCAACTTAGGTGGTAAGTGGACGGATGATTGGTCTTTGCACAGTCGTCCTTATTCGCTGGATTTATGTTTGCCACCTTTGGGTGTGTTGATTCTCAAGCTGGATAAGAAGAAGACTGCTGAGGTGATTGGATAATAATTTGGGGTGGGCATCGCCCACCCTTAATTTTTGTTTAAGATGAAAGATAAATAATCACTATTGAAATTTTCTACGAATTAAATCTTTTTCGCCGACTTACTTACTTAAATATGGTTTAGCGCGTCTTCATACAGAATTGGATTAACCCATGTTCGCCCTTGGCATTCTGTAGGAAAGGTGGGTTTTTTCGTCTCTATAGCCGCGACTTATAGTCGCCAGGGCTTTTAAAACATCTTCTGATAAAGACCAGACTGAAGTATCAACAATGACTGAAACTTGGTAAAACGAAAAACCTTTTCCCATTCCCCACTTCCTACTCTAGAAGAGATTTGACCGCATTTAGTAATTGCTGTTTCGTAAAAGGCTTAGTTAAATAAACGTTTGCACCTTGCCTCATTCCCCAAATCCGGTCAATCGGCTGATTTTTAGAACTACAAATAATAATTGGCACTTTTTGAGTTGCTGGATTTCTTTTCAGTTGGCGACAGAATTCAAAACCGCTAATTTCTGGCATTACCACATCAGTAATAATTGCATCTGGCTGGTGATTTATTGCCTTACTCATCCCATCTTTGGCATCATAAGCTTTAATTACCGTGTGTCCGCTGTCTCTTAAAAAACTATTGATTAACTCTAACTGAGAAGGAGCATCTTCGACAACTAAAACCGTAGCCATATTTATTTGTACTCACTAGCTTAAAACCGTTATATTTTACCGTTAATTTAAGCCAAATGCATGAAAACTATTTTTAGTAATTCGGCGCGGGTAAACGGTTTCGTCAGATATCCAGATGCCCCGACTAATTTCGCTTTTACTTTGTCTACAATTCCTTTATTACCAGTGACAAAGATGATAGGAGTTTTCTGAAATATGGAATTATTTCGTATAATCCGACACAACTCATAACCATCGATTCCTAGCATATTTAAATCCAGCAAAATTAAGTCTGGTTTATGCCTTATAATTGACAAAACTGCTTTTACTGGGTCGTTGATAGTCACTACAGAAAAATTTTCGTTTTCTAAGAAATAGCTAATTTCTTTAAGAATTGTCGGGCTATCATCTACAGAAACGATTTTATGGACTTTTTTTGCTGTGACAGTAGCAGCCGTTACTCTTTGGGAAGCATAATTTATGTTATCTGATATTGTTGGTTCCTGAAAGTTTTCTTTTGAAGGAGTAGAAATCTGTGGTAATCGCTGAACAGGAACTATTTTCTCTTCAGGAATATTTGGATAAGAATTGACAGTGGTACTTAGTTCTTGTTTGGTGTCAACTAACCCTGAAATCAATTTTGAGAAAAGCGATTGCTCCTCAAAAATCTTTGGTAATCTATCATAAGGTGGATCGGGTTCATGTAAGATAATCGCACCCTGAAGGATGTAAGGGTATAAATTGCGAGCTAGTTGGATTTCATCTTGATTCAAAATTGCAGCCAGATGACACACGCTAAAACCCTTCATCCAAGTAGTTAAATCTGGCTGGAGTTTTGGTAAATCTTGGTTCTCAAGTTTACTGTTAATTAACAGGTATGGACGTTGATATGGAGAAGAAATTTGGGGAACAAAAGCTTGCCAATTCTGTAATTTTAGTTGGCAACGATCTAGAATCTTTTCTACATCTAGCCTGCAAATTTTTGTCATTCTACTAAGTGGTTCTGCTAATTCATAACTACCTTCTTTGATTAGCAAAAATGATTCAATCACTTCTTTAACTAATTCTTGAACCAGCACTGCTGCTTGCGTAGAATGTAGATGTTGTTGACTAACAAGCCAAGATATAGCCTGATACTCAGGAGGATAGTTTCTCGAATTGTTGTCATCTTCGATTAACTGACTGTGTACATCAGGTTCAAACATCAGCCTTACTTGAACACGAACTTCACTGTTAAGGAGTGGAATTTGGTGGCTGAGGCGACGTAAATGGCGTTCTAGTCTATCAAAGGGTTCTACTGAATGGGTGGCGTAGGTTATTTTGCCCTGTTCTAAGTAAATTGACCAAGAGACTGAGTTACTCAATGCTTGTAAGCAAGTACTGTCGGAGCAATTGGATAACTGTCTTAACAAACTGAGAGGACGTAGTTGGGTGAATGCGCCTGAGTTATTCATATTTTTCAAGTTTTTTGCGGAATCAAGAATCGAACATTTGTAGATTAAAAATATCAGTTTATGAAATATTTTCTTCTTTGTAATATTTCTCTACGCACAAATTATCTCTTTGAAAATATGTATATATATTAAAAACTATAAGTTTTATAACCGATTTGTTACATTTGGCACGTCCTACTTAATTTATCTCAAAAAACAATTAGTGGGTATGAATAAAAGTAAATAATTATCATGGCCAGACTAACAGTCGATGTTAGTTGCTTCTAACCTTTACTGACTACTGAAGAGTCTTGGGTGAAGACCTTAAATAATGACGTTTATTTATGCCTACTCAGAAAAGCAAGCAAATTTGATTCCAAGTTAGCGCAGTTACACTGGTATACTTCTAGAGTTAACGATCTTAATTATGGTTAATTACTTTTCTCTTAAAGAACAGTTCTCCTACATAAAATCTTTAAAAAGTTATCTAGGAAAGTTTACGTATTTATTGTACTGTAGGTTTAAGGGATATAAATTTTTGGTAGATACATTACAACAGGTAATGCTAGATTTTGATAAACTATTTTTTGCTAAACTAAAATGTACTCAAGTTCTTCTTAAATATATAGAGAACTTCATGAAAATAATTTGTTTAATAAAGATTAGAGCATCTACCACTAGATACTATATTCTATAGTCGCTTCAGCGACTAGCTGGAATTACATACTCTCGAGCAAAGGGAAATAAAGCTTTGAACTTTAACATAACACAAAAAGTTATGCATGATACATTAAGACTTGATGAAGTAGTAGAATTTGCTGAGAACCCAGAGCCACGGTGTCCTTGTGTACTTCTATTAGACACATCTGGCTCGATGCAAGGAGATCCGATTGAGGCTTTAAATCAAGGTTTACTCAGCTTAAAGGATGAATTAGTCAAAAATTCCTTAGCTGCAAGACGAGTGGAAGTGGCGATCGTCACTTTTGATAGTAATATCAATGTAGTACAAGACTTTGTGACTGCCGATCAATTCAATCCGCCTATTTTGACCGCACAGGGCTTGACTACAATGGGTGCGGGAATTCATAAAGCTTTGGACATCATTCAAGAGCGGAAATCTCAGTATCGTGCCAATGGCATTGCTTACTATCGTCCTTGGGTGTTTATGATTACCGATGGAGAACCGCAAGGCGAGTTAGAACATACTGTAGAGCAGGCATCCCAACGCTTACAGGGAGATGAAGCGAATAAGCGCGTAGCATTTTTTACGGTAGGTGTAGAAAATGCGAATATGACCCGTTTAAATCAAATAGCTGTACGTACTCCCCTGAAGCTCAAAGGGCTGAACTTTATCGAGATGTTTGTCTGGCTGTCAACTAGTATGTCAGCTGTTTCTCATTCTCAGGTAGACGAACAGGTAGCACTACCGCCGATTGGTTGGGGGACTGTTTAATTAAAATTGCAGCTTGGTGTTTACACAGCCAGCTGCTGGACAAAAAATCTATGAACATATCAAAACAGATTACTCAATGGCGGATTGTGGCTGCGTCTGTATGTGGTACAAGTCACTTAAAAAACAATCAATTATGTCAGGATGCTCATCATTGGCAGATATTGTCAGATAATGTTTTAGTGGCGGCGGCAGCAGATGGCGCGGGTTCTGCAAGTCTTGGGAAAGTGGGAGCAATGATTGCTGTGGAGACAGCAATAGAAAACATTTCAACCATTGGGCTGAACCGAAAAAGTTTGAGTGATGATGTTTATGTGCGATCGCTTTTAAATGATGCCATACTAGCTGCTAAAAAAGCTGTAGAAGCTGAGGCAGCTACTTCAGACAAACAGCCTCAAGATTTAGCAACTACCTTAATTATGACGGTTGCCACACCAGAAGTTGTCGCTGTGGCCCAGATAGGTGATGGTTTGGCAGTGGCAAAAGATCGCCTGGGCAATCTGTTGGCACTGACTATGCCTGATAGCGGTGAATATATCAACGAAACTACTTTTTTAACTTCGCCCAACGCCATAGACAGAGCGCAGATGAGATTATGGCGCACAGACATAGTAAATGTTGGTATCATTACCGACGGACTACAAATGTTGGCTTTGAATATGGTTGTTGGCGAACCTCACAAACCATTCTTTTTTCCCCTGTTTGAATTTGTCGCCAATACCGAAGATAAGACATTAGCTAAGGAGCAATTGGTAAAATTTTTACGGTCAGAGCGGATTACGCAACGCACTGACGATGATTTGACACTCATTATAGCCGCATTCAACGACTTATAAGCAATAAATTTACAGGTTTCTCATCTTAAATAACTCCCGTTAGCGGTAATTTCATTATGCAGGTACTACGTTGTTCCCCTAGAAAAGAAATCCTCAGCCTCAATGTCAGTTTGGGGCGTGGCGGTGAAGCTTGTGTTTACACAGTGCCATCCGATAACAACTTGGTGGCGAAGATTTACCACAAGCCAACTACTGCCCATGCTGATAAACTCCAGGCGATGCTAGCCAATCCGCCAGAAAACCCAACGGCTAGTTTAGGGCATATATCTATCGCTTGGCCAGAGGATTTATTACGGGCGGCAGATGGCAAAAATAGCATCCTGGGGTTTTTGATGCCACGCATTCAAGGGATGCGTCCCATCATCGACTTTTACAACCCCAGAACCCGTCGCCAACACTGCCCCCTATTCAACTATCAGTACCTGCTCCGCACGGCGCGTAACCTAGCGGCGGCTTTTGCAGCTTTGCACGCTAGTGGATATTGTATTGGTGATGTGAACGAGTCCAATATTCTCGTCAGTGACACCGCACTGGTGACTTTGATAGACACAGACTCTTTCCAAGTACCAGACCCAAACAATAATGTTGTTTATCGCTGTCCGGTGGGTAAGCCAGAGTTTACTCCACCAGAACTACAGAATAAAACTTTTGCTCAACACGATCGCGAAATCTCTCACGATTTATTTGGGTTATCGGTGCTAGTCTTTCAACTCTTAATGGAAGGCACTCACCCATTTTCGGGGATATTTCAAGGCGCGATTGAGCCACCACCCTACGAAGCACGCATTGCATCGGGTCATTTCACTTACAGCGAAAAGCGTTACGTACCCTACCTGCCAACACCCATTGCACCCCCTTGGGAAATTCTCCATCCTAGCTTACAAGAGCTATTTATCCGTTGTTTTGAAGAGGGTCACAATAACCCACAACTGCGCCCCAGTGCCCAAACTTGGCTTTCAGCAATCGCGGAAGCGGAAGATTCCCTGATTACCTGCACGACAAATCCCCAGCATCGCTACAACAACCACATGCGTAGCTGTCCGTGGTGTGAACGTACCGTGCGATTAGGTGGACGCGACCCCTTTCCATCACATCGGGCTATAGAAGCTAGAGAACATTTACAACCGCGAATCAAGCCAAGAAAGCGCTACAATCAAACACCGCATTTTCCGCAGCGTGGGATGTCACCGCAGCTAAGTAATTACTGGCAACCAATAATTACCCCCAGTGGTTCATCTTATAAACCTTCCAAGAAGTCAAAATTGTATCCGGTTGTTTTCTGCTTGCTGGGTTTTGGTCTATTGGGATATGCCGACTTAATGATTAAATTTACTCAGCCGTTGGTTTCCCAAAATGCCTACACCCAACAAACAATCAAGTCTCTCAAGCCAAATAATAAACTTAGCTTTGCTGATTCCTATCAGCAAGGTTATATTGCTTACAAAGAGCGAGACTATGACAAAGCAATTGTCAGCTTTACCGAAGCGATTGAACAAGAACCTACACATGCCAGAGCAATTGTAAATCGCGGTAATGCTCGCTATAACCTGAAAGACTATGAAGGAGCAGTTACAGATTATAGCCAAGCTCTCCAAATCAATCCCAATCAAATCAAAGCTCTGGTGAATCGGGGCAATGCCCGCTATATGCTAGCCGAATATAGCAACGATCCCGATCAAGAGTATAAACTAGCGATCGCTGACTATAATCAGGCTATTGGTCTGGATAAGAATGAAATCGAAGCTTATATCAGACGGGGAATTGTCCGCGCCCAAATGGCTAAATATAGCGGTGAATCCCAACAGGTTTACAGAAGAGCGATCGCAGATTTTACTTACGCCATCAAACTTAATATATCTAAAGCCGAAGCTTACTTTCAGCGGGGTGCTGTCTATTATCAAATTGCTCAATATAGCAGCAATTATGAGCAAGAATATCATCAAGCGATCGCTGACTTTAACCAAGCATTAATCCTCAGCCCCAAACTAGCAAAAGCATATCTCAAACGAGGTATGGTTCGCTATGAACTAGCACAATATGGTGGTAGTGAATCTAACCAAAACCAGACGAAAGCTGTTGAAGATATACAGGCATCTGCCAAAATATTTCTTGACCAAAATGACATGGATAATTACCAGCAAGCACTCAGTAACTTATGCGTAGTCGTAGAAAATAAATGTGATCCTTTATTCCAAGGAGCAAATAACGGCGAAAAAACTAACTAGAAATAAGTAGTTTTTATTACCTGCATATTTTTGGTTTTGATTGAAAAAATCAAGCCTGACTAGGGTTAGCTGGTGCTAATCCTAGCTATTTTATTGGTGATATTTTTATTCAATTAATTAAGTAGTTTATTTTCATGTTTATAGATATTCATACAGCTTTTATATAGAAAAGATTTTAATTTATATTTCCTTTATAATTTTGCCGGAAATTACAGTTAGATTATTGACGGAGAAAAAGAAATCAGAAATCAATTTTCCTCCATCTAAGTGCATCCTCTTCATATCGATAAAGTTAACCAATTTTAGATTTTAGGTTTGCGGTTTGGGATTAGTCATTGAACGTCACGAGCGTCAGAGTAGATTTATTACACCCACTTTCAGAGCAGGGTATGTACCAAAAAACTCTTTTAATCTAAAATCCAAAATCCAAAATCTGAAATTGGCACGGTCAAATAATTATATCCCTACAAATCTCCGAGGTAATTGCATGAAAGCGGTGATTTTGGCTGGAGGTCTTGGTACACGCCTCAGTGAAGAAACTAGTATCAGACCCAAGCCGATGGTTGAAATTGGTGGTAAGCCAATTCTCTGGCACATCATGAAAACTTACTCAGCCCACGGCATTAATGACTTCATCATTTGTTGTGGTTACAAAGGTTACGTCATTAAAGAGTATTTTGCTAACTACTTTTTACACATGTCAGATGTTACCTTTGACATGCGCTTTAACCAGATGAATGTGCATTCTGGTTATGCAGAACCCTGGCGCGTCACCTTAGTAAATACGGGTGATAATACCATGACAGGCGGACGCTTAAAGCGAATCAGCGAGCATCTTGGTAATGAGACTTTTTGCTTTACTTATGGTGATGGTGTAAGTAATATTAATATCACAGAGCTAGTTAACTTTCACAAACAGCAAAAGAGCTTAGGAACACTCACAGCCGTTCAACCAGCCGGACGTTTTGGTGCTATTTCTTTAGGATATGAGCAAACCAAAATCACCAGCTTTCGGGAAAAGCCGGAAGGTGATGGAGCTTGGATTAATGGCGGTTATTTTGTGTTAGAACCAGAAGTAATCAACTTAATTGCTGATGACTCTACAGTGTGGGAGCAAGAGCCATTAGAAAAGCTAGCTGATATGGAACAGCTATCTGCTTTCAGACATGATGGATTTTGGCAACCAATGGATACTTTACGCGATAAAAACTATCTCGAAGGGCTGTGGAAAAACAATCAGGCTCCTTGGAAGGTATGGTAAGGGGATTGGGAGCTGGGGACTGGGGATTGGGGATTGGGAAGATTTGAATGAAGATTCACATCCAAACCAAATCTTACTCATATTTTCTTACCCAGTACCCAGTACCCATTACCCAATCCCAAATAACTTTATAGATTTACTGTAATTTGAAGTGCGATAATACTAATGTATGATTTTGCGGTTATAGGTGGGGGAATAGTTGGACTCTCGACAGCGTTGGCTTTAGGAAAACGCTATCCCAATGCCCGGATTTTAGTACTAGAAAAAGAGAGTCAATGGGCATTTCACCAAACAGGCAATAATAGCGGGGTAATTCATTCTGGTATTTACTACAAACCAGGAAGTTTCAAAGCTAAATTTTGTCGTGATGGTTCTCGCTCAATGGTAGAATTTTGCCAAGAGCATGGAATTGACCATGACGTTTGTGGGAAAGTGATTGTCGCAACTGAAGAACAAGAGCTACCACGCTTAGAAAATCTCTACAAACGTGGCTTAGATAATGGCATAGAAGTCCAGAGAATCAGCCCCGAAGAAGTCAAGGAAATTGAACCTCACGTAAGATGTGTAGGTGGAATTCGGGTATACTCAACTGGCATTGTTAATTACAAGCAAGTTTGTTTCAAATATGCCCAGCTAATTCAACAGCAGGGTGGAGATTTACACCTCAATACAAAAGTCCTGAAAATCTCTGCAAGTGGTAAAAATCAGGTATTGCAAACAAACAAGGGTAACTTTGAAACCCGCTTTGTAATTAATTGTACTGGATTGCATAGCGATCGCACCGCCAAACTAGGTCAAGTTGAACCCCAAGCCAAAATTGTCCCATTCCGGGGAGAATACTACGAACTCACCCCAGAAAAACGCTATCTGGTCAAGACATTAATTTACCCAGTTCCCAATCCAGATTTCCCCTTCCTGGGTGTCCACTTCACCCGAATGATTGATGGTAGCGTCCATGCAGGGCCAAACGCGGTTCTATCGCTCAAACGCGAAGGTTACAAAAAAACCGACTTTGACTTACGGGATTTTCTGGAAGTTATCACCTATCCAGGTTTTTGGAAGTTAGCAGCCAAACACGCTGATGAAGGTATCCAAGAAATCATTCGTTCCTTTAGCAAAGCAGCCTTCACCAGAAGTTTGCAAAAACTAATTCCCGAAGTTCAAGCAGAAGACCTAGTTCCCACCCATGCAGGTGTTCGCGCTCAAGCCTTAATGAACGATGGCAAGCTTGTAGACGACTTTTTGATTGTTTCTGGTCAAAACTCCATTCATGTTTGCAATGCTCCTTCTCCGGCTGCCACATCTTCTCTAGAAATTGGCAAAGCGCTTGTGGCAGAAATTCCGCAACTTTCCCATCTAAATAGTGTGGTAACTGCATAGATAACATCGTTATTATTTCCGGGACTGTTGAATTAAGGGATGAATCTTGTATAGTGAGCATCTTTTCTCTACCTGCCTAGAAATACAAGAGACTGGTAAGATACCCATCCCACAAGATAAAAAGTGTAGTGCATCAATTAAGAACCGCTATAGGTGCTACCCAATGGGTTAGTCGGCAAACTGTGTAATGATTGTTAGCCGAATTATACATAGCACTTCTGGTTTTAGTCCAATGACCTAACCCCCAACCCCTTCCCTACAAGGGAATGGGAGTAAGATTCAAAACCTCTCTCCTCTTAGGAGAGAGGAATGGAAGTGAGGTCGAGTTATTGCATACAAACGAAAAATATAGCGGTTCCCTCTTAGATGCAACACCCTATAGGGCGAATATCTGTGCGTCCCTACTAAACGAAGAATTTAACTCATCAATACAAAGGCATTAACCACAATGAAAATATTAGTAACTGGCACAGAAGGCTATCTAGGTTCATTATTACCCCCTCTGTTAATTGAACGAGGACATGAAGTTATTGGTCTAGATACCGGCTTCTATAAAGTTGGTTGGCTTTACAACGCGAGTGGCGTAACACCCAAAACCCTCAACAAAGATATCCGCAACATCACCCCTGATGATTTGGAAGGTATTGAAGCCATAGTCCACATGGCAGAACTCTCCAACGACCCAGCCGGACAATTGGCACCAAATATTACCTACGAAATTAATCATGTAGGTTCAGTTCGTCTAGCTAGTCTGGCTAAGGCTATGGGTGTGCGTCGCTTCGTATATATGTCTTCGTGCAGTGTCTACGGTGTTGCTACCGCAGGTGATGTCACAGAAGAATCCCCAGTGAATCCCCAAACAGCCTACGCAGAATGCAAAACTCTCGTAGAAAGAGATGTCAGACCACTCGCTGACGATGACTTCTCTCCCACCTTTATGCGGAATGCTACAGCCTTTGGTGCTTCCCCCAGAATGCGTTTTGATATTGTTTTAAACAACTTAGCTGGGTTGGCATGGACTAGCAAAGAAATCAAAATGATTAGTGATGGTACACCTTGGCGGCCATTAGTCCACGCATTGGATATTTGCAAAGCCATAGTCTGCACCTTAGAAGCACCACGCGATATTGTACATAACCAAATCTTCAATGTGGGAGATACAGCAAATAACTATCGCGTTAAAGAAATCGCAGAAATTATTGCTGATATTTTCCCCGATTGTAAATTGTCCTTTGGTGACAACGGCGCAGATAACCGCAGTTATCGCGTATCCTTCGAGAAAATCAACACAATCTTACCTGGATTTAAGTGTGATTGGAATGCCCGACTTGGTGCCCAGCAGCTATTTGATTTATTTAGTCAAATACACATGGCTGAAGATACTTTCTTGTTTAGAGGATTTACTCGCTTAAAACAGCTAGAGTATCTGATTCGGACAGAGCAAATTGACAAAGATTTCTTCTGGAATAAAAAGTAGCTAGAGTTAGCTATTAGTGTGTAAATAAAAATTTAATTGTAGGAAATAGTCGTAATTCCTGTTTTGTAAATCAGGTATAAGCCACAAACCTATAAGAGTAAAATATACACACTAATAGCAACAAAAAAAGGTTTTTCAGACTTATTTTATCCACCAAATTATTTGCAATCAGTGACTTGAAAATTATGGCGATCGCAAAATGTCGTTTTAGTGGTCAACCTCTGCACCAAACCTTTATTGATCTAGGAATGTCACCTTTAGCCAATGCTTATCTTAGAGCAGAACAGCTAAATAATGCCGAAAAATTTTATCCTCTCCACGCTTATGTATCTGAAGACACTCTCTTAGTTCAATTAGAACAATTTGAAACTCCAGATCATATTTTTAGTGACTATGCTTATTTTTCTTCTTACTCGGTCAGTTGGCTAAAACATGCTAAAGCCTATACTGATATGATGGTAGAAAAGTTCAACTTTAATCATCATAATCAAGTTATTGAAATTGCCAGTAACGACGGCTACTTACTGCAATATTTTTTAGAGAAGGGAATCCCCGTTTTAGGCATAGAACCAGCGGCAAATATTGCCAAGGTTGCTGAAGACAGAGGCATTCCTAGTATCAACAAGTTTTTTGGAGTCGAAACAGCCAAAGAACTCGTGATACAAGGAAAACTAGCTGACCTTTTGATCGGTAATAATGTTTTAGCTCATGTACCGGATCTAAATGATTTTATCGCTGGGATGAAACTCATCCTCAAACCTAATGGTATTTTGACGATGGAGTTTCCTCACATCTTACAACTGATTCAAAAAAATCAGTTTGATACGATTTATCATGAGCATTTTTCTTACTTCTCATTCCTGACTATTGAGAAAATTTTTGCAGCACACAATTTGCAACTTTTTGACGTAGAAGAATTATCAACTCATGGTGGTTCACTAAGAATTTATGCCAAACATAACTCCGCCGATCATATCAGCATTAGTGAACGAGTTAGCCATTTGAAAGCTAAGGAAATTGCTGCTGGACTACATCGTATGGAGACTTACATTACATTTGGAGAAAAAGCCAAAGAAACAAAGCATAAGCTATTAAATTTTCTCTTAAAAGCTAAAGCAGAAGGTAAATCAATCGCTGGCTATGGCGCACCAGCTAAAGGCAATACATTGCTGAATTACTGTGGAATTGGAAAAGATTTTATTGATTACACAGTAGATTCCAATCCTTATAAACAGGGACTATTTTTACCTGGTACTCATATTCCTATCTTTGAACCAGATAAAATCCGTGAAACCAAACCAGATTATGTCCTAATTTTACCTTGGAATCTCAAGGAAGAAATTATGGAACAAATGGCATTTATTGGTGAATGGGGTGGACAGTTTGTCGTACCCATTCCTGAAGTAAAAATTTATCCCTGTCCTATTCCGGATAGGCTTTTAATAGCGTCGTAATTACTAAAGAGAAGCAAAAACGCCTCTTATTACTTACTAATAATTGAACTTTTTTGAGTAATTAAAAGGCGCATCTCTTATAAAAGTTATGTCGTCAAATCGCAAATAACTCAATTGCAAAGCAGCTTTTTAATTACTTAGTCTGCTGTTAATACTGGTTCTTCTTAACTACAGAGTTGAGCTTAATATGAATAAATTGCTGACCATTGCTATTCCAACATTCAATCGCGCCCAGCTTTTAGACAAACAACTTACTTGGTTAGCCAAATCTATTAAAGGCTTTGAGTCTGACTGTGAAATCTTTATTTCTGATAATTGCTCTACAGATAATACCCAAGAAGTAATTAAAAAATGGCAGATAATTCTCAGTAATGTAAAATTTACGTCAAATAGAAATAGTGAAAATATTGGCGTAATGGGTAATATTGCTTGTTGTTTAAAAGCCCCAACTAGTAAATATATTTGGACAATTGGTGATGACGATCCAATCCAGGAGAGAACTTTAGGGTATGTATTAACAACACTAAAAAAACATTCAGATTTAGCACTAATGTTTTTAAATTTCTCTGGTCGCCAAAAACGAACGGGTCAACTTGTTGTAGAACGCTGGTTAAATAGCGATCGCGACGAACTAAGAGTTGATGGTAAAACTGTATTTCAAAGTTATCTAAACGAAAACTTTGGTGGTGTACTTTTTATATCAGCAGCAATTTATCGCACAGATTTAGTACAACGCGCTTTACAAAAGTGGCCATCTGCTACTAGTAATTGGGCATCTCAAGCATATTGGACTGCATTTTGCGCTGCTCATGGAAGTGTCATTATCACTAAAGACACTTATTTAGAATGTACTATGGGTGCTAGTCTTTTGGATCTTGATCCAACATGGAACTTTAGAATGCGATATGCGTTCATACCTGAAGTTTATATAAAACTACTAAAGGTAGGATATCCTCATAAGTTTTGTCAGAAAATGATTTGGCAGAATTTCCAACAAAAAACTGACTTGAAAATCTTATTAGGTGCTTTAAAACGCTGGCCTTTATTGACAATTAAGACATTTATTCCTTACCTAAGTTTTTTAAGTATATCAGCTTGGGCAATTCTTTTTCCACCCAAACAGCTAGAGAATAGCCTGTAGCTTAGTGTGTTAATTGCCAAGTTATTGTTCTTGGCGATAACCACTCATATATCAATTTTATTAACTACTATTTCTTACCATGCCTAAATTACTGACCATTGCTATACCCACTTATAATCGTGCTGAGTTACTTGATAAACAGTTAGCATGGCTAGCTCAAACTATCAAAGGTTTTGAAGATGATTGTGAAATTTTAGTTTCTGATAATTGTTCTACAGACAATACTCAAGAGGTGATAAAAAAATGGCAAGCAACACTTAGTAATATCACATTTAAATCAAATAAAAATCCTAAAAATTTAGGCGTTGTCAAAAATATCATGTATTGCCTAAATTCTACAATAACAAAATATGTTTGGACAATTGGTGATGATGACCCGATTCAAGATAGAGCCATTGCTTATGTAATTAGCAAGCTCAAGCAATATGAAGATTTATCCTTATTGTTTCTCAACTTTTCCGGTCGCAACCAAATTACTGGTGAAGCAGTTCATCCACCCACAATTGTTGGTAATCGCTGGTTTGATATAGATAGTGAAGAAGGTGATGGTGATGGTAAAGCTATATTTGAGCATTGTTTCTCAAAAAGTGTCGGTGCAGTCATTTTTCTGACTGCTACAATCTACCGCACTGATTTAGTGAAACGCGCTCTCCAAAATTGGCAAGATGCTGAAAATAACTGGATATCTTTAGCATATTTAGCTGGGTATTGTGCTGCTAATGGTCGTGCAATTGTCACGAAAGAGACTTATTTAGAATGTGTTGTTGGTGTGAGTTATTGGCAGAAAGAGCCAAAGTCTGCACTATTAATGCAATACAAACACATACCCGAAGTGATTTTGAAATTGGAGCAGAGTGGATATTCTAAGCAGTTTTGTAGGCGAATGCTTTTGCAAAATGGCAAAGAAGTCAACTTGAAAGTTTTCTTGGGTGCTTTAAGAAGATGGCCTATGTCAGCAATTAAGACAGTAGTTCCATTTTTGGCTTTAGTCAGTTTGTGTGCTTTTGATGTGATGGTTTCTAAAGAATTTACTTTAGCAGAATCAGGTGAAATATCTACTCAAGAAGTACAGAGCTATAAGCCATAATCTACTGATAAATTTACATCAAAACTAGAAGGGATTAACACCATGCTTAGTGTAATTAAACGCAAAATATCTACACTATCTTCTGACTTAGAATATTATATAGCACGTTGGAAGCATAGCAAAAATCTACCAGCATTGGAAGGACGCGATCGCAAAATCCTTAATGCTCTCAAAAAAGATGGCGTTTATGCCACAACTCTGGCAGATTTGGGATTAAACTCTAGCTCCGAACTGCTCAAAGCTGCTTACCATCAATTGTCTCAGATGGAAAATCCCAACAACGACCATCTAGATGAAAAATTACCACAAATTTCTACAGTTACAGGCTTACCAGAATTTTATGCCTGGGGAATGGAGAAAAGGCTACTCAACATCATCGAAAATTATATTGGTCTTCCTATTGCTTTTCATGGTGTACATTTACGTAAAGATTTCAAGAGCAAACATCAGTTTGGTACATTACTATGGCATAGCGATGCCGAAGACCGTCGCATTATCAAAATCTTTATTTACTTGAGTGATGTAGAAGAAAAAACTGGGCCTTTTCAATACATTCCCCGCTCTTTAACTTCCTTGTTTAGTTGGAATTATATTCAGCTTTTCTACAAACTTTGGAAGTCAGGCTATATGGGTATCGATGATGAAGAAGTAAAACCAGTCATCCCCAAATCAGCTTGGAAATCCTGCCCAGGCCCAGCAGGTACAGTTCTGATTGTAGATACGAAAAATACTTTGCATCACGGCACAGTCCGCACAGAAGACCGGTCAACACTATTCTTTTGTTACACCGCAAATCCTCCCGAAAGACCAGACCTCTGCACCCAATACTGGGATGATACTTATCCCAGAGCAGAGTTACGTTCTGCATCAGATGTAATGTCTGTTTAGGGACTAATTATTTACTGTGGAGTGGGCATCTTGCCCGCATTTGGTTACTGGGCAGGCGAGACACCACCCCACAAAATTGGATAATTTATTTCTTGGAAATCCTTTAATCTGCGGACATTCTAAGACTCAACATTAATCTCAAAGGAATCATCATGATTTTCACCGAAACCGCACTCAAAGACGCATTCATTATTGACTTAGAAGAAAAGCCAGACCACCGTGGTTTTTTCGCTCGGTCTTTCTGCGCTCAAGAATTTGAAGCACACGGATTAAAGCCAACAGTTGCTCAATGTAACCTGTCTTTTAACTACAAAAAAGGCACTATCCGAGGAATGCACTATCAAATTCTGCCAGCAGCAGAAACGAAATTGATTCGCTGTACTAAAGGCGCTATTTATGACGTAATTATTGATATGCGTCCTGAATCTCCTAGCTTTTTATCACACATTGGTGTAGAGCTAACCCCAGAAAACCGCCGTGCTTTGTATGTTCCAGAAATGTTTGCTCATGGCTATCAAGCACTCACAGATGAGACTGAAGTCGTATATCAAGTGGGTGAATTTTACACCCCAGGATATGAAAGAGGTTTACGCTATGACGATCCATTCTTTAACATTGATTGGCCTCTAGATGTAACTGAAATATCTCAGAAAGATTTAAATTGGCCTTTGTTGAGAATGATGACTGTTGGCGGTACAGCTTCTAGATAAATTTAAACTCTTTATCTACACCTCCATCTGATACCCATTTCTTTCTTTCTTTCTTTCTTTCTTTCTTTCTTTCTTTCTTTCTTTCTTTCTTTGTGTCCTTTGCGCCCTTCGCGGTAGCCTGCGGCAAGCCGCTCTGCGTCTACGTTCCTCATATAGTTTGATGCATCTTCATACTAATTCTGTATGAAGAAAAAATAATTAACTTAGGTAGAAATAAATGCCAAATAATATTCTATCTCGTGTTGGAAATACTATCTCTTTCGTCTCCAACAAAGTCCAGGCTCGGATCAATTACGCTAAGACATTACAGGTTGTTTCCCTAAAGACTAAACAGCCTTTCAAAGGAAATGCACTTCTTTCTTATCGGATTGAACCATTTCTCATCAAACCAGGTCAGGCTGTGCCCAATGACCAGAGTTGGAACTGGGAATGTCTACTAATCGCCCAAACTTTTTTAGACATGGGCTATAACGTTGACGTTATCCAGTTCCACAATGATAAATTCGTTCCTCAAAAAGACTACGCATTTTTCATTGATATCCGTCATCGGCTAGAAGCACTTGCACCAAAGCTGAATAAAGATTGCATCAAAATTTTCCACGTTGACATTGCTAATATGATCTTTCGCAATGCAGCAGAATGCAACAGACTTCTAGAACTCCAACAACGCCGAGGAATTACCTTACGTCCACAGCGATTTGAAACACCCAACTTAGGAATTGAATATGCCGATTACGCTACTGTATTAGGCAACAATTTCACAGTTGATACATTCAAATATGCTAACAAACCAATGTATCGCATTCCCATTTCTTCATCACTTGTTTATCCCTCTCCTGACGAGAAAGATTTTGAAGCGGTAAGAAAGAATTTTATCTGGTTTGGTGGTAGCGCTTTAGTTCTCAAAGGATTAGACTTGGTTTTAGATGCCTTTGCCCAAATGCCGGAATACCATTTAACAGTTTGTGGACCGGTAAGCAATGATAAAGAGTTTGAACGAGCTTTCTATAAAGAACTGTATGAAACACCAAATATCCATACTTATGGGTGGATTGATGTTAGTAGCCCTGACTTTTTAAAGATTACAAATAATTGTTTAGGACTTGTTTATCCTTCCGTTTCTGAGGGACAGGCAGGTGCAGTAATCACTAGCTTGCAAGCCGGCTTAATTCCGATTTTAAGCTATGAATCTGGTGTGGATGTTCATGATTTTGGTGTCATTTTCGATAATCTTTCCCTTGAAGAAATTCAGGCGAAAGTTAGAAGTATTTCCAATTTACATGCTGAAGACCTCAAGCTGATGTCTTTGAAGGCATGGGAATACGCAAGAGCAAATCATACCAAAGAAAAGTTTGCCCAAGCCTACAGAAATGCTGTGGAGCAAATTATCGAAAATCACAGCCAGAAAAAACAGACATCTAGCAAACAACTGGTTAGCATTTAGCCCTGGCGATTAGAAATCGCACGCCAGTTGCTCATGGGGGAAACCCCCTTGGCGCTAGCCTCTCCCTTTGGGAGAAGACCGCACTGGCTTGGCTATACAAACCTAGACGCTTTGCGGCTTCCCGTAGGGTAGTTAAGGAAAAATTAAGGGTTTTAAACCCACCTCCGTGGGTTTTGCCTGTGTAGCCGTGACTTCTAGTCGTTTGGTTTAAGATGTCGCTAACACCAAATGTACTTAATATTTAGCTGTAATAAATTATTAAGTGCAAAATTATCGAGAATTTGTAACACAACAAACAGTTCCAAAAAGGAGTTTAGTTCATGATTATTATCGATCGCGCCTTACAAGCTCGTGCAGCAGCAGGAAATCCTATCAAAGTGGGAATGATTGGTGCTGGTTTCATGGGTCGAGGAATTGCCAACCAAATTGTCAATTCAGTGCCAGGAATGGAGTTAGTTGCTATCTCCAATCGTCAGATTGATGCAGCTAAACAAGCTTATTCGGAAGCAGGAATTGAAGATATTCAAGTTGTTGCAACTGTCAGCGAATTAGAAGATGCGATCGCTAACGGTAAATATGCAGTCACAGAAGACGCTAAATTACTGTGTCGGGCCGAGGGCATCGATGCATTAATCGAAGTCACAGGTGCAGTAGAATTTGGCGCTCACATCGTTATGGAAGCGATCGCCCACCGCAAACATGTGATCATGATGAATGCCGAACTCGACGGCACTATTGGCCCCATCCTGAAAGTGTATGCCGACAAAGCAGGCGTCATTCTCAGCGCTTGTGATGGCGATCAGCCAGGGGTACAAATGAACCTTTACCGCTTTGTGAAAAGCATTGGTTTAACTCCGTTATTATGCGGTAACATTAAAGGACTCCAAGACCCTTATCGCAATCCCACCACCCAGGAAGGATTTGCTAAACGTTGGGGTCAAAAGCCCCACATGGTGGCTAGCTTCGCTGACGGAACCAAAATTTCCTTTGAGCAAGCGATCGTTGCCAATGCCACAGGCATGAAAGTTGCCAAACGGGGAATGCTGGGATATAACTTCAACGGTTATGTCGATGAAATGGCCCATATATATGATGTTGAACAACTCAAAGAACTGGGCGGCATTGTCGATTATGTAGTTGGAGCAAAACCAGGCCCAGGCGTATATGTATTTGCCACTCACGACGACCCCAAGCAACAGCACTATCTCAATTTATACAAATTAGGCGAAGGCCCGCTTTACAACTTCTATACTCCTTATCACCTCTGTCATTTTGAAGTTCCCTTGTCCGTAGCGCGTGCTGTTCTCTTTGGTGATGCCGTTATGTCTCCACTAGCAGGCCCGCTAGTAGATGTTGTCACCACTGCCAAAATCGACCTGAAAGCAGGAGAAACCTTAGATGGCATCGGCTACTACATGACTTACGGACAATGTGAAAATTCCGATATCGTCCAACAGCAAAATCTTCTACCAATCGGTCTAGCTGAAGGGTGCCGCCTCAAACGAGATATTTCTAAAGATCAAGTCCTCACTTATGAGGATGTAGAATTACCCGAAGGCAGACTTTGCGACCAACTACGAACTGAGCAAAACAATTATTTCGCTCCAGAAAAAATCTTAGTAGCGGTTGGATAATATCGGTTCTAAAGATATTTGCGAGAAATGAATTGGCTGTAGGGGCGTACAGCTTTATGCCCCTAATACGTTTCGGATCAGATCCCCCCGCCTGCGGCGACCCCCTTAAGAAGGGGGTAAAAATTACAAAAAGCCCCCCTTTTTAAGGGGGGTTGGGGGGATCTCCGAGGCCCCTACCAACGTATTTGTCGCCAGAATTTCGTCAAGAGGATAGGAAGCTATACTGCGGGACACTAAAGTTGTTGATAGTAACTTGCTGGGGAGCGTTTAAACAACCCCGATCGAAACTTTAGGTCAAATTCATGAAAATTGCTCTCGTCCACGATTATTTAACCCAGCGAGGTGGGGCAGAGCGTGTGTTTGAACTGCTTTGTAAGCGCTATCCTGAAGCAGATATTTTCACATCTTTGTACGATCCCCAAAAAACTATTGATCTAGGCGATCGCATCGTTAATACAACCTTCTTACAAAAGATTCCTGGTGCAGCAAAATATTTTAGGTCAATGGCTCCTCTATATTTTCCTGCCTTTCGTGCTTTGGATCTGCAAGACTACGATTTAATTATTAGCAGTAGCACCAGCTTTGCCAAAGCAGTGCGAAAAAACCCCAATGCTCGCCACATTTGTTTTTGTCATAATGTCACCCGTTTTTTATGGGATACAGCAACTTATTTAAGAGAGTACGGAGACTATAGATATTTTGCTCCTTTAATCGAACAAGTATTTCAATTAATGAGAAAGGTAGACCTGAAATATGCACAGGAGCCTGACCTTTACATTGCTAACTCTAGTGTTGTTGCCCGCCGGATTGAAAATATCTATGGCAAAAAGGCAATGATGGTAAATTATCCAATTGATACTAGTAAATTTGTTTTTTCAGATATAAAAGATGAATATTATCTGGCCTCCGCTCGGATGATCAGTTATAAGCGACTTGATATAATAGTCGAAGCTTTTAATTGGTTAGGGTGGCGGCTATTAATATCTGGTGACGGGCCTGAACTTGCACGGTTAAAATCCAAAGCATTACAAAATATTGTGTTCTTAGGACACGTAAGTGATAGAACCCGCAAAGACTTGTTTTCCAAAGCCAAGTCTATTATTGTCGCAGCCTTAGAAGACTACGGATTAGTGCCAGTAGAGGCTAATGCTAGCGGCACACCAGTCATCGCATACGGAGCAGGTGGAGTATTAGATACTCAAATCCCAGGTGAAACAGGAGTCTTTTTCAAAAGGCAAACACCCGAATCTCTACAACTTGCATTACTAGAAGCCAACGGCATTTCTTGGGATTACGATCGCATCCGTAATCATGCAGTAGCAAATTTTTCAGAGAATGCTTTCTTTGGTAAGGTTGAGCAAATTATTAACCAAGCTTGTGGCGTGCATCAATTATTCATTTGATTTCTGAATCTCTTTCCACTATAAGATTACCTATTTATTTTCTCTCTCGTCTTTAGCGGTTTGTAAAAAATAGGTATTCTTCGGAGAATCTCTTAGCGTAAATCTCGAAGACAAGGATATAAAAGTGGTTCAAACTAGTCTAAATCCTCAGATAACTCCCGCTGCTGAAAGTGAACCAAGTTACGGACAAATGTTTGCCGTATTTGTGCGGAGATTTCCGTGGTTCTTAGCAGTATTAATTAGTTGTATTGCTATTGCTAGCATAGTAACTGTAAAGACCAAGCCTACTTATAAAAGTTCTATGCAGCTGCTAGTAGAACCTAACTATCAAGGTAAAACGGAGGGTGGTGCTGGGGTAGATAACCAGTTTACTGACTCTAATGTGGTCATAGATACTGCCACCCAGCTTAACTTGATGCAAAGTTCAGGACTTATCCAAAAAGCAGTTGATAAACTTCAGTCTGATTATCCAGATATAACTTCAGGTGAAATTAAAGCTTCTTTGGTCTTAACTCAATTAAGGAGCAAAGAAGATAATGTCGCTACAAAAATCTTTCAAGTTGAATACACTGCTGGAGATCCAGAAAAGACCCAAAAAGTTCTGGGTGCAATTCGCCAAGTTTATGTCGAATATAACAAACAACAACAGAATTCGCGTTTACAAAAAGGTCTGCAAATTATCAGGGAACAGTTAAGTAAAGCCAGTGAAGAAGTAAACGCAGCTGAGACAAATTTACAAAGATTTCGGAGAAATCAAAACTTAATCGATCCAGAGTCACAAGCCAAAGCGATTGAAACAGCTTTGAACAATATTGCCCAAGAACGACAGACAACTCGTGCCCAGTATGGGGAAGCTTTGGCACGCCAAAAATCTTTAGAAGAACAACTTAACCGTTCTCCTCAAAATGCTCTAGTTGCTTCTCGTTTGAGTCAGTCTACTCGCTATCAAAGCTTACTGAACGAAATTCAAAAAAGCGAACTGGCACTAGCACAAGAACGCTTACGCTTTACAGATGAAACTCCGAGTGTGCAAAAGCTCAAAGAACAACTCCAAGGACAAAAGGAATTATTGCAACAAGAGGTAGGAAGAACTTTAGGCGGAAAGTCTTCTGGTGCATTCACTTCTGGAGATTCTCTTCTCGAACGAGGACAACTTGGCCAAATTGATCTCAGCCTTGCTGGTCAGCTAGTGGAAACGCAAACCAATATAGTTGCTTTAACTGCTCGCGATCAAAGTTTGGCTCAAAAAGAAAACGAGCTACGTTTTGAAATCAAACGTTTCCCGCCTCTGTTGGCTTATTATAATCGGATGCTACCACAGTTGCAATTTAGTCGTGAAAGATTGGAGCAACTTTTAAGAGCAGAACAGCAATTACGGCAAGAACTTTCCAAAGGTGGATTTAATTGGGAAGTGGTGGAAGATCCTCAAAAAGGCGCACAATTGGGCCCCAATCTCCAGCAGAATTTACTGTTAGGTGCTGTAGTTGGGTTAATGTTAGGAGGTATTGCTGCCTTTATTCGGGAATCGGCTGATGATGCAGTTCACACCACTGCTGAATTAGAGAAGCAAATGGCCATGCCGTTATTGGGAACAACCCCCAAATTACCGCCAGCCAAACCCAAAGAATCAATGATCAAGTTGCCTTTTGGCAAGCCAGAAGTTCTCGCCCCCTGGACGATTCAGGTATTGCAATCTCCACCGCGTTGGGAATCGCTGGATCTGATTTACAAAAACATTGAACTTTTAAATACTGTTACTAATTTAAAATCTTTGATGATTACTTCGGCTTTAGCCGATGAGGGTAAATCAGCTTTGGCGCTGGGTTTGGCGATGAGTGCTGCCCGTTTACACAAAAGGGTACTGCTGATTGATGCCAATTTACGCGACCCCAGTTTGCACGAACAACTGAATCTTCCTAATGAACAGGGACTTTCAACTCTATTGGCGAGTGATACAACTCTACCCAACCAAATTAGTCTTCAATACTCAGGTTCCGCCTACATCGATATTTTGACTGCTGGTCCCAAACCTGCCGACCCCGCAAATCTGTTGAGTTCCCCACGAATGATGCAATTAATGGCAGCATTTGAGGAAAACTATGATTTGGTACTCATAGATGCTCCCCCAGTTCTCGGCTTGGTGGATGCCATGCTGACTGCATCATCTTGCCGTAGCGTGGTCATGGTGGCAAGCATTGGTATTGTGACACGAAGTCAGCTTACTCAAGCGACAGCGATGTTGAGTAAGTTAAATCTGATTGGGGTTGTAGCTAATGGGGTATCAAACTCTAGTATTAATTACGTACCCAATATCAAACAACAGCAATTAGCTCTACGTCAAGCTGTAGAAAAGTAGCTAGTACTGCTAGATGATAAATCCCCGACTTCTTTGAGAAGTCGGGGATTTTGCGTTTCGTATTTGTAACCAAAATTTCATTTTGTTGCAATCAGGAAAAATTAAGTATATTTATGCTATCTTTACTGGTTTTCAGAGAAATCACTGGCTCTTTAAAGAGTAAATAAAGAATTTATTTGAGCGATCGCTATTTCTACATAGTCTTATATTCTAGAGATTAAAGCACTTCCATAAAGGTTAGAACACAACTCTAGACTAGTTTTGGGCAATCTATCGACACAATGAACACCTTAGCCTAATTAAACATAGATATAAATTCATGGGTAATTTACCTCTACACTTTAGCATACTCAGTACTGAGTTATGAGTGCTGAGTTTTGAAGTTGAGTACTCAGTACTTTCGCACTATGGTAAACGCCCCGCCCCTCTGGTGCGTCCGCTGCGCGAACGTGGGTGGTCTTTTAACTCAGCACGGGCTAAACGCCCCGCTACCGCTAACGGAACTCAGAACTCAGCACTCTTCATTACTGTCAGTAGTTCCCGGAAAATCATGATTTACCCATGAATGTTAATAGTAGCGTTAAGAAGTAAAAAGCAAAAAGATAATCCCCATAAATAAATTTAGTTGCTCTCAAACGATTTTTCTTTTTCTTTCTTTTGCCTTTTAACTTTTTACTTTTGCCTTGTTCGGTGACTGCTACATATCTAATTAGTATCTGTCTAATTTGTACATCTCTACACCAGCAGAATTCTGCACAATAAATGCTTGGCTGAGTGGTAAATAATAACATATTTTGCCCTCAATTATCTCCAACTTTTTGGAGTTACAACAAGATTTGGATTTGGGTCTTTGGCATTGATAGCCTTTGATAACTCCTCAGCAATTCACTCCTGTATAATCCCAAAGACTTATGGCAACTTCAGTAATTCCAACTCTAGAGAATTTATATGATGTAACCCAGCAACAGCAAGGTAATCGCTCTGGGTACTGCACACTCCAGTGGCGACGGGGTAAGCTTTTGGTGAAGCCGCTTGGACGAGTTAAACAACCATATCTACCTGCATTAGATAATAAGCGATCGCTAGTAGAATGCTTACAACATTCTCCTGTAAGTTTGGTAAGCATAGATGCAAAACTGGGTGAAACTTTACTCAGGTTTTGGGCGGATGCGTGTGAAGAAGCTCAAAAACCAATATTTCTCAGCTTACCTGCTAGCAAGAAACTGCCTAACCAACCCTGGAGAAAATTACAGCGACTAATTGATTGGATTGCTGCTTTCGTCTTACTGCTATTAGTAAGTCCAGTCATATTGGGATTGATTGTATTAATGCAGGTTTATTCACCAGGATCAGTTTTTTGTCGTGAATGGCGTGTTGGAGAACGGGGTAAATTTTTTCGAGCAATTAGGTTTTGCACAACTACAAAGCATAACATCACACCATTAGGGCGTTGGATGCATAAATATGGCCTTGACAATTTGCCACAGTTATTTAACGTTCTGCGTGGTGACATGAGTTTGACCGGTTCTTGTTGTTGGACTTTGGAAGATGCAGTACAGCTAAATAAACTACCAGAAATTACAGCTTCATGGGAAGTAGAACCACAGTCTCACCTGTTACATCTAGATAGCCAAACACTGTAATTTTCTGTGCGGTAATTGATGATTTCATTTACCGCACTGAGGCGAAAACAAAAATTGCTCACGTAGAATCTATAGCACAATACATTTCAGTTAAGCTTCTCTTCCTTTGTGTCCTTTGCGGTAGTCTGCGGCAAGCCGCTCCGCGTCTACGTTAAAAAAAATCACATTGACAAAGAAAAAACCCTTAAGCGAACTGTATTGATCTATAGCAGTCTATCTACCTTGCCAAACTATTATTATAAAATTCATGAATTTGAATCTTCCACAAGCACTCAGTAATCTGCTCAAAGCTACTAGCTTCTGGCAGGATAACTATTTGATATTGCGAGAATTTAAACACTTTCGCAAAATTGCCATTTTAGCTCTGGTATTCTCGATTTTTGCAGCGACCTTTGAAGGCGTGAGTATTGGTTTTTTACTTTCCTTCTTGCAAAGTTTAACTAGCCCCAATGCTCAACCTGTCCAAACAGGAATAGCTTGGTTTGATATTTGGATTTTAGGAGCTAAAACATCAGCAATTAATCGTTTATACCGTGTATCTTTGCTGATTTTATTGAGTACTTGGTTACGTGCCGCCTTCAATTATTTTTCTCAAGTTTATACTGAATTATCTCAACTACATCTTGCCGATCGCTTACGTAAGCAAATTTTTGAACAATTACAATCCTTATCACTCAGTTACTTTGCCAAAACTCGTTCTGGTGAACTAATTAACACAATTACCACAGAAATCGAAAGGATTAGACAGGGTTTCAGTGGCGGAGCATTTTTAGTAACTAGAGGACTAACAACCTTTGTCTACTTAATATCAATGTTTTTGATATCGTGGCAATTAACAGTAATTTCTGCATTACTATTCACACTTTTAGGTGTGGGGTTGTCAAATCTGAATGCTAGAGTCAGAGAATCAAGTTTTGGCATGACAACTGCTAATGCTAACTTTACATCAACAGCCATAGAATTTATTAATGGTATTCGTACTGTTCACACCTGTGGTACTCAAGAATTTGAGCGTCAGCGTTACTATAAAGCTAGCGATAAGGTAATCAGTACTACAACAAAAGTTGTGTTTACCTGGACACTCGTTAAGCCAATTGCTGAAGGGGTAGCGACTACAGTATTGATCGGAATGATTATTTTGGCTTTCACTAGCCTTGTAACTAACGGAACACTACAAGTTGCTTCTTTACTAACCTTTTTCTTTGTGCTATTTCGCTTCATCCCATTTGTGCAAGATATTAATGGCACGAGAGCATATCTCAGTACTTTGCATGGTTCAGCAGACAACATTAAAAATCTGTTGACAAGTGATAAAAAATATTACTTTCAAAATGGCAAAGTTGAGTTCAAGGGATTAAAAAGGTCAATAGATTTAGTATCTGTGGATTTTGGCTATGATGAAGAAAATCTAGTCTTGCATAATATTACCCTGACAATTGAAAAGGGAAAAATGACAGCATTAGTTGGAGCGTCTGGTGCTGGTAAAACAACTCTTGCTGATTTAATTCCTCGCTTTTATAATGCTACAGATGGATATCTTTACATCGATGAAGTTGATATACGCCAGTTTGAAATTAACTCCTTACGTCGTAAAATAGCTGTTGTCAGTCAGGATACTTTTATCTTCAATACTAATGTTTGGGAGAATATTTCTTACGGGACTCCAGAAGCGACTAATGATGAAATTCAAGCAGCTGCTAAACTAGCAAATGCATTAGAATTTATTTTGGAAATGCCCGAAGGTTTTGATACCCAATTGGGAGATAGAGGTGTTAGATTATCTGGAGGACAAAGACAGCGAATTGCTATCGCACGTGCCTTACTGCGGAACCCAGAAATCTTGATTTTAGATGAAGCAACTAGCGCACTAGATTCACTATCTGAGCGGTTAATTCAAGATTCATTAGAAAAGCTATCTGTAGGTAAAACAGTAATTGCGATCGCTCACCGTCTTTCTACCATTTCTAAGGCAGATAAAGTTGTAGTTTTAGAACAGGGAAGGATAGTAGAGCAAGGTAAATATCAAGAACTCTTGGAACTCAAAGGTAAGCTTTGGAAATATCATCAAATGCAGTATGAAGTAAGACCATTGGATTAGAAATAATATCCAATTGCCAAAGTACCCGCAACATGTTTATCGGCTGTAAATCTCTACAGCCGTAAATCTCTAACTATGTATCAGTAGTTTTTAAATAGTAAAATAACAGGTTTTTAAATACTTATTGTCTCTACAAATAAGTATTTAAAATTAATGCTCTATTCTTAAAAATAACAGGAAATATGTATCAGAAAACATTTGACAAAAACCTTGTTTATCAATGCTCCAATTTTAATGTCGGTGGAAGCGGAGGTGTTGAAACTTATTTAGCTTCTCTATTTGAACATCGACCACCTGATATTAGCGATCGCGTGTTAAAATCACTGAAAAATATCGATCAAAGCCAGTTCAAACTGCTGCACATCCACAGTCCAGATTTGCTATTGCAGCTTACAGGCGAATGTCCGACTATCTTCAGCGTTCATAATCACTCATTATACTGTCCTAGTGGCACAAAATACTTAGCAGGTCAGCAGACAGTCTGCGATCGCAACTTCTCTTACTTAGGATGTACCTGGGGTAAATTAGTAGATAAGTGTGGTAGCCGTAAACCCTTAAGAACTCTTAAAGAACTGCAAACCACTCATCAGTTTTTAGATGTATTAAAAAAGATAAAAATTACTTTTATTGCTAATAGCGAATATGTCCGGCAAGAGTTAATTAAAAATGGTGTACCTCCAGAACAAACTGTAACTCTACACTGTGGAATCTCTATACCACAAACAGCAACAGCACCTTTGAGTTTAGAAGTCCATCAAAATCATAGAATTTTATTTGCTGGACGGATTGTTTCTGATAAAGGTCTGGAATGGTTACTCAAAACCTTAATACATACAGACTCAAAAATTCAACTTGATATTGCAGGTGAAGGTTGGGAACGACCACGATTAGAAAAGTTAGCAAATACCCTTGGATTGAATAACCGGATCACTTGGCATGGTTGGTGCGATGCTGACAAATTAAATAAACTTTATCAACAGTGTTTTGCAGTTATCTTTCCCAGTGTTTGGCCTGAACCTGCTGGTCTTATAACTCTAGAATCTTATGCTCGTTATCGACCTGTAATTGCTAGTGCAGTCGGAGGGATTCCAGAACATTTACAAGATGCAGAAACGGGTATTCTTGTTCCAGCTAATGATATCCAAAAGCTGGCTGATGCTATTAATGAGTTGTATATAGATCATCCAAAAAGCCGATACATGGGTGAACAAGGTCATGCTTTATTGATGAAGGAATTTACAATGGCTGCTCATGTAAATAATCTCCGAAAAATTTATGCAAAAACAATAGCTGAATTTCCTGATAAAGCTAAAAAAATATATAGCATTTCTCAAGCTAAATAAAGTTTAGTTTGGTCAACATATTAATAGGATTTACGCAATAGCTCTCTGAAACCCTCTTCCCTTCGCGCCCTTTGCGTTCTTTGCGGTTCGTTCTTCCATAATTTTGCGTAAGTCCTGTATTAAATGGTGCATCTTTTATCTATGAAATATAAAGAGAGAAAAATATGTCATTGCATCAAGAATCCCAACAACCTTTAGTCAGCGTTATTATCCCCACCTATAATCGACCAGAGTATCTCAAGCAAGCGATCGCCAGTGCTATAAAACAAACTTATCAAAATATTGAAATTATTATTTCTGATAATTGTAGTTCAGAAAATCCCCAAGAACTCGTCGCATCTTTTGGTGATTCACGCATCAAATTTTGGCGACATCAGCAAAATGTGGGTATGTTAGCTAATCAGCTGCATGGCTTCAAGATGGCGCGAGGTAAATATGTTGCTAGTCTCCATGACGATGATATCTGGAATGAAGACTTTTTAGCAAAGCTTGTACCACTACTAGAAGCAAATTCTGATTTAATTATCGCTTTTTGTGACCAATATATCATAGATAGTAATGGCATAATTATTGATGTTGGAACTGAAGAAAATACACGTGCTTATAAGCGAGATAAACTAGCAAAAGGAATTCATCAACCTTTTTACAAAATTGGATTGGTAGATAAAAGCATACCTACCGCAGCATCTTGTGTGATTCGCAATAATTTTGTGAATTGGGATAGTATTCCCTCAGAAGTTGGCGGTATGTGGGATTTATATTTAGCTTATCTATGCTGTATATCTGGTCATGGCGCTTACTATTATCCAGAAAGATTGACGCGATATCGTGCCCATGAGCAAACTGATACTATGCTCAGTGGTAGTCGAGATGTGCAGGCAAAACTCCGCAAAGCTAAAAGCGAAATGTTTTGTTATCAAGTCTTTATGGAAGATGCTCGTCTACAAGAATTTAGAATTTATTTTCAACAAAAATGGTTGGAAGCTAATACCACTTTTGGAATTGGTTTGCTACGAAGTGAACAGATAGCAGCATCACGTCCTTATTTTTGGAAGACATTGAAAAAACAAAAGTTTAATGTCCGAACTCTGGCGGCATTTGGTCTGAGTTTTACTCCGCGTTTTTTAGCCAACAAGTTAATGCGAATATCGAAGTAATCGAGGAATTGCACCTAAGTTATAGAAGTTATCTTTTAAACTAACCGCAGAGACGCAGAGGGCACAGAGAGAATAAAAATATTTTCAATTTTTATTTTGCATCTTTATGTGAGTTTATATTACTAAGGAAGATAGTGTATGAAACTTTGTATTGTTACTCATAAAATCAAAAAAGGTGATGGTCAGGGGCGGGTAAACTACGAAGTTGCTCAGGAAGCAATTCGTCGTGGTCATGAACTGACATTATTAGCTAGTGAAGTTGCACCAGAGCTAGAAGATAATAGCCAAGTTAATTGGATTAAAATTCCAGTTAAAGGCTATCCTACGGAATTTGTACGTAATTTTATATTTGCCCAAAAAAGTGCAGATTGGTTACGTCAACATCGCTCTGATATTGATTTAGTTAAAGTCAATGGAGCAATTAACATGGCTGCGGCTGATGTGAATGCTGTACATTTTGTCCACAGTTCATGGTTGCGATCGCCTGTTCATATTTCCCGCGATCGCCGCGATTTATATGGTTTCTACCAATGGCTGTTTACGGCTTTTAATGCCCGTTGGGAAAAACAGGCTTTCCAAAAAGCGCAGGTTGTGGTGGCTGTGTCGGAAAAGGTAGCTCAAGAATTAGTCAACATTGGTGTACCGCGTTCTCGGATTCGGGTAATTGTCAATGGCGTTGACTTAGAAGAGTTTACCCCCGGTGAAAGCAATCGTCAAAAATTAGGTTTACCGGAGAATGTCACCTTAGCCCTGTTTGCCGGAGACATCCGCACACCTAGAAAGAATTTAGATACAGTTTTACACGCCTTGGTGCAAGTTCCCGATTTACATTTGGCGGTGGTAGGTCATATCGAAGGTAGTCCCTTCCCACAACTAGCGGCTTCTTTGGGGTTAAGCGATCGCGTGCATTTTGTCGGATTTCGTCGTGATATCCCCGAAATTATGCGGTCAGTAGATTTATTTATATTTCCTTCCCGATATGAAGCTTGTAGCCTCGTATTGTTAGAAGCACTTTCTTCAGGACTACCAGTAATTACTGCCACAGCTACCGGGGGTGCAGAGTTGGTGACGCCAGAATGTGGCATCGTTTTAACCGACTCAAATGATATCGATGCTTTGGCTGTGGCGATGATGTCCTTGGTAAGGGATTCTGCCCTAATGCAACAGATGAGTCAATCAGCTCGTTCTGTGGCAGAACAACACAGCTGGACTACTATGGCTCAAACTTATGTGGATCTATTCGAGGAGTTAAGCAAGAATGCGGAACACCGTTCTGATACCAACTTATCGCCGTCCACAAGACTTATCACGCTGCCTTTTGGCGCTACAAGAGCAAACTAAACCAGTCGATCAGGTGATAGTGGTTGTCCGCGATACAGATGTAGAAACTTGGCAATTTCTGGCGCAACTAAACACAGACAAATTGCCACTGCATACTGTGAAAGTAACTGAACCTGGGGTAGTAGCAGCCCTCAACGCCGGACTAGCAGCAGTGGAGGGCGATATTGTTTCCATTACTGATGATGATGCCGCACCTCACCCCGATTGGTTGGAGCGCATCGCCGCTTACTTTACCTGTGATAGTCGTCTCGGCGGTCTGGGAGGGCGTGATTGGATACACCACGGCAGCAAACTAGAAGACGAATCCCGCCCAGTAGTGGGACAGTTGCAATGGTTTGGGCGAGTCATTGGCAACCATCATCTGGGAGTGGGAGAACCCCGCGAAGTGGATATTCTCAAGGGCGTAAACATGAGTTTTCGTACCCAAGCAATCGGACGATTACGTTTTGACGAGCGAATGCGCGGTACTGGAGCGCAGGTACACTTTGAGATGGCGTTTACTCTGACATTAAAGCGGGCTGGTTGGAAGATAATTTACGATCCTAACGTTGCTGTAGATCATTATCCAGCACAACGTTTTGATGAAGATCAGCGAAATAACTTTAATGAAATTGCCTTTATTAATTTAGTCCATAATGAAACCTTAGTTATACTAGAGCATTTGCCATTTATCCGCCGGATTGTATTTTTATTTTGGGCAGTATTAGTGGGTACATGCGATAGTTTGGGTTTAGTACAATGGCTGAGATTTTTACCTAGCCAAGGGCAGTTGGCAGGGAAAAAGTTATTAGCATCTTGGCGTGGACGGTGGCAGGGATATAAACAATTCGTAATTCGTAATTCGTAATGAATTCAATTTTTTCTTAGTTCTAGTTTACAGACTGGGAATTAAGACGCTTGGGCTACTGTCTCTAAAGAGCCAGTAATCCAAAATCTAAAATCTAAAATCTAAAATTGAATGAATTCTAAGCAGATACTTTTCAATAGTTTTTTACAAGAAAACTATTCTCCCGAAGAGCGATCGCAACAGGGGTGGATGGCGATCGCAGGCTTTATACTACTAACTGTAGTTTGCTATTTTGCTGGTGCTACTGCCGCATTGCGCCTAATTTACCCAGTGACAGCTTTAGCAGTAGGCATATTTTTATACTTGCGCCATCCCATTCTCTATATCAGCTTTACCTGGTGGATTTGGTTTCTCACACCTTTAGCTACCCGCTTAGTTGACTATCGAGTGGGTTGGGACGCTACTCGTCAAATGCTGATAGCACCTTACTTGGTAGTTTTTGTCACCATAGCAACATTCTTCCGACACTTTCCCCGCGCTTCTCGTGAAGGGGCTTTGCCGTTTGTTTTGGCTTTTATCGGAGTGTTTTATGGCTTTCTCATCGGTCTGGTTTATAACCCACCTATCCCTGTAGCACGCGGATTGATGGATTGGCTTAGTCCGATTATCTTCGCTTTTCACTTATTTATAAACTGGCGAGATTATCCTACCTATCGTCAGAATATTCAGCGAACATTTCTCTGGTGTGTGTTGATTTTAGGAACTTATGGCGTATATCAATTTGTGGTAGCTCCTGAGTGGGATAGGTACTGGCTGATACAATCAAAACTATTCATGAGTTCGGGAAATCCTGTACCTTTTGGGATGCGCGTCTGGAGTACATTGCACTCAGTCGGCCCCTTTGGTTCGGTTATGCAGGCTGGGTTACTGTTATTGTTTACCAGTTCAGGAAACTTAATTTTTCCAGCTTCAGCTGTTGGTTACTTGTCCTTTCTATTGACGCAAGCGCGGACTAATTGGGGGGGCTGGTTATTTGGAATAATTATGATTATGGGTTCAGTCAAAGCCAAAATTCAAATGCGCTTAATTACCATAATTGTGGTTATGGCAATTTGTGTCGTGCCGTTGACAACTATCGAGCCAATTGCTGGAGTTGTAGCAACCCGTTTGGAAACTTTTTCTAATCTTCAAGAAGATGGCAGCTTTAAAGATAGATCGGGAAGTTATGACAAAAACCTTGGTTTAGCCCTTTCTAATGGTTTAGGTAACGGCTTAGGAAATATCTGGAAAGTCAACGAAAAAACTGGTCAAATTGAAGTGGTGGTAATTGATAGTGGCATCTTGGATATGTTTTTCACCCTGGGCTGGTTTGGAGCCATCTTTTATATGGGTGGATTAATTTTGTTAATTGTTAGTGTTAGCAGCTATGGTGAAGGTCGTTTTGATAGCTTTATCAGTGCTGCCCGTGCCATTGGTATCAGTTCTGCTTCACAGCTAGTTATCGGTAGCGGTATGTTGAGTGTAGCCGGGATGATTCTTTGGGGATTTTTAGCTATGGCGATGGCAGGACATAAGTACTATAGCAATTCCAAAGATCCTCGACTTCTCTAATAAGTCGAGAATCCGATAAATCTTACAACTTAAATAGGACACTTATAGATTATGAAAGTAATTATTGTAATGCCACTGGCCGAGCAACGAGGCGGCGGTGAAATGATGCTTTGGGATTTGGTACAGCAGGGACGTAATGCTGGTGTCGAGTGGCTGGTGATATTTTTAGAAGACGGCCCAATGGTCGAACAAGTAAAGTCCCTTGGTATTGATGCGCGAGTTGTGGAAAGTGGACGTTTACGCCAAATCCACCGTTTTATTGGTACTGTTTTGCGGATAGCTGCGATCGCACGCCGCGAACGTGCAGATATAATTGTCAATTGGATGTGGATTACGCATATATCAGGAGGTTTGGCGGCAATGCTAGCGAGACTGCCTGCTGTGTGGTATCAACTAGAAGTACCCAGTGATAAAACTTGGTTAGTACGAATTGCTACTTTAATTCCAGCCCGTGCAATTATCACCCTTTCCCAAGATGGCAAGCAAGCACAGGCAGAGATTTGGCCCCACAGACCAACACCTTTAGTTTATCCTGGTGTCGCATTAGACCGATTTGAGCCTAATGCTTTACCAACTCCAGAAGAAGCACGGCGGAAACTAGGCTTACCTTTACACGGGCCATTGATTGGAATTGTGGGACGATTGCAACGATGGAAGGGAATGCATGTATTGGTGCAGGCGATGCCCAAAATTTTACAAAAGTATCCCGATGCCCATTGTGTGGTGGTTGGCGGTAAGCACGATTTGGAGCCGGATTATGAAGACTTCTTAAAAGCCGAAATCACCACTTTAGGCTTAAAAGACCAAGTAATTATGGCTGGACTACAGCGTAATATCCCAGAGTGGGTGCAGGCGATGGATGTATTCGTTCATGCGTCAGATAAAGAACCCTTTGGGATTGTGATTATTGAGGCGATGGCATTGGGTAAACCTGTAATTGCTGGTAATGCAGGCGGGCCGACAGAGATTATTACCGATGGTATGAATGGACTATTAACACCTTACGGCGATGCGGATAAATTAGCGATCGCAATTCTCCGCTATCTTGACGAGCAAGAATTTGCCCGAAGTGCTGGAATAGCCGCCAGACAACGCGCCCTCGATTTTTCAACACAGAATTATGCCCAAAATTTTATTAGTGCAATTCGTTCTGCAATTCCAAGTGTTTCATAGGTTGAATGAAACACTAAACTTCTTGCAAAAGACAATTTTATGAAAACATAACTACAGATTTAGACTGATTAATTATCTATGTAAATCTGTAGTTAAAAACAAAAAAATAGATTGAAAGGAATTAAATCAATGTTGATTGATAGCCGTAAATTACCAATAGATGAAATTATCAATACCGAAATTTGTATAGTTGGTGCTGGCCCAGCAGGAATTACACTTGCACGAGAACTAATTGGGCAAGACTTTCGAGTTTGCTTACTAGAAAGTGGTGATTTGGAATTTAATCAAGAGACTGCATCCCTTGGTGAAGGCGAAACCGTTGGAGATCCTTTTCCACCTTTACAAGATATGCGCCATCGCCAATTTGGTGGAATGGCTAATGTCTGGAATATTGAAATTAATAAAAATCAACTTGGTTTAAGGCACGTACCGTTAGACGAAATAGATTTTGAAAAAAGAGATTGGGTTCCATATAGTGGCTGGCCTTTTAATAAATCTCATCTGAATCCATATTATGAACGCGCTCAAGCAGTCTGTAAACTCGGTTCCTTTGCTTATGAAGCTGAGGCTTGGGAAAATGCTCAATCTCCTCGGACACATTTCACAAGTGACCGAGTTACTACTAGTATGTTTCAGTTTGGCCCACGCGATATTTTCACCAATGAATATCGTCACCAAATTAATCAATCTCCTAATATCACCACATTCCTGAACGCTAACGTGGTAGAAATTGAGGCCGACGAAGCAGCCCAAACGGTTAAACGCGTGCAAGTAGCGTGTTTATCTGGTAATAAATTTTGGGTGGCTGCAAAAATATTTATTTTAGCCGCAGGTGGTATTGAGAACGCACGTTTATTATTACTATCAAACCGAATTCAAAAGAATGGATTAGGCAATCAACATGATTTAGTGGGTAGGTTCTTTATGGATCATCCTTTTATCCGTTGTGGTATGCTTGTTCCGCAAAATCGCAAAATCTTCAATTCGATGGCTTTGTATGACTTACGCCGGGTGAATAATGTCACAGTAATGGGAAAATTTGCCCTAACGGAACAAGTGATGCGCCGCGAAAAATTACTAAATATGACTGCGTTGTTATATCCCAGAGATGAAAGATTTAGGTCGCCTGCAAAGGCTTCTGCGAAAATTTTGTTCTCTTCACTTCGGCAAAGACAGTTACCTAAAAATATTCTTCAACATTTACAAAAAGTCATTACTAATATTGATGATTTAGTAGCTGATTGGTATAAGTATAATGTCAAAAAAGAATATTTGTTCCCTGATTTGAGTCATGGAGGATGGTCTGAACATGAAGGTAATGAACAGAAATATACAAAATTTGAAGTTCTCAGCCAAACTGAACAAACCCCAAATCCAGATAATCGGGTAACACTCAGTAATCAACTAGATAAACTTGGCTGTCCTCAAGCAAAATTAATTAATCATTGGGGAAAAATAGATATTTGCAGTGTGAAGCGATCGCAGTTAGTATTTGCACAAGAGTTTGCGAGTGCAGGTCTGGGTGAATTGCAGATTGAATTGGATGGAGATCGTCCAGTTGCTTCTCTTAGTACCCATCATAATATGGGAACAACGCGTATGCATCATGACCCAAAACAAGGAGTAGTCGATGCAAATTGTCAAGTTCACGGCATCTCTAATTTATTCATGACAGGTAGCTCTGTTTTCCCTACAGGAGGCTATGCTAATCCTACGCTCACCATTGTTGCCTTAGCAATCAGATTGGCAGACCATCTGAAAGCTGAATTATCTCACTAAGTACAACTTTGAATAAAATCGTCACAGTTTTAAAGGTAGCGATCGCAATTCTCCTCTATCTTGACGCAAGAATTTACCAGAAGACAACGCGCCCTCGATTTTTCAACGCAGAATTATGCCTAAAATTTTATTAATCTAATTCGTTCTGCAATGCCAAGTGTTTCATAGACTGACTAACACTCTCAGCGTAAATTAATTAAAGCTTTGCAGTGTACCATTTTGGAAATCTTGCTACGCGTAGCGTCTCAAAGAGAGGGCTGAATATCTCTCTTTGAAATTATTTCAATGTTTTTGACATTTTTTACATTTTTTATTTAGTTAATATAGCTTGAGTTATAGACAGTACAGTATTAGACATCTGGTTAAATTATTATGCGTTCCCTGAAATCCTTGTAGAGAAGCGTTAGCGCTGCGGTACAAAGTACAATTTTACATATATATATTCTTATTTCAGATATCTCTATTCTAGAGTCTAGACCTTGTGGTACAATAATCACCAATGGTTACGCTCACATTCAAAAAGTTGTAGTAAGCCTCTACGAATTAATCAAAATCTGATGATACTAAATATTACAGTATTTATGAGCAGCTTAAGACAAAAAAATACTCCACCTTAAAAGTACATAGATACTACTCCTCAAACTAATTAGTATCACAATTTCCATTTTGTTGGACAAAATTGTTAGAAGAATCAACTCAAGTAAGGCGATACTTATAAGGCTACCATAAATTATTGGTGTTGTAATTACTTGGCTGTGAACTATTTTTATTCACCGATAAAATCAAGTAAGGTTTTGTTCGCAACAATAAAATAACTCACATAGCTGTCTAGATAGGAGTAGCTTTTAACTGGAAGTAAGCGCCAAAATAGTTTGTAGAGTGTGCAAATTGCATACAGATTACAAGCTGAATCAATGTATGCAAATTATTGACATAAAGTTTAGCAATATAGTGGTAAATCACAGAATAATTAGGGATTTAATCCTTGACACCATCTAGATTGCATTTGTGAATTGTCATACTTCTAATCATCAAGTTATTCAACCAAGTAAAAAAGTTGGCTAATAACTTATAAACCTAAATTTCACCCCTAAATTGCAGAGGACAACTTGAATACAACCGTTTTGAAGCGAGAATGGTTCTCCAATACTAAAGCAGACATCCTAGCTGGTACTGTAGTAGCCCTAGCGTTGATTCCAGAGGCGATCGCATTTTCCATTATTGCAGGCGTTGATCCAAAAGTTGGGCTGTACGCCTCCTTTTGCATCGCAGTAGTTACAGCCTTTGCTGGCGGTCGTCCTGGGCTGATTTCAGCAGCAACGGGAGCGATGGCGCTGGTAATGATCACATTGGTAAAAGAACATGGACTGCAATATCTGTTTGCAACGACAATTCTAACTGGTGTCATTCAAATTATTTGTGGCTGGCTCAAACTAGGTCGCCAGATGAAGTATGTGCCACGAGCCGTAATGATTGGCTTTGTTAATGCCTTAGCAATCTTAATTTTTATGGCTCAGTTGCCGCAACTTGTCGGGGTATCTTGGCAAGTTTATATAATGCTTGCTGTGGCTCTTGCCATCATCTACTTGTTACCCAGGCTTACCAAAATTGTACCTTCACCCTTAGTTGCGATCGTTGTGTTAACAGCCTTTTCCATGTTCACAAGGATAAAGGTTCCAACAGTAGGTGACATGGGCGAATTACCTACTACCTTCCCCTTGTTCAGCTTACCGACAATTCCATTAAACTATGAGACATTCACAATTATCTTTTCTTATGCATTGCCTTTGGCTGTAGTGGGTTTACTAGAATCATTATTAACAGCTTCACTACTTGATGAACTAACCGATACCCCCAGTGATAAAAATAGAGAAGCTATGGGTCAAGGTGTTGCGAATATTGTAGCTGGATGCTTTGGCGGCATGGCGGGATGTGCCATGATTGGGCAGTCAGTCATTAATATTAAGTCTGGAGGGCGCAGCCGTCTTTCTACCTTGTGTGCTGGGGTGTTCTTGCTATTCTTCATTTTGGTCTTAGGTAGGTGGGTGCGACAGATACCAATGGCATCCCTAGTTGCAGTGATGATTATGGTTTCTATTGGAACTTTTAGTTGGTCATCTGTGAAGAACTTACACCGCATACCGAGAGGTGAAAGTGCCGTCATGATTACGACGGTTTTATTTACTGTACTTACACATAACTTAGCAATTGGAGTTGCAGTTGGTGTAGTGTTTAGTTCAGTATTGTTTGCCCGTAGCATTGCCAAAGTCGTGTTTGTAGACACAGTTATTAGCGAGGATAAAACTTCTCGCATTTACAGCGTTGCAGGTCAACTTTTCTTTGTATCAGTAGAAGAATTTATCGCTGCTTTTGATTTTAAAGAAGAATTAGAACGGGTGAAAATTGACTTAACCTATGCCCATATATGGGATCAATCAGCAGTTGCAGCCATCGATAAGGTAGTGATGAAGTTTCGTAGGAATGGTGCAGAAGTAGACATCGTAGGGCTAAATGAAGCAAGTGCGACATTAATAGAAAAGCTAGCTATTCATGATAAACCAGATGCACAGGCAAATTTAAA
This sequence comes from Nostoc sp., assembly GCF_036916985.1. Taxonomy (GTDB): domain Bacteria; phylum Cyanobacteriota; class Cyanobacteriia; order Cyanobacteriales; family Nostocaceae; genus Nostoc. Next base: position 91,612 of record NZ_JBALFD010000022.1, read on the forward strand.
TAACCACTAAATTATCACAAACACAATTAAATTCTGAAAAGAATTTTTATCTACACTGATAGCTCTTATCTCTCTCAAAGTAGCTATCAGTAAGCTGCATAGCTAGTTCTTTGTATGGCTGCAACAATTGAAGTAATTTACGTCACAAATATCCTACACAAAAGACTGTTATAACAGTCAAATAATGTGACATTACTGGTATTAATTATTTCCAATAGCTATTAATCTTATATCTGTATTTACTCTTATTTTTAGTGATTATCTATTTAATTAATAGAGACTTATAGATAGTATAATTTATGTCTTAAATCAGGAAAATACTGGGTACATAAATATGCTGATTATTAAAGCTTTATATTTTTTCTTTAAACTTTACCGTTTCTTGATAATAATTGCGTGAGTCTCTTTTAGGATAGTGGAAGCACACTATTTATGTCGCTATCAAGGCGCTTTAGTGAATATCTAAATTCTCTGTGTACGTAATGATGACAACAGCAGCAGACTCTAAAAACTGGCTGCAAGTAAGCCGTTATAGTAATCGGGGAAGTGTTTATTTGTTTGCTCCGATGATTAACTTCAACGTGATGGCTGAAGTTGGAGATACTCCCCCCTAATTTAACGTGCTTGTACTTGCTTGGAAATTTTACGAGGAATTCAACAAATTACATCTTGATGGCAGCTAATAAATTTCATGCCGACTTTGGAACAGCAAAAACAGATGTAATTGAATTGAAGTAACTACTTTGATATTTGATAACTGATTATCTGAATTATAGGAGCTTGTAAAATTCCTAACTCATACACATCGAGGTTAGGTATTTGATGTTGTGGTAAAGAATGGCTCTTCAGTATTAATCAGTGCCAAATATAAAAAAGTATTTTCTCTAATTTCCAAATTAAGTACATATACTAAATACTAATTACAGAATTTGCTTGTAAATAAATACAGCATCTTTTGTATCGCTATTTCTAACAATTAAATAATCCCTGCATTTCATAGCTTCTATCCTTAGAGCGTGATTTGGGTTTTTCAAATCTCTGAAAAGCTCTATATTAGCCATCTTATTCTTTATTAATCTGCAATCTAACAATGCAGATATAGATGGTACATAGTAAGACTGAAATACAGGATGCCATTACTTAGGTATTTTACAATTCTAAAAATACCCAAATTTACAATGTAGTCGAGAAGAATAGAGCCATGAATAACTTGAAACATTTTTCAAAATTGAAGCGATTTCAACAACTTTTGCTAATCACTCTTTTAGGCGATATTCCAACAATTTTTGGGGGTGTAAAGTTACGTAATTTGCTATATCGAACTATCTTTTGCCATATAGGTAGTTCAGTTTATATTCAAGATGGCGTTGAATTTATTAGTGCTGATTCTATTGAGATTGGGAATGGAGTCTATATTTTCAAAGGTGTTCGTATCGATGGTAAAGGACACGAAAACAATAGAATTCATCTAGAAAATGGAGTTATCCTTGAGCGTAATGTTCTAATAGGGGCACTAAACAATACTTGTATTCACATCGGTCAAAATACTTTTATTGGCCCTAGCGTTTGTATTGGTGGCCCTGGAGATATCAAAATTGGCCAGAATTGTTTAATTGCAGCCCAAACTGCAATATATGCCAATAATCACAATTTTGCAGATTCGACAGAGGCAATTAAATACCAAGGTATTACTTGTAAAGGCATCGTGATTGAGGATGATTGTTGGCTGGGTTCTGGGGTGAAAGTATTAGATGGTGTGACCATTGGTAGAGGCTGTGTTATTGGTGCTGGTGCTGTTGTTACTAAAGATATTCCCCCATTTTCAATAGCTGTGGGTGTACCTGCACGAGTAATTAAAAGCCGTGATGGTAAGGAAATTACTAAGTCTACACAATTATCTCTGTCATCTTCAGACTAAGTTTTTATATGGTTCGCCTGATTGTTTTATTTGGACACAGGCGACCATTGATAACAGAAGATAAGACAATATATATCCTTAACTAAACAGTAATACTACTGTTAATAAGTGCTGGGATTATTATTCATCGAAACATATTAGGATATTAAGCGAATGACTAAAGCTATAGAAAAATCTACTGATAAGAGGCTACATCTACCTTATTTAGATGGTTTACGTGGACTAGCATCTCTGTATGTTGTTCTTGTGCATATTGAACCATCATTTGGAGAGCAATTGCCTAGATTATGGTCATTATTTGCCAGAACTATGAAATATGGTGCATTTAGTGTTGTAACTTTTATTGTTCTTTCTGGTTATGTTTTAATGCTGCCAGTAGCCCGTTCTGAAAATGGTTATCTAACAGGAAACTTGATGAATTATATTAAGAAGCGATCGCAGCGAATTCTACCACCTTACTATGTGAATCTGTTCATCTGTTTGCTACTAGCTGCAACTATCTTTATTTTAGAGAGATTTACCTATTTTCAGTGGAATGAATCAGCAGGAGCCGGAGCTTTTTCTCCTAAGTTTTCTTTGATAGATGTCTTATCTCACCTGTTATTAGTTCATAATCTTAGCGGTAGTACATATCTGACTATTAATCCCCCTATGTGGACTGTAGCAACAGAATGGCAGATATACTTTTTGTTTCCATTATTGTTGCTACCTATATGGCGGCGTTTTGGCTTGTTCTTAGTTGTCATTGTCGCTTTTGGAATTGGTATAACACCTATATATTTGTTCAATGGACTATTTGAATCAGCTAATCCTTGGCTTCTAGGCATATTCTGTTTAGGAATGGGAGCAGCAGATATTGGATTTTCTCGAAAACCTCAATTAGTGGCTATAAGAAACTCCTTACCGTGGGGTTTTCTGGCTATTATCTTCACTTGTATTGCCTTTTTAACTGAGTGGCGACAACTAGGATTACATATATGGATTAATCAGAGTTTTTGTGGTCTTGCTGTTGCTTGTCTATTTATTTCCTTAACTAAGTCAATAGTTGAGGGGAAACAGCCATCTTTAATACTACGGATATTGCAACACCCTTGGGCGATCGCACTTGGGACATTTTCGTATAGCCTATATCTGATGCATGGGCCAGTCTTGGTATTTGTGCGTTACTTTCTGTTTTATCTGCCAATTTCCGCAGATATGTTTGCAACTGCATCCTATTTAGTAGGCACTGTCATATCACTAATTATTTCTTATTGGTTTTATTTATTTTTTGAACGACCATTTATGTCCAGTTTCTTAAAAAAGCGCAAAATCAAAGATGCTATGAGTTTACAAAAACATCAGGCTGACTAAGCTGATATAACCCACATAATCAGAAGGCAAAATTTGACTCAGAATAAGGAGTTCTGGAATCATTTATCTAAGCTTTTGCGTAAGATTAATTCAAGTTTAAAACAATTGAACTAAAAATGTTGAGGCAGTTAACAGCTAGTGTGGGTTACAATTTTCACAACTCAGATAGGATTGCGATCGCTGTTACTCAACCGTCAAATAGCATAATTCGATTAAGATAGCAGGCACGTAATGTTCTTACTTAATATAAATAGCCGAAGAACCTAATCTAAAACCCCCATACCTTAAATGTACAGGGGTTATTTCAGCTTGCAGGGAAGGTTCAAAGAAAAGGTTAACTTGTATTGCATCAAATTACAAATTTACAAATAGTCATAGACAAAGCTGTATTTATCCAGGATAATTTGCTCCGGTTAATACTCCCAATTGCAAACGAACAGCGCTTATGTAATCTTGATTGTTTAAAACTTGTGCCGGTAACTTGTTAGCTTTGATCGCAGCCTTGACTAAATCTTGGGCAGTAATATTTCCACGCCGACCTTCAGAAATCAAAATTCCTCCACTAGGAACTCCTTGCTGTTTGAAACCACCTTGGTAAGCAAGATTAACTAGATTAAAGGGTTGAATATAGCTGACATTGCTGGAATTACTGCCTAATGCAGCAGAATTAACTGCTGTGTTTATTGGTTTCTCACTAGTGGTATCAGTACTTATATTGTTGTTTGCGGCTGTTTGAGCGCTAGCAATGCCAGATGTGAGCGCAAGAGAAGCAATGATCGCTGTAGAATTTATCCATGTTGTTAATTTCATAACTTACTCCTTACGTAGACGCAAGTAGAATCAATAGTTTCTACTAATAGATTCTTCTTATTTATATTTATAGAAATTAACTCATACAATTAACTCACCCAAACGGGTGATTTGTTTGTCATCCAAATGAGTGACTTATTTGCTGGTTTATCGTTCTGGCATATTGGTAGCAGCAAGCACATCTCATAACTCAATGATGAAACTGTCTCGTAGATGAAAGTCAGCCTCCGCGCCTCGATGAGTTAAAGCCCAGTAAGTTACCTCGCCATCTTTATATTTGATAACTGTAGTAATGCCAATTTCAATTTCTTGTTTTGCCGAGATAATTTTAGCCAAATCGACATCTAACGCCAGTAACAAAGCATCGGCTTGATTCTGAACGCTAAACGGTAGCTTTTCAAAGGCTGTTTCTTCTTGCATTCCTTGACGATATCCATCAAAGCGATAGACATTCCAGTGTCCGGCGGGGGAGAGGTTAAATTCCCAATACCGTTGAGAATCTTTGATGCAAAGGAAGAACTCGAAGCAAGTGTCTTCCCACAATTCGTACTTACGCGATGGTGCATTTGATGGTGAAGAAATTGCAATTTCTTTTAAGTCGCCTCCAAGGCTGTAGCAGATGGCAAGTTGATTAGCATTTCGGGAGATATTGCCTGTAATTTTCAAATGAGGAAAGGACTCAGTAGAAGGGAAAGGTTGCAGGGAAAATATCTGGTTGTTCATTTCATGTCTTGGATAATTTTGCGAATCTGCGTTTCTTGAGATTCAATACTTTCGGTCAGCTTAAACTGCACGATCGCTCTTGCCAAGTTATGTTCTGGGTGCTTAACTTTAAAGTAGACATTCCCTGCTAAATAATCAGCAAAAAATCTCAGTCCTAGTTCAAAAGTAATTAGACGGATGGCATCATATATATATGCATAATCATTCTCAGTCAGAAATGCCTTAGCCACAGCGAGATAACCCTGGAGGATTTCTTGACACAAATCGGTATCGAAATAAATACTTTCCCAATTCTCGGTTTCTTCACCAGCCGGATTGCAACCCGATCGCAGGCAATCACCAATATCATAATGTACCAGACCGGGTTTCACTGTGTCGAGGTCGATGACGCTGACAGCTTGCTGGGTAACAATGTCAAACATCACGTTATTAATTTTTGGATCGCCATGCATCAGACGCAGAGGTAGAATGCCTTCAGATTTAGCATTTTCTAGGATATGTGCAAAGATTTGGCGATCGCTAACAAACTGTAAGCAATAATTAACTTCAGAAGATTCACTCACACTAGTTTTCGCCAAAACTTCCTGGTAATGTTGGAGATAAAACGGTGTAATATGGAACCCTTCGAGGGTATCAGCAAGTTTTTCTGGCGGCAAATCGCTGATGAGATTGTGAAACATCCCCAACGCATAACCGATTTCTTTGGCGTGTGAGCGATCGCCTATACTATCAAAAGACTGGGAGCCTTCAATAAAGCTAATTGCCCGCCAAAAGGAGCCATCTGCATCCTTGCAATGGTCTTGAGCGTCTTTGGTTAACAGTACGCGTGGCACTTCCCAGCGACGATTAAGGGGTGTATCCTGCAACCTTTTTTGAACATGTTCCGTGAAGGTACGCATATTCCGCATAATCAATTGTGGCTGACGAAACACTTGTGTGTTGATGCGTTGCAGGACAAAATGTTGTTCTTTTGAAGAATCTAGAGTTGCTAAAAAGGTGTCATTGATATTACCACTGCCAAATGCTTTAACGCCTGTAACCTTTCCCTGTTGGGCGAATTGGTTAGCGATCGCCACTAGGTTTCGGGTATTCTGTGTATTGATTTCTTCTGTCATGTTGTTTGACCTGCACTACTCCTCATATACATTGCAAAGCAATAGGGGATATCCTAGCGCAAGTGTCAAGATAATTCGCGTAATACTCGCCTCCGGGGAGAAGCAAGCTACGTAATTCGTAATTGATTACCCAGATGTCAATTATGATTTTTTGGCTCTTCAGTACTTGTTATGCCAAACTAATAAATAAAATGCCAATTTAATAAGCATCTTACTCTAAACTTATTAAAGTTTCTGAACCCATCAGGTGAACGCTTAATTAGCTTGAGTTTGTTATTGATGCCTTTCCTGCCGAACGCTACGCGAACAACAGCACCACTTGTTGTCCTATGATCAAAGTAAGCTACTATTTCATCAAACCATCAGTTAACAATTCAAAATTCAAAATTCAAAATTAAAGAAATTTCAGACGTTCGCGTAGCGTCTCGTAGAGAAGAGAAGTGCCTTGCGCGGGTTCCCCGCGTTGTGGCAACTGACGCTCCTCCGTCGCTCATAGCGTTGCCATGCCGTTGGCGCAGCCTCTCGTAGAGAAGGCTTTACGCTAGCGCTAACGGGGGATTTAGCGAGAAACGCGGTCTTGGGATGCATCCCAAGTGGAGCGATTTCTCAAGACAAACCCCGACTGAAATGGGTGCTACATGTAGATTGCAGGTTCTTAAACCCTTTAATTTACGATAAAAGTATAATCCAGTGATTGCACCTCTTGCAATTAATGACGATAACCACTTTATTCAAGTATTAACAAATATAGCATTTAAACAAGGTATTCCCAGGCTTTATGAATGGGCTATACGCCATCCGCATTTAAGCTGGGATTAGTCATTATTTTGCCCTAGTAAATCTGCAATTGAGGTGAGTAATTCAGTTGGTTGTACTGGTTTGGCAATGTGTCTCTGAAAACCAGCTGCTAAGACTCGATCGCGATCGCTTTCTCCAGCATAGGCGGTAAGAGCGATCGCTGGAATTTCCCCGCCCTCCTCTTTGGGCATAGCTCTGAGCATCTTAATCAAGCTGTAGCCATCCATTTCTGGCATTCCTAAATCACTGATTAATAAATTAGGTACAGCCTGTGATATAGTTTTAAGCGCCTCATTTACCGATGCTGCGGCACTTATCAACGCCCCATTCTGTTGTAGCAAGAAGTGTAGAAACTCCCGCGTGTCAACATCATCATCGACAATTAATATCCTTAGTCCACGAAGAACTGACGAGTTAAATTTCTCCCCTGCTCCTCCTGCTTCTCCTGCACCCTCACTCTCCTTCATTAAGGGCAGTCTGACAGTAAAAACTGCTCCCTGTCCAATTCCTGGACTAGCTGCTGTTGCAGTACCACCATGCAACTCTACTAAGTGATGAACTATGGCTAATCCCAATCCCAGTCCCCCAAATTTTCTGGTTGTGCTGCTATCAGCTTGACGAAAATATTCAAATACATGGGGTAGGAATTCAGGGGAAATACCTTGACCTGTGTCTTTAACTTGAATTAGTGCTGAGTCGGAAGTAAATTCACGACTCAATGATAGGCTAACTTCGACTGAACCACCAGAGGGAGTAAACTTGACTGCGTTTGAGAGTAAATTCCCTACAACTTGCAGTAAACGATAATAGTCGCCTAACACTTTACCAACATTGGGGTCAACCTGTACTTTAATCTGGATCGATTTGGTTTCGGCGATTAACCTGACTGTCTCCAATGCAGCATCAATTACAGCTACTAGGTTAACAGTGGCAAAAGTCAGGTTCAACTTACCGCGAATAATTCGAGATACATCTAGCAACTCATCAATTAATTGAATCTGCAATTGAGCATTTCTTTCGATGGTTTCTAAAGCACGATTAGTAGTAGCTTCATCAAATTTGCGGCTTTTGAGTAGTGATGACCACCCTAAAATCGGGTTGAGGGGCGATCGCAATTCATGAGAGAGAATGGCGAGAAACTCATCTTTATTCCGGTTGGCTTGTTTGAGTTCCTCTGCTTGTTGCCTGAGTGCCTTTTCTAATTGCTTCCTGGGTGTTAAATCAAGAATAAAACAGATCCAAGATACGGGATCTCGCTCCACCAAGGCACCACCGATTAATATGGGAATGCGAGAACCATCTTTGCGGATGTATTCTTTTTCAAAAGGAGTACATATCCCAACCGTTAAAAGTTGCTCTAGTCCTTGCCGGTCGAGAGTGTGATATTCAGGTGGGGTCATGTTTTGTCTGCGTATCTTACCCGCTAATAGTTCCTCTCGGCTATAACCCACCATTTCTAAAAAAGCCTCGTTCGCCTCAGTAATGCGATCGGGAGTGGCGAATATAATACCAATAATATTGGAATCAACTAACCGCCTTAATTGAGTTTCGCGTTGGCGCAAATCATTTTCTACTTGTTTGCGCTGGGTAATATCCTGGGTAGTACCCATCATCCGTACTGCCTGACCCTCGGCATCATAAAAGACGCGACCTTTAGCAGCAATCCAATGAATACTACCATCAGACCAAAGGATGCGGTATTCTATGTCACAGTCAACCTTTTCTTCAATAGAGCAGGCGATCGCTTCATGAATGCATTGGCGGTCTTCTGGATGTACACAGTTGAGGAAAATCTCAAAGCTGATTTCGGCTTCTAGAGACACTCCAAATAGCTGCCGACATTTGTCTGTCCAAATTACCTCGTTGGTGGTGATATTCCAAAACCACATACCCAGTTCAGCAGCATTAGTGGCCAACCGAATCCGTTCTTCACTCTCACGCAGATTTGTTTCAATTTGCTGGCGTTCCTGTAGCGCCGCTTGCTGTTCGGTAATATCAGTAGTAGCACCAACTACCCTAACTACCTGACCATTTGCATCCCGGACTGCAAACCCCTGGTCTTGCACCCACAAATAGCGGCCATCCTGGTGACGCACTCGATAGTCAATACGATAACGGTTTCCATTGGCCATACTAGCCATGAACTGGTCATTAACTCTTTCTTGGTCATCGGGATGAATGCGTTCTTGCCACCACTGGAAGGTCGGTTCAGTTTCTTGTTGTGTGTAGCCAAAAACCTGGGTTAGACCTTGAGTTCTTTCCACGGTATTTCTCCCAATCTCCCAGTCATAGATTAGGCAATTAACCGCCGCCGCTGCTAACTCAAACCTTTCGTTACTTTGTCGTAGGGAAATTTCTATATGTCGTCGCTCTGTAATATCAAAAGCAATCCCCAAAAGATATTGCGGTAATCCATCAGCAGTTCTGCTGTGCAAAGTGTCATAGCTACAAAACCAGCGCCATTCTCCATTGGCGTGTCGAATCCGGTATTCAAAGCTGAGGACTTCACCTTGACGAACAGAATTAAATTTTTCAAGATAGCTAGGGAGTCGTGCCAAATCTTCAGGGTGTAGAAGCTGGGTAGATAAATCCTTTCCCATTGCCTGGATTTCGGCTGGTGTATAGCCCCAGCTTTGAGCAATTTCGTAATTTACGTAGGAATTTTGCTGCTCAATTAGGTCATAAATGTAGAGTATCCCTGGAAGAGTGCCAGCAATTTGTTGAAACAGACGGTGACTATCCCAAAGTGTTTGAAATTCATCTGTATCAACTCGTTGAGTATCTGGTTCACAGTTAGCATTCTGCTCAAGGTGGGCATCCTTAGATTCCGTAATATCCGAAAAAGTTGTGACGATCGCATAGAGATTGCTTCCTTCTGCTTGAAACAGAGGTTGGGAAGACAACAATAGCCAGACTAGTTCACCATTTGGCTGATAAAAGCCACACACCACATTTAAACAAGGTTTACCTGTATTTTTAGTAACACCTATGGGGTGAGTTTCACTGAGTACAGGAGTGTTATCTTCATGAATAAATTGCCACTTGGGATCGAGCAAATTTTGTCCCACAAGCTGTTGTGTGGTTAGTCCCAAAATGCGATCGCCAGCCGCATTACAAGCCTGGATAGTGCCATCAGTCAACTGAAGCAGCATTCCCTCTTCTCCACTGGCGACTAGCGGATAATTGGCTTTTTTACTAACTTGCCGATGCAGCAGCTTGCCATTAGCCAGCTGGTTCTGGGACTTTTCCGCGTCTGGCATTGTATAAAGTTAAATAAATTTCAAGTTAATTTAAGATTCAGCGGCTCATACTTACATAAATTTTAGGGCAATTTCTTCCACCTTGAGGCTGAAGCTGCGATCGCTACTTCTATCACCGAAACAGTTCTGAGTGCTGAGTAACTCGGCTTAGAGTAAAAAAAAGTAATAATCGCACTCATCACTCATCACTCATCACTCATCACTCATCACTCATCACTCATCATTCAGTACTCCTAAATCAACCCCCAACGTGAATACCAGGTCGCATTTGGGGATTCTTTTCAGCGCGACGGAGGACTTCACGGGTAACTACAGCAATGTCACCTTCACCAAACAAGATAAAACGCAGTAAGTATTGTATGGGATTTCCCTCAACCCAACCGAAGTAAGCATGAGGAATCTTACCTGTTTGGTCACGAATATAGAGTAGTAAAGCTGCGATCGCATTCGGTACTGCTGCACTTTCAGCCCGGAGAATACGATAATCACCAACTTGCACTCCTTTGACTACAATCACATCCGCAAATTCCGAAGCATCTGATACATGAACCTCTAGAAACAGAATTGGATCGTTGGGTGGAATATGGTTGTCCTCGCGTACCTCTTTCTCTTTCATAAAATACTCTAGGGCATCGCCTGTATTCAAGCGGTTTGCAATTAACCGTATTGCTCCCTGGCTCTCTTCGGCAAGGAATTGGGCAGCAAGTTCGTCAACTTCGATTCGTTCTGCTCGCAGTTCCGTTGAACGCCAAACACGAGAAACCAGCGAGGTAAAAATGATCGCACCGATGAAAAACCCAGCGATCCTAATCCCTTCTGGTCTTTCGATGATATTGACAACGGTGGTATATAAAAATAACAGTGTAATGATTCCAAAAATGAGTTTGGCCCGCTTCTGTCTATGACGGTGAGCTGATAGGGTGACGGCAAAGGCGGCTGAGGTGATTAACACCAGTACACCAGTTGCATAAGCCCCACCTTGGGCTTCTACACTTGCTTTGAAGATAATTGTGACAACAAAAGCGATCGCTGTGTAGACTAACACCAAAGGTCGCGTTGCTCGTGCCCAATTAGGAGCCATACCATAGCGTGGTAGGTAGCGAGGCACAATATTCAACAGCCCTGCCATTGCAGACGCACCGGCAAACCACAAAATAGAAATAGTACTTAAATCGTAAATAGTGCCAAAGCCATTGCCTAAATGAAGGTGTGCTAAATAAGCAAGGGCTCGTCCGTTGGCTTTGCCTCCAGATGCAAACTCTGCGGTTGGAATCAGTAAAGTAGTTATAAAGCTGGTGGTGAGCAAAAAGAAGCTCATAATCAAAGCAGCAGTGGTAAGCAGCTTGCGTGTATTCCGAATGCGCCCTTTGGGATGCTGCGGAGTGCTGTTATTGCTACCTTTTACTAGGGGCATAACGGTAACACCAGTCTCAAAACCTGACAATCCCAGTGCTAGTTTGGGGAATATAAGCAGAGAGATACCAATTAATATTAAAGGGTTGGAATGGTGGGCAAAAAGTGCAGTTTGCCAATTCGCGATCGCTTCTGGGTGAGCTAGAATCTGATACAGACCGACGCTAACAACAATGAAGTTTAACAGCAGATAAACTGCCACCAAAACTACAGCAATCCCAATGGCTTCTCGGAAACCTCTCAAGAAGACTGCACCTAGTAATGCAACTAATATCAGAGTAACTGCGATCGTCTGACTGTGAAACCAAATTGGTGTCAGCGGATTTTCGATGATATGGGCAGTAGCATCAGCAGCAGACAAAGTAATGGTAATAATAAAGTCAGTTGCTACGAAGCCAAGTAAGCACAGCACAAGTAATTTGCCTTGCCACCAGGGGAGCAAACGCTCTAACATTGCGATCGACCCTTCACCATGAGGGCTTTCAGCAGCAATGCGCCGATAGATTGGCAATGCTCCAAACAGCGTCAGCAAAACCAGAATTAGGGTAGCTATAGGAGAAAGAGCGCCGGCCGCCAGTGCTGCAATCCCAGGTTGATAGCCAAGGGTCGAGAAATAATCTACACCAGTCAAGCACATTACCTGCCACCAAGAATGCTGGCGATGTGGTTCTTCTTTGCGGTAAGGCCCTTCCTTCTCTCGTCGTCGGTCTTCTTCAAGCAACCACTGGATTAACTGGTTGCCGAGCCGTTTTGTTGAAACAATTGAATTAGCCATCAAATACGGTTGTGTTGCAAAAGTCGGCTTTGTGATTTTTTTAAGCCTTCGTAGTTTATTTAAATTTTTAACTACAAAGATATAGCACTATATATTGTAGGTTAAGCATCCTATCCGATTTATAAAATATATAGTAGCTGCTCGTAGTCGTCTAGCGTATCAAGAGCAATTGCAACCTCTGGTATGAAAGATTCAATACTGTATCCGTACATTTTCGGTTTAAGGCTTTCACACCCTTAGCATTTTCAAGCTGCATCAGTTCTAACCATCTAAGTTACTAGACTGAAGAACAAACAGACCAATAATAGACCTAATAGCAACAGCAAAGCTTGGTTGCGTTTTACCCAAATTTTCACCGTTACTGCAAAACTGTTGGTGTAACGCTGCTGTTCTAACTCTAACTTTGTCTCTTCAATATTTTGGTAGAGGGTACAGTCTTTGGCGTAGGGACGCTGGGGAAAATTGCAAGTATCATCAGCGTGATAAGTGCAAGTGTCGCATAGATACCCGTCCCCAATAGCGCGGTGCAATGGAATACCGGGATGACCGTAAGCTTTGAGTGTTGTCCGGCAATAAGGACAACTAATAGCTTGACTATCAACAAGTTGATGACAGTGGGGACAAGATACAGTAGCCAAAACCTTTAGCGCAAATAAGTTAAGTAAACTCTTTGATTCTAGCCATTCTTGGATTTTACTAACAACAGAGGCAAAAATTTTTGCAAGGGGGAAATTAGCGGATAGAATTGTAAAGTTGGATGGTCTCTGTGTGCTAGTATGATTGCTGACTATGACTCGACCCTGCAAAACATTTTTCAAGCGATCGCTCCAAATAGTAACGAATCCGATGTAGAGCAAAAGGTAGTAGTTCCCCCCATACCCATAGCCTAACCTTACGTGAATTCGATTCCTCATATAATATCTACCCAATTTGCTCAATCAAAAAACCTCTAAGAAGGTTTTACTACGCAAAACCGTCCCTCTCCGAGTCGGAGAGGGAAAGACTTGAACTTTAGTTCAAGGCAGGGAGAGGTTCGTCGAACTCACGTTAACCCCGCACCTGTCGCAGTGCATTAAAAGCCTTACCTCGCAACCCGATAGGTAACAACGATAAACCTAAACCAGTCCAAGCTTTAGGAGTCGAAAAAGACTGTCCTGCTAAAACTAGCTCTCTGCCTTTTTGCGTTTCACCCTTTTCAATTAAACGCAAACCTAATAATAATTGTGTTTCAGTTAGACGATTTTTCCTGATTGTCTCTATTTTTTCTGACTCAAACTTATATTTTTCTAAATACTGGATTTTATCAAATAAATAAGGAATGGCTCGATTGATACCTTGCTGTTCTGCATGGTAGCGATATTCCATCAATAATTCTGGTAAATAATAGCCCTTTTTTCCAGCCAAAGCCAGACGCACAAATAAATCATTATCCTCACAATTTTGCAGATTTGCCTGCATATATCCTAATTCTTGCAAGGTTTTACGGCGAAATAATGTCGCCCCAACTTGAAAGCTTTGCTGAATAAATACCACTTCCAACAAATTATTTACAATCCCTGCTGGTAAATTATTCCTACCCCAGCGATGAGAATTTTCTTGAGTTTTTGCCTCATCTCGTATATTGTTAATATCAATTATCCAATGGTCTGTACCAACAAAATCAATGCTAGAGTCTTGAGCAAGAATAGCTGCGGTACTTGTGAGAAAATCGGGTGTGAGACGATCGTCATCGTCAAATTTAATAAAATACTCACCACTGGCTGCATCAAAGCCAGAGCGCATATTATTACTTTTACCAATATTTTGGAGATGACGGATATATTTAATCCGCTCGTCTGTGTACTGTGACATCAACTCAGGTGTGCCATCTTTAGAACCGTCATCACAAACAATTAGCTCAAAGTCTTGCTCAGACTGATTGAGTACACTGTCAATAGCATAAGGAAGGAGATGAACACGATTAAAAGTAGGAATGCAAACAGTAATTTTAGCCATACTATATACTAATAACTAGGTGAGAATGAAGCTATTTTAGTTATGGATGATACTAATATTAATATTACGCGCTGTTTGTCTGCATTGGCAAAAGTCGTGCTGTGGTATAGCTTCTCCCAAAAATGCCCCGTGTCCTTGAGATTTCGATTAAAACACATGGCAAGGTAGATAACAATTCAAAATTCAAAATTAAATAAATTTCAGGCGGGGATTTAGCGAGAAACGCGGTCTTGGGCTTTGCCCAAGTGGAGCGATTTCTCAAGACAAACCCCGCTTGAAATGGTTGCTACATGTAGATTGCAGGTTCTTAAACCCTTTAATTTACGATAAATAACAACAGACTATCAAAAAATCATATCTCAACCCCCGATATCGAAGCTAGGGTTGCAATTTTAGAACCGAGGTTGCTTGCCTCAAGCAGCAACTTCCAGTTTCTCCTATTCCTTGGTGGAAAACCATTATAGAGGCAAAAATTTCATAATATTTGTTACTTTCTTTAAAGTTTTTAATTCTGGTATATCTGGTTTTAATTTTTCTGCGATCGCTAAATTCGGTTCAGCTTGTAAGGGTTGAAAATTATATAAATAAACAAAAGCTAAATAAAGATATGTGTAAGGATTTTCAGTATCATATTTAGTTAATTCTATTAAATTTTGGATTAGTTCTGGAACTTGCCGCTGTAAAAGTTGCGATAAGACTAGAGTGTAACGCAAATTTAAGTTATTTGGCTCTTTTTGCAGATGATAATTACCTGCAAATTCAATTTGTTTTAAATAATCTTGAGTAGGATCGTATTGATTGAAATTACTTATCTGTACAAATAGATTATCTAATTTTCCATGTTGTAACTCTTGTGCTAGTTGTGAAGTTCGGGTAACTAAATCTAAAGGTGGCGATTTTTCTACTGTTCCTACATCTGTCACATTTACAGTAATATCTGGAATATTTAAAGATGTGATTTTCTTGTTTCTCCTATCTAAATAGAGTGCTGATAGTTGATATTTTCCTAGTGGTAGTGTTTTGGGAATAAATGTAGCTAAATCTTCTTTTACCCGGAAACTTCCTTCTGGGTGACATTTGATGCCACAGTATAAATTACCCAAGCCAATGGCATGATCGTGATACCAATATGATTGGCCATTTTGCCATTTTAACAGTAATAATCCATTTTGCAAATCATCCCATGAACCTGTTATTTGATAGGTTACAGGATTATTTTTATCTAAAATTAGTTGCTGAGAAATTGCAACTTTTTCTAGACTAATTCCAGACTCAGTATTACTTGTTTTTTGAACAGCTACATAAGGATTTTTACGGTGATATAATCGCAATTTATCTCTACCAGGTAATATCCAATCACCCTGTAATTTCAAATCAGTAGAAGATTCTACTAAAGATTTTAATTTCCGTTTAGTTTCTCCACTTTCTCCAGGTTCATCTGCTTCATTCTCTCTGGTGACATACCAAGAGAAATATTGTAAATCTTGCTCTATGCGAGATAAGCTTGTTGTTAATTTTCTACCATATACACGAAAGTCTGCTAATGTCCCAAAATAATCTAACGTAAACTCATTTATCTGAGGTGCTGAAACAGGAATTACCCCTAAATTTGACCTTAAATATAAATCTGTTTCGTTGATTTTATTTATCAGTTTATCCAGGGGATATTTCCTAGCATCATCATTAGGTAAATGTTTACCACCCCATGTTTGAATTAGGGGTAATGGAAACAAATTATTGAGTAAAACTATGCCACTTAACACCAAGGTAGTTAATCTCAGTCTATCAAAATATATGTTTTCAATTAAGTTGAATAAATCCGCTAATATTAAACTAATTATCGGAAAGCATGGCAGAATAAATCTAATATCTTTATTTGTGCCCAAAGTACAAATTATATAGCTACTTACTAAGGTAACTAATAACCAAATTCGAGCCGATTTATGAAGATTTCCTGAAATTAAATCAGTATTAAATCGATATTTAATCAGATAAACCAATAAAATACCAATACTCACAAACAATATTGGTAAACCAACGCTTTCTGGGATCATCTGTGGATAGTATAACCATCCAGCAATAGTTGTGGCAGAAGGATCGCCCTCCCCTTTTCCGACTTGGTTAGCCTTTAATGCCGATGTAATAATCGTTAACCAATTTACGCCATACCAAAAATGACAAATTAACCAAGCTATCATCAAAGATAAGCAAGTTTGAATTAGCTTGGTGAATCTATGTTTTTTAATAAAACTAATTAATGTCCAAATACTAGGAACTAAAATAAAAATAATCCCTGTAGATTTAGCCAACATGATTAAACCTATTCCTATGCCCAAGACGATAGTTAAACCCCATGATGCAAACCGAATATAACTATCTTTCCAAATCGTCAGAACTGTGAAAGTTAGGATAACAATTGCTGTCAAACCATAATCTAATAAATAATCTGTCCGGATAATTCCAAAAATAGGAAATAACAGACAAAATATGCTGGCGGTTATGCTAGTTTTTCGGTTTTTAAATAAAAAATTCCCTAAATGATACACTGAAAGTATAATCATCGCAGTGTACAATAAGTTGACTAAACTTGCTTGGTCAGATCCCCGTCCAAACAACATCAAAAATGGTACAGTGCAAATATATACAAAAGGAGCGCGATAACTTGGAGTTAATTGCCACAGAGATAACCACCAATCTCCTGAGAAGATATTGAAGTTTTGAAAAACTTTATAATGATATAATGCTACCGTTAAATGTGCGCTTTGATCGTAGGCTGGAATCGATTCATCTAAGAAAAACCAAGTTCTATCTATAGCTAATGCTATCAGCCAAATTATTAAGAGAATGATATAGTCTTTTCGTTGCGGATAATGGTTAAAATAACTCATCTTTATTCACTCAAAAGCAAAGTTTACCAATTATATATCTGTAATGTATCGCTGTTTAACTAACGATTGTCAGAGAAAACAGAAAGGCTTCCAGCACTGGGTATCAGTCAGGGCGATAGATCGAATTGACGGCTTCTTCAGACACTTGCCATAAGCGATCGCACTCACACAACTTGACTGCGATGTACCAGTCCAAAATAGGCGGCGAAAGAAGCGATCGCAAATGTGGCCATAACACTAGACATGGCGATCGCTGTATGACCATCATAAAGAAATGCTACCAGTCCACTAGCGACAGCACCAGCCAACATCTGCATAAATCCGACTACAGCAGCAGCAACCCCAGCACTTTCTGGGACTGGCTGAATTGCGCCATGCATCGCATTGGGTGAAATAATCCCGCGACAGAAGGTATTAATTACTAGCAACGGCATCAGTGTTATTACTTGAGCAGCACCACTCACTGACACAATTACCAGCGCGATCGCTGATGCTGTAGCAGTTACTAATCCCACAGTCAACAAACGTGAAGGTAACACACCTCCAATACTCAAGCGTCCATTTAAGAAAGAGCCTGCCATGATACCAAAGGCGGTGGAGGCGAACAACCAGCCGTAAGTTGTGGTGGAAACACCAAAAACGTTGAGCATCACTAAGGGAGAGCCGGCAACATAAGCAAACATACAGCCAAAGTTAAAAGCATTAACAAGGGCGTAACCAAGACAGATTGGGTTGGTGAGAATGCGCCCGTAATTTTTAATTAAGCGAACTGGTTGGATAGCATTTACATCACGATGCCCTATAGATTCACTTAGTCCTAGAGCAATAGATAACACCAGCAATAAACCTGCGATCGCAAGTGTCCCATAAATAGCCCGCCAACCAGCCACCATCAGCACTCTACCGCCGATTGTCGGTGCAATCATTGGTGCTACACTCATCACCAAGTTGACATAAGAGAGTTGGGCGCGTGCAGTTGCACCCTCAAATAAATCGCGGACAATCGCCAATGTCATCACCATACCAGCACCAGCACCAGCACCTTGAACCAAACGCCAAGCGATGAGACTATCGATTGATGGTGCAACAGCACAGGCTGCTCCTGCTAGGGTGAAGAGTCCGCAGCCAAATAGCAGAACTGGTTTGCGTCCAAAACGATCTGAGAGGGGGCCGAAGACGAGTTGGGCAAGGGCAAAGCCAAGCATGAACAAACTCAGCGTTAACCCTACAGATCCAGAAGATGCCTTTAATGCCTCGCTAATTGTCGGGAAAGCTGGTAATCCCATATCGATTGATAGGGGTGGTAGAGCCGAGAGTGCCCCTAAAAATACAGTGAAGCTCAAGGTGTTAGGTCGAATTCGCATTCTTTTAATTGGGACTAGTGCCGCAAGGCGGAATTAAAAATTAAAAATTAAAAACAGCCTAAGTGTTTTACTCATTTGGAATGGGTGGTCTATTGATGCCCTACTGGACTAGATTTTTCACTACTACAATATCTTTTGACAAATTTATCATTGTGGTGAACTGCTCATACGTGTCAACTTAACGCGAAATGGGCGGTTAGAAACCGCGTGGGTTTCAAAACCTTGATTTGACCTAATTTACTGGTATAGCCGCGAATTCTATGACTCTGTTGGCGAATTGCGTAGGCGCATCCCACCGTAGGTATCGCTATCCTCAAAAGCTTGAGATGTCGTAGCGTCTCACCCCAGAAATTGCGGTTTACATGAATTCGCTAGGGCAAAAGTAGACACCAATGAGCAATGCTGTGCCCCTACCGCGTTGTCTATTTACCTGAAAATAGCTGTAATACCTTGAATGTATGACCAGAGGGCTGCTGCCTCTAGTCATCTGGCTATACTATTACACCAATGCAGATATCGCTCTGAGCAAAGATATACACATTGCATAATCGGAGGTCGCTTTGATGACAAAGTTTAACAAAGCTAAGACGATTGCGTTGTGGAATTTTACAACAATCTTGGCAGCACTTTTACTATTTGTCGGGATTTTAAAGCTTACGGGTGCTGAAAAACTTGTAGTCAGCTTCTTACCTTTAATCGGAATCTGCCAAATTAAAACACTTTATATATATTCTCAGCGGCAATATGTCAAGTGTTCGGTAAAAAAATCCGATAGGATTCGCTATCCATCAAAATTCTGAAACCTAGCCACATCAGCACAAAGGGGAAAATCTTGCTAGCATAACGGCTGAGTACCAACGCGATGCCAGGTAGACGAGTCAGATTGTAGGACATAAATAGCCAGCAGCCAACAATGAAATAGCAAACTGGTACGATTACACTGAGATTTTGGATTGAGCTAGTGGCAAACAGAGGTATATAAATCCCAAGATTGTTGCCGCCGTTGGCAATTGTTACCGAGGAGACGCGATAGGTCTGGGGATCGCGAATTACGTCCCAGAGCGATCGCTTTCTGGAATCAAATCCTCGAAATTTAGAATTTCTTTTCAGATTGGCTGACTTATCTTCGGCTGAATCATCCTTATTCAGGTTGAGCAAATTTTTCAAGCCAATGAGTATCGGCAGAATCCCCAGTAGACCAGTCCAAGTTGACGGAATTACTAGACCCAGTAAGAAACCAAGTAAACTTACTATCACTAATGCCGTGAATCCTAGAATTTCACCAACTACAACATGTTGAGGACGAAAAGTCCGATTAACCTCGCTAAAAAAAGCAGTTAGATAAATATTGTCATCAAACGTTGTTGCTACAGCCGCAGCTAGGCCGATCTTAATTGTTGCAATTAACCAATCCATCACTATTCCTCACTCAACACCTATCTGATAACCGAAACTAGCTATCCCTCAACCTTTGTAGAGAATTACCACAATATCGATATGATAATGTGAGTATCGCATATTGGGTGTAACTCAGAGCAAATCTGGTAGTTTATACATATCAAGCAGTGCTTTGACTTTATCCCCCATCTCCAATTCATTCGGCGATTTCCATTACCTATATTTATCAAAGGAGTCATTATGATTAGCCGTTTGATTGACCTTCTGCCTAGATACACAGGTCAAAACATCTTACGGTTGCTCAGATCAGCCACTCATAGATCGGCTACCTACAGGTTTGCAGTTCGATTTGGCATCGGACTTGTCTCGATTTTGGTCTTACCTCTAGTTTTTGACGGTCATGTTATTGCTGCTTCTGAATCTGGTAATCAGTTCCAACTATCCAAAAGCTCCACAATCCAATTACTGGAAACCGTGGGACTGTTTATGGGGGGGATAATTTTCTGTATAGTTTTGGATCGCTGGTTTTCTCAGCGTTCTGCCCAATCTAGCAACACGCCCTTAGCAGAGCAAGCGCGGCGGCTCAAGCAACTCAAAATTGGATATCCAGAGGGGATGACAAATCTGGAAGTTCTCCGGGATCAAGGCTTGTTGGAAAACCGTTTGCGACCTTATGGGCTGAGTGTTACCTGGACAAGTTTTTTATCAGCTTCTTCTCTAATAGAAGCACTGAGCAATGGGACAATTGACTTCTGCGGCGGCGGTGGTACAGCCAGCATCTTCTCTCAAGCGGCAGATCATGTATTTGTGCGGGTGGCTAAAGAAAAATATACCGCTCCTAAAGGTCAAGCAATTTTGGTGCCGGAAGATTCGCCAATTCAGACACTAGCAGACCTGAAGGGTAAAAAGATCGCTTTTGATAAAGGCTCAAGCGCACATTATATACTTGTGCGATCGCTGGCAAAAGTCGGCCTCGATTTTAACGACATCGAGCCAGTTTATCTCACCCAACCGGAGGCGCTGCCGCGATTCCGCCGGGGTGAACTTGATGCTTGGGTGATTTGGGTTCCCTACACAGCGACTCAAGCCCGGAGTGCTTACCCAGGGCGATCGATTACAGACCTAGAGAGCATATTTGGTGACAAAGCCTCCGTGGAAGTTCCCACTTATTACTACGCGATTCCAGAACTGGTACGCGACTATCCCGACTTACTCAAGGTGATTTTAGAAGAGGTAAACGAAGCTGGAACTTGGGCTAAGAGGCAGGAATTAGAAGCTGTTCAACGATTGGCAGAACACCATGAAATCGATCCATCCATCGTAGAAACTTTACAGAAACATAGTGGCGAACGTGCCATCATCCCGATTGATGACCAATCGCTCAATGCTTTACAACATCAGGCAAATATATTTAGAGATTTAAATCTGATTCCTGAGCGGGTGAATGTGAAAGATGGAACCTATAGTTTGCAGACTAAGCAAAACTGGACTTATTAATCCGATTTTCGTACCTCAACCTCGTCCATTTTGAAACCTGGAGTTTTTAAGGAGAGTGCATTATTCGGTCATGCCTTGAGTAATGAGCTTTACCTAATTCCAAAAAACTATGGTTTTCAAGGTAGACGCGGTTTAATTTAACTAACATGATAAGCTGTTCTATATTTAAATTGCATAAGCTGGACGCTCATGTTGCCCACCCCACAAGAGTTGTGTTTAATTCGATTATGCAAATTAGATGTTTTTAGTTTATTAAATGCGAAGTAGTAAAAGACCACTTCTTAAAACTTCATTCCACTGAGACAATTTTTGAACTTCTAGCAAAGAAAGAGGCTGATTTACAGGGAAAGGTAGTTCTTGTTGCAGAGATAGTTGCCACCAGCCGACATCGTGCCACTCACTAAATTTATATCCAACTCTGCGAAATACACCTACAGGTGAAAAACCGACAGCTTCATGCACAGCGACACTTGCTGGATTAGGTAAAGCGATCGCAGCAAAAACATTATAAAATCCTTGGAGTTGCAGCAACCCAAAAAGGGAAGTATACAAAGCTTTAGCAACTCCTTTTCTGCGATGTTCAGCATTTACGTACACGGATGATTCTACAGACCATTGATAGGCAGCACGAGTCCGGTAGGGAGTAGCATAGGCATAACCTAAAAGCTCACCGTTAATTTCACACACTAGCCAAGGCATCTGCTGTTGATAGTTATTAATGCGTCCTTCAAATTCCCTTTGGCTGGGAGGCTCTATTTCAAAAGAAATTGCAGTTTCCCGCACAACTGGCGCATAAATTGCCAGCATTTTTAAGGCATCACTTTCGTTAGCTAGTCTAATTACAGCCTTCACAGCAGATCCTTTTTGGGTTTTAATTACGTGAATTCGATTACTCATATAAAATCTACCAAATTTGCTCAATCAAAAAACCTCTAAGAAGGTTTTACTACGCAAAACCGTCCCTCTCCGACTCGGAGAGGGACAGACTTGAACTTTAGTTCAAGGCAGGGAGAGGTTCGTCGAACTCACTTTAATTATTATGGAATAGGGAATAGAAGAATTAGCCCCGGATATTGGTTTAAAGCCGTACTTCTCTACGAGTTTTTTTTTGACTGAAGCTCAAAACTCAGAACTAAAGTTTTAGAGAACTCTTAACTGGAAACCTTTTGTTCTCTATTCCCTATTCCCTTTTTTTGTAATATTAGAAAGAATCGTTAAAAGGTAATCATGTCAGCTATCCAAACAACTGTGGTTCTTGCCATGACGGCCGATGGAAAAATTAGTGCCGTAGATCCGAAAGCGCCTCGTGAATCCGATGTAGCCGATCAAGCACACTTGGAGTATCAAGTTTCTCTTGCCGATTTAGTCCTGGTAGGAGCAGGGACAATTCGGGCTGAGGGAGGAACTTTTTCAATTCGCAATCCTGAGTTGTTGGCAGCACGTGAGGTTCGGGGTCAGTCTCCTCAGCCGATTACCTGTGTTGTCTCAGGTTCCCTAGACCTATCGCTGGACTTGCCTTTTTTGAGTCAGGACATTGACCGATGGATATTCACCACACGGACTGGTTTAGAGCGCAATTCTGATGCAACAATCCTCCACAAACTGGCTGAATTAATTGATTTGGGAGATACAAACCTAGACTGGGATCGAGCCTATACCTTGATGGCAGACCGGGGTATTCACAAAGTTGTTGCTTTGGGAGGCGGCTCTTTAACAGCTGCTCTATTGCAGGCAGGACGAATTGACGATTGGTGGTTAACCATTTGGCCAGTCATTTATGGAGGAAAGAACGCCCCTAGCCCAGTGGAGGGAGAAGGTTTTATTCCTAGTGCTGCTCCTCATCTTCAACTCGTTGAAACTCGTCAGGTTGGAAGTGAGTTGTTTTTACACTACCGCACACTTAAGTGATTTTTTCACTGATGAATTGCGTCTCTAGACGCAATTCATTTGGTTTTATTAGCCAGGGGGCCAATCTAACTGCCGTCCTCCTAAAATATGTAAATGTAAATGATGGACTGTTTGACCACCATCATCACCAGTGTTGATGACAACTCGATAACCATTTTTCAGTCCCGCTTCTTCTGCAACACGTTTGACGGTTAACAAAAGATGACCCAATAGAGCATGATCCTCAGATTCAGCATCAGCTAGTGTAGCCAGGGGTTTTTTGGGAATGACCAGGATATGAGTCGGCGCTTGGGGATGGATGTCTTTGAATGCCAGGGCTAAATTATCCTCATAAACAATATCAGCCGGAATTTCCCGACTAATGATTTTGCTGAAAATCGTTTCTGTAGTTTCACTCATGCCAATTTACCTACTTATCTCTTAGAGATTTTATATTAGACCCAAATCTCTGGTAAAAATGATGCAGGCAGAATACCCTGCGGGAAGCCGCTCCGCGTCTACATGAATTCTGCTTACGAAGGATTTTGAGCAACGTCTAATTAATTTTTGAAGATGCCTATAAAGTTTGTTAACAAGTTTTGAATAATCGCACACATCCTAGCTTGTTGCTGCTGATTTTTTGCCATTTCCGTTGCTGCTAATGTCAGCAACAAATGACGGTTGCTGCGATCTGGTAGTTGGCGACTTGCCTCGTAGTCCCTTACGACGCTGGGTCTTAGGCACTCCTCCTGCCATGTCATACTCTATTCCCGGATTTCTCACAAGACTTGAGAAAAGAGGGGTCTTAAACCCTTTAATTTACGATAAAATTTCACATCCAGTTCAGAGCTTAATCGCACAAAGAATATATGGCTTAATCATGGGCTATAAAGATATAAATGACCATGAAACCCTGCGTCACGAGCGTCATGTCTGGGGATTTGGGAGCTAAATTTTTACGATGACAGATTTTTTCTGTCTATGTTTTTGTTACAATTATTGAAATTTTTACCTAAAAATACCACTATGGCTTTATATGCTGAATTACATAGACATCTGGGCGGCTCGGTTGTACCACGAGTTTTATGGCAATATTTCGAGCGACATGCTTCGGAGTTGATTTCCCGCTTTGCTGACTATTCAGAATTTGAAGATTTTTATACCCGCCCACGTAACACCCTAGATGAGTATCTAGAATTACACACCCTGGTAGAAAGTGTGCAAACTGTGGAGACTTTGCCTTACTTTATCTATCGCTTGGTGCGCGGTGCTTACATATTTGAAAATTTGGCTTATCTGGAACTGCGCTACACTCCTTATCTGCGGACACCTGAGCATTTGAGTCAATCCGAAAGAATTGACAAGATGGCAGAAATTGTGCAAGTAGTAGGACTTGCCAGCCACCAGCCAGAATATCCGATTGTTACTAGCCAAATTCTCTGTATGCACACGCGTCTACCTTATGAGGTGAACAAGGCGATTGTTGATTTGGCGGCGCAAAATCAACAGTATGTCTGTGCAGTAGATGTAGCGGGGGGTGATAGCTATTACGCCGATCGCTTAGAAGAATGGATTAGTCTATATGATTATGCGCGATCGCTAGGCGTTAACACCACGGGACATCTATATGAAACCACCGCAGGTTGTTACCCAGAACTGTTACCCTATCTAATGCGAATCGGTCACGGCATCCAAATTCCCTTACTATATCCAGAGTTACTTAATGATGTGGCTAAACGCGGACAGTGTTTAGAGGTTTGCCCCACAACTTACCTTAAAACTGGTACTTTGCAAGATATACGTCAACTCAAATTAGTCTTTGATCGTTGTTTTGATGCTGGGGTTGATATCGCTATCTGCACTGATAATGCTGGATTACACAATGTTCGTCTACCATTTGAGTATGAAAATCTCTTGACTTACAACATTATTAGTTTTGAACAATTACACGCTTGTCAAGATGCAGCTTTCCGTCATGCTTTTGCTTGGCCTTATAGTCAACCTCCTGCATCCCTGTTGAACGGTTTACTCAAACCCGAATCACCTAAAGTTTTGGCAATCAGGGAAAGTAATTAACGACCATCTAGAGATATTCATGTTGTAATTCACCTCTCTATCTCCATTGCCCCCAGAAGCTATAAACTATAATTTATGGCATCTACTATTCAAGCTCTACCAACAGAAGTCGTATATCTCATTACAGCTGGAGAGGTAATCGACTCTTTAGCCTCTGTGGTGCGGGAATTGGTAGAAAATTCCCTAGACGCAGGTGCAACGCGAATTGTGGTTTCTCTATGGCCGCAGCAATGGCGAATTCGTGTGGCAGATAATGGTTGTGGAATGAATCTAGATGATTTGCAACAAGCAGCCACAGCCCACAGCACAAGTAAAATTCGCTCTAGTGCCGATTTATGGAAAATTCACAGTTTGGGGTTTCGTGGTGAGGCGTTGCACAGTTTAACGACTCTGGCAGATTTGGAAATTTTGAGTCGTCCTGTAGGCGGAAAATTGGGATGGCGGATGATTTATGGTGATGGTGGGAAAGTTGTGCAAGTTGAAGCAACTGCGATCGCACCTGGTACAGTGGTTACAGTTTCTCATCTTTTCGGTAATTGCTCATCTCGTCGTCAGGGATTACCCACAGCTGCACAGCAAATGAAAGCTGTGCAAGCCACAATTCACCAAATCGCCCTCTGTCATCCCCATATCACCTGGCAGATTTGGCAAAACGATCGTCAATGGTTCACCATCTGTCCAGCTGCCACAACAGGGCAACTCCTACCGCAGATTTTACCCCAGGTGCGACAAGGTGACTTGCAAGAAATAAAACTCGAAATACCCAACCCACTAAACTCAGAACACAGAACTCAGAATTCAGAATTCAGCATTCCTAACTCCTCACTCCCCACTCCCCACTCCCCACTCCCCACTCCTAACTCCTCACTCCCCACTCCCCACTCCCCACTCCCCACTCCTAACTCCTCACTCCCCACTCCCCACTCCCCACTCCCCACCCCCCACTCAGCACTCAGCACTCAGCACTCAGCACTCACTTTAGTGATAGGATTACCCGATCGCTGTCATCGTCATCGTCCAGATTGGGTACGTGTAGCCATTAACGGCAGAATGGTTAAGACACCGGAACTAGAGCAAACCATATTATCAGCATTTCACAGAACATTACCGCGCGATCGCTATCCAATTTGTTTCTTACATCTTGCCATTTCCCCAGATCAAATTAACTGGAATCGCAATCCCGCAAAAACAGAAATTTACCTCAACGAAATCGTTTATTGGCAAGAGCAAATTACCCAAGCAATTAACCAAGCACTCAGCATTTCTTCTACCAATCTCAAAGAAGCTGTTCACACAACACGAGTTAGTAAATTACTCAAAGCCGCAGAAGCTAAAGGCGGTTACAATTTTCATCCTCAAAATCCCAACGAAAATCACAAAACTCCTAACTCCTCACTCCCAACTCCTAACTCCCTAAAAGCTGTCGCTCAAGTTAGCAACACCTACATTGTGGCGGAACATTCAAGTGGGATGTGGTTAGTAGAACAGCACATTGCCCATGAACGAGTTTTATATGAGCAATTATGTGATGATTGGCAACTTGTCCCCGTCGAACCGCCAATCATTCTTTATCAATTGTCGCCAGCGCAGGTATCGCAACTGCAACGCATCGGTTTAGAAATAGAACCCTTTGGCGAACAACTTTGGGCTGTCAGAAACATACCTGCACCTTTGCAACAGCGAGACGACTGTGCAGAAGCCATTTTAGAACTTAGTTGGGGAGGCGACTTACAAACAGCCCAAGTAGCCGTCGCCTGTCGTAGTGCCATTCGTAACGGTACACCCATGAATCACCAAGAAATGCAGACACTTTTAGATAATTGGCAACGCACACGCAATCCCCGCACATGTCCCCACGGCCGCCCAATTCATCTATCCTTAGAAGAATCAGCTTTAGCTCGGTTTTTCCGACGTAATTGGGTAATTGGCAAAAGTCATGGAATTTGATATTTCCGATCACTATTTACGTGAAAACTGCTGTAACTGAACCGGATTGAATTGAATATCTGATTTCGCTTTTAAGCTAATACAAAACCTCCACTTTCTCTAAGTTAGTGGAGTAATTAAATTAATATTAGATTATTACTAATAAATACTAATAAATTATATAGGATTAATATCTGATTTTTGAACAAGATTTCACATAAAACCCTTATAAAACAGGCTTTTCAGTCTCAGTATGTTTTCAGAAATAAAATCGGAGTCCTATAGCTAGTACACCACGGCGTAAATAAACCACGCATTTTAAATAGCCAGAAAGCTTACAAAATAAGCATTCTTTCTTTTTACTTTTGCCTTTTTACTTTTGCCTTCTTGTACTAGTGGTCTATACGATTAATTTTGTTGGGCTGTTAGATCCCCGACTTCTTCAAGAAGTCGGGGATCTGAACACCACTCTAAATTAGTCTACAATTTTCTTAACTTCGTCCTTAATGTTTTCTACAGTGTGAGAAACTTGGGCTTCAGCTTGCTTTGCTTGTCCTTCAGCTTTCTCTTGTGGATTACCGGTTATTTCACCCACAACCTCTTGAATTTTTCCTTCAATATTTTTTGCAGTAGCTTCTATTCTTTTTTCGATACTCATGGTTTTTATCTCCAGCTTGTAGTTAATTCACCTATTACATAAACTAACAACAAGGTATTTTTTTTTACATCCCCCAATGGGGAGAATAATTTGATAAATTAACTTAACCTAAGATAGATGTGGAATGGCATGCTAGCACACAATTGTAAAATATGAATGTATCGTACATAAGATTTATATTAATTTTCAATCTCCACCGGGGTTAGTCCCGCCGAAGCGATCGCAATTTCCATAACTACCCTACGCTGTGCGATCGCTTCAAATCTGGAATTTTTCTGACTTAAGGAATAGAGATTTATATTGCTAATGATAGAGCAGATAACATTATTTATCAGTTAGATTTTAATGTTAGTGATTTTAACGAATTATTAGTAACTTTCAATTTTGACTAATTATTCAAAAAAGTCGAAATCAATTATTTAGCGAAAAACAAATCATTCAAGATTTACTTATGTATGTAACTTTATGGCCAGGTAAAGTATATCCTTTAGGTGCAACTTGGGATGGTAAAGGAACAAACTTTGCTTTATTTTCGGAAAATGCAACAGGGGTAGAACTTTGTTTATTTGATAGTGATGACGAAGAAATTCGCTTACCTCTGACAGAAAAAAACAATTTTGTTTGGCATGGTTATTTACCAGGAGTTGGGCCAGGTCAAAAGTATGGGTTTAGAGTGCATGGAATGTGGGCACCAGAAGTAGGTCATCGATTTAATCCCAACAAACTATTGATTGACCCCTACGCTAAAGCAATTGACGGTGAATTTAGTAACGATCCATCTGTCTTTGGCTACTCTCTAGACGCTGAGGAAAAAGACTTAGTTTTTTCTGAATTAGATGATGCCAAAATAATGCCCAAGTGTGTTGTGGTCGATCAATCTTTTGATTGGGAAGGAGATCAACTGCTTACGACACCTTGGCATACAACTGTTATTTATGAAACTCACGTCAAAGGTTTTACTAAACTACATCCAGGTATTCCAGAAGAGTTGCGCGGCACTTATGCCGGGTTGGCGCATCCGGCCGCAATTCAACACTTACTGCAATTGGGAATTACAGCAGTTGAATTGATGCCAGTACATCATTTTCTATCTCATCCAGGACATTTAGAAGACAAAGGATTAAAGAATTACTGGGGCTACGATTCCATCAACTATTTTGCACCCTATTCTAGTTACAGTGCTAGTGGTACTGGGGGACAACAAGTCGCTGAATTCAAGCAAATGGTCAAGGCACTACATTTTGCTGGAATTGAAGTTATTTTAGATGTAGTTTACAACCACACAGGCGAAGGAAATCATTTCGGGCCAACGCTATCTTTGCGAGGTATTGATAATTCTGTATATTACCGTTTGGTAAAGGACGATCCTCGCTACTACATGGATTTTACAGGCTGCGGTAACTCTCTGAATGTGCGACATGCTCAAGTTCTGAAGTTAATCATGGATAGCCTGCGCTATTGGGTAATAGAAATGCATGTAGATGGCTTCCGATTTGATTTGGCCTCGGCGCTGGCACGGGAATTATATGAGGTAGATAACCTATCAGCTTTCTTTGATATTATTCATCAAGACCCAATCTTGGCAGATGTGAAGCTCATTGCTGAACCTTGGGATTTAGGAGAAGGCGGCTATCAAGTCGGGAATTTTCCACTGCGTTGGTCTGAATGGAATGGAAGATATCGGGATACAGTCAGAGATTTTTGGCGTGGTGTAGATGATAGTTTAGGACAATTTGCTTACTGTTTTACCGGTAGTCCTGACCTGTATCAAACAAACGGGCGCAACCCAAATGCAAGTATTAATTTCATCACTGCTCATGATGGTTTCACGTTAAATGATTTGGTCAGCTACAACGAAAAACATAACGAGGCAAACAGGGAAGACAGTAGAGATGGTGAAAGCCATAATAGATCGTGGAATTGTGGCGCAGAAGGCGAAACCGACGATCCAGAAGTAATGCGTTTGCGCGAACGACAACGACGAAACTTTTTAGCAACTCTAATGCTATCTCAAGGTGTCCCAATGTTATTAGAGGGGGATGAAATTGGCTGTAGTCAAAAGGGAAATAATAATGTTTACTGCCAAGACAATGAAATTTCCTGGCGGCATTGGGATTTGCATAAAGCGAACTCGGATTTACTAGACTTTACACGTGAACTAATTAATTTTCGTAATCAGCATCCAGTATTTCGACGGCGTAAGTGGTTTCAAGGTCGCCCCATTCACGGTTTAGGCATTAATGATATTGCTTGGTTTAATTCTGATGGCAGTGAAATGACCGAGAAGCAATGGCTAGTTAGTTATGCCAAAGTAATGGAGATTTTTTTGAATGGGCAGGGAATTGCTACTCCAGGGGATCGTGGTGAGCGGATTATTGATGAAAGTTTTCTGTTGTTTTTTAACGCTCATTACGAGCTAATTGACTTTGCTTTGCCCAATGAATTTAAAGAAAAAGTATGGGAGATAGTAATTGACACTAATGAACCTCGCTTTTTAGATCGGGGAAAACTAGTTTCAGGCTCTCAAACTTTACCAGTTACGGATCGTTCTCTGATGGTGTTACGCCTGATCGGTTAGCAATAAGAGGAAAAAAAGAGACTTAACCTTAGAGGATGTTTGAAAAGTATTTGACTGTGATTTTAGGCACTTGTTGATCCCCCCTAACCCCCCTTATAAAGGGGGGAACCAGAATTAAAGTTCCCCTTTTGAAGGGGGATTTAGGGGGATCTAGAACGTTTTGATACCTACAATAGGACTTTTCAAACAACCTCTTATAGAGAAAGATATTTTTCTATAAGGTTACTATAATGCTTCAACGATTCCATAAATATGAATAATTTAAATCAAGAAATTACTGACATATTTGATGCAGTTCTTGATAATAACTTATCTAAGATAAGCGAACTTATTTCTAATGGAGTAAACATAAATCATAAACATTCGCATACCAGGCTAACTCCATTAATAAAGGCGATTAATTTGCTTCGTATAGAAGTTATTAAGCTTCTTATTGAAGCAGGAGCAGATGTACATTTATATCAATATATTCAAACTACACCATTAGGATTATCAACCTCATTGGGTAATCTTGAGATACTCAAACTATTACTTCAAGCAGGAGCTAATCCTGATTTGGGTGGTATTGATGATCCTCCTATTCATAGGGCAGTATTAATAGAACGTGTTGATATAATTAAAATTTTGATTGAAGCAGGAGCTAATATCAACCATCTAAATTCTAGTAATTTCACTCCTTTAATGGTTGCTGCTAATAATGGAAAATTTGAAATAGTTAAATTTTTAGTGGAAACAGGATGTGTATATATAAATGCGACAAATAAAGAAGGAGAAACAGCTTTAGATAAAGCTATATATTGGGGGTATCAAGAAATAATTGATTATTTGCATCCTCTAACAAATCTGGAATTGCGACAAAAAGATTAGTTACAAAAAAATTTGTTGATTGGGTTGAGGAACGAAACCCAACACCCCAACACTCCATCCGAGCAATGTTGGGTTTCCGAGACGCGATTTATCGCCGTCTCTACAAGTGTTTCGGGCTTATCTGAACTGTATTGCTTCATAAGCAAGCTAGCCTCCAAAAAGCGAAAAATAATAAGACTCAAATACCTTTACCCTGTAACAATTACGAATTACGTTAGTATTGAGAAAAATGGATGCTTCACAAACACAATAGAAGACAATAATTTATGATTCAAACCTTACCCAAACTAGTTACCTTCGATGAATTCGTTGCTAAATATCCTGACAAAACAGGAAAACGTTATGAATTGCATGATGGAGTAATTGTAGAGATGCCGCAACCCACAGGCTACCATGAAGAGGTAGTTGGATTTTTAGCTTTTGAAGTTACTAGAGAATGTATTCGTTTAAATCTCCCCTACTTCATACCTAAAACAGTATTAGTCAAACCGCCTGAAAATGAATCTGCTTACTCACCAGATGTGCTGATATTAAATCGCCCCAACTTGGTAAACGAACCTTTGTGGAAAAAAGAATCTACTGTAAGCCAAGCAGAATCAATAGCCTTAGTAATTGAGGTAGTGAGTAGCAATTGGCGTGATGATTATTTAAAAAAAGCTGCTGACTATGAGGCTGTAGGCATCCCAGAATACTGGATTGTAGATTATGCTGCTTTAGGCGGTAGGCGATTTATTGGCAACCCTAAACAACCAACTGTCTCGCTCTACACTTTAATTGATGGAGAATATGAAGTCAGCCAGTTTCAAGGTAGCGATCGCATTATCTCACCTCTTTTCCCCGAATTAAACTTAACCGCTGAACAGATTTTTCAAGCTGGTGGATACCCTGCATAGTGCTGAAAGTCTTATAAAAGAGCGATTTCAGTTGCAAAGGAGATTTTTTGTCGCAGATTCTTCAGTAAATCTAGAGTTTTTTCGTAGGCAACTCTCTTTCCTTGGTTTTCAAAGTACTCAGATGCTTTTTGTAAATCAGCGATCGCAGCTAAATGATATCCTAAGCGATACTGAGCTATCCCCCGATTAACATAAGCCTGGGCATTACTGGGGTTAAGTTTGATTACTTGAGAAAAATCACGCACTGCACCAAAGTCATCTCCGTTTCGGCCGCAAGCACAAGCTCGGTTAAAGTACGCTCTATAATCCTTAGCATTGAGGCGAATTGCTAAACTAAAGTCGAGCATCGCAGCTTGGGTATCTTGCAAGACAAAATGCGCTAAACCTCGGTCATTATAGATATCTGCAAGCAGTAAGCTAGTTATTCGAGGAATTTGAGTTAGGGCTAAATTAAAGTCAAGAATTGCCTCTGAGTCTTTCCCATCCCCAGCACGGGCTAACCCTCGGTTGTAGTAAGCTCGAAAATCGTAGGGTTTAAGTGCGATCGCTCGGTTATGATCGACAATGGCAGCAGGATAATCCCCTTGTCTGTAGTGTGCTACTCCCCGGTTCAGATAAGCCTCAAAGTTATTCGGTGCAAAATTTATGGCTTGCGTACAATCTGCGATCGCTTGATGGTAATCTTGTAGTTGGAGATAAGCAAGACAGCGATCGCTATAAGCCACAGCCAAATCTTTTTCAAGTGCAATCGCCTGGTTGAAATTCTCTATTGCTTCCTGATAATCACCGCCTCGCATCTTATCTACACCCAACTCTAAGAAATCACCTGCTGTAATTTGGGTAATTAAAATGGGTGCAGAATTTACAGGTAAAGTCAAGAAAGTGAGAGGTAAAGCAATAATTATACTGAAGAATAATCGCCAGAAATTACTCATAATACCAAATTAGGATAGGTAGTATTGTTTAATATTTTTGGAACAGTCTTTTTCTAAAGACTCTTTAATCCAAAATTGGTATAAGCATCCTATTTGATCATTTCAGTGGCAACAAAATTGGCGGGACAAAAAGCCCCGCAAATTCTTAAATTTTGAAGTTAGATTTTAGTCTACTTCCACCCCTTATCTGCTTGTGAAAGCACATAAGCAGCTACATTTTCAATTTGTTCAGGCTTCAAGCGTTTGCCGAAAGCAGGCATAGCATTTTTACCGTTTGTAACTTGGGTAATAATTGCCTCTGCTGAGTACAAACCATACTTTTCCAAAGCTTCCTTCTTCAAGTTTTTGGCAGCTTGAACCAGATTCTTTCCTCCCGCATGACAAGAAGCACAATTGGCACTAAATACTTTAGCTCCACTAGCAGCATCCCCCGCCAAAGCTGGACTACTGAAGGCAAAGGTGAAGATTGCTATGCCTAACAGCATGACTGTAATCATTTTTTTCATTTCGTGTTCCCTCTGCAATAACGGCTTATTCGGTGCAATATCCTCCATAATTGTCAGTTGAGCCGCTACCATAGTCAAACGACAGGCTGTCAAACTTCGCTTTATTAAATAAAATTTTTAGTTTTTGAATCTTTGAGGTTTTTTAGATTTAGGGTTGTTATCAGCAATAATATCTGACGAGAAAGTGCTTCTTGACGAAATACTACATCTAGACTATGGCAATCTTAAATTACTTCGTATTTATGTAAGTTCGGATATTCTATCAAAAAAATCATCAAAACTTAAGGATGAAATATTCAAGATGAAAATTTTCCTGCTTCATCTTTTATATTTCATCCTTTATTTTTCATTTAACCGATCCCAACTGAATCAGCGCATCTTCTGTAACACGACAGATTCGCCAATCATCTAATATAGATGCTCCCATACTACGGTAAAATGCTTGGGCTGACTCGTTCCAATCTAAGACACTCCACTCTAATCGCCCACAATCACGTTTTACAGCTATCTGAGCTACTTTAGTCAGGAGAGCCTTACCAATACCTTGCCTGCGATATTCTGGTAAAACAAATAAATCTTCCAGATAAATTCCTGGCTTAGTCAGAAATGTTGAATAATTATGAAAAAACAGCGCAAAACCAACAGCTTGACCCGCAGATTCCGCTAAGATTGCCTCTACATATCTCCGTGAACCAAATAAATGCTCCTGAAGTGCTAGAGCATTGCCAGTAACAGCGTGAGATAATTTTTCATACTCTGCAAGTCCCTCAATTAATTTAAACAGCGCGCTGTAATCGGCTGGTTCGGCAAAACGCACAATTAAATTATTACCCGGAGTCATTAGTCTATAGTCCATAGTTGATAGTCCATAGTCTATAGGTAACTGGGCAATTTTTTTGAGTATTGACTAAATAACAACCAAAAAAAGCTACAAAACGCTTGATTTTTGCGAATTGCAAAACTAATTAGGTTAGGTATTGCATCTCTATCTTGAGTAATGTAATTAAATCAACCAACCTTTTAAACGTTTAGCTATGTGAGGACGGCGCAATTTCCGCATGGCTTTGCTTTGAATTTGACGCACTCGCTCACGAGAAAGATTGAACATATTGCCAACTTCTTCTAAAGTGCAGGGTTCGCTGGTTGTCAAACCATAGCGCAGAGAAATCACATCTTTCTCTCGTGGAGTTAACACATCACCCAAGACTTCCCAAATCTCCTGACGCATCATGTTTTCATTCATTTTTGCTTCTGGAGACAAGTTGTCTTCATCTTCTAGCAAATCCATCAATTCTGTGTCTTCTTCTTTACCGACACGATGGTTGAGAGAAAGTGCTTGTCGCCGTAGTTGTTGTAGCTGGCGTAGTTGTTGTACACTCATTTCCAAAGCTTCTGCCATTTCAGCTTCGGTGGGATTACGAGAAAGTTTTTGCTTGAGTTCCCGTTGGGCTTTTTTCAGCTTGTTAAGCTTTTCAACAATATGTATTGGTAGCCGAATTGTCCGTGCATCGTTAGCTATAGCTCTAGTAATCGCTTGTCTAATCCACCAATAAGCGTAAGTAGAAAACTTATATCCTTTGTCGGGATCAAACTTTTCGCTAGCACGATTTAAACCCATTGCTCCTTCCTGAATTAAATCCAGAAAAGGCACTCCCCGATTTAGATATCGCTTGGCAATAGATACTACCAATCTTAAGTTTGAGCGAATCATTTTGCGTTTCGCTACTCTCCCTTGATACAAGCGACTTTCTAATTGCTTTTCCGTCATTTCTAGCTCGGAAGCTACTTCTAGTTTGCTGGCTTCACGTTCCAGTTTTAACTCTAAAGCCGCTTGTATTTCTCTGACTTCTTCTAGAAATCTGACTCGCCGCGCTAACTCTACTTCTTCATCAGCTTTTAAGAGCGGATAACGCGCCATTTCTTTAAAAAATGCGCCAACAGCATCATCATGTTCGGTTTTGTTGTATCCCGAAGGACGAGCCGCCGCCATTTCATCTCCATCGCGTTCGTCTGATTCCAGATTTTCTACTACAATTGGAGATTCTTCTTCTGCTACTGCATTTAAACTATCGAGTGATGGTTCTTCAATATCAGCAGCATTCTCCAGTATTTCCATTTTTCCTAATTCAACAATATTCATAGTTTCCTTTAGGGATTGTTGCTTGATTTGGTACAGAATTTAGTTACACCTACTCTTTTGAGGCTTGGTAGTTTTCCCTAATGGACGATGCACCCCTTTAGATGACGAAATACAGGCTGATGCTAATTTATCTACAGAAATAAAAATTGCATCTACTTAGCACCTATAGGTTACAGTTATATACAACCTATAGCGAAACTTACCTTAGCACCCAACAAAACTTTTTTCTCGGATTCCCAACAGATATATTCTTCATTTTTTTCTGAATTATCAAATATGTCAAATCCCCCTCAAACTTTCTCAACCTTAACAAATATAAAAATCTCAGTTAATCATCCAATTTTCTTAAGCTTTCATATATTTTTCTAAATATTTTTAATGTCTTAAGTGCTAGATGTCACTAGATAAGAGAAAAACCTACTACTCGATTTATCTATTGCCAATTTGATTTAAAGTTGCCTACACGATACAAATTATAGGAATGGCAGCTTAATTTTGGTACGGTCTTACTTTGTATAAAA
This sequence comes from Nostoc sp., assembly GCF_036916985.1. Lineage (GTDB taxonomy): Bacteria > Cyanobacteriota > Cyanobacteriia > Cyanobacteriales > Nostocaceae > Nostoc. The sequence goes on from NZ_JBALFD010000022.1 coordinate 127,906, forward strand.
GCATCTCATAAGCAGATAGATTTGAATATCTACCGATAGGCGGAAAAAGGCTACTCCATATTTAGTAGATAGAGCAACTTTTGCAGCAATAGCCGACATGCTTTTATTTGTATAGTGGGCACCAAATATTTATTGCATGTATAGTTGATACGAATTTGTCTAGTAGATTACATAAGAGGAAAATTATCAAGTATTATGAAGAATAACAGTATTGAGAAATACCATTTAAATTTAAGAAAAAGAAAAATCAGAGTTTAGTTTAGCGAGGTTGATTTTAACCAGCTACGTGAGGAAAATATCTAAATATAAAGTCAGCAAGTATGTATATTAATGAAATAAATTTATCTCCTTTAGTAGTGGCCCAAGCAGGTGAATCATACCAGTCAGGTGCAAATCTGAATCGGTGGGTTGAAGTATTAGTAGACTGTCCAGGAAGTACAGGACTATTTACTTATCGATTGCCAGCCCAGTTAGAAATCAAACCAGGGGATATTTTGAGCGTGCCATTTGGGGCACAACAATTAGGAGCGATCGCTATTCGGTTACTGGCACAACCTAATATCGATTTACCACCAGAAAAAATCCGGGAAGTAGAAGATATAGTCAGCGTTGGATTTTTCCCAAGTGCTTATTGGGAATTACTCAATCGAGTAGCTGCATATTACTATACGCCACTGATTCAAGTAATCCGGGTTGCTCTGCCACCAGGGTTGCTGGGGCGATCGCAACGTCGTATCCGCCTGGTTAAAGGCGGGGGGGCAGGGGGGAGTAGTTATTTGCTGGGATCTGCCGATCCTTTGGCTTTTTTGACTCCGACGGCGCGGCAAGTTTGGGAACTTTTGCAAGGGCAGGCGGCGGGGGACTACAGTTTTGTTTACCTTCAGCAAAAAGTCAAATCTGCTTATCGGGGAATTCGGGAATTATTGCGATTTGGTTTAGTAGAAAGCTACTTAGAACCACCGCGACTAACTCGACCAAAGTTGCAAAAAGCAGTCACGCTCACAGGTATAATTGACCAAGAGTTAACCACTCGCCAACGAGAGATTCTAGAAGTGCTGCGGCGACATGGCGGGGAGTTGTGGCAAACCGAATTACTGCAAATTTGCAATGCTAGTTCCTCTATTCTCAAAACTTTGGCACAAAAGGGTTACATCGTTGTTGAAGAACGGGAAGTATTGCGAACAGAGCAAGGCCCAACATTAGTAGGTGATGGTGCTAAATCTTTAACTACAGCCCAAGCCAGCGCCTTAGCGACAATCCAGACACTAGATGGATTTGCTCAAGTTTTATTGCATGGGGTGACAGGTTCAGGAAAAACCGAAGTATATTTGCAAGCGATCGCACCTCTCCTCAACCAAGGTAAATCTGCTCTGGTTTTAGTCCCAGAAATTGGACTTACACCCCAGCTAACCGATCGTTTTCGTGCCCGTTTTGGTAATAAAGTTAGCGTCTATCACAGCGCCCTTTCAGACGGTGAACGTTACGATACTTGGCGGCTTATGCTCACAGGAGAACCCCAAGTTGTCATTGGGACTCGTAGCGCCGTTTTCGCCCCTTTACCCAACTTGGGTTTAATTATTTTAGATGAAGAACACGACAGCAGCTTTAAACAAGATTCCCCTATACCCACCTACCACGCCCGCACCGTCGCCCAGTGGCGAGCCGAATTAGAAAATTGCCCCTTAGTGTTGGGTTCTGCTACGCCTTCCTTGGAGAGTTGGGTAAGTGTGGGGATGCAGGGGGCAGGGGGAGAATTCATAACTCCTCACTCCTCACTCAGCACTCAGCACTCAGCACTCAGCACTCATTCCGCACTCAGCACTCATTACTTAAGTTTGCCTGAACGGATCAACTCTCGCCCTTTACCGCCGGTGGAAATAGTCGATATGCGGCAAGAGTTACAGCAGGGGAATCGTTCTATATTTAGTAGATCGCTACAAGCAGCTTTGCAAGAGTTGCAAGAAAGAAAACAACAGGGAATTCTATTTATCCATCGCCGGGGACACAGTACTTTTGTCTCTTGCCGCAGTTGCGGATATGTGCTGGAATGTCCGCATTGTGATGTGTCGCTGGCGTATCACCACACCGAAGAAAAAGCGCCGGAATTATTGCGGTGTCATTACTGTAACTATGCGCGATCGCACCCCAAATTTTGCCCTGATTGTAGTTCCCCTTACCTGAAATTTTTCGGTAGCGGTACTCAACGGGTAACGCAAGAATTAGCGCGACAGTTTCCAGGGTTGCGCTTGATTCGTTTTGATAGCGATACCACCCGCAACAAAGGCTCACATCGTACCCTACTCACGCAGTTTGCCAACGGCGAAGCAGATTTGTTAGTCGGTACGCAAATGCTCACCAAAGGTTTAGACTTACCACAGGTGACACTTGTGGGCGTTGTCGCCGCCGATGGATTGCTAAATTTATCAGATTATCGCGCCAGTGAACGGGCATTTCAAACCTTGACTCAAGTCGCCGGACGTGCTGGGAGAGGTGATGATCCGGGGAGGGTGATTGTACAAACTTACACTACAGAACATCAGGTAATTGCAGCAGTGCGATCGCACGATTATCAATCTTTCTCTCAAGCGGAATTAGAACAACGCCAAGCACTTAATTATCCTCCTTATGGGCGGTTAATTTTGCTGCGTTTAAGTAGTCTCGACCCGATTCAGGTGCAAAATACGGCGCAAATTATTGCTACAACCTTGAGTACAGAAGAAGAATTTGAAATATTAGGCCCAGCACCAGCCAGTATTTTACGAGTAGCTAATCGTTATCGCTGGCAGATATTGATTAAATTTGACCCCGATGCCTTACCAAAGTTGCCAGATTGGGAAGAGGTGCGATCGCTTTGTCCTTCGTCTGTAAGTTTAACTATTGATGTAGATCCAATTAATATTATGTAAGCGGTCTATTTAGGCATAATCTGCCCTGAGATAGATGAAGTGAATCGCAGCATTATCTATGAATAAGAAAAAGTTAAACTTCTTGCTTAATTAACGTGAGTTCGACAAACCTCTCCCTGCCTTGAACTAAAGTTCAAGTCTGTCCCTCTCCGAGTCGGAGAGGGACGGTTTTGCGTAGTAAAACCTTCTTAGAGGTTTTTTGATTAAACAAATTGGGTGGATGTTATATGAGCAATCGAATTCACGTTTAATTAATACAAATCAACCATAAATCAAACGCTTGTAAATACTCGATTTCAAACATCTCGTTGTTATGCTGTTCTTTATAAGACCAATTAGAGGAAGCTGTGAAAGCTTTTTAGCTAGAGGTTACACAGTTATCAAATCAATCCAGGTTTTGAAGTGGATACTTTATTAAGCAATTTAATGCTGCGGTCAAGGTATCTAAAACCAGATCGCACTCAACAGCTTATTTTCATAACAACAATCAAGCACTTAATGAATAGCAGGCATATTTGCCCTGGATGTTCAACCGTTTTACTCCGCCACATAAGTATAGGAGGGCTTTATTGGCGTTGTAGCTGTTGCCATCAGAAGATGCCAGTTTTTTGAAGAAGAATTCAGAATCAAGACACGGACTCGCTACCACTGCGCTATCAGTGGGCGATACCCTGTGAGAAGTAAGTGACAGACTTAGCACTGATTGTTCTTGCTTGTTACGTCACCTAGTTAAGACCACCAAATTTTCTTGTTTTGTGGGGGTATTAAACCCAGTTATTTATTCGCCAGTCGTACAAAATTACAGCACTTTGCAAGTAAGAAATAAGAATTAAATAACATACAATTTATGTCCCTGGGTTACCTCACCCTCAATACCTCTCCTTATAAAGGAGAGGGAAGCTAGAGACAGGATGAAGTTTTGCATCTTATTTAATCCATGTTCCTAAATGAAGTATACCCTTCCATTGGCAAGGGGCTACAGTAAATTACCCCCCTTAATCCCCCCGATAGATATATTGGGGAAACAGCAAATCTAGTTCCCTCCCCTTTATAAGGGGAGGGTTAGGGTGGGGTCTTTTTGTACCTTACAACTCCCAATCTGCTGTAATTCTGACTCCTGAATTCTGTTTTATAAACAAGACTAGGAAAATCAGAAGTAAATCCTAAAATTTCTCTTTTTAATTAGGTTGCTAAAAAATGTCGCACACATTAATCAATTTAACATTACCAATCGTCATTCAAGAAATTGATCATGTCTTGAATGAGTATCCTGAACATCCTTATCAATTAGCCTTTTCAATTCATGAATTGCGGCAAAAGCTAATTGCCCACATTTTAAGTCATGTCCCTAATCGCTATGTAGTCGAGGAGGTAGAGGAATCATCTAGACACCCTAAAGTTTTCTACTCTTCCCCTTTAAAGGAGCGGCTACATTTGGAAACGGTCGTTCACGGAAGTATTCTGCATATCCTACGTGAAAATGCTGATTGGCTGAGTCGCCATATTCCACATATTTAATTTTATAACTTCACTGGTAAAGTCAGAGTGAACGCTGTTTGACCAGAAGATATTGACTCAAGAGTGAGATCGCCACGATGGGCGCGGGCAATTTCGCGGGATAGGCTGAGTCCTAGTCCGATTCCTTCTATTTTGCGGTTGCGTGAGGGATCGCCGCGATAGAAGCGGTCAAAAATGCGATCGCATTCGCTTCTTGGAATATCTTGGGATGCATTGACAATGGTTACATTGAGGGTTGCTGGAGTTTGATGAGTGCGAATTTTTATCCAGCCGTTGGGAAGATTGTATTTGATGGCATTACTAAATAAGTTTTGCAAAACTTGAATTAAAAGATCGCGATCGCCTTTTACCCACAGTCCATCAGTGAAGTCAGTTTTCACAGTCAACTGGGGAGCTAGCATTTCCACATCTTCTAGCATCTCCATAAGCAACTCAGACATATCTACCTCAACCAGATACAAGCTCATTTTTCCCGCATCTGCCAGAGATAGCAACAAGAGTTTCCGCATAATTCCACTCAGGCGGCGCACCTCATCCAACAGGTTGCTTAATCGCTGTTGCACTTCACTACCAGAATCAACCTGCTGTAGTGTTCGTTCGAGTTCGCCTTGTAAAATAGTTAGTGGGGTTTTCAGTTCATGAGCCGCATCACCACTAAAGCGGGAAGCTTGAGTAAAACTGCGTTCCAAGCGTTCTAACATCAAGTTAAACACCTGAATCAGTTCGACAAATTCCACATCAGTTGTTCCAATAGGAATCCGCTGATCTAACCCTTTGACAGTCACCTGTTGAATTACGCCCGTTAATTGACGGATAGGACGCAAAGCACCACCAGAAACTAACCATGCTCCCACTGCAACTAGCAACAGCGCTCCCGGAATTGAAACCAGAAAGATATTGCGAATGCTAGCCATTTCTTGATCGACGGCTTGTAAGCTAACGGCAATGGCAATCTGAGCATTGGGAAATTTAGTGGCCCCAATCCGCCAGACTGCTTTTGCCGTCTGTTCAGTGACAAGTTGAGGTGGACGTGGACGAATCGGCGGCGGCGGCTCGAAGGGTGGATTTGTATTGGGGGATAAAGGCGGTGGTTCTCTCTTCGGGGGTGGTGGTAAAGGTGTCACCTGGAGACGCGCCAGCAACAGATGATTCACCTCAAGATCGGCAGGTAAGGAGTTTGATTGATAAAGTATATTGCCGTTTGAATCAAGCACTAGAACGGCGACGGGGGTTTTTGTATTAGTTCCAAAAGTATAAGATAATGAATCTTCGTAAGATTGGCGATCGCCTGATTGGAAAAAACTTCCGGGAATGGGAGGTTCCTGTCGTTGAGGCGAGTTCGGAATTGCCCGCAGCAATTGATTTAATAGTTCTGCATCCAGGCGGCTAATCTTAGCATTGTAAATCTGCAACCAGGAAATTGCACCAAATCCGACTAATGTGCTTCCAGCTAGAGCCGCAGACAACAGAGCAAGGCGGAGTCGAAAGGAAGGGAGTTTCATGAGGAAGAATCTGGCTTGCGAAATCGGTATCCAACCCCTCGAATGCTTTCAATCCAGACTGCTTCATCAATGGGGTCAATTTTTTTACGAATTCGCTGAATACAAACATCCACAACGTTGGTGTTGGGGTTGAAATCGTAGCCCCAAACGTGTTCTAGAATTTGGGTACGAGTGAAAACCCGTCCAGGAGAGCGCATCAGATATTCTAGAAGATTAAATTCGCGGCTGGTGAGTTCTATCGCCTGGTGATTGCAAGTGACTTCTCTGGTAATGCGATCGAGTTTAATCGGCCCAACGCCAAGTACATTTTGGCGTTCGCTCACACTCCGACGCATAACAGCATGAATTCTAGCCACTAACTCTTCCACAAAAAACGGTTTAGCAATATAGTCATCGGCTCCCAAATTTAGTCCTTGCAAGCGATCGTCTAGTTCATTCCGAGCCGTCAACAAAATTACTGGAGTATTCCGACCTTGCCGCCGCAATAGTTTTAGAATCGATAGTCCATCTTTTCCCGGCATCATAATGTCGAGTAAAATCACATCATAAGCGTTATCTAATGCCCGCAGATATCCTTCATCACCGTTATCGCAGTAATCTACAACAAATCCCTGCTCTTTCAGCCCAGCCCGGACAAAGTTAGCAATTTTCGCTTCATCTTCGACAAATAGAACGTTCACAAGTATTTATGAGTTCACATATTATTCCATTCTAAATTCATTATTTTCTGTTTAAATTACAAAACTGTAATTTATAAAATAGGCAAGCTGTAATTTTGAAGTGGCTCAATTATAAATATGAACACCTACCTTTTGAAGGTTGATTTTTATGAATACTCGTCGAGTCTTAGCTGTAGCAGTGATTCCTTTAAATTTATATTTATTTAGGAGTATGTTAATTTTTAATTTTTAATTCTTAATTTTTAATTCCCGAAAGGGGTTAGACTGTCATTTTGAGATGACTTAATTAGAAACATAAATTTTTGGAGATTTAATGATGAATATTCGTCGAGTTCTAGTGGTGACAGCAATTCCTGTTTTAGTTGGCACATTTGGTTTTATTTCACTCAATCAAGTAAATGCTGCTAATCAATTCGATAAAATAGCACAGGCGCAACAACTACCCAACCAACCATCAAACGAACAGCCGCGTCCACCCAGACCTGATTTTGCCGCCGCAGCCGCTAAGTTAGGAGTCACTGAAGCACAGTTAAAGGCTGCGTTGGGAGTTCCTGCCAATCCTCCAAATCCAGGCGATCGCAATCAGCGTCCACCCAGACCGGATTTGAAAGCCGCAGCCACCAAGTTAGGAGTCACTGAAGCACAGTTAAAGGCTGCGTTGGGAGTTCCTGCTAATCCTCCAAATCCAGGCCAGCGTCCACCTAGACCTGATTTGAAAGCCGCAGCAACAAAGTTAGGAGTTACAGAAGCACAGTTAAAGGCTGCGTTGGGAGTTCCTGCTAATTCTCCGAATCAAAGCGATCGCAATCAACGTCCACCCAAACCGGATTTTGCTGCCGCAGCCACAAAGTTAGGAGTTACAGAAGCACAGTTGAAAGCTGCGTTGGGAGTTCCTGCTAATTCTCCAAATCCAGGCCAGCGTCCACCCAGACCTGATTTTGCAGCCGCAGCTACAAAGTTAGGAGTCACTGAAGCACAGTTAAAGGCTGCTTTGGGAGTTCCTGCCAATCCTCCAAATGCAGGCGATCGCAATCAGCGTCCACCCAGACCTGATTTGAAAGCCGCAGCCGCCAAGTTAGGAGTTACAGAACAACAGTTGATCGATGCACTAGGTATTCCACCTCATCCTCCTAGCGAGGATCGCCCTAATGCTCCAAAATAGCTGAACATTATCTAAATTAAGGAAAAAATTCAATTATCCAGTAAGACTTTAGTCCTTAATATTCTATGAACTAAAGTCCTTACTACAATACCTAACAATAAATATGGTTTCAATGTCAACCATATCAACGACTTTACTCATAATTTTATATACTAATTGACTAATTGACGATTTTTCACTTGGGTCACTAATTATTTGGCATAATAAGTCCTGAAGAACCAAATGCTTGCTTATTTAAGTAATTTAAGCACTTATGAGAGCGATCGCTATGTAGCAAAAACCATTGTAGATTTGCCGTAATTATCTCAGACTATTCAATACTGAAGTTATTTAAGGTAAAGAATATCAACAGTGCTATATTATGCTATATTACAAGATGTAATCTTATGGCTCATAAAAAAGAAGCTCTCCGATGTTACAAAAAGCAGTACGTCGTACCGCTGGTATGAACTCAATTGATCCAAATTTAGATGTGGGCAATGGACTTACCCTATCGGCTTTCTCAACTCTCATTGAAACGATGCGAACTAAAGAAAATGTCTTAAATCCTTGAATTTACGATCAAATAGGAGTCCTGGTAGATGAATAGCAAAGAACTAGCGCAATACATCGAAGCAACCAATAGCATTACTAAACCTTGGCTTTTAGTACAACTGCGCCTTAAAAAATTACAAGAGCGTCGAGCTATGCTTGCAGACGATGTTTATACCAAAGAATTAGAAGATATTCACCTAGACTTGATGAAATTGGGTGAATGGTGGCGCGGTATTGAAGATGAGGTATTTTAAAGTGAGGAGTTAGGAGTTATGAGTTATGAGTTTTCCTAACTCCTCACTTTCCACTTTTCACTTAAAACGCAACCTGATGGCTCAAGCTCTCGATCAAGTCGATTACGATACTCTCGATGCTGCAAAACGACGCTTCATCGATGCTGCAAAACGCACACTGGGCTTTGCAAGCACATACGGCATAGTGCCCGCGTCGGGTTTAGGAGCCAGCGCCAACGCTTTCAGCTTCAACCTGGCTCCATTTCTAGAGGCGGGGGCTAGAGAACTTTCGATGACACTTGTACCCGAAGGACTGGGCACCGCAGACGATACCCGCCCTGACGACCTCAGTGAAGAAGAACTGCGACGATTCTGGTGGAATATTGGTATTAAGATTATCTCGTGTCTGACGAATGATGCTGCAACTTCCGGTATGCAGACTATACTTCTCGGTCTTTATTTGCCGTCGAGTACTCCTGAAACAATCTTTACCCCCGCATTTCTTGATGGGTTTCTGGATGGAGTGGTTGAAGCGTGCAAACGAGTGGGTTGTGTCTATCTTTCAGGGGAAACTCCTCAACTAAAAACGAAGATGATTCCAGGGCGACTCGACATTGCTGGCTCGGTTTTTGGCGTTATGCCGGCTGGTGTTGCTCCGATTGATAGCTCGCGTCTGGATGCCGGAAATACCATTGTTCTCGTCGAGAGTTCGGGACCCCATGAGAACGGCTTTACCCCATTGCGAAAGCTGGCTGAGTCGCTCCCTGATGGCTATAGAACAAAACTCCCAAGTGGGCAGGAGTTCTGGGAAGCGATAAATGCTGCATCATATCTCTATACGCCGCTTGTACAGGCGGTGCTTGGCGAAGGGATTCATCCCACGGCGATGGAGAATATTACTGGTCATGGCTGGCAAAAGCTGATGCGTTCGGTGAAACCGCTCCGGTATGTTATCGAAACGATGCTCCCAGTGCCAGAGATATTTACCTTTGTTGAGGGTCATCTTGAGGGCGGGGCCCAGACGATGCTTTCGGTGTTCAATTACGGTGCAGGATTCGCATTCTATACAGAGTCAGAGCAGGATGCAGAGAAAATTGTCCTACTTGCAAGAGAACATCAACTCTCGGCTGTGATTGCCGGAAGGGTTGAGGCTTCCCTTAGTCGCGAGGTAGTAATAGAACCCTTGGGAATCACCTTGAAGGGAGATTCTTTTGGGATTGAGCGAGGGGTGTAATAAGCTGCTAGCGTAGACATCGCCAATTTTCTGAGAGTTATTCTAAACTCACAGGATCTTCTTATTTATGCGGTGGCTAAAGTTGTTATTAGTTAAATCAAGGCGATAATTACTGAGGTAAATAACGATTTTTACACACAAATTCTAATTGCATTTTCGGCTGATTATAGCTAACTACTCTAAAAAGCCTTTAGTATCTAAGTCATTTAGCACAGATGCTATAGGCGTATTTATTAAGTTTTAGATGCAATATTTATTACTACTTAAAAATAAAGTAGTTCAAATTACCCATGACTACTGAGATTAAGATTTGCTAACGTAGTCTTAACATATTGAAAAATTTGCTGAGAAAGCTGAGAAAGTAGCAACCAACACTAATTTTTTAGTGGTGGATCTTTCTTATCTGTAGATGTAGCGTTTTAGTGTGTTAAGAATATATATTTTTGTTCAGAGGGAGTTATGGCTGTAAATTTGGCCCGGACTACTGCTTCGGCAGAACTTTTGAAGCAAGTATTCCATAACATTGATGCACATAGTTGTCCAAAGTTATTCAACTTTCACATGCACACTGTCTACTCGGATGGCAGATTGCAGCCGAGTGCATTGATGGAGCAGGCGATCGCTATTGGGCTGAAAGGGTTAGCTATCACTGACCATCATGGTATTATCGGCTATCAAGCATCACTTGCTTGGTTAGAAGATTGGAAGTGGAGTAATTCTGGTGCCAGCACTCCTTACTTGTGGAGTGGTGTGGAAATCAATGCCAATCTTTTGGATACAGAAGTTCACATTTTGGCTTACGCTTTTGGAACAGAACACCCTAGTATGAAACCCTATCTGCAAAGAAGGCCGACTACAGGGCAAGAATATCAGGCAAGTAACGTAATTGCCGCAATTCATGAAGCTGGGGGATTGGCAGTTTTGGCTCATCCGGCTCGTTACAAGCGATCGCATTTCGACTTAATTCCCGCTGCTGCCCAAAAAGGTATCGATGGCGTGGAAACTTTCTACGCCTACAATAACCCTAACCCCTGGAAACCCAGCGTCGTGGAATCAGAACAAGTGCAAAAATTGGCTGATGAGTACTTTCTTTTCAATACCTGTGGTACTGATACCCACGGTTTGAGCCTGTTACAACGCTTGTAAAGATGAATCAATTTGTTTTTATACCCCTGGTTCAAGCAGCCAGGAGGTTATCTTTTTTTGGATGTTCAATAGTCAAACCTGATATTAACCCACATTTGGCAGGTTAGCTTGAAAATCAGGGTATTTTCTCCAACTAAATAAAGAAACTGCTCACTGCAATATTTCCCAGCGCGGGTAAAGTACCTGTTAATCCCGTTAAATTGACCAACACATCACTACTCGCCTGAAAACCAGCAATGCTATCGTTAATTGCGAGATAAGTTCCAGCGATCGCTCCACTTGTGACTTTGACTAAGACTGCACCATTCACCCCTAAAGCTTGATTTCCGGCTAAGGCTCCATTTACATCGGTAAATACCTGATTGGCTAAATTTAGTAAGGTGGTGGCAGTGCTATCGGCGGCGCGGGAAAAACTGCTAGGTGCATTCACGGCTAATCCACCTTGATTCACTAAATCAATTTTATCTGTGCCAATGGTGAAGTCGGTAATGCGATCGCCTACTGATACTAATGATTTTCCAAACTGCAAAAGAAATATATCTGCGCCTTGTCCGCCAGTTAAAGTATCAGTACCACCAACACCAGCATACAAAATATCATTTCCATTATCGCCATTAAGCACATTGGCTCCAGAGTTACCGAAGAGGATGTCATCGAAAATCGAGCCTTATTACCCGCAGCAAAGAGCAGATGGGCGATATGCCCATGCCACAAGAAGTAGTTGAGTATTTTTTATTTGGAAATCTTTTAGCGTAATGGTTACGCCATGTCAGATAGTACCATTCTTTTTCAAAAATATCACCAAGCCATCTATTTTTCCAGATGTAAGATAATTGATGTAGTGATTAACAGAACAAATTTGCCTTATCTAAATAGCGCTTTTTTATAAATCTGATGAGAGAAAAATAAGATACTGACTTTGAATCTTTTTCAGAGCCTAGCTTAATCGGCAGAGCTAAAAAATTCTTGTTGGGAACCAAGTCAAAAGCCGCCGATTGGTGAGAGACTATGAGTTACTATTTATTTACCTTGCCATGATTCGGATCATGGTAAGGCGATTAGCATAACATTTGACTCCTCAAAACTTTTCAAACACCCTCTTAGCGCGACTCTTGTTTTTTTTGTGTCGCTGCGATGCTAATCTTTTTTTGGTTTGCTGACGAAGTTGCTGTGCTAGGAGTGCGGCTTCCCTTTCGGCTCGGAATAAATCAACTCTTCGCGTTGTCAAAACAAATGATTCATCCGGCTTTCGTCTCACCCAAGGGACGCTAACTGCGAAATACTGACAAATATTTTTGTATTCCTCCTGATTTAGAATTGGGTAACGTTTTTGAGTATTCAGTGTGTTAGCGATCGCTTTCAACTCCAATATCGCTGCTTCTAACTCCCCTGCCATCTGATTAATGCGTTCGACTTGCGTGATTAAACGCTCCTGTTCACTGATGATTTTTTGCTCTTGGGGTTGCAGTGGCACTATAGCAGTAGTTACAGATGTCGGCTGCAACAGCGAAACTTTCAACAAAATGGGCTTTTTGTCCGTGTTTTGAATTTTTTTCATACTACTACCTCAAGTAAGGCTAGCTGACTTGTAAGGCATTGTAGCAGCATTTTAGTACAAATGTACTAAAATATTTGCCGTACTCAGAACTCAGCACTCAGAATTCAGCACTCTTCATTTCTGTGATGCTGATGGATACTTATATATATGGGAATTAAAAATTTAACTATGGAAAAACAGGCGATACAAGTAATTGGAGGTGGACTAGCTGGAACAGAAGCAGCGTGGCAAATAGCTCAGGCTGGAGTACCAGTAATTCTGCATGAAATGCGTCCAAAGCGATTTAGTCCTGCTCATCATACAGAACATTTAGCAGAACTAGTGTGTAGTAATTCTTTTGGGGCAATGGCAAGCGATCGCGCAGCAGGATTATTGCACGAAGAGTTACGCCAACTAGGTTCTATCGTCATCTCCAAAGCTGATGAACACGCCGTCCCGGCTGGTGGAGCGCTAGCTGTGGACAGGGGACAATTTGGCCAAGACTTGACTGAAACTTTGGCTAGTCATCCTTTAATTGAATTCCGTCGGGGTGAAGTGTCTGCAATTCCCGAAGGAATTGTAGTTTTAGCAACCGGGCCTTTAACTAGTCCCGACTTAGCAGAAGATTTGCTCCGCTTTACAGGCATGGAATACCTGAGCTTTTTCGATGCAGCGAGTCCGATTATTGTTGGAGAATCGATTAACCGTGACATTGCTTTTATGGCATCACGTTATGACAAAGGCGAAGCTGCTTATCTCAACTGCCCAATGAATAAAGAGCAGTACTTGCATTTTCGAGAAGAACTTTGTAAAGCTGAACAAATAGAACTCAAGGGTTTTGAACGGGAAACAGCAAAATTTTTTGAAGCTTGTTTACCCATAGAAGAATTAGCACATCGGGGGGAAGATACCATGCGTTACGGCCCCCTAAAACCAGTGGGATTGTCAGATACTCGCACAGAGGAACGTCCTTATGCTGTGGTGCAGTTGCGACAAGAAGACAAAGCCGGTCAACTGTGGAATATGGTAGGATTTCAAACTAATCTGCGTTGGGGTGAACAAAAGCGCATATTTCAGCTAATTCCCAGTTTGGAAAAAGCGGAGTTTGTGAGGTTGGGAGTGATGCACCGCAACACTTTTATTAATGCTCCCCAGTTAATGCATCCTACCTTGCAATTTAAAGCGCGTCCGACATTATTAGCTGCTGGACAATTGATTGGTACTGAAGGTTACACTGCTGCGGCTGCGGGTGGCTGCTTGGCGGGAATTAATGCAGCGCGGTTAGCTTTGGGTAAAGAAGCTTTGGTTTTACCACCAACAACAATGATGGGTGCGTTATTGGAATTTATTAGTTCTGCTTCGCCCAAGCATTTCCAACCAATGCCGCCCAACTTTGGGATTTTTCCCGATTTAGGAGTGAAAATCAAAAGTAAACCAGAGCGTTACGGACGTTACCGCGATCGCTCTTTAACTGATTTGGCAAACTGGAAAGTTAATCGTAATTAATGGGCATGGGGCGTTAGGAGTGCTGAGTGCTGAGTTAGGAGTTAGGAGTTAGGAGTTAGGAGTTAGGAGTTAGGAGTTAGGAGTTTTGTTTATCTCCCTCATCTCCCCCCTCCCCACCTATTTTTTAATACTGACTAATCCATGTATCCCTAGCGCTGTAATTACGCCTCCTAGCAATCCCCAAGTACCATCGGCAAATACGTTGATGCGATGAATGTAGGTACGATGATAGGCATACTCTAACTGTCTATCATTTACTTTTCCCACCTCTACCAGCTTTTCTACATATCTTTCAGCTTTGATCAGTGCTGCATAATCGAGATTAAACCAATACAAGGATACTCCCACCACCGCTAAACCTGGACACACCAAAGTAATTAAGAGAATTACTATGCGTGCATTCATATATACCACCTGCTAATATATTTGCTCAATGCTGACATAGCTGGAATCCTTGTGTTACAACTTGGCATACCAATTTAATAATGCGTTGGAGTGGGTGAATCAGATTTTGGGAATAATCCTCATAGTGTTTGAAAGCATAGTTTTGGTGGGGCTTCGCACTATGAGAGCGCGATTTCTACAAAAAAAGCAGATTTATTGCTGTTTCTCAATTGCATTTTGCTGCATTTTGTACATTTGTTTGGCATTAATTCCAGCCTACGCAATATCCACAGGGTCTATTGATAATTTGAGACAACAGCAACAACAGATGAACCAGCAGCATCAGAGTGTGGTTCAAGATCGCGATCGCTTAACAAATCTCCAACGAGAGGCTCAAAAAAACCTCACTGGCTTAAAGCAAAATGTGCAAACTACAGATAGCTACATTCAAGAGAGCGAATCACGATTACAACTCGCCGCCCAGCGTCTCCAGAAGTTAGAAGCTGATTTAGATGTGGCGGAACGTTCATATCAGGAGCGTCAAGTAGCAACAGTAGCACGATTGCGTTATCTCCAGCGATCGCCTGCTTCTTTTGGATGGGCAGTTTTGCTTGAAAGTGAAAATATCAGCGACTTTTTCAGCCGTCGTCATCAGTTGAAGTTAGTCTATCAGGCAGACCAGAAAATTTTGCTAAAACTCAACACCCAAGCAAAGCTGATCGATAAACAAAAAACGGAAGTAGAACAGCAAAAAAATGAAATTGCCTTGATTCGTGAGCAACTGCTGGCACAAAAATCCGATTATCAAACCCAGGCACAATCGCAATCAGAATTAATTCAACGCCTAAATAGCGATCGCCTGGCCTTGGAAGCGGCACAAAATCAGCTAGAAAGGGAATCGAAAAATCTTGAAGTCTTGATTCAACAAAAGGTAGCAGAAGCCAGATCGTCAGAAGAAGCCCAAACAAAAACCAACAGCCGTACAAATATCATCATCCGGGGAACTGGTGTAATGACATATCCCAGCGATGCTCCTACTAGCAGTCCCTTTGGCTGGCGGATACACCCTATTCTTGGCTATCGTCGCTTTCACGCCGGCTTAGACTTTGCCGCCAGTTATGGCAGTAAAATTCGGGCAGCCGACTCAGGAAAAGTAATTTTTGCTGGGTGGTATGGCGGCTATGGCAGAGCAGTAATTATCGACCACGGCAATGGGCTGACGACACTCTACGGTCATACCAGCGAGTTGTATGTCACCGAAGGACAAACAGTTGAACGGGGACAAGCGATCGGTGCTGTCGGTTCCACAGGTTTCTCAACTGGCCCCCACCTCCACTTTGAAGTTCGTCGCAATGGTACACCAGTCAACCCCACTGATTATCTTTAAGTCATTGCCAATTCGACCGCAAACTTTATCACAGACGTGCTATGATCGGGAATAATGAGGGCGCGTAGCTCAGTGGATAGAGCAACAGATTCCGGTTCTGTGGGTCGGGGGTTCAAATCCCTCCGCGCTCGTTTATCGTATATTCTCATTGTCCAAAAAGCGGTAGTACCTCACTTGTTCTGCTCTGTTTTTACTTATTTGTCGAATGCCGACTGATTAAGGATCTGACTTTTCACGGCATCTGGAAAACCTCACTTCTATTTCTCTCTCCTAAAAGGAGAGAGACTTTGAATTTTCCCCCTTCCCGTGTCGGGTAGGGGGTTAGGTTTTTGGTGGACTTTTCCACATAACGTGAAAAGTCAGAAAAAGGAGAGGGAAGCTAGAGAGAGGATGACATTTTGCATCTTATTTAATCCACACTCTTTAATAGGTTACAGTTTCCGCAATGCAGTACCAACCGGTTAACAATTCAAAATTCAAAATGACGCTCGTGACGCTCGATGACTCGTTAACGCTGCGCTAACAAAATTCAAAATTAAAGAAATTTCAAACGGGGATTTAGCGAGAAACGCGGTCTTGGGCTTTGCCCAAGTGGAGCGATTTCTCAAGACAAACCCCGACTTAAATGGGTGCTACATGTAGATTGCAGGTTCTTAAACCCTTTAATCTACGATAAAAATTTTGAATTGTCACTAACAAGATTTTTCCATTAACTTCTAAATTTTGCTGTATTTTAATTATTTAATTTTTTTAGCTTTTATCATACAATTTATACATTACTCAACCGCTTATTCAAACACGATTTCTAACACTAGAATGTTATCTTATAAAGAATTAGCAAATTATATATAACCAAGTGAAATAAATGGTTAATGTTGATACTGCCGTTAACGCTGGTTCTTTTAGCACTCTAATTGATGCAATCAAGGCTGCGAATCTGATAGATACTCTCAAAGGTGTTGACTCGTTTATCGCCTCTGCATCCACAGACCAAGCTTTTGCAAATCTACCACCAGAGACTATAGAGAGGTTGCTTAAAAATATTAATAAGATTCAGGAACTCGTGAGGTATCATGTCGTTTCTGGCAAGGTAATACCGATGAAGCCGATTGAAGGCTCAAATTTTAAAATTGACCCTTTCAATAGTTTAAATACAGATTATGATCCGCAAGATCAAAACCCGATGCTGCTGATGATAACGGTGTCTTCCACATCATTGTTGATTCCTCGATAAATATATAGATAGCCAATAATGTTTGTGAGATAAAAACTATTTATAGTAACTACTCATAACTATCTAGATATATTTTAAGTAACTCAACTTTTCATAGGTTTCGGTTAATAATAATAGCTTTTAGATTGTCTCGTTCCCAGTGGGAGACTGGGAATGTTCGTCTTTGAGGCGGAGCCGCTTTTGAGTTGCATTTCCAGCCTCCGGCTGGAAACGAGGTTTTAAAGGAGTTTCAGTTGACACCAATGACCAATGCTGTACCCCTATAGCGCTTCTCGAATGGAAGCAATACATTTTGACCTCTCTCCTAAAAGGAGAGAGGCTTTGATGCTCACTCCCCTTCCCTCGCAGGGAAGGGGCTGGGGGTTAGGTCTGTATTTCACGCAATTGAGAACCGCTATATTTACCTGAAAATAGCTTTAGAGGATGTTTGAAAAGTCTTTTTCTTAGTAGCAAAACGTTTTAGATCCCCCTAAATCCCCCGATAAATTGGGGGACTTTGATTCCAGTTCCCCCCTTTTTAAGGGGGGTTAGGGGGGATCAACAAGTGCCTAAAATCACAGCTAAATACTTTTCAAATAACCTCTTAGGTCTATGTTATGTTTTTTTAGTAAATACTTTGGATATCAACATCATTTATCTTCAAAGTTACCTGATAAATAAAGACATTTAGGATTTTAAAATGAAACGTCTATTATCAGAAAATGCCAGTTTAGAAAAATACACATTAACGTGAGTTCGATGAACCTCTCCCTCCCAACCTCCCTCTCCGAAACGGAAAGGGAGGAGCAACGAAAAATTAAGCTTTTTGCTCCCCTCTCCGACACGGAGAGGGGCTGGGGGAGAGGTCAAATAAGACTTGTCCAACTCACGTCACATTAACAAAAAATCTAGAGCAATCTAGAAATAAAAACTATCTTTGATCGAGTTTAATTAATCATTGGTATCCCTCATGAATTCATTTCAATCTAATCAATCAGAGTTTGCCTGGTGGGTAGAAATTAACACCGCCGTTCCGCGCTGTACTTATTACTTTGGCCCTTTTGATAGTGAAAAAGAGGCACAACTTTCTAGAAGTGGCTACGTCGAAGACTTATATCAAGAAGAAGCCAGAGACATCATTGCTGTAATTAAGCAGTGTCAGCCTCATGTCCTGACAATTTCTCACGATAAAGCAAAAGTCGAAATATCTAGTTTTTGAAGCCCGTCTCGTAGATATTTTGCTAAAAGGGGTCTTTCGAGAATATAACTGGTTGCCTGATTTTGAGGTACAATTTCCAATACTTTTTTAACGAAATGGGGGAAGTCTTCTAATTTCCCATGTGATATACTTCGACCAAGCCACATCAAAGCTATTACCTCTGCTTTTTCTTCATCGGTAAATTCATTTATATATTTGTGTAATATGTTTACCGAATATCTTGCTGGAATGTTGAAATCTTGTAAATAATTAGACAATTTGTCTATAAAGGTTTCTGGTTGCTTTGTTATATCATCTTCTATCGTTCCATAAACTAATTCAGCAATTTTAATCACGTTGTATATTTTTTTGATTGATAATAAGCTCATATTTTTTATTTCACTTGGAGTTAATAAACAAAATCTAAGCATAGAAAAAACTAGCGATTTTTGCTACTTAAATTTTCTAGATAGATATCTATCTATATCAAGCAAATAATTACTAAGTAACCCTTTCTTTAACGCTCAAGCATTGCAGGCAAGTGTTTGAATTTAAGTCTTATGAAAAGATTAAAATGTATAAGATAAGGTATAGCGTTTGATTTCGATACAAAAAGTTAAAAAATTGAGAGTATACTCTGGATTTTTGTATAACTTTAAGTAAGCAGAATGTTATTATCATAAAGAAAGCGATAAGATTGCAGATATTAATAAAAGTTAAAGTTCATGATTTGAGGAGCAAAGTTTTGTCCTATGGTCAAGCGATCGCTCCAAGCATCACTCAACGGTATTCAAGAGGCTAAAAGAGCATTTGCTCGCAAGGGGTGGACACAAGACAATCTAGCAGCGGAAGTCAACCTCAAGACTAGACAACCGATTTGGCGGTTTTTTAGTGGCCGTCCGGTTGAGCGTCATACCTTTATTGAGATTTGCTTGGTTTTAGAACTGAATTGGCGCGAAATTGCTACTAATCCTCCGGCAGAATTCTTAGAACTAGAAGAATATCCCCAGCCTCCTGTGGTGCATATTGATAAACTAGTGCAGCAAGTGCGATCGCAACGTTTCGACAAAATTCAAGACCAGTGTGGTATTTTGCAGTTATTGGATGTCAGCCATCCCGTTGCGATCGATGACATATATATAGATGTGAATATTTTGGAGCAAATTGCCAGTCAACAGTGGGTAGAAATCAGTGACTTGCAAAATCTTGATCCCAAAGACTTTGACCGTTTTGGCTTAGGTGAGATTGACCAGAACCAGATACCTGGGATGAATGTAGTTGAAACATACTCCAAACTCAGGGTGCTAGGCAAACCAGGAGTAGGTAAAACCACCTTTTTGCAATATCTCGCCATTCAGTGTAACCACGGTGCATTTGCAGCGCATCAGATACCCATCTTCATCACACTGAGAAATTTTGCCCAAGAGTCTAAGATTAGCAAAGACTTTAGTCTATTAAAGTACATCAGCCAGGAGTTTTTCACATCTAAAATTTCAGATACCTCAGTCATCGAAACCTTGCTTAGTGAAGGCAGAGTGTTATTGTTGCTTGATGGCATGGATGAAATTCTTAACCAACAAAGCAATGCTGTCTTAAGCGAAATTCGCAGATTTTCAGAGAAGTATCACAAAAATCATTTCGTGGCCACCTGTCGAACAGCATCTCAAAAACTTAGACTCCGAGGCTTTACCGATGTTGAAATTGCCCCATTGACTTCAGAACAAATCCGAGCATTCGCTCAAAAATGGTTTGTGGCATTTACCAAGACTAACATTCAAGATGGTCAGGCGCAGTCCGTTCAGTTTCTTGAGAAGCTGGAGTTACCTGAAAACTGGCAATTTCGCCAACTCATCGTCACACCCCTATTTCTGCATCTTGCCTGTTGGATATTTCACGGTAAAGATAAATTTCCGATTAAGCGGACTGATTTTTATAAACAAGGTCTAGACCTTCTGTTGGGTAAATGGGATGAAGCCAGAGGCATTGAACGGGATGAGGTTTACCGAGGGTTTTTATTACCACAAAAGCTCAAATTACTGAGTCAGATTGCAGCAGCTACATTTGAGCAAGGTCAATACTTTTTTGAACAACGCATCGTTGAGCAATACATTGGTGACTATATTCAAAATCTGACCAAAATACCAATGGATACAGATGAACTGCAAGTAGAAAGCGAAGCGGCACTGAAAGCAATCGAGGCTCAACATGGGCTACTGGCAGAACGGGCGCGGGGAATTTTTTCCTTCTCCTATCTGGCCTTTCAAGAATACTTCACGGCAAGGAAAATAGTTGCCAGCCATAATCTACAGGCATTTGGACAAGCGCTCTCTGGTCTGGTCAATCATATCACTGACCCCCACTGGCGGGAAATCTTCTTATTAACCGCTACCATGCTCAGAAGTGCAGACGGATTGGTACAGTTAATGAAGCAACAGATTGATACACTGGTTGCCGAAGACCCTTATTTACAAGATTTTTTGACCTGGGCCAGCCAAAAATCTCGCACCATTCCCGCCCAAGCAAAAGATGCAACAGTTCGAGCATTTTACCTAGCCTTGAGTCGGACTCCTCATATAGCTTCTCACTTTGCCTTAGCCAGCACCCTCGACCAGGGGATGTTTCTGGATGCGGCATTAGATGACCTGCTGCTGGAGTGTGCAATTGATGGAAACCAAGACTTTGCTCACATCCACGCCTGTGGAGAAGCTATGAGCAACATTCTGGGTATTGTTCTGGATGTAGGACTCCATAAATCCCTGCAACAACTCTCTGACCAATTGCCAAATTCTGATCAAAGTCAACAACGGTTTGAGCTATGGTCGCAAACGAGCTATTCAGCTTGGGCTAAACAGGTAAAGAAGACAGTCGTTAATTATCGCAATATTAACCACGAGTGGCAGTTTAGCTCTGAACAAGAGCAAGTGCTGCAACGCTACTATGATGCAAATAAGTTACTACTCGATTGCCTGCACAGTAATTGTGAAGTAACGGCTGCTATCAGGCAAGAAATTGAAGCGACCTTATTATTACCTCAAAAGGAACTTGAGGATAGGGAATGGCAATAGTTTTGTTGGTTAAACTTTTATAGCTATTTTCAATTAATTGAAAAGTTTTCCTACGTTTTGTGTCGTAGTTAATCAACTCATGTAAGAAATCAAACAACACTAGCTCATAGTACAAGAATCGAGCCGCGTAATTTTAACCATTAAGTGGTTCTCTGCTAAGTAGCCATCATGAACTGCTTACACCAGAACAGATGAAAGAGGAACTGGGGATTAGTATTTTTTACTCACCACTCAGTACTCAGCACTTTCAAGTCAGGTAGGCAAGAAAATTTAGAACTATGTCATTGCGAACTGAGCGAAACAAAGTCAAGCAATTGCAAGGGTTTCAAGCATTTTGTATTTCGTTACATAATTGGGTTTATTTGTGCCTACCTACTTTTATCGTAAATTAAGGGGTTTAAGAACCTGCAATCTAGATGTAGTACCCATTTGAGTCGGGGTTTGTCTTGAGAAATCGCTCCACTTGGGCAAAGCCCAAGACCGCGTTTCTCGCTAAATCCCCATCTGAAATGTCTTTAATTTTGAATTTTGAATTTTGAATTTTGAATTTTGAATTGTTAATTGACCTATTCGGTTGTCTCGTTTCCTGAAAACTAAGGGTTTTTCAGATCGCTTTCCCCTTAAAGTCCTAATTGCAGGTCTTATTATGAATTTAATCAATGACTTTTGCTTGGCAGATGGGATACTTCAAGGTGTACAAGTACTCGTTGTAGACAACGATCGCGATAGTAGAGATTTGTACGCGTTTTTACTCAAAGACTTGAGCGCCAACGTAATTACTGCTGGTTCCATAAGAGAAGCTTTAGAAATCCTGAGTTGGTTCACACCTAACATCCTGGTTTCTGAAATCAGGTTTTTAGGTGAAAGCATTTATACATTGCTCAATACACTGCATGTTATAAAAGCTGACAATGGAAATCATATCCCAATTATTGTGACTTCAACCTCTACCACAGGTACTTATGATCAAATTCCAGATGTAGAGTTTGAAGAATATTTACTTAAACCCTTCGACCTCGATCAATTAGTTTCCCTAATTCAGAATTTAGTACATAAAGAGGTGAAAGAAAATTTTTGCCATGATGTACTAGTTTTACAGTAGTACAGGGCAATATGGTTCAGTTAAGGGCGCTACCTCGTCGTCTATTTAGCTGAAAATAGCTGTAATAACTCCTAACTCCTCACTTCAATCAAACTATGAAAACTCTCGCTCCTTTTTTGACATCTCTAGTTGTAGCGGTTTGGGTAATTGCGATCGCAATTATTTCAGTCCAAAATGCCACACCCGTATCGTTAAAATTCTTAACGTTCCAATCGATTCAAATACCAATGGGTTTAGTGCTAGCTTTTAGTGCCGTTGTCGGGTTAATTGGCATGGCACTGTTGCAACCTCTGTGGGGACTTGCTGGTATTGGGCAGGGTAATTCTCGATTGGAAGACGATGCCGAATTTTTTGTTGATGATGAAGATTTTTGAGGTTTGAAAAAAACACACAGAAGTACATCAGTTAAGTACTCCTCCTCTAATAATATGCACGAATGTGCATACAATAGATTGAGATAGCGTATCAGTGGGATAGAGATAAGGCAGCAGCCAATCTTCGCAAGCATGGAGTTGACTTTGCTGATGCAGTAACCGTGTTTTCTGACGATTTAGCAATTAGCATCATAGATGAACGTTTTAATGAAGAGAGATTTATCACTATTGGGATAGATGCTTTGAGTCGAGTTTTAGTAGTTGTGTATACATGGTGCAATGATGAAATTCGATTTATTTCTGCCCGTAAAGCTACGCGCTATGAACAAAAGCAGTATGAGGAGGGATAAGTGATGGAAGCTGAGTATGATTTTAGCCAGGGCAAGCGGGGAGCGATTGAATCAACACCAACAGGCAAAACTCGAATTACAATTCGCCTAGATGATGAAGTACTAGCATGGTTTCGTGACCAAGTTCACGCGGCAGGTGGGGGAAATTACCAAACTTTGATTAACGATGCCTTACGTGAGTACATTCAGCAACGCCGTGAACCGTTAGAAGAGACATTACGGCGAGTATTGCGAGAGGAACTTGAGCGCATCGGAAAATAAGGATATTTTGGCTTAAACTATGCAGCTGATCGATAAAGGCTATGAGCGCAACCTATAAAGCAGATTTTAACTTGTGGATTGAACAGACAACCCAACTATTGCGATCGCGATTCATTCCAGCTGCGATCGCATCAAGTGCAGCTTTGCGATCGCTATCTATCCGAAACGTAATATTTTCTTTGCTCATTGTTTTGTGAAAGTTGTCTTGCAACATATAGTGGCGATCGCTATTCTCTCACTTCAAAACGCTATACTAGTATCGTTAAAATTTTGAACATTCCAATTGATTCAACTATTGGTAGTTTTAGTCCTAGCTTTTAGTGCTGGCATAAAGTTAATTGGCAATTTCAAATAGAATAATAAAAAGTGAGTGACAGACTTAGATATATATTAAAAATTTACAGATTCAGAATTACGGTCCCATAGATAATATAAGCTTAAATTTAGAATTCAATAATAATTCATATCCAATTTGCCCCTTAATATTTCTTGGTAAGAATGGTGCGGGAAAAACCTTATTATTATCGTTTATAGTTGATGGAATTATTGAACTAAAAAGAAGCAAATATGGAAAATTACAGGAAGTAGAAGAAAATCATTTTTTCAGAATAGGCAGTAAGAATTATATAAAAGCTTCTAAAGACTTTAGTTATGTAAATATTGATTTTGAATCATATGGTAAAATATTAAGTTATACAGAATTAGTTACTAATTTGTCATATTCTACATTTAATTCAAATTACTCGACAAAAGCATTTATTAATTTTGATATTAATGAAAATATCTTCCAAGAACATGGTTTTTATAAAAGAACATCTCCAATAAATGAAGTTATAGGAACTTTAGAAAATAATATTTTTTTATATTTTCCACCAACTAGATATGAAAAATCGGCATGGTTAGGGAAGAGTGCTAAGATTGATTTTCAATTTTCTGAAAAAATTATAGGAGTATCAGATAGGAATATTGTAAAAAACAATGTTTTGAAAGAGATAGAAGCATGGATTTTAAATCTTTTACTAGATCAAGCAATTTATGAAAAAAGAATCGAGACAAGATTTACACCATCAGGCTCGTCGGAACAATTATGGTTAGGTTATTCCGGCAAGAATACAGATATACTTGAACTTATTAATAAATTACTAATAATAATTTACAAAGTAAAGTATAAAAATATTGAGTATGCCAGAATAGGAGTGGATGAAAAAAATCAAAGAAATATAGCTATAATAATAAAAATTAAAAATGAGCATGAAATCAACATATCACCTTCATTTTCTCATCTATCTTCAGGAGAAATGATGCTATTAGCATTATTTGCTTCAATACTCAAAGAATATGATTATATTAATAATAGTCAAGCTCATAACACATCTGATATATCAGGAATTGTATTAATAGATGAAATAGATTTACATCTTCATATTGAATTACAAAAAGAAATACTTCCACAGTTATTAAAGTTTTTTCCTAAAATACAATTTCTTATTACTACCCATTCTCCGTTTTTTATTTTGGGATTAGATGCAGTTTATAATAATCAAGTGAAACTAATTGATTTACCTATAGGTAATGAAATAACAATTACAGAATTTAGCGAATTTCAAAAAGCGTATGACATATTTATTGAAAAAAATGAGCAATTTAAGACTTTATATAAGACTATTAGTCAAGAAATATTAGTCTTGAGAAAGCCAAGAATTATTACAGAGGGAAAGACTGATTGGAAGCATTTAAAAAAAGCATTAATAAGATTACAGAAACAAGAAAAATTTAAACAATTAGATATAGAATTTCTGGAATATGAAAATGAAATACAAATGGGAGATGGTGAATTAATTAAAATGTGTGAGCAATTTTCCAAAACTCACCAGGAGAAAAAAGTAATATTTATTTTTGATAGGGATAGTCAGGATATTATAAAAAAAGCCAATGGCAATAACCTATTTAAGGATTGGGGTAATAATGTTTTTTCTTTTTGTATACCAATCCCATCACATAGAACAAAGTATTCAAATATTTCTATTGAATTTTATTATAAAGACGATGAAATTAAAACTATAGATAACTCAGATAAAAGACTTTATTTTTCTAACGAAATCGACATTATTACTAAACAAAGTGCAACCAATAAGGTAGTAGAAAAGCATATCAATGCATTAAATAATCCTAAATTAAATGAAGAATATGATAAAAAAATATATGATCAAGATGTAGATAAAATTCAAAATGACACTGGTAACTTAGTAGCTTTATCCAAAAGTAACTTTGCAAATAATATTTACAATGAGAAAGATGGTTTTAAAGAGTTTGACATAATTGAATTTGAGAAAATATTTGAGATAATTCAACAAATATTATGCTCATAGAAGTAGTGTTCATGAACATAATTTATACAGTAATGTGATCGCTTATCACGGTAAATTGATTTGACGTGAGGAAACCCAGCAATTTACAGCGGATTGCATTTTTAGCGGCTTGCCGCAGGCATCGCCGTTATCTCCAGTTGACACCTCAATGCAATAGACAAGCGATAGCAATTATCTAAAACTAATGCAAACTAATGCAACAGAAGCTAAATTGAGTAGTTTTGGGTTAGTTGCAGCTTCAGGTAATCAAGAAAGTCCAGAATTTCTGTATCAGTGAGTTGCAGGCGCGTAGGCGTAGTCCCTCCTAGACATCGCTTGTCATGACAAAATCTGGTTAATCTAAGACAAAGTTTCTGGATCAACGCCAAGTGCATTCAACCTTTCCGTTAAGATTTTCACCTGTTGTTCTACTTCCACCCGTCGCTGTTCTTCAAAAGCTGTGCGTTCTTCTGCCTCTCTGATGCGTTCTTCTGGTGTCAGCAATTTTTGCCCTTCTTCGTCATACCAGTACAACCACTCCCGCACTATACCTTGATAAATTCCCCGTTCTCGCCCAATTCCTAAACCAATTTCTGGTAGCCAAACGGGATTTCCTGACATTAAAATATATTCCCCATCAACTAAGCGATACACTTCTAAAGGTGTCTTTTTACGCCGAAGAGGACTATATACAACGTAGTACAAAATTCCTAAATCTTTTGCATAAAATTCTTTCTTGGTACTATATTCTTCTCGATATATTTGGGAAACAACTTCTAGCGCTAAAATTGGCAGCTTCTTTTCTTCCCACAGCACATAACTTAGGCGTAAGTCCTCATCAATAAAGCGTTTCACTCCTAAGCTGAAAAACCCATCAGGGACAACGGCTGGTTTTTCTGGGTCATAATAAATACCCATATCAACACCAAAGAACCAATCCCAGCGATCGCACCAAACCAAAGCTAGTATCGTTTTTAGCAAGCCGGGAATTAAATTTTGTAGTTCATTATCCACAGCAGTATCATCTGAGTCGGGTAGTTCTTCGGAAGATGGCAAACAATGTAGCGGATTGTAGTTTAACATTAGCGGTTTTACCACATCTGATTCTACCTTGATTGTAGAAAATTTATCGATAATTAAGTAGGTATATGAGGGACAATTAATTGTGGATTAAAATATTCACATAAATGTGACGAAAATCAGCTTCTTGGATGAATATGACCGATATTAGCGATGTCTACGACGGGCTACGCCTACGCGCTGATTTTGATAGCCCTTGGAAAGAAATTATAGAAGCTTATTTTCCCCAAGCAATGCATTTCTTTTTTCCAGAAACTTCTGCATTAATTGACTGGGAACGTCCCTACGAATTTCTAGATAAAGAATTTCAGCAAATAGCTCGTGAAGCTGAACAGGGTAAGCGATATGCCGATCAATTAGTCAAAGTTTGGCAAACCCAAGGGGAAGAACTTTGGTTATTAATCCATGTTGAAATTCAGGCACAAAAAGAAGATAATTTTGCCAAGCGGATGTTTACCTACAACTTTCGCATATTTGACCGCTTCGAGCGACCAGCAATTAGCCTTGCAATTCTCTGCGATTCAAACCGCGAATGGCGACCAAGCAATTACAGTTACAATTATCCCAATACTCGCTTAAATTTTGAATTTGGCAGTGTTAAACTTTTGGATTACGAAAATCGCTTTCACGAGTTAGAAAATAGCGATAATCCATTTGCAACTGTCGTCATGGCGCATTTGAAAACGCAGCAGACACGCTCATCACCCGAACAGCGCAAAATATGGAAATTTAGTTTAATTCGCAGACTATATGATTTGGGCTTAGAAGAGCAGGATATTCGTAATCTGTATCGATTTATCGATTGGGTTATGATATTACCAACGGCATTAGAAAATCAGTTTTGGGAAGAGTTTAAACAATTTGAGCAGGAGCGAACTATGAGATATGTAACTACAGGTGAGCGCATCGGCTACGAGCGCGGTAAACTAGAAGGTAAAAAAGAAGGTGAACAAGAAGGTGAACAACGACTTATTTTAAAATTACTACAAAGACGAGTGGGAGAATTATCACCAGAATTACAAAATCGCATCCAATCTCTTTCTTTAAATCAATTAGAAACCCTTGGCGAAGCTTTGTTAGATTTTACTGCTATGGAAGATTTACTTAACTGGTTGCAAACAAATCAATCAGCTTAAAACCTATTTTTATGAAATTTGAGCATTTGATGATGTGTTTGGAGGACAAATTAATATTCTCTACAAAGGTGAGGAAACCTTCTTGGCATTAGAAAAAAATAAGAATATTTTGAATATTTAAACTATCTAAGTAATGTACATAAAAAAGGGCAGGTAGAAAACCCGCCCTCAAAATAATCAGTATTTAAACTCGCAACTTAATTACCAATTCTCGGCGCACTCAAAGAAACCTTTAGTGTTTCTTCTTGTTGTTGTGCTAATGTCGGTACGGAATCACGCAATCTTGCTGTCAATTGTACAGTTGTAGCGTCGTACATTTGAGTCAGCAATTTGGGATAGAAACCAATACCAATAATTGGAATTAACAAACAGGCAATGATAAATACTTCACGGGGTTCGGCATCTATCAAAGCTTGGTGAGAAACTAATTCCTCGTTCTCTTTACCGTAGAAAATTTCTCGCAACATCGACAGCAGATAAATCGGAGTTAAAATCACTCCCACTGCCATCAAGAACACCACGATCACTTTGAAGGTAGAGCTATAAGCATCGCTAGTAGCAAAGCCAACAAATACCATTAATTCTGCCACGAAACCGCTCATCCCTGGCAATGCCAGAGAAGCCATTGAACAGGTGGTGAACATGGCGAAAATCTTCGGCATTCTCTTAGCAACACCGCCCATTTCATCCAACATTAGGGTGTGGGTGCGATCGTAAGTTGCGCCGACAAGGAAGAACAAACTCGCCCCAATTAACCCGTGGGAAACCATTTGCAAGACTGCCCCACTTAATCCCAAATCGGTGAAGGAGGCAATACCAATCATCACAAAGCCCATGTGAGAAATTGAGGAGTAGGCAATTTTTCGCTTCAGGTTTCGCTGGGCAAAGGATGTCAAGGCAGCGTAGATGATATTAACTACCCCCAAAACCACCAACACTGGCGCAAAATAAGCGTGGGCATCGGGGAGCATTTGGGCATTCATCCGAACTAAGGCGTAACCGCCCATTTTTAGGAGAATACCTGCTAATAACATGTGTACGGGGGCTGTAGCTTCACCGTGGGCATCAGGTAGCCAGGTGTGCAAGGGAATAATCGGCAACTTGACGGCGTAGGCAATTAAGAAGCCAGCATAGAGGGCAAGTTGGAAATTCAGGGCGAAATCTTTTAAGGCGAGCGATCTCATGTCAAACGTCACCGTATCGCCGTAAAATCCCATTGTCAGGGCAGACAGCAAAATAAACAGCGAACCGCCGGCGGTGTATAAAATAAATTTAGTCGCTGCATACTGCCGCCTTTTGCCTCCCCAAATCGACAGCAGAAAGTATATCGGTACTAGTTCCAGTTCCCACACCAGGAAAAACAACAGCATATCCTGGACAGCGAACACGGCAATCTGACCGCCATACATCGCCAAAATCAAGAAGTAGAATAGCTTGGGCTTGAAGGTAACAGGCCAAGCTGCTAAAACCGCCAGCGTAGTAATGAATCCAGTCAAAATAATTAGGGGCATGGACAAGCCATCAGCCCCTACTGACCAATTCAAACCCAGTTGTGGTACCCAGGGGTAACTTTCCACCAACTGCAAATCTGGATTGGAGAAATCATACCCAGTATAAAAAGCGTAAACAATTAGTGCAAAATCTATCAGCCCTACAACGAGGGAGTACCAGCGCACTGTTTTGCCTTCTTTGTCAGGGATGATGGGAAGAAGTAGCGACGCCGCTATCGGAAACAGAATAATCGTCGTCAGCCAGGGGAAATTAGCTATATTCATCACAATCAATCTGCTATCAAAATCATGTTTGGCAAAAAGTCACTAGTTATTAACTAACAGCTTTTTAGCAATTTTTCCTTCATTGTTAGGTTGATTTAATTAAATTGGCAATCCCCCGTTTGGTATCCGAGGAGTCTATTTTTACTTGAGGGAATGCAGAATGTCAGTTTAAATACTGGTAGTCAAGTCAAAAATTTACCCTAACAAAAGCCGCTAAACTAGAATTTCAGGAATGTGCGATGTCTACTACGCGTAGCCCAACCCATCGCTAAAAATACAATATGCTATTTGGTGGTTGTAGAGAAAAGGATTTAGTGTAAAAAAAGCATAACAGGAGAATTAACCCTATGATAATCGCACAAATTGAAAGTCAAATTCGTTATGTCACCAACGTAAATGGAGAAACAACAGATGTACTCGTCCCTGTAGAACTTTGGCAACAGCTTATAAGTTCCATAAATTCTGATAATGTCAGTGGTTTAGCTTGGATTGATGAAGAAGAGCCAAAAGCACAAATATTAGCCGATTTGCAAGAGTCTGTGCGACAAGCAGCAGCAGGACAAACTTTCCCAGTTTCAGAGCTTTGGGACTACAGTAGGCGATTTGATTGAGTTTTTTTAGTAAAATAGACAGTGAAAGTTGATAAGGGAAATTCGATTATGTCATCTCCAGCGATCGCTACTGTAATTAAGATGATGGAATCTTTATCTGAAGATGTGCAAGAAAGAGTTGCAGAACATCTCCGAGAGTACCTAGAAGATTTGCAAGATGAATTCAAATGGAATAAATCATTTAACAAAACTCAACAACAACTGATTGCATCTGCCCAATCTGCTAAAAGAGAGATTTCGCAAAGATTACCTTGAGCGATCGCGTAGTCAAACCCATAGCTTAAGTAGAAACGCCAATAAAAAAACTAAGCTGCATATCTAATAATCTCCAATTCTGCTCCATTATTAATAGCTGACTCTGCTTTTTCTAAAACCTGTTTGGTAACTGCATCACTTAAATAATATTCACCACAGTTATCACAAATTTCTGCTGGAACTTTTTTGAAGACAATAATACATTCATCTCTTTCTAATGTCACAGTTACTAAACCTGGTTTAGTTTCTCCATGCTGACAAATTACGCATCTCATCATCTTTGTTTCCTAGTTTTAAAACCATCCAACCAAATATTAGCATCAGGAATATAAGCTGTTACTACATATCCTGTATCTGTAGCTTCATCGTAGGAAAATACCACATGAATCGGCTTACCTTCTATAAAATCCAATATTAGATAACTGGGGTAGGGTGTATCATGAGGATTTTCTTCTATCACTTCTCCATAAGAAATCGCAGCTTTTACTTCTTTTTGGCTGATGCGACGATAAAACATTTGTTGGATAGCATGACGGGAAAAAACTAGATTTTCACAATACATACATGAATTATTTTTAAATTATAATTAGTGATAAACTTATTATTTTGCTGAATCTTGGGCTTATATTAATTTTTCTCTTAAGAGATTGCCCAGAATACCATATCATTTATCTACTGTGTAGTCTGTCTCTCATAGCAATAACTTCATGCCTTTAAGCCTATTCAAGAGCTTATCAACCAGATGTCTAGAGGTCAAACTGCTCACCTTTATGCAGAAGACTTGCAACATCTGCGCGTTCCCATTCCACCTATGAAAATTCAGCAAGTAATCGTAGATGAATTAAACAGGCGATGTAGTGGAGCAAAAGGTTTGTATACTGAAGCTGAAAATTTACTCACTGAAGCAAAAGCCCGCATTGAGCGCATGATATTAGGAGAAGAAGAGGTGACATGAAGGAGGGCAGTAAATACCAGCCACTCCTTGAGTTTTTACGTGGCAGTGAGCAAAATGAAATAACTTTATCATTTGCTGAAATTGAAACTTTAATAAATGATGTGTTGCCTGAATCAGCAAGAAATAAACAGGCATGGTGGAGTAACCGCAAACAAGGCTCATCACAAGCTTACGCTTGGATGGAAGCGGGATATCGTGTTGAGAAAGTGGATTTTGATCAGCAACAAGTGACATTTCTTAAACCTCCTGATAAATATCAAGTTCAGCTTCAGGGTGATACTGTGCTGTGGAATGCTGAATTAATCAAAGCATTGCGGCAGCACATGGATTTAACACAGGTGCAGTTTGCACAAAGGCTAGGTGTGCGACAAGCAACAGTGAGCCAATGGGAAAAAAGTGTATATGAGCCGACTTTAGCCACATCTAAGTATTTGACCTTAATTGCAAAACAAGCTGGATTCAAAATTTAAACTAAACCTATTTACATAAAAATACTTTACCGCATATATTGTTTTTAGATTAAACATTTTATTCGGTAGAGCATGAAGATTCAAAACACAAAACCCAAAGCCCTCTTACTCTCTCCTGACAGCAACGTATACCCCGACAACCTAATTTGCATAAATATTCCCTGAAGAACTGCGTAGTTTACCGCCGTAGGCATCGCTGCGCTTATTCAAGTGCCGGATGTGGCTATGGCTAGTTGTCCCAGGACTGCACGACCATGATGCAACCCAGCTTTTACCACAAAATCTATGAGATGAGAGTGTTTAGAAGCGATGAAAACACACTCACACTTACCGCAACCAGGCAACAAAATTACAAATCTTGTCAAAAGCCAGCAAATAAGTTTCCGAGGCTTCCTGCTGGCTCTTGGCTCCCTAACAAAAGGAGACATTCACCATGATAAAACCAGTTATTGCCCAAAATCATCCTTGGGCGATCGTAAAAACTGTAGTGATTACCCAATCTCACACCGTCGCCCGTTTTGCTAACCGCCAAGATGCAGACGACCATTTAAGATTTTTGCGTCGAACTATTCCCAATGGAGGTTTTGAGATTGTGTTTGAACCGCCAGATGATGTAAAAGAAGACTTGAATATTTAATTGCTGATTCTCAGCCAAAGGAGTCTAATTTTAGGCTCCTAAGAAACAAGGCAAGAGGGAAGAGAATTTTACTTGTTTCTTTCATTCATAAGAGTTACGCACCGCCCGTCGGACGCTTTCAAAGATCGGCTCTAACTTAGTGTTAGCCAGCTTCATCACTAAGCATCTTAATAATATGTTTTGCAAGTTGCTCTTTGATTTCTCTATGTCTGGGAACAGCTTGAGAAATTTTTGTTATTGGATTCTGATACCAATCATGTTTGCCACCATGACGAACGAAGATACAGCCCATTTCTTCAAGCTTACTAATTAAATCTCTTCGTTTCATGAAACTTCAAGTTCTGCAACTCTACGAATATTGTGGATATTTCCACTTGTTAATTCACTGTAAATATCGAGTAGATTTTCTTTTAGCTCCTCTTCGGTTTCACCCTGAGTCCAATAGTCAGGATATTCTTCGAGATAACCTAACCACATATCATCATCTTGCCAGTAAATGTATTTCTTCTTAATCATTTGCCTATTCGCTGCCTTTTTTTGAACTAGGAGGTTTTTGAGTAATCTAGGAGACTGTAAGTAAGTGGGCAAGAATAAATCAAACTATATTAAGTAATGTGAAATTCAATTGAATTTGCTCGTAGTAAGGGCTTTAGCCCTTAAGGGAGGACTAAAGTCCCCACTACAAACCTTTAATTATTTACGCCCACTTACTTGTATTAAATTACTGAACTATCAGCCAAAAAAAGGAGTCTAATTTAGACTCTTAAAAAATTTAGGGGCGGACAGCCGCCCACCCCTATAAAAATCAGGTGACACCAAAGACAATCACTAAGCCCAAAACCGCCCCAAACACAATCAAGGCATAGAATTGAGCGCGACCGTTTTCTAGGTACTTCAGACCTTCACCGCTAACAAGAGTAAAAAAGCCTGTGAGGTTAACAGCACCATCGACAACGCGGAAGTCAACTTCCATAACTTGTCTAGCTAGGCGACGCAAGCCGAGGACAAAAACCCGATGGTAAATGTCATCAAAGTACCACTTGTTGAGAGATAACTCGTAAAGTGGTTGGATTTTAGCAGCGATCGCAGCCGGGTCAATCTTCCCTCGCAAATACATCAGCGAGGCTAAGGTAATCGCAACTAAGGAAATTCCCACTGAGGCACCCGCCATAATGTAGAATTCCGTCGGATTGAACTCGGCAGCCTTTTCTATAACTTCGGAGAGGGTTTCGCTAGGAGGAAAGATAAACTCTTCAAAATAATTGGCGTAAGGAGTTCCCACCAAACCAATCAAAATCGAAGGCACAGCCAACAGTGCCAATGGTAGGGTCATTGTCCACGGCGATTCGTGGGGGGAGTCGCTGTGATGCCCGTGGGAGTCATGGGAATCATGATGCTCACCAGTGGCAGCCAATTCTCCTTTCTTCATCGCCCCAGGCCCAAAATTCGGCGCTAGTTCTTCTGACTCTAATTCCAGGACAATTGTCGCGGCCGCCTTCTTAAGTTTTTGCTTGATTTTCTCGTCAGTACCCCGGAATTTGCCTTCAAATGTCGAGAAATACATTCTAAACATATAGAAAGCAGTAATCCCGGCAGTTAGCCAGCCGATGAACCAGAGGAGTGGATTAGCCTCAAAAGCCTTCCCTAGAATTTCATCTTTTGACCAGAACCCAGCAAAGGGCGGGATACCAGAGATTGCCAAGCAACCAATCAAAAAGGTAATTGACGTGACAGGCATATACTTTCGCAGTCCACCCATCAAGCGCATATCTTGAGCTAAGGCGGGGTCGTGTCCAACGACACCTTCCATGCCATGAATTACTGAACCTGAACCCAAGAACAGCATCGCCTTGAAATAGGCGTGGGTCATCAGGTGGAATAGTCCAGCACTGTAGGAACCTATGCCCATTGCCATCACCATGTAACCCAGTTGGGAAATGGTGGAGTAAGCCAAGCCCTTTTTGATGTCGTTTTGGGTAATGGCAATGGTTGCCCCCAAAAACGCCGTAAACGCCCCAGTAAAGGCAATGACATTCATTGCGGCTGGAACGTCTTCAAATACTGGGTACATCCGGGCAATGAGGAAAACACCCGCCGCCACCATTGTTGCCGCGTGAATCAAGGCAGAAATGGGGGTGGGGCCTTCCATTGCATCTGGTAGCCAGACATGGAGGGGGAATTGGGCTGATTTTGCCACTGGCCCTAAGAAAACTAAAATCGCAAACAGGACAGCGAGAAAATTGCTGATAGAACCTGATTCTACGAGTTGGGCGAGGCGATCGCCCATGATATTAAAATCAAAGCTTCCTGTTGCCCAAAATAGCCCTAAAATGCCGAGCAACAAACCAAAGTCGCCGACGCGGTTGGTTACAAAGGCTTTTTGAGCGGCATCGGCTGCTGACTTGCGATCGTACCAAAAGCCGACCAACAAGTAGGAACACATCCCCACAAGTTCCCAGAATATATAAATCTGTACTAGGTTGGGGCTGACCACCAGACCTAACATTGAGGAGCCAAACAAACTGAGATAGGCGTAAAACCTCACGTAACCGGGA
Source organism: Nostoc sp. (assembly GCF_036916985.1). Lineage (GTDB taxonomy): Bacteria > Cyanobacteriota > Cyanobacteriia > Cyanobacteriales > Nostocaceae > Nostoc. The sequence continues at coordinate 163,020 of NZ_JBALFD010000022.1, forward strand.
TCGTGAGCCATGTAGCCATCGGTGTAAAGCATGACTAAGCAGGCTACTGTTGTGACAATCACCAGCATTAGGGCTGTCAGGTGGTCGATAGTGTAGCCCATGCTCAGGTGAAAATTACCTGCTGCTGCCCACTCAAAGGTGCGGAGATAAGGCGCGTGTCCTTGAATTTGACTCCACAACAAGGCAAACGACAGCCCCATAGCTGCTGCCATCATGGAGATAATCACCACAGCGTTAAGCTGCCGTAGGCGGTTTGTCACCTGATTCAACGAGATTAACCCTAGACCGACCAGCATTGCCCCAAGAAGCGGGAACACTGGAATCAGCCAGGCATACTGATAGATTACTTCCATCACTGACGCCTACTTTTAGAATTCTTGATTAGTGTGTCGAAACTGTTAATAATTGTGACACACACCCTTTAGCATAAAATAACCCACCCAAGGCTGATTGGGTGGGGTATTAAGCATGGTTTTAGATTTGGTCATTAGTCATTAGTCATTTGCCCAATGCCCCATACCCTTCAGGAGTGCTGAGTGCTGAGGCTGAGTGCTGAGGCTGAGTGCTGAGGCTGAGGCTGAGTGCTGAGGCTGAGTGCTGAGGCTGAGTGCTGAGTGCTGAGGCTGAGTGCTGAGTAAAGAAGTGAGATTCCCTACTCAGCACGGGCTAAACCTTAGCTATCGCCTAACAGAACTCGGAAAAGAGGAACTGTTTTGCCCAATGCCCCATACCTTTTAGGAGTGCTGAGTGCTAAATAAAGAACTGAGATTCCCCACTCAGCACTCGCAACTCAGCACTCTCTTCAGGCTGATCGACGTTCTAAATCTACTGCTTTGGAACTAGCGTAGATTTTCGGGCAATTGCTGTAGCTGGCTTTAATCTCTTCTAAAGCTAGACGTAAATCTTCTCTGCCGCGAAAGCATTCCAAGCGATGGTAAACAGTGCCATTTTTAATCAATAGTAAAGTAGGTAGTGATTTTAGCCTATAAGTAGTTGACAATTTAAAATTTTGATCGGCGTTAACGGCAACTAATTTAATTTCTTCCCCACATTGGGCTTGAAATTCCAACAATAGTGGGTGGATAATCCGACACAATCCACACCAGGGTGCTTCAAAATTAACTAAAACAGGAATAGGAGATTCTAAAACTTCTTGAGTAAATGTCCGCTCACTAACCGAAAACACCATGACGCCTCTTGGATTATAAGGTTTTTATATCAAAACTAGCTATCAGGACTGAAGTGAAAGATTGGCAAGTCATTAACTGCCGATAGATGCTTTCAGGACAAAAATTTCAGGACATAGAAAAAATGAGCGCGTTAATGTGTCTCTGACAAAAAAGCCACCGTGGAAATCGCGCTGGCTTTTTTGGATGTTAAACTCCTGATTGCCGTGGCTGCCTGGAGATTTAACTGAATCTGCCACGTTTTTCCAACTAAAGGCAACTGACCAACGACTACCAATAGATTTCAAACTGACTCAATGCACCCCCATTTATAGATGTTTGAATTTATCCTACATTGATTTGGGGCAATTGATAAGCTGAAATTTCCATCTATTTCGGATTTTTGCTGACACTGGGGATCATCTAGAGTTACCATCCTATCCTACTAGTTGCTTCCTGTAACAGAGGGTGCGACCACCAAAGCAAAGCGATAAAAATGGTAACTCCCAAATAGGCAGGTCGGAGAAATTCCTGCCATAAGAGAGATTGACGCCCGTCAATAATTGCTTTAAAGGGAATAATTGAAGTCCGCTGTTTGGCAGCTTCAAAAGCTTCGCCATACCGATCGCTCAAACGGCGATCCCCATGCCAAACCCCAAACAAGTGATGCAACACCAATCCAATGGAAGTCACAAGGGTAAAGGTAGTTCCCAGCCAGAGAGTATGAGCAACACACCACATTATTTGCCCCACCATTTGGGGATGACGGGTAATCCGAATAATTCCTGTTTCGTAGAGATGAACTTGGGGCTTTTGAATGGCAGCAATTTCTAGTAGATTGAAGGTAGCAGGATATAAAAACAAAAACGAGATTGCTGACAACAGCCAAACAAATTCTCGCACTCCTGGCACTCCTTGTACCTGCCAAAGTTGCAAACCATCATAACGGTGCCCAAAAAAGTAAATAATTAATATCACAGCCAACGGTAGGCTGACTAATGCAAAGAGAATGCGATAAAGCCTTGGGCCAATGTATTTTTCAGCCCTTGGACGCAAAGCAGCGCCTCCACTGTGAGCGATCGCAAAAACTATTTGTAACCCCAGTATGACAAAATGACTGGGTGTCAACCAAGAAATCAACGGCATATAAATGAGTGAAGTAATTTAAAGAAAATTGAATTCAGTACAACCAATACCACAAAGTATTCAAAAGGGGACTTTAGTCAAGATGTTGTGCCACTGTCTTTTTCGAGTCAAGCCTTCAAGTTCAATATGCAACAAATCATACCCAGCTGATTGCTGCTAAACCTGATTTGTTGTGTGCATCCGCTCCTTTCAAAGTTTGTGGGTTGAGCCTTATGTCTGACCTTCCTTTCACTTTAGATCAGTTACGTATTTTAAAAGCGATCGCCCAAGAAGGAAGCTTCAAGCGTGCCGCTGATAGTCTTTACGTCTCCCAGCCCGCCGTCAGTTTGCAAGTCCAAAATCTCGAACGGCAGCTCGATGTCCCCTTATTTGATCGCGGAGGACGACGCGCCCAATTAACCGAAGCCGGGCATTTACTCTTAAGCTACGGTGAAAAAATCCTCAGTCTGTGTCAGGAAACTTGCCGCGCCATTGAGGATTTACAAAATCTCCAAGGTGGGACTTTAATTGTCGGTGCTTCTCAAACTACTGGCACTTATCTCTTACCCAGAATGATCGGTATGTTTCGACAAAAATATCCAGATGTGGCAGTGCAATTACACGTCCACTCTACCCGGCGGACTGCTTGGAGTGTCGCGAATGGACAAGTTGATCTGGCGATTATCGGCGGTGAAATTCCCGGTGAACTCTCAGAATCTTTAGAAGTTATTCCTTACGCTGAAGACGAACTGGCCCTGATTCTACCTGTCTTTCATCCCTTCGCCAAACTTGAAAAAATCCAAAAAGAAGACCTATATAAATTACAATTCATTGCCCTAGATTCCCAATCGACTATCCGCAAAGTAATTGACCAAGTGCTAGGACGCTGTGAAATTGATACCAGACGTTTAAAAGTTGAAATGGAATTGAATTCCATTGAAGCGATTAAAAATGCTGTGCAATCTGGTTTAGGGGCTGCTTTTGTTTCAACTAGTGCGATCGCTAAAGAGCTACAAATGGGCGTTTTGCACCGTACCCCCATTGAAGGTGTAGTCGTCAAACGGACACTGTGGCTGATTTTTAATCCCAATCGCTATAGATCCAAGGCCGCAGAAGCCTTTAGTCAAGAAATTTTGCCCCAGTTCGCTAACCCAGGATGGAATCAAGATGTGTTAAAATTAGCACAAAAAAACATAGTATTAACTACATTGGAGGTAGCAACACCCACCTTATCCGGCGAAGACTAAAATCAGGTTATTAGTCATTTGTCCTTTGTTTTTTTGTAAATGACCAAATAATTCGTAATAACGCTTCTCTGTCGCTAACGTAATTCGTAATTATTAACCCATCGATTTTTGTACAGGATGCCGTAGACAAGCCAAGGGTTTGATATCAGGAAAAAAGTTTCCTGTTCTCCAATTAATAAATTTAGCTGCTCTGTAACCTGAACTAATTACGAATTACGTAGCTTGCTTCTCACTATTGGCGTAACATCTCGTAGAGAAGGTGAGTATTATCAATTACGAATTATTTTGACTAATCACGAAAATGGAAGTTTACTGCACTCGTCCACGTTGTCCACGCCCACAAAACTATTTTGCCGATTTAGACGATATTACGACACTGAAAACAACCCAGCAAAAGTATTGCACTACCTGTGGTATGCCACTGATGCTAGATGGTCGATATGTGCCAACAAAGCTATTGGGAAGGGGCGGTTTTGGAGCAGCCTTTTTGGCACGTGATCGCCGAATACCAGGAATGCGTCAATGCGTGGTTAAGCAGTTTCAACCAGCGGGAAATTTAACCCCAACTCAACTGCAACAAGCGCAGTTAATGTTTGAGAGAGAAGCAGAAGTTTTATCACAGCTTGGTAACGACCACGAGCAAATTCCTGATTTATTTGCTTTCTTTCCAGTAATAGTTAATAGCTTGCAATCAGGACAAGAAGACCAATTTTTTTACTTGGTGCAGGAATACATTGATGGGCAAAACCTAGAGGAAGAATTAGTTCAACAAGGCAAATTCTCTGAACAGCAAGTGTTACAGGTATTGCAAGAAATCCTGAAAGTACTAGAGTTTGTCCATGACAGAGGCATTATCCACAGAGATATCAAACCTTCAAACATCATGCGTCGTCGTGATGGTAAACTTTTTCTACTAGATTTTGGTGCAGTCAAGCAAGTAACAAACGCTGCTTCTGCGGCTTCTTCCACAGGAATTTATTCTATGGGATTTGCACCGCCTGAACAGATGACTGGAGGTCAAGTATTTCCATCTACGGACTTATATGCTTTAGCTGTCACTCTGATTACCTTGTTAACACATCAGGAAGCAATTCAACTATTTGATGCCTATAGCAATCAGTGGAAATGGCGATCGCAAGTAAATATCAACCCCCGCCTTGCTGACATTTTCGATAAAATGCTGCTACCTGCTGCTAATCAGCGCTTTCAGTCAGCGCAGGAAGTTCTACGTGCCCTTAGTTCACAGGCTTTAGCGCCTACACAACTTAATTCACCCTCTGCAACACTCCCGCCACAAGCATCCAAAGGTTCCAGTATTTTCGCCCGCCGTTCATCAACTCAACCAGCATTTTCTACATTGGAATTGTTGGCTGGGGCGGCATTTAGTGGATTTGAGGGTGCATTAATCGCGATCGCCCTCTTCAGTCTAGTAAAATCACCAATAATTGTTTTTACTACTTCCGCCCTGATTTTAGGTATACTAATTTTTGCCCAAACTAGGCGGTGGATTGAAAAGTTCGATTTATTAATTATTCCCACAATTACTTTTGCGATTATTTTTTTTCTCCCATTTTTACGGGGTGGTCTTGACATTCTGCCGGTGGTTATTTTAGCCGTTGCAGCTGGCTTAGTAGCTATTTCACTGACAGCCATATTTCGACTTATTTATAAATTATTATCTCTCTTACTTTAAAAAACTCCTGGTGCTAACAGCTACATAATGTCTCAGAAAAACGAAACACTTAGTCTTTTTTTAGCCATTATCATCACCATTGGTTTAATCTTTGGTGGTCTATGGTTTCTTATGGAACGATGGGCGCAATTAAACGGAACTGTTTCTAAAGCTTCCGGGAATAGCAACACAGGTAATCCCATAAACCAGTTTGTCAACAACAATAGATGTAATGTGCCAAATCTCCCAGAGGGAACATTTAACTATGGTGGTAGTACAACCTGGGCACCCATTCGTAAAGACGTAGACTCAGTATTAGAAAGCCTGTGCCCTCAGTTTACTTTACGCTATACTCAACCTCCTTCAGTCCAAGCCGGTTCTGGAACTGGGATTCGGATGTTGATAGATAATCAACTGGCTTTTTCTCAATCTTCTCGCTCAGTGAAAGCTGAAGAAAATACCGAAGCTAAACAAAAAGAATTTAGTTTGAAAGAAATTCCGGTGGCCATTGATGGTATAGCGATCGCAGTTAACCACAATCTCAATATTCCAGGTTTAACTGTCGCTCAACTCAAAGACATCTACACGGGCAAGATTACTAATTGGCAACAGGTGGGTGGGCCAAATTTACCAATTACAGTCTACTCTCGAAGTAAAGAAGCTGGGGGTACAGTAGAGTTTTTTGTGGAAAATGTTTTAAATAAAGAGAACTTTGCTACCAACATTAGTTACATTGGCACGACCACAGAAGCCGTGCGAAAAGTAGCAATGAATACTGGCGCAATTTACTATGCTTCTGCCTCAGAGATTGTACCCCAGTGTACGATTAAGTCTCTACCACTAGGGCGGATAAGCGGTCAATTTGTGCCTCCCTACCAGGAACCATTTATACCTCAATCTGAATGCCCAAGTAAGCGGAATCAGTTGAATAATAAAGTATTTCGGAGTGGAGAATACGCAATTACCCGCAATTTATTTGTAATTGTTAAACAGAATGGTCAAAGAGATCAGCAAGCTGGAGAAGCTTATGCAAATTGGCTTTTGACATCTCAAGGTCAAGAACTGATCGAAAAAGCTGGATTTGTCAGAATTAAATGATCAAAATGGTTAGATTTAGCCAAATAATTAAATTAGGACTTATGCAAAAACTCTTATAGACTCCGTGTTCTCTGTGTCTGGAGTAGTTCGTTTTTTATCTTAATCCATAAGTTCTACAAATAATAAACATTTTTACTTTATTCAAACTTGTTCATGTCACAAAAGAATGAAACCAAAATTTTAGCCTTGGCCTTGCTGCTAACAGTTGGCATAGTTGGCGGTGGTTTTTGGTTGTTTGCTAAAAACTCTGGGGTCAAAATTGGTAATACTGCCATTCCAAATCAGGCCGCAGGTAACAATACATCCTTACAAGACCGCATTAGTTTTGGGGAAAAATCCTTGACTCCAGGTGAGATTTCTCCAGTGAAAAAAGAAGGAGTACAGGCGATCGCTGCTAAAAGTTATGATAAGGCGATCGCCAATTTCACAGCTGCCCTAAAACTCAACCGTAACGATCCAGAAGCATTAATTTTTCTCAACAATGCCCGCATCGGTTCTTCCAAGAGCTATACCATTGTGGCTTCTGTACCATTAGGCACTGACCCCAATGCTGCTTTAGAAATTTTACGTGGCATCGCCCAAGCCCAAAATCAAGTTAATACCTCTGGGGGAATTAAGGGAGTACCTTTAAAAGTAGGGATAGCTAACGATGACGACAATCCAGAAATAGCCAAGCAAATCGCTTCCAACTTAGTCAGCAATTCCGAAGTATTAGGTGTAGTTGGGCCGAATACTAGCGATTCTACCTTAGCCGCAGGTACTATCTATAATTCTGGACAACTTGTAGCAATTTCTCCTACCAGCACATCTGTCAAAATTTCTAACTTTAGCCGCTACGTTTTTCGCACAGTTCCCAGTGATTTTATGGCTGCGAGAAGTTTAGCTAACTATATGGTGAAAACTTTGCAGAAAAAAAATGCAGTGGTTTTCTTTAATTCTCAAAGTAATTATAGCCAGTCTTTAAAGTCAGAGTTTGTCTCATCTGTTTCCCTAGAGGGTGGACAAGTATCTAGCGAATTTGACTTATCCAAGGCTGATTTTAGTGCGGCTAAAAGTGTAGAACAAGCAACTAAACAAGCTACAGAAGTGTTGATGTTAGCTGCTAACACCGAAACTCTAGATAAAGCGCTGCAAGTAATTCAGATTAACCAGAAAAAGTTAACTCTGCTGGCGGGAGATGATGTTTACACCGCTAAAACTTTAGAAATTGGCAGAGAGCAAGCTGCGGGAATGGTAGTGGCAGTTCCCTGGCATATTGATGGCGATCCTAAATCAGATTTTCCTCAGAAATCGCGGCAGCTATGGGGTGCTGATGTGAGTTGGCGAAGCGCCCTTAGTTATGATGCTACTATTGCTCTAATTAAGTCATTAGAACGAAATCCTACACGATCTGGAGTCCAAGAAGCATTGGCATCCTCTGATTTTTCTGCCAGCGGCGCTTCTGGTACAATTCGATTTTTACCATCAGGCGATCGCAATGCGCCAGTCCAACTTGTAAAAATTGTTCCTGGTTCTCGCTCTCGCACTGGTTATGACTTTGAGCCAGTGCGTTAATCAGCAATAAAAAATTAAAAATTAACCAATACTTAACCTAGAGAAACTCTCAACATGAGAAATTGAAATTCATGGGAAAAATTTTAGTGTTCCTTGAGAGAAGAAACGAATAATCTAGGTGAAATTTATCATAACTTGGCTTCTAAGGGACTTCCAAATAAAAAAAACATCCCAAATTTTATTATCGGGTGCGGATCTTGTCGTCCCTAAATCTGGGAAAGGTGGGGACACACACCCCACAAGATGGATCATTTATTTCTTAGAAGTCTCGAAAGTAAGTGGTCAGAAGTTAGGATTTATCAGAATTTGCTAACAAAATACCCGTCCTCCAAATACAATCTCAAGTAGCAAGTACTTATCAAGCACTTATATTGAATGGACGCGGGAGTAATTTACTATGTCCCAAAAAAATGAAATACCTATTCTTGTATTATCAATTCTGATTACAGTTGGGCTAGTAGCTGGAGGTTTTTGGTGGTTTAGCAGAAAGTCTGGTCTGGAGCTAAATACAGTTAATTCTAGTAGCACTAATACACCCCAAGCCACATCAGGAAAACCTAGCAGCGGGACTTTCTCTTTAGTAAAAGATGTTCCTACAGGATTGTTTAATTACGGAGGTAGTACATCTTGGGCACCGATTCGACTAGTAGTTGATCCAGCAATCCAAGCCGCGCGGCCAGAGTTACGGCTGCGCTATGTAGAACCCAGCAATGCTTCTCCTGGTTCTGGTACTGGCATTCAGTCCCTAATAGACGGTCAACTAGCCTTTGCCCAGTCCTCCCGACCAGTTCTAGATCAGGAATTAAGCCGTGCCCAGCAGCGTGGATTCAGTTTAAAACAAATTCCTGTGGCAATTGATGGTTTAGCGATCGCAGTTAATCCCAACTTGAATATCCCAGGACTAACGGTAGACCAGTTAAAGTCAATTTACACAGGCAAAATCAATAATTGGAGCCAGGTGGGCGGCCCCAATATCCAGATTAAGCCCTATTCCCGCCGCATTGCTGATGGCGGTACGGTTGAGCTTTTTGTCCAAGACATCTTGGGTGGTCAAGCTTTCAGCCCGAATGTGGAATTTATCTCCACAACCACCCAAGCCTTGCAAAAATTGGCTGGTAGCCCTGCCAGTATCTACTACGCTTCTGCCCCAGAGGTGATTCCTCAATGTTCAATCAAAGCCTTGCCGTTGGGGCGGACACAAGGACAATACATTGCACCATACCAAGAACCTTCTGTCCTCCCGTCTGAATGTCCTGGGAAACGGAACAAATTGAACATTGATGCTTTCCAATCAGGAAAATACCCGATTACCCGCAATCTGTTTGTGGTGGTCAAACAGAATAATCAGACCGAGCAGCAAGCGGGTGTCGCTTACGCCAACTTACTGCTGACTGAGCAGGGACAGGAATTGATTAGCCAAGCTGGGTTTGTCAAAATTCGCTGACTCTTGCGATCGCTTCCGGCGGGGCGTAGCCCATCGCACTCAAGACAGAGTGGCGGAAATCGCCGCTCTGAACTGTGCTTTAACCAGCTCTATTAATCGACTCTGCTGGCAAGCAAATGAGGTTATCGCCTTGAGTCAGGATTAAGCCACGTTGACGCAGCTTACCCATCAAGCGGGTGACGGTAACACGAGTGGAACCAATCGCGCTACCAATTTGGGCATGGGTGAGGGGGAAGGGCAGAGCATAGCCGCGAATCACATCAGGATCAGTGTCGCTCATGGCTGGTTCTCCATATTCCTCAATTAACAATGTGAGAAATCCTAAGAGTCGGTCAATTGTGCGGCGTTGTCCCAAGGCACTCAACCACAGCAGCTTACGCTGGTGCTGATACCTAAAGGCATCCATAACTTCGCGACGGAAGTGAGGCCAATTGTCTAAATCATGCCAGTACATCCACAGCACCGCAGTTTGGTCAACATGGGCGTAAGCCTGGAGTGTGAATGGTGATTGAGCAACAATTTCAAATGGCTGTCCCGCTCCCACAAAACCCAAGAACGCTTCTTCTGGAGTTCTGTTAATTCGTCGAGACGTTAGCTGACTAGCAGTCGCACTAACTTGTGCGGTTCCTACCATACGGATCGCACCCCTTTGCACCAAATACAGCAATCCAGGGCGGGCTGGAATGCGCTCATCTTTGCTAAAGGTGCGGCAGCGGTAGTGTTCTTGAGCCCAGTCAAGAATGCGTTGCCAAGTCAGAAAAGGCCGTGATGCCTCAGAAAAGGAGGATGGAGATTGCATAGGTAACAAAGAGCGTTCGGCTGAAGACAAAGACGTAAATAAAAGGGTGCAAGGAGTGTCTTTGTGTTGACGAGGCAGGCTTAACGCCTAACAGCGCCAGCCAATCCAAAGAATAGAAAGCAAATTACTCTCTACTCTTTTGTTATACTTCCTACTGTACAATGATGGTAGTAAAGTTTACTTACTATTCATCGATTATTCATTAAATTTTATCCTCTTCTCATTTTTCTTCATCTAAATTAAATTTATACCGCAAGACAGATGACAGAAATGTGACAAATATATTTTACATATTTATTTAAGTAATATTACGTGCTTTATAGATTACCAGTTAGCAAATACACGTCAATAAAACAGCTATTATACAGTTATTTGATAAAATCAATAAGCATTGATACTTACAAAGCAGAAAATGAGTACATAAAAGATGAAAAAATTCCTCTACATAAAGGTAGAGATGAGAATAGAGTTTTATACACTTCAAGTGTGTCCTTGCGACTATCAAAATCTCAGAATCGAAAAGCGATGGAGCTTGCTAATGCGATCGCCTCTGATTTATCAAGGATTTATGAGGACGTTTTTAGCATCCAAGTAGTTCCGCCTGGTTGGATACATTTTGAATTAACTCACTCAACTTTGGCGACTTGGTTACAAAGTCTCGTAGTGGGGAGTTTGGGGGAAGCAATGGAGCAGGGGAGCAGGGAGCAGGGAGCAGGGGGAGAAATCAATTCAAAATTCAAAATTCAAAATTCAAAATTAAAGAACTTCTGCCGACGCTCGCGGACTCGCTACCGCTACGCTATCCTGCCTCCTCTTTCCCAATCCCTAATCCCCAATTCACTGTTTGCTGTTCAATATGCCCATGCACGCTGTTGTTCGCTAGTGCTTCTGGCTCACCGAGAGGGATTGATTAAACTTAGAGAACCAGTTCCAAATACTAGTCCAGATTTTTGGGATGTTATCTCTCCTAACCCCATACCTTGGCTTAATTGTGACGGAACATTACGGCTAAATCACCCAGATGAGCGTCGTCTAATTGACGAATTAATACAAGTAGTAGACAACATAGAGTGCCCTGATGTTGGCGGTTCTGTGAAATGGGAAAAAGTAGCGCTGAATTTGAGCCAAGCTTTTGAAAAGTTTTGGTCTAATTGCCGGATTTGGGGTGAGGTGAAAATTACGTCACCAGAGCTAACCCAAGCCAGACTCGGATTGCTCATGGCTACTCAGTCAGTATTAAGATATGTTCTAGAGGAAAACCTGGGGATTGTTGCGCCCTTGGAGTTATAAATCGGTAATGCTGCTTAGGTAAAAATAAAAACTTTAATATAGCTATTGACTCAATGCACCACCTCGGCTACATTAGCAGGAGTGTGAGGAGCGAACCAGCTAGGGCACCGAGACGAAACACGGCCAGTCGTCGGTGTCCTTTCTGATTTATATGGATTAGGTTAAAAAAAGTACCTTCACTACAGCAAAAACTTTTCAATTGCTACTGCTGCCCCATCTTCTTCTACGCTAGGAGCTACCCACTGTGCGATCGCTTGCACTGCTGCCGGTGCGTTACCCATAGCAATACCAAGTCCAACATATTCCAGCATTTCCACATCATTGAAGTTATCGCCAATGGCCATAACGTTGGCTAACTCTAATCCCAACAACTCTTCGGCTAGGTAACGTACAGCAGTTCCCTTGTTTACAGAAGCGTTAGTTGCTTCAAAAAAGGTAGCTACAGATGTTGTCAAGTAAAGTTCAGCAGGTGTGTACTGACGGCGTAAATTTCCTAATAGCTTGTCGATTAGGTCAGTGTCATCGGATAAAGCAAGAATTTTTGTCGGTTCATTCGTTAAGGCTTGGCGTAAATCACCTACGGGAATTGGGATCACACCAGAACGTTCTGCATAAATTTGGGTTTCTTTGGTTAATTCACGGACGTATAGCTGATCGTTGATATAAAAGTGGACAGATAGGAGCGATCGCAACTCAGGTTGTTCAAAATAGTCGATTAGCTGGTGGGCGATTTCCCTGGAAACAGCCCAATGGCGATGAATTTTTTGAGCGATCGGGTCTTGAATCCAGGCTCCTTGATAGGCCATTAATGGTAAGGTAGAGCCGATGTCTTGGTGAAAACGCAAGGCTGAACGATACATTCTACCTGTGGCGATCGCCACTTGAATTCCTCGTGCTTGCGCTGCCACAATAGCTTGCTTTACACTTGCACTGATAGTGTTAGAGTGCCCTGCGATCGTGCCATCTATATCCAAAACTAGTAGTTTAATGTCTTTTGCAGCAGCCTGGTGATCGGTAGATGCCAAATGAGTGGCAGATGCTTTCTGCATAATTTCCTAGATTTTAAGTTCCAGTAAGAGGTTAACAGGGTCTAACGACCAGTGGGGAGTAATAACAAAAATTGGGTTCTCTACTCAACCTAATTTTTATAACATAAGGATGCTGAATCACAAGATTTTAGATTACTATATAGGACTCATATTTGATTTTTGAACAAAACTCAGTACACCTTTATTCCTTCTTCCCAGTCCCCAGTCCCTTACCTCTACGAGTAATTCAGAAATCAAATCAGATTGCTATAGTATTTTTTAAATATTGTTCAAAATTGCTCAAAATTCTGGATACTAATCATAACAAAAAACCCCAATTATCGAAAAAATCGGGGTTTTTAATTTAAATTAGAGAGCCTGACGGATAGATAGGATGGAAAAAACTGCTTATTCAAGAAAGTCTATGAATTTTAACCTTTGATCCAACTTTTTTTGCGTTGTGACAATAGACAAAGCCCAGCAATTAAACCAACTCCTAGTGTGGCAGAAGGTTCAGGTATTGATTTAACATCATCGTAGTCATAAGTTACTTTGATATTTGCTTTGGCAAGTGTTTGAACATAAGATGCTATGTTGCCCGAACCTGAAACTACTGAGTTGGCTGTAGCTGAGAACAAAAAGTCTATGTTGCTATTACCAATGAAAGACTGCAATAATTGGGTATCAGTGAAAGACTGAGTACCAGATTTTGTGGCAGTTAGTCCAGAAACAGTCTTTCCAGATGTACCACCAAAATCAATGGTGTTGTCAAATTGACCAACTTCGTAACTGAAGCTATTTTGTGGATTGAGCGCAAATAGAGACTGATTATTTAATTTTAAGGCGAGTTGACTGGCAAGATTTACTGTCACCGGACTTGAAGTATTACCTGTGTTTTCAAAACCTGCATTTCCAAGTATATCGCCAGTAAATCCTATCGTTACACCCTTGAGAGTGCCTAAAGACGAGTTAAACTGTTGGATGCTCAAAGGTGCATCAACAATATTTGTCAATTTATAATCAAGGGAACTAGTGTACGAGAGAGAGGCTGCATTAGCTACTCCAGAAGTTGCAGCTATTCCTGCCAAAGTTGTCGCAGCTGCCAGAGTGTTCAATAATTTTGTTTTCATGATGAAAGATTTTTTCTAAAACGAATCATTACAGGATTACTTACTTTCTAACTCTGAAACTTTACTTCTAGGCTTGATAAATACACGTAACTTTATGTAAAGCTTTTATATTCAAGTCCCTTCGGAAAGTATAGTTCATGAACGGTAGATATAAAGTTTTATTAAAGAAGAGAGGCTTTGATAGTGGTAGTCTTATATCGAAATACGAAGTTAGTGTTTGTGGTTCCTGAGAAGTAAGCTAGGTCTATCTAATTAAACATAAAGCGCTCAGGGGTATAGATCGCCGATTCCTGCTGAAAAGTTGAGGAATTGGTTACTATGTTGATACTCACGTACTTAATTAGGGTAGTATCCCTAGTAAAAGTTGCTTCTACTGGGCTTCCGTACTAAAACTGGATATACTTATGATTTTTAATATATAAAATTACACACAGAGTTATTTATAAAGTAATTTGTGCTGAATAAAGTACGCTATTATCGCCAAAGCCAAGCTGAACTAGCATCTAAAATTGCTAACGATGTGACAAAGCTTCTGGCTAAAATAGGGCTATGTCTGAAACTTTCACTTCTGTAACAACAACACGCCCCACGTTCATCCTCGTCGATGGACACTCGCTGGCCTATCGTTCATACTTTGCTTTCGCCAAAGGGCGAGATGGAGGACTGCGTACTAAAGCAGGTATTCCCACCAGTATATGTTTTGGTTTTGTGAAGTGCCTGCTGGAGGTCATGGCAACACAACAGCCTCAAGCAATGGCGATCGCTTTTGATTTGGCTGAGGCAACTTTTCGCCACGAAGCTGACGAGACTTATAAAGCCGATCGCCCGGAAACGCCAGAAGACTTCATTCCCGACTTAGAAAACCTCCATGAGTTGCTGAATGGCTTCAATCTCCCCTTTTTCACCGCCCCAGGTTTTGAGGCTGATGATATTTTGGGAACCTTAGCACAGCGAGTAACTGCGGCGGGCTATAGGGTGAAGATTCTCACTGGCGATCGCGATTTATTTCAACTGATCGATTCTGACAAAGAAATCACTGTTCTAAATTTTAGTCCAGATGCCCTAAAGCGCTCTACAAATAGCATCACGGAATTTGAAGCAGAACAAGTCAAAGAGAAGATGGGCGTTTTACCTTCACAAATTATTGATTTCAAGACTCTTTGTGGTGATAAATCAGATAATATTCCTGGTGTTAAAGGAATTGGTGAAAAAACAGCAGTGCAACTGCTGAATACATACGGTTCACTTGAAAATGTTTATGCTGCGTTAGATGAAATTAAAGGTGCAACTCAGAAAAAACTGGCCGCAGGTAAAGAAGATGCCGAGAAGTCTCGCTACTTGGCAACTATAGTTTTAGATGTTCCTATAGAATTTAATTTAGAAGATTGCCAATTAAAAGGGTTTGATACAAGCGTCTTATCACCAATTTTAGAAAAATTAGAATTCAAGTCTTTTCTAGGTAGGATAAACGACCTTCAGCAGCGTTTTGGTGGCAAAGTTGAAGAAAAACAAGAAGTAAAAATAGACGTAAGTAATACTAACTCTGCTAACTCAGAATTCAGCACTGATGAAGATAATGATTTGTGGTTTTTCAGTGCTAGTGACACGGCAGCAGTCCCACAACAATCTACTTCCCCGATTACACCGCGCATCATCAATACTGAAACCAAATTAACTGAGTTAGTGAAACTTTTGCAAAAATTCACTAATCCAGAAACACCCGTTGCTTGGGATACTGAAACTACCGCTTTAGAACCAAGAGATGCTGATTTAGTAGGAATTGGTTGCTGTTGGGGAACACAACCAGATGAAGTAGCCTATATTCCTGTGGGGCACAAAACTGGGGAAAATTTGCCTAAAGATTTGGTGTTAGAAGCATTACGCCCAATTCTCGAAAGTGCCGATTATCCCAAAGCTTTACAAAATGCCAAATTTGACCGCTTAGTTCTCAGGTGTCAAGGAATTAATTTGACGGGTGTAGTGTTTGATCCCATGCTGGCAAGTTACATTCTAAATCCCGATTCAAGTCATAATTTGATGGATTTGTCGCAGCGATATTTGGGATTGACGGCTAAAAGTTATTTAGATTTAGTTCCTAAAGGCAAAACCATCGCTGATATAGATATTCCCGCCGTAGCTGACTACTGTGGGATGGATGCTTATTCTACCTTTGGTTTAGTGGCGAAATTGCGTGAGGAGCTGGAAAATTATCCAGCTTTGTCTAAGCTGTTAGCAGAAGTCGAACAGCCACTAGAAGCAGTTTTAGCCGAAATGGAATACACAGGCGTTCGGATTAATTCAGCTTATTTACAAGAACTTTCGCAGCATTTAGAAACAGAGTTAGCCAGGTTAAAAGAGGAAGCAACTGAAATAGCTGGGGAAAATTTTAACTTGGGTTCTCCTAAACAATTGAGTCAAATCTTATTTGAAAAATTGGGCTTAAGTACTAGACATTCTCGTAAAATTCAAACAGGATTCTCTACAGACGCAGCAACTCTGGAAAGACTTCAAGAAGATGATAACACTGGGTTTGTTGAGGCGATTATTGAGTATCGCACCCTATCTAAATTAAAGTCTACTTATGTTGATGCATTACCTGCATTGGTGCGTCCAGATACCCAGCGAGTGCATACTGATTTTAATCAAGCAACAACATCAACGGGTAGGTTATCTTCTTCTAATCCGAATTTGCAAAATATCCCCATTCGTACAGCTTTTAGTCGCCAAATTCGCAAGGCATTTTTGCCTGAAGCTGGTTGGTTAATGGTGGCTGCTGATTACTCACAAATTGAATTGCGAATTTTGGCTCATTTGAGTCAAGAGCCGATATTAGTGCAAGCATATCAGCAAAATGAAGATGTTCACACTGTTACCGCGCGGTTAGTATTTGAAAAAGAAAATATCACCTCAGAAGAACGAGGGATGGCAAAAACTATCAATTTTGGCGTGATTTATGGAATGGGTTCTCTCAGGTTTTCGCGCTCAACTGGGATAGATAAGACTATTGCCAATGAGTTCATTAAGCGGTTTAATGAACGATATCCGAAAGTTTTTGCATATTTGGAGCGAGTGAAAAAAGAAGCGATCGCTCTTGGTTATGTAGAAACTATTTTCGGTCGCCGTCGTTATTTTGACTTTACTAATAACAGTTTACGCAAATTAAAAGGCAGCAACCCAGAAGATATCGATTTGAGTAAATTGAAGAATTTGGGTGCTTACGATGCAGGTTTATTACGCTCTGCGGCTAATGCACCAATTCAAGGTTCTAATGCTGATATTATCAAAATTGCAATGGTGAGATTGCATGAGGTTTTGAAAAACTATCAGGCGCGTTTGTTATTGCAAGTTCACGATGAATTAGTATTTGAAATTCCCCCTGATGAGTGGGGAGAATTACAAGTGCAAATTAAGTCGGTGATGGAAAACGCAGTTCAGTTGAGTGTACCATTGCTGGTGGAGGCGCGTGTTGGTGAAAATTGGATGGAGACGAAGTAAGTTTGATTGGGTATTAGGACAATTACATTGAGATGGGCGTACATTTGTTTTAGCAGTTACAACAGACCTAATCGATATCAATCTTATACCATTCCAGGACTTACGCAAAATCATGAAAAAACGAACCGCAAAGGACGCAAAGGACGCAAAGAAACAAGAGTTTCAGAGAGTTTTTGCGGGGAGCATCCCAATTTTTCAAAAATTCACGGGACTGACGCACAAACCCTTTATAACTGTCTTCTCTTTGCGTTCTTTGCGTTCTTTGCGGTTCGTTTCTCCATTTTCTTGTTCCTATCCTAATCCAGCACAACAGGAAATTTAAAAATCTGGGATGCTCCCGTTTTTGCGTAAGTCCTACATTCTTACCTCAGAAGGAATTTTAATATGTATCGTCGTTGGCTCTTATCTGCTTTAGCAATTTTGTTGAGTATAGTTTTAGTTGCTTGCACCACTGCAAATACTCAGCAACCACAAACCAAAGTGGAAAATAGCACTGAGGCGACTAATACGAACTCTCAACAATTATCAAAAGGCTCGGCAAAAAGAGTTGTTGCTCTTTCTTCTCTTTCTGCTGATATTATCTCTCGACTCGAACCAACAAAAATTGTTGGAATTACTGGTAGTAGATTATTTAAGAATGACTCAAGATTCAAGAATATTCCCCGCGTTAGTGAAGGTCAAAGTCCGCCAAATTTAGAGAAAGTGGTAGCACTCAAACCAGATTTAGTTATTGGTGCGGAAGGTTTTTCTAACATTCCAATTCAAAAACTTCAGCAGCTAGGAATTGCGACTTTGCTCACTAAGGTGAATAGCTGGGAATCTCTAGAAGAACTTACTAAAAAACTGGCTGGGTTAATTAATGCCGATCCTCAGCCTTTGTTAAACCGTTATAAAACTTTTTTGCCAGATAAGCCAACTCAGAGTCCTTCTACTCTAGCGCTGGTTAGTCGTCAACCAATTTTAGCGCCAAATAAAAACAGTTGGGCAGGGGATTTGTTGGCGAAGTTTCAGGCGAAAAATATAGCCGCAGATTTACAAGGCAAAAGCCCAGTTGGCGGCTATGTGACGCTTTCGGCTGAGAAAGTTTTAGAAGCAAATCCAGAGGTGATAATTTTAGTTAATCCTCCACAAGGAAATTCGGAAGCAGCGCTTTTAGATTCTTTGAAAAAGGAAGCTTTTTGGCAGCAACTACAAGCAACTAAAAATAACCGAGTTTATGTGTTTGATTATTTTGGTCTGGTGAATCCAGGTAGTATAGATGCAATTGAAAAGGCTTGTCAGCAGCTTAAGCAAGCGTTGTTTGCATAACAGGGTACTTAGTACAGCTTTGCATAAGTTCGTAACTTTATTTAAACGCAGAGGAACACAGAGGTAAACGCATAGGCACTTCGCCTTCCCGCAGGGTAGGTACGCAGAGTTTTGCCAAAGTTAATTCGCTATGAATTAATGAAATGTTGTACTAGCTATTTACAGTGTTGTTGAAGAAGAGATACAGCTAATTCAAAACTATTAGGTTGAGTTTGCACTGCATAGGCTTCTCTTTCTAAATCTTGCCGTTTGACATCAGTATAGCGTCTAAAAAATGGTCGAGCGTAATTGATTGGTTGAATTTTTAAACCTAAAGTTTTTATTTTTCCTTTTCCGGCGCATACCTGTGCTGCATGAACAGTTTCATGGATTAGTGTTTGAGTCCCAATATGTAACTCAAATACTACGGGATTAATCCAGATTTTTTTGTCAGCTTCTCTTAGTAACCCATAAGCTCCTCGCTTTGGTGGCAGTGCAATGATTACCTGAAACCCTTTCTTTTCTAATTGATTTTTTAAATCTACAAATTTTGACTCTAGATTGGGTATTTGAGAAAGCAGTAGTAAGGAATTTAATATGAAAATTTTGCTCACTGCTTTTTTTAATTACTTCAAAACATTTCTATTCAATTCTAATGGCATGATGAAAGGAGAAATGCTTTCGTAAGCTTTAGCTGCTTGCAATACCAGTAAATCTCTATATTTTGCAGCAACAATTTGTATCCCAACAGGTAAACCATTTGTAGTGAAGCCACAAGGTACAGATGCAGCAGGTTGTTGTGTGAGATTAAAAGGATAGGTAAAAGGTGCCCAATCGCGTTGCGGATTGTCAATAGATGATTGGGGTCTGTTTTGTCCAACCGGAAAAGCAACTGTAGCTAAGGTGGGAGTAATCAGTAAATCATAGTTTTCATGAAAGCGTTGCATTTGTCGTCCCAATGCTTCACGAGCATCTTGGGCGCTAAGATATTCTGCTACTGTGATGCGATCGCCTTCTTTGCCAATTGAGAGCAAACCTTCTTCAATGACAGCTTGTTGTTCTGGACTAAAGCCGCGCACTAACTTGGCTGCACCAGTTTGCCAGAAGGTTTGAAAAATACTGCGGGGATTTGCAAAACCAGGATCGACTTCTTCAACAACAGCACCAAGTTTGGCAAAAATATCAACTGCGGCTTTAACTAAGGCAGCTACTTCTGGATCGACATCAGCGTAGCCAAAGTTAGGACTGTAAGCAATCCGCAGTCCCGCAACACCTTGATCTAAATCAACAGTGTAGTCCTGTTTGTCATTTGATAAAGCATACCAATCCCGCACATCAGGATGGGCAATAACATTCATCATGACTGCGGCATCAGTGACAGTGCGAACTAGAACGCCAATATGAAACAAATTTCCTGTATGGGCTGATGGATAGCCAGCAACACGCCCAAAAGTGGGTTTTAAACCAAAGACTCCGGTTAAGGCTGCTGGCGATCTTGACGAGCCGCCGCCATCTGTACCGAGATGGAGTGTTCCCATTCCCAATGCAGCAGCAACAGCTGCCCCACCACTACTACCTCCAGGAGTCAAATCTGTATTCCAAGGATTGCGAGTAATCCCAGTCAGGGGGCTGTCGGTTACACCCTTCCAACCAAACTCTGAGGTTGTGGTTTTTCCTAGTAGTACTGCTCCTTGTTCGCGCAAACGAGCCACCGCAGGGGCATCTTCTGACCAAGGTTGATTGGAAGTAATCGCTTTACTGCCTCGTCGGGTTGGCAAACCCTTAGTTAAGAGTAAATCTTTGACGGTAAAGGGTATACCATCCACCAAGCCAAGGGGATTTCCATTCAGCCAACGCACTTCGGAAGCCTCTGCTTCAGCAAGAGCAGTTTTTTCATCAACGATCGCAAATGCATTAACTTGGCTATTGTAAGTATTAATCCGCTCTAGGGCAGCTTTGGTTACTTCTGTTGGTGACAACTGGCGATCGCGATATAGCGACAAAAGCTTAGAAGCGGAGAAATCAGCAATCTCTGACATATTTAGGATTGAAAAATGATGTTGTGATCAATTCTTGGTTAAATAAATCCGGCATAACTATCAACTTACCGTAGTTTGTCTCACAACTCAATCTTCAAATCAGTGGTGGATGATAAGGGACTTTCAAATAAAAAATACCCTATCGTTTTGACGGCAGGGGGCAGGGAGCAGGGAGCAGGGGGAAAGAAAATCGTTTTGATTTGGTTAAACTGGATAATTTATTTCTTGGAAGTTCCTAAGCGATCGCTAAAGCTATTCCCAGTCTGATACTGGGAATGAGACAAAAATCTTAATCTTTTGCAGAACTAATTGGTTTTTGACCAAAGGGGATATTCTTTTTAACTTCAGGAGAAGCACCTCCAAGGCTGCGGAAATACAGTCCTCCAATGGTGAGTAAAAACGTCACATATCCCACTGCTTGCACAAGATAGAGATTGTCTCTATAGCCAAATAAAGATTTGAGAATAATGCCAGGAAACTGTTCGTCAGGCAAGATTGTCGAAGTATTGGAAACGATTGGCCCCAAAATACAGGAGTGGACTTTTGTAAAACGTTCGTAATAAAAACAAAGGTTTTCTGTGGCACGACTGCTCAAGGCAAGGTTCGCTACAGCTTCGTCAAAGTGTTTCAAGGCTGAGACTACCAACCCAGCGACAATCAACACTAATAAAACGCCCATTACCTGAAAAAACTGGCGGATGTTAATTTTGACACCCCATTTAAATAGCAGCACTCCAATGGCAGATGCCGCTACTAAACCACCAATAGCGCCCAAGGCTGGCATTAATCCCTGTTGAAAATTAGCGGCAACAAACAGAACAGTTTCAAAGCCTTCGCGAACAACGGCAATTAAAATTAAGGTAAAAACACCCCAGCCAGCATTTGAGTTTTGTGTCAGCGCTTCTGTTACTGCTCCCTCAACTGTCGCTTTCATAAATCTGGCTTGTTTAGTCATCCAGATTAGCATCCAACTGAGCATTGCGATCGCTAATACACTAAACACACCTTCTAGTGCTGGCTCAACTACAGTGGTGTATTGAGGATTCGCGGCTCCCAGTATTTGAATTAACCAACTGAATAGCACACCTATTAAGGCACTGACGACAATACCAACGCCGACACCAGCATATACCCAAGAGTTGAGTCGGGATTGTTTCGCTTTTTTCAGCAAAGCTAGCACAATGCCAACAACAAGGGCAGCTTCCACCCCTTCTCGGAGTGTTATGACAAAAGTAGGTAGAGCAGTACTAAAATTCATCTTTTATCCTTTGTTTTTTGCCCTTTGTCATTAGTCAGTTGTCCTTAGTCTTTTGGATTTGTTTTTGACTAATGACCAATGACCAATGACTAATGACTAATGACTAATGACTATTAACTAAAATCACGTAGCATCTTTTTCAGTTCGAGATTATGCATCTCTTCTTGTCCAATCATACCGCGAGCGAATTCTTCCAGGTAAATGCTGGCATTGGTGACAGTCTCGAGCAATTTTTTATACAGTTCCAATGCCTTTTTTTCATGGGATAAGCTTTCTTCCAAGATATCCTTGACTTTATGCTGATAGGTTTCTTCCATTGGGGCGATTTTCAGGGAGGGATGCCCATCTAAACCGGTGAGAATTTCTCCCACTTGTTCGGCATGAAGTAAAGACTCACTTGCTTGTGCTTTGAAAAAAGCCACGATTGGAATGCGGTTAGGGCCAGTCACCATTAAAGAATAATGTGTATAGCGCACTACTCCTGCTAGTTCAAATTCCATGATGGCGTTCAGCAGGTCAATGGTCTTTTTATAGTCAAGTTCTTGCATCAGTTGTTAGTTCAAGTAATGAAGGGAGTGTAATTAGTTAGGAGTTAGGAGTTAGGAGTTGGAAGTTAGGAGTTAGTAGTTTGGGATTCATAACTCATAATTCATAACTCTTAATTCATAACTTTTCACTCTTAACTCCTAACTATTTTAAACTCCTGAACCTATACTTACCATTAAATTAAAGTGTTATCCCTGTGCTTGGGTATTAGATTTATCAACCACTTTTTGAGAGTTTTCCTCAATGGTTTTCACCAGTTTGGTAACATCATTAGGAATTTTAACTGCTTTTGCTGGTGGGATGGCGGCAGGCCAAACTTTTATTAGTTCAGCAAAACTAGTATCGATCGCTTTGTGTGCTTCGGGATCTGCTTGAGCTACTTGACTAGAAATTCCTTTGTATAATTCATTGGCATAAAATACAAAACCACGAGAGTCTTGATACTCAATTGGCGCTGTGATTTTACCATTTGCGATCGCAGCGCGATATTCTGAGTTGGCTGAATCTAGTAGTTCGTTAATTACCTGTAGTGTAAATCCTGGTTTTGAGCGTTGGGCTTCTGCCAAAGCTGCGATCGCTCCGTCAACTGCTTGTACTGAAGAGGTAAAATTAGTTTTAACTTTGCTATCTTTGGGACTAGATTTTACTAAATCTTGCAAACTCACCAATGTTGTCTTAAATTCTTTGACTTTGCGCTCATTAAGTTGATCTTCTACATCAACATAAATTTCTTCAACTGGATGTCCAATATGAGGTTCTGCTTGTTTTGGCTGATTCTGTTCTAGCAGTTCTCGTGCTACCAAAAGATGCCCTTTCATTAAGCCTAATTTCGACATATAGTCAACATCTTTTGCCTCACCTGTGAGTACCACTTCTTGAACACCAATCTGGTCTTTAATTTGGTCGAACTGCTCTTGAGTAATTACTTTTTTAGTAACTAAATCTTCTGGGCTACCATAAGGACGATTTGCCTGAATTTTGTTTGATAAAGCCGGAATACCTAGTTTGCCTTCAAGCTTATCCAATTCTGACAATATAGCAGTGTTAATGTTAATTTTCTCTTTACTACTGTGACCACTATGACTGTTATTGCTTACTGCCTCTGTAGCCGCAGGACTAACAACTGGTGCTGATGGATTTTCTGCGGTTGGCGTACTACTACAGGAACTCAAGGTAACTATTAAAGTTGCTGCTGCTGCTAAATAGATATAACGAAGTTTGATCATCTTTGCTCCTCGCACAACTAAAAAAGGTATTAATTGAAACATTTCAAACTATTACTAAAAAGTAGTTTGTTTGACAGATTGTCATAGATTTTACTGTTGCATATAATGATATTTTTTATCAACTAGTTACCTAAAATTTTTATGAATTAATTACAAGTTACTAAATAATCTTGTCAAGAATGTTTAACAGGATTTTGAGAGTTATTTTCAGTAAGTACTTCAAATTGACCCATGCAGCCGTTTTCTGCGATCGCATCCTGATGGGGATGGAACATATATTTACCTGGATAGCGGAAAGCAAATTCTAAAATGTGCCTTTCTGCGACACCCATCGTAATCACATCTGCTTTCTCGCTAGGAGTCATAGTCATGCCATAGCGATAGACATCAAAGAAGTTGGCGTGAAGATGAAAGGTAACAGCCGGATCGTATTCAATGATGTTGAGAACATACAGCCGAATCAACTGATCTTTGTAAATGCCAATGGGATGATGCATGTAATAGTGGGGCAGACCGTTGAAGGCGTAATAATCATTATGGCTATCATCATTCACGTCATATCCACCCATCACTAATACGATTTCATCAGCTGGGGGACGGGGAGTCGGTGGATCGATGATAAACATTCCGTACAGTCCCTTGGCAATATGACGGGTGACTGGTTCAATATGGCAGTGGTATAAATGAACCCCATAAGGTTCAGCATCAAATTCGTAGATTGTCGCACTACCATTGCTAATTGGCCGAACACCATCCATTTCCGCCGGATGAACGCCATGAAAATGCAAAGAGTGAGAATGTCCCGCGTTGTTGAGAAATAGTACCCGGATGCGATCGCCTTGTTTTGCCCGTAGCGTTGGCCCTGGTATGCGACCGTTTAAATCCCAGATGTTATAAGAGACAGCACTATTGAGTTTTATGATGGAAGTACCAGCAGTTAATTGAAATTCCCGGATAGTCCGCCCATTTTCTTGCTTCACCGTCCCATAATCAAAATCCCTCAACATCTTCATCGGATTAGTAGCGTCATCTGGTGCTTCTATATTGAGTGGTGGCACTTTGACGGTTGACTTACTTTGTAGATTTAGCATCTGCCAAAGTCCAGCTGCGCCAGTCACTCCAGCACCCGCTAGACCCAGCTGCAATAATTGACGGCGGCTCCAAGGTTTGCCGTTACCCAGAGCGAAGTTGTTGGGCATGACATTGTAGTTACGGTTAGCGCTAAAAAAGAATTGCAAAAGATTTGCAATTGTTTTTAAATATTAAAGGAATTAATAATTATTGTCAATAATTTTATAGTGCTTCCCAATTGCTAGTGTAAGTTATTAAATTTAGAGCAAGCGAGAATCATTCCCTAGAAACTCTAGTAAAATTCTCTTAAGTATTTATACGCTTATTTGTGTATAAATTATATTGACAATAAGCTAACTGTTTGATGCCGATTCCTGATATGCTTATTGCTTGAGTAGTACTTAGAATACAAACAATGTGTATAGTAGCACCTTAGAAGATATGGACGCAAGCAAGAAACTGTCGCTAGTCTGTAGCGTATTTAATTAGCTTAGAGATAACATAAATTGCGTTTCTTCAAGTCATTTTCGATGCTTGGCAACATGAGCATTTTTAATTTTTATCTGTTACCTTCGTGTTATTAGCATTGAAAATGCCGTTACTCTAAACCATGTGTCATTCTTTTGTTATTTGTATGGATTTTGTGTGTAGAATTCTGCATCGTGATGAGCCGATGTTCAAAGAATAGTATAGTATTCACTAAAGCCAAATTACACAATACATTTAATACACACTTGTCAAATACAAAGTTGATCGTATATCTTTTTCCAATCAAGGGGTGTCATACCCTTTGATTGATGGATTAGCCAAATTTATTATAGGATGTCAAAAATGACTACTTTTTCTCATATTTCAATATTGCAGAAGACCGCAGGTATTACCTTATCCAAGCCTGTGCAGGTAACGCTCTATATGCTGCTATCTTCTTTAGTTATCTGGACTGTGTTGTTCTCCACCTATCCTGCGGTTCATAACACAGCACACTCAACACGTCACCATACATTAGGCGTTGCATGTCACTAAATTAGTATAATCGCAAGATTTTTTAGGTGCATGAAGCTTTGCTAGGTAACATAATAAAGTTACAACGCTAAAATAACGCGGATTGTGCGTCATTGTTTTTGATTGGAAATGACTTTTAGGTTTTGTAGAGATGCTTTTTTCCATCTCTACATCACCTTAAATTAATTTGAGATGATGTCTGATTTATGATTAATTATTACACTTATTTTTTTTTACTTAGTAATAATAATCTGAAATAAATTTCATCTACTGCTATTAATATTTCAGTCGCATAAAGTACGTGAGCTTAATATTTACCATAAGTTATTATGAAAAAATATCGACTTTTTGGAGTTATCAGCGCTGTTTGTATCACTTTGTCAATTCTTTATTCTTTTGTGGGAAATTCTCAAATTCCTACATCCAGAGTGCTACTTTCGACCAACCCGCCTTTAGAACGTATTCTGCCTTTTGAAGCAGAGGCAGAAAAACCACAATCTCCTGTTAAGCTGACGCTACAAGCTGTTGATGCTGCGGGTAAATCTTTAACAAATGCCAAAATTAGTTTACAAATTCTGACACCGCCGCCTAATCCTTGGTTAACAACAGATTTTCCCATTGTCGAGGGAACAAAATTGTTACAAATGAATGCTAATGCACTTGATGGTAAGCTAGAAATTCAGCAGATGTTACCCATACGTGGTAATTATCAACTGTTAGTTAAAGTGTCACCTTTGGTAGCAAATACTTTTGCTGCTTATGAACAAACTTTAAATCTGCATGTCCGAGAAAATCCAGTTAAATATAAATATTTTGTTGTGATCGCAGCTATATTACTGTCACTGGGATTGTTGGGTGGTTGGGTTATTGGCGGACAAGAAGAACTCCAACAAGGAGAAATTGCACCCCAGTCAGTCCGGCTTTTATTAAGTGCATTGACTGTAGTGGCTATAGTAACCCTATTATTTATCAATATTAGTGCAGAAGTTGCTGAAGCTCATGGCAGTGAACATCACCCAAGTAGCACCGAAGTAATCGCACCATCATCTCAAAAATCTCAGGGATTAGAAATTAACCTTGAAGGAGATAAAAATGCAACTGTCGGAAAACTTGCAAATTTAGCGCTACAGGTGAAAGATACCGCAAGCGGACAACCAATCATAGATGTAGCATTACAGGTGAAAGCGATCGCCACAGAACATAATTTAACAGTCTTTGATTACAAAGGTATTCCCGACGATCAAGGTAAGTTAATATGGCAAGAACAATTTTTTGATGGTTCACCCCACAAAATCGAGGTGGAAGTAACTCCTATAACAGGATTTAACCGTCAATTTACACCAGTGAAGGTAGCGCAAGAAGTCGAAGTTGAAGCGATCGCACCACCAATTTATATCCGATTGATTGGTTTATTCTACTTTACAGCCTTTGTCGGCATTGGTATGGCGATTGGACTGCTAATACAAAATCGACGAAAACCACAAACAAGAGCAAATTAGTTGTATTCACTGCTTGACTGTATTAATCGGTCAAAATAGTGTGGTTTTTTGACCACA
This sequence comes from Nostoc sp., assembly GCF_036916985.1. Lineage (GTDB taxonomy): Bacteria > Cyanobacteriota > Cyanobacteriia > Cyanobacteriales > Nostocaceae > Nostoc. Next base: position 190,053 of record NZ_JBALFD010000022.1, read on the forward strand.
CTGTTTTTTTGTATTTAGCAATTTTAACCACTTTCGTATGTTTTAAGCTCGTTTCTGCGATCGCTAAAGCAGATGGCGGGTGTATACTATATTTCCTCATGCAGGCAAGATATACGTGAGGGATTACCAACGAATAATATTACCACTACGGAGTGGACATCTTGTCCGGCCTTGGTTATTATGGGCGGCGAGACGCTCATCCCACAATAAAAATTGGATGTTTATAATTTTACCTCTCATTTCTTTAATTGCTATTTTTTTGTTAATTAATAAAAATTCTCGTGATTGGCGAAAATCGCTGATAGTAGCCTTTACTTACTGGGGAGTTTTGCTCACTGTCATCACAGAAATTTTGAGTTTCCTTAAATTAATTACTTTTGGTGGGATATTAGTAACTTGGGGATTAATATGTATAATATTGATTTCTATATATTTGCGGTTAAATTCTCAAAAAACTGAGATTTTAGAGCCAAATAACTCTTTTCAAGTAAATGAAAATCTTAAAATCCCATCAGTTATAAAATTTTTGTTATCTGGCGTGGGTTTTGTTGTAGCGACAATTGGATTAATTGCAATTATCGCACCACCCAATAACTGGGATTCTATGGACTATCACATGAGTCGTGTTGCTCATTGGATAGAAAATCATAGTGTTGCTCATTATCCAACAAGTTATACTCCACAGCTATATCAAAACCCTTGGTCAGAATTTGTAATTTTGCATTTTCAAATTCTCACTGGTGGTGACTACTTTGCTAACTTAGTTCAATGGTTTAGTATGATTGGCAGTATTATTGGAGTGTCATTAATTGCCAAAAAACTCGGAGCAGATTTACAAGGTCAGGTTTTCTCTGCGGTTGTAACTGCAACAATTCCTATGGGAATATTGCAAGCGTCTGGTACTCAAAATGATTATGTAATTGCCTATTGGGTAGTTTGTCTTGCTTACTATTTGCTATCAACTATTGAAGCTAAAAACAGCAATGTGTGGATAAATTCATTCAATATTGGTAGTAGCATCGGATTAGCTATTTTGAGTAAGGCAACTGCTTATTTTTATGTCTTTCCCTTCTTAGTTTGGTTTGGTTTATACCAAATTAAACGTTTGCGTTGGCAAGTATGGAAGCCTGCTTTGATGGTAGCAAGTATATCTTTATTACTTAATATTAGTCACTATTTACGCAATTATCATTTATTTGGTTCACCCCTTGGTGAACCAGGTGAATATAAAAATGAATTACACGGTATTAATATACTTTTTTCTAATGTTATCAGAAATCTGGCTTTGCATATAGGCACACCGATTGGTTTATGGAATGGAATAGCAAATAAACTAATTAAAATCATACATACATTAATCAGTGTAGATATTAACGACCCCCGAATAACTTTTTCCAAAACATTCTTTGTACCAGGAGGTTGGTCAACAATTGGGATATATGGTAATGAAAACGATGCTGGTAATTTTGTACATTTAGCATTGTTAATTACATGTATAATTATTTTAATTACCCGAAAATCTATTCGTAAAGACAGTTATCTAGTTGCTTATTTTATTGCTACCATATCTACATTTTTTATATTTTGCTACTTGGTCAAATGGCAAGCTTGGAATAGTCGTCTTCATTTAACTTTCTTCGTATTAATTTCTCCATTTTTAGGTATTATTTTATCTAAGCTAAAAAAGCAAAAGATAGCAATTTTACTAGTAACATTTTTGCTAATATCATCTTTGCCTTGGCTATTTTTTAATCGATATAGACCTATCATTAATAGCAACAATATATTCCAAACCACCAGAACTGAGCAGTACTTCAGTAATAGACCATACCTCAAAGGTACTTACACAGGAGCCGTTGAGTTTTTAAATTCAAAAAAATGCTCTAATATTGGGCTATTAATGGGAAATGACCCTTGGGAATACCCTTTGTGGGTACTTTTACAGCAAAATAATCAAGAAGTAGTTAAAATTCAACACGTTAATGTCACTAATATTTCGGCAAGTTTAGAAAAACAGGATTCCTATAAAGATTTTCAGCCTTGTGGGATTATTGCAATGGAAACTAAAAAAAGTAAACAAAATAAATCTCTAGAGGTTAATTTTAAAGGTAAAACTTATACTCGGTCTTGGGATTCTCCAGAACTTGGTGTATTTATTAAACAGAATTCAGGAGTCAGGAGTCAGAATTCAGAATCTGACTTTTCACGGCATCTAGAAAACCTCACTTCTATTTCTCTCTCCTAAAAGGAGAGAGACTTTGAATTTTCCCCTTCCCGCGACGAGTTGGGGGTTAGGGGGTTAGGTTTTTGGTGGACTTTTCCACATAACGTGAAAAGTCAGAATTCAGAATGAATTATGTGCAACTGGCGGATAGCGCAGCGTAAAGCCTTCTCTACGAGAGGCTGCGCCAACGCTTAAAGCGAGTATTTTCTAGTCGCATCTTGATTCTGACTTCTGAATTCTTCTTCAATAAGTAAAATTTTATTTCCCAGATTATAAAATTAAGATTTGCTGAGAAATTAATCAAATAATGCTGACAAAAACTGTTGTTGAAAAAATTCTAGAACGTGCCTTGATGGGGTATGACTTATCTCCCGAAGAGGGAGTAGTGTTATTACAACAAACTGACCCAGAGGCGATCGCAGCAATACGTACTACATCCGACACACTCCGCCATACTCAAGCAGGCGATACTGTCACCTACATAATTAATCGTAATATCAACTTTACTAATATTTGTGAGCAGCACTGTAGTTTTTGTGCTTTCCGTCGAGATGATGGTGATGTCAGTGCATACTGGTTAGATTCAGCGCAAATTTTGGAAAAAGCGACAGATGCAGTGCTACGCGGTGCGACGGAAATCTGTATGCAGGGTGGGTTAAATCCACAAGCGCAAATCAATGGTAAATCTTTGCCCTACTATCTCAAGGTAGTGGAAACCATCAAACAGGAATTTCCCCAGATACATCTGCACGCTTTCTCTCCCCAAGAAGTGCAATTTATCGCCAGACTAGACGGACTCGAATACGCTGATGTGATTATTGCTTTGCGCGATGCCGGAGTTAATTCAATGCCGGGAACAGCAGCAGAAGTATTAGACGATGAGGTTAGGCGGATACTGTGTCCAGAGAAGATTGATACAGCCACTTGGCTAGAAATTGTCAGCACTGCTCACAAATTAGGACTGCATACCACTAGTACTATGTTATCTGGGCATATTGAAACCCACGAACAGCAAATCGGGCATTTAGAAAAATTGCGATCGCTCCAAAAAACCGCCATCAATCAGGGATATCCAGCAAGGATCACAGAGTTTATTCTATTACCCTTCGTTGGACAAGAAGCGCCCAAATCCTTACGTCGGCGTGTCGGACGCGATCAACCAGTTTTAACCGATGCATTGCTATTAGGGGCTGTAGCACGAATTTACTTAGGTAATTGGATTCCCAACCATCAACAGAGTTGGGTAAAACTAGGGCTTGCAGGTGCGACAGAAGCCTTAGTTTGGGGTTGCAACGATATCGGCGGCACATTGATGGAAGAACATATCACCACAATGGCGGGTGCTTTGGGTGGTACATGCATGGAAGTGGAAAGTTTGGAAACTGCGATCGCTTCTTTAGGACGACCTTATCAACAACGAGATACCCTGTATCAAAAAATTAGGAATTAGGAAAAAATTTCTCTTCAATCTCCTTACTCTGTGTTCTCTGCGCCTCTGTGGTTAAATAAATTACTTTTAAACCGCAGAGTCACAGAGATATCAGAGAGAAAAAATAGATTTTACGAGTCAGCTTCAGGGATTTCCAACTAAAAAAATATTCCATCGTTGTGTGTGCAGAGGAGGCAGAGGAAGCAGAGGAGAAAGAATCTGCCACTATGAAAATGGGATAATTTATTTTCTGGAAGTCCCTCAATACTTTTCGGTTAAGACAAGAGACACGATGAATCGCCATCCTTGCAATAATCAGTCTTTTGTAGAGACGGCGATTTATCGCGTCTTTATAATCTATAATTTTCTCAAAAAATCTTAACCAAACCGTATTGGAGTAAGCTTGATTGGCATCACATATTTTTATTATTAATATGAACATTAATAAAATCAGATTAAGCTCAAATTAAGAATATGTGATAAAAAATTTAATCTTAACCTTGTAGGTAAGATAATCCTTGCTCAGTGTTAGCAAGCTCTAATAATTTAAAGGTAATGAAATTTAAGTATGCTCCGACAAATTTCTAACTTATGGTTGCGTCATATACATCCTCGTTTGGCTCCCTTAATTGCCACAATTGGTATTGTTGGACTTGCTAGTTGTCTGCTCATCCTTTTTGTTTTAGCAAAACTGGCTGAAGAGGTTTTGGAGCGAGAAGCGTTTGCATTTGATACTAATTTTCTGTTATGGCTACATCAATTCGCCAATCCAAATTTAGATAATTTAATGCTGTTTATTACAAATCTTGGCAATCCTAGTACAGTGGTTATAATTGCAAGCATTAATGTCTTGTTACTTTGGTGGCGACGTTACCAAGAAGAAGCGAAAGTTTTTGTACTTGCCTGTTTGGGAGGGTTAATTTTAAATACAGGGCTAAAGTTGTTTTTTTCTAAACATCGCCCAGAACTATGGCATCAGTTGATTTCTGAAAAATCCTTTAGTTTTCCTAGCGGTCATGCACTAGGTTCTATGGTACTTTATGGTTTTATTGCTCACGAATTGGCAAATCACTATCCTCATTTTGCCAAAGTTATTTATAGTTTGACAGTTATTCTAATTGCTGCTATTGGTATCAGCCGCTTATATTTAGGAGTTCATTGGCCCACAGACATAATTGCAGGTTATGGAGTCGGTTTTTTATGGCTGATGATATGTATTACGATACTTAAATTGCAAAGATTGAGGTAGAAAAAGTTACTTAATTAAATCCGATCAACTTCTAATTCCATAAGTTCGCAAAGAAGACAGCGCGATGATAATTGTCCAATTAGATTTTTTAATAATTTGACTTTTTTGCCCAAGATGCTTGTAAATGAGCGCTTTTTATGCAATAAAACAGCCCTCTGCTTAGTCCCATATTCCCCACTCCTCACTGAATTGATCCCCAAGTTACCAATCCAAGATAGGATGGACGTTGATTTACGTATTCTTTTACTTAATGCATATGAAACGCTATTGGTCGCGTTTGCTTGCGCTGGTTTTGGTTGTATCTATCGGCTTAATGGGTTGTTCTGGTAGTCCAGATAGTTTGACTGGGGATTATCGTCAAGACACCTTGGCTGTGGTGAATATTATGAGACAAGCTTTGGATCTTTCACAAGATTCGCCAGATAAAGCAGCAGTTCAAGCAGAAGCGCGTCAAAAAATTAATGACTTTTCCGCTCGCTACCAGCGGGTCAACTCTGTTTCTGGTCTTGGTTCCTTTACAACCATACGAACAGCCCTCAATTCCCTAGCTGGACACTACAGTTCTTACCCAAATCGTCCTGTACCCGAAAAACTCAAAAATCGTCTAGAGAAGGAGTTACAGCAGGTAGAGACGGCGCTGAAACGTGGTGGTTAGCTATTAACTATTGCTTATTCCATCATCAATAGTCAGGAGTCAAAAATTTTGACTCTTGGCTATTTTGTCGAATTTATATAAACCTGAGCTTTAAATTTTTAACTATATTAACGTGAGTCTCTGTTGGAGGCGCACGTTAATATAAGCCAATGGATTGGTATCAAAGTATATTGCCAGATTTAATTCACTGCGAATTAATGAAATACTGTATTTATGTAAAAAATATTACTATTTTTTTTAGATTTTCACTAACTAAGTAGAAGCAGAATCTACCTAATAATAGACTAAACTTGCCTTGTATTCAGGTATTCTATACCGCCATTTATACGTTTATGTGTTTATAAAAGAATACGGCAACAGAAATATGTTCTTGGGAGTCTTAAAAAAATAGGTTTCAGAACCCTTGCGAGTTAAGTGTGTAATTATATACACATTTTCAATAGTTTTCTGATTTGGGATTGATTTGAAGTTTGAATTTGTTCATCTACTGGTAGGTATGTCTAACCGTCCCTTGAACTTTATAAGATCAACATTATTTTGGCGGCGCTTATTCGCTGTTGTTTTCACTAGTAGTTCGTTACTCCCCAACTTTGAGAGCGAACCAGCAAGGGCGCAAGTGAGTCAGTATTGTCAGTTATCATCAGCGGTGGCGCAAGAAAAAGAAAGCTTACGTTTGTCAGCCCTTAAAGGCAATGAAAATGCTCAAACGCGCTACCAAAATATGCTAAAAGAGCAGGCACAGGAATTACAGGAGTGCCGGACTCGGACTTGGCCGCAAGTTCAAGCTATTTGGTTGCGCTTGTATCCTTGTGACATTCAGCCAGGAACAATCGATCAGATTATGGATCGGATTGTTAATCGTGGCTATAATCAAGTTTATTTAGAAGTCTTTTACGACGGACAGGTATTATTACCAGCAAGAACTAATCCGACAGTTTGGCCTGCCGTGATTCGCACCCCTGGGGCAGAAAACACTGATATACTCGCCACAGCAATTAAAAAAGGTAGGCAACGTGGTTTGAAGGTCTACGCCTGGATGTTTACCACAAATTTCGGCTATACTTACGCCCAGCGTCCAGATAGAGAAAGTGCGATCGCTCGTAATGGCAAAGGTCAAACGAGTTTATATGTCGTAGATAACGGCTCTCAAGTATTTATCGATCCCTACAACCTGCAAGCAAAACGCGACTACTATCAATTGGTACAAGAAATTTTGCGTCGTCGTCCAGATGGCTTGTTATTAGACTACGTGCGTTATCCCCGACAAGCTGGAAGTGATTCCATCGCCACTAAAGTTTCAGATTTATGGCTATTTACTCCCGCAACCCAAGAAGCTTTATTTAAACGGGCACAAAATTACAAAGGATTGGACTTAATTCGCCGCTTTTTGAGCAAGGGATTTGTCACTGGTGGAGATATAGCGGAAATCGATAAACTTTATCCCCAGGAAGGAGAACCCCTTTGGCAAGGACGCCCTCTCCCACCAGCAGAAAAATCAATCCTGCCTGCAACCGATAGACAGCCGCTTTTACAATGGGAGTTGTGGCAGCTTGCCGTTGCCCACGCCATGCAAGGAATTCTAGATTTTGTCACCATTGCTAGTTACCCAGCAAAGCAACAAGGTATTTCCACAGGAGTGGTGTTTTTCCCAGACGGCAATCAAACTGTAGGACAAGGGTATGATTCCCGCTTGCAACCTTGGGATCGGTTCCCCACTACATTAGAGTGGCATCCAATGGCTTATGGAAATTGCGGTGATGTTAGTTGTATTGTGTCGCAAGTGCAGCGGGTTTTGAGTATGGCAAAACCAGGTACACAGATTATCCCGGCTTTAGCTGGTAAATGGGGAGAATCTGTAAGCAATCGTCCATCCCTAGAAGTACAAATGCAGGCACTCCGACAGTTTGCCCCCCAACTCAAGGGAGTGAGCCATTTTGCTTATTCTTGGCAATATCCTGAGAGTGATAGCGATCGCAAATTCTGCCGAGTTAAGTATAGTGTGCCGTGAGTCGTTGGAATGCCGACGGTGCTGGATTATCTGCGAGGTGCTGGCGGATCACCTCGGCACACGCACCTGGGCTTAACAACGAGGTATCAACTTCCAGGTCATAGAATGCCAGGGATGTGGACTTCACGTTGCCATAACTGAACCGGATGTGGTATCGGGGAGTCGCCTGTACTTCCCACGTTCCACCCCGTTTTTTGTCGTCGTTCCATAATAATCTCGATGGGACAGCGAACACCTACAAACAAAACCGGCAATCCGTTCAAACGTCGGGCACTATCAGCCAGAATACCCCGCTCCATTGCGTAGCCATCATGGTGTCCGACATCAACCACGACATTCAGACCCAAACGGCTATGGGCGGCGATGGACTCATACATAGCGCTGTACAGAATGGGAACCACCGGTTCAATGTCCTGGCGTTCTCCCCCTGGCCGCAGACCGATCCCAGGCAGGTATCGTGCGGGAGTCATTTGCATAAACCTATCAACACCCAAGTTCATCCATAGACCATCAAATGTCTCCTGGATAACTGCGACAATGCTTGATTTACCCGATCGCGGGACACCATTCAGGATGATAATCTGTCCTAGTTCCTGTGCCTGCCCCATGATCACTCCTCGCGTTCTTGATATATTAAGCTAGCAGTTCCAGTTCACGATTCAATCCCATTCGCAAACTTAACTTAAAGCCAAGTCCTCTGGTGTATTACAGTTAAACAGCATTTCGGCTTCTGCTAAAGGCAAAACTTCTACCGGATATTGCCGCAACCACTGTTGAAACGATCGCCCCCCTTGGTTGATAAACTCTAAAAGTTGTGGCAAACAGTGGCGGCGATAAAAACCACACAGGGGTTCCCAACCTTTGGGATGATGAGCTAAAGCTGCGATCGCATTATCTCCTACATCATCAAGTCTAGTTACCCATTCTTGCAACACATCAACCCGCAATCTCGGTAAATCGCAAGCTAGCAACAGCACCCATTCTGTTTGGACTTGCGCTAATCCTTGAGCAAATCCTACTATTGGCCCCTGGGCTAGAGATTCTCTAAACATAGGCACTTCTCGGATAAACTGACAACCAGGCAAAAGCAAATCTTGATAGCGTTCTGGCCAGGGAGTGACTATATAAATAGTATCTGCACAACCTTTGGCGATCGCACAAACTCGCTGTAACAACGGCACTCCTTGAATGGGAATCAAGGCTTTATCTTGACCCATGCGAGAACTCTTCCCGCCGGCTAATACAATGGCGGTTAATTTGCTAGATGAGTTAATAGTCATTCGCAAAAAAAATAGAGGGTAGAAAAGCAGTCAAACTAAATTAACCCCTGACGCTGAAAGTAGAATAAATTTATCTTCTACTTAAACCCCATCATGGCTATCCAAGAACTCGAACAACAACTGCTTCAGCTTTCCCCCAACGATAAACTGTACATCATCCAACTCCTTGCCCAAAGCCTGACCACACACAACAACATCCACCCAGATCAACCAAGCAAACTCTCAGAGTTTTTCCGTCAATCCCCCCTGGCTGAACTCACCGAAGAACTTGACCTTAGTCGAGATCGCACTCTTCCCCGCGATGCCTTCACCCCATGACCTACCTCCTTGATACTTGCGTGATTTCCGAACTTGTTGCCAAACAACCACATCAACAAGTTTTAGATTGGCTAGATGCCCAAGTGCCAGAAACACTTTACCTCAGCGTCATTACAATTGGCGAAATCGCTAAAGGCATCAGCAAAATTACTGCACCTAAGCGCAAAGAATCTCTAACAATTTGGCTGAATGAAACTCTACCCAATCGCTTTCAACAAAGAATCTTAACTATAGATGTCTCAACAATGGTGTTGTGGGGAAATTTAGTTGGACAACTAGAACAGAATGGGCGATCTCTACCTCTCATGGATTCTCTGATTGCAGCAATCGCAATTCATAACTCTTTATCACTTGTCACCCGTAACGAAAAAGATTTTGCTGGGATAGGGCTTGTAATGGTTAATCCTTGGTCTGTTTAGGCATCATCACTATACGGGATCAAATGAACAACCGCGCAGAAAGTTACGATCGCGACTGAATGACCTGCTGGTAAAATTCTAGTTGGGAGAAATAAAACTATTTCACGCCCTCACCTGACTTTCCTGTACTTGCTGCCATAAATGCTCTACACTTTCTGCTGGTGCAAGGCACTTCAAACCTTGGCAAACTAATCCAACGCTTCCCTCTGGTAAATCAGATGTGATGGCAAACACAGCCACCGACAGAAACTTGGGGATCAGCGAGTTTATTTGCTCAGTTGTACTGCGAATCAAGGTAGAATTACGATACCAATCCAAAGCTGTAAACAAGCTGGGGCAAGCTTGGGGAGCGCGATGCATTACGCTCTTAAAAGCTTTTAAACCAAGTTCCGCTAAATCTAAATAATCCAGATTATCGGTGAGTAGGGTGAGACGGACAAGGTTAGCGATCGCAATTCCATTGGCTGATGGTGTCGCATTATCTGCGTAACTACGTTCTCTGACAATTAAATCTTGACTAAAGTCGCGTGATGTGTTACTATAACCACCTAATTCTACACTCCAGAGAAATTCGTTGAATTGATCTTGGATAGCGATCGCTTTTTCTAACCAAAGAGAGTGGTGAGTGCTGAGTGGTGAGTGCTGAGTTTGTGAAGATTGATTTTCATTTTTTGCCAAAGAAGCTTGGTGTAAATCTAGCAGAGCTTTAATAAACAAAGCGTAATCTTCTGACTGAGCTAAAACACTTGGTTCTCCTTGATAGTTGAGTCGCTGAAAACGCCCATCTACAAACTGATTTTCCAAGATAAAATTCGCCGCTCGTGCTGCTAATTCCAAATATAACGGTTGTTGAAAAACCCCACTAGCCCTAGCCAGTCCAGAAATCATCAAGCTATTCCAGGCGACAATCATCTTCGTATCCGTCACCGAAGGAATGCGACCTAGCCAATTAGTGGTTTTTGCTTCCTGGTTGTTACGAGCCGGGGGGAAAGTTTCTAGCGACTCAGAACTAACGCCATAGCGAACAATAAACAGCTTACTCAGCAAAGTTTCTAGCGTTGCGCTTAGTTTGCCAGAATTCCTTCTTTGCAAAACATTACGTCCTTCAAAGTTGCCGTTAGGGGTAACAGTAAATTGCTGTTGTAATTCCGTTAATTCTTCAGGTGTTAACAGTTGTTGTAATTCGCTGTAACTCCAAACATAAAAAGCTCCTTCTTCTGGTTCTACTGCCGTGGTTTGGGTGAAGCTATCGGCATCTTGAGAAGCATAGAAGTAACCTTCAGGCGCAGTCATTTCCCGCTTTAGCCATTGTACAGTACCAGCGATCGCCCTTTCAAAGGCTGGTTCTTGTACTCCGGCACTCCACAAAGAAGCCAGATACTCGACAATCTGTCCATTGTCGTAGAGCATCTTTTCAAAATGCGGTACTGTCCAAGTTGGGTCAACAGTATAGCGATGAAAACCACCGCCTACATGGTCATAAATACCACCCAGCGCTAAGTCTAGTCCTCGCTGGGTACAAACTTGCTTGCCATCATAGCGAGATTCAAAATTAAATCGAGTTCCCCGCAGTGCTAATTCTGTGTAGGGAATCATCGGAAAGCTATTGCCAGATTGACTAGGAGTAATTATGCCTGTACTGGTTTCCCAACCTTGACGGAGTAATTCATGGTCTTCAAGCTCATCTGTTGTACCGTCTTGCAACACCGCAGACGTGAGCAGAGACTCAACAATCAAGGCTTTGCGTTGCTGTAAATCTGCTTTTTCTGTATCGTAATAACGGCGAAGCGCTTGCAACACCTGCAAAAATCCCGGACGACCATAGCGTGGGTCTACAGGGAAATAAGTACCAGCGTAAAACGGCACTAAATCTTCTGGAGAAAGAAAAATATTTAAAGGCCAACCACCTTGACCGCTCATCATTTGCAAAGCCTGCATATAGATGCTATCGAGGTCAGGTCTTTCTTCCCTGTCTACTTTGATGGGAAGATAATTGGCATTCATGTAGTCAGCGATCGCAATATCAGAAAAAGCCTCGCCTTCCATGACAGTACACCAGTGGCAACTAGAATAGCCAATGGAGAGAAAAATCGGTTTATTTTGCGCCCTTGCAGTTGCAAGTGCTTCGTCACACCAAGGCCACCAATCAATGGGGTTTTCGGCGTGTTTACGGAGATAGAGGCTCTTAGCTTCAGCAAGGCGATTAGTCATGATCAAACGCAAATAGTTGCCTTCTTTGCTCAGTCTACCCTGTTCCCAAGAGTGTTAGCCTAGACGGCTATGTACATAAGCAAGAAACCCCTGAGTTAGAAGGTAGCACTGGTTTTGATATCGCCTAAGTAAGTTTATGTAAAAAATTACAGGTTTGTAGTCAGCCAGCGCTGACTACAAGGCAATAATCATTTATATAACTGGGTTTATTTACGCCGACTTACTTACACCTGGGCAACTTATGAAACATTCTTATTGAAAAGATCGCAACAGCAAGCTAACAATATTTGGTGGCGTTTCTTGCATAGGTGATGCTGTCTTTGTCTGAATTAAAGTATTTGGGCTAAGTCCTACTATCAGATGGAGCAAGAAGGTGATGATGGCGGCTTGTATAAGTTTTTCCAGCATGGCACGTCTCTCTCTGAGTGGATAGCATTTTAATTAGGACTAGTTATTCTAAATACACCTCGTACTATCGACTTACCGAATCTAACAAAAATAACTTGATAATTGCCGAGGGAAATCCTAAAAAAATGTTTAAAATGTTACCGAAAATTAACATAATTCCCTAAGCAAGTCGGGTAGGAATGGCGCTTCGGGACTGGGGACTGGGGACTGGGGACTAGGAAGAGTTTTCTTCTCTAGGAGACGCTACGCGAACAAAACTTGTTTGGGGTCTGAATCACCTTACAAGTTTTCCCAGTCCCTAATCCCCAGTCCCTTTTTAAATCGGGATATTCTCTTAGACAGCTTTTACTGCTAAAAAGTGCCCTTAAAGGTTGAATCTATTGCAAAATGTGATTTTACTCCTTTGTTGGATAAGACAGAATGGGAAAGATTTACTTTTATCTACCTGGGAATAGTAGAGATAAACCCCAGTTTCGTGCTGTCACCGATAAAATGTATTTAAAGTAGCCACAAACACGCTTCCATGATTCCTATCGTTATTGAACAATCGGGTCGAGGTGAACGCGCCTTTGACATCTACTCACGGCTGTTACGTGAGCGCATCATCTTTTTGGGACAACAAGTTGATAACAACATTGCTAACTTGATTGTTGCCCAACTGCTGTATTTGGATGCTGAAGACCCGGAGAAAGACATATATATGTATATCAATTCTCCCGGTGGTTCGGTGACGGCTGGTATGGGCATTTTTGACACTATGAAACATATTCGCCCTGATGTCTGTACAATTTGTACCGGATTGGCGGCGAGTATGGGCGCTTTTCTCCTCAGCGCGGGTGCTAAGGGTAAGCGGATGAGTCTACCCCATTCTCGGATTATGATTCATCAACCTCTAGGCGGCGCTCAAGGACAGGCGACTGATATTGAAATTCAGGCGCGGGAAATTTTGTACCACAAGAAGCGGCTAAACGACTATTTAGCTGACCATACAGGTCAACCAATTGAGCGGATTGCTGAAGATACTGAACGTGACTTTTTCATGTCGCCAGAGGAAGCTAGGGAATACGGTTTGATTGACCAAGTTATTGACCGTCACGCCGCCGGTAGCCGTCCAGCCGTTGCTGCTGTTAATTAATAGTTACGATTGGTAAATGGTGGTTTACCACTTTTAATTTTCTTAAACCCTAAAAATAACCCCTTTTCATAACTGAAGAGGGGTTATTTGATTTAAAAACCTGATTTAGAAGTTCAAAACTCGATTTAGATGTTCAAAACTTGATTTAAAAGTTGGAAATCAAAATCCTGCTCTTGGGTCTGGCTGAGATTGGAGATATTGGAGAAATTCATGCAATTCCTCATCGGTCAGCAAAAAACGCGATCGCTTCTCATAAGTTTTAATCAGATGCTCCGGTCCCTGTTCTGTTGTCCACCCTAAACGCTGCATTTCACAATCTGTTTTATCCAATATCTGAGATAAATCCTCAGAAGATATTCTAGTAATTACCTTGTCTGATTCTTCTGAGTATGTAGAGAAATCCTGGAACTCTTCATATTCCGCGTCAAAATCCGTGGAGGATTCTATTGTAGGTAGAGATACAAGGTATTGGAAGAAGTCTAGTAATTCTACTTCTGTCAGTAAAGTACGCGATCGCTTCCCATAAGTTTTTTTGAGATGTTCCCATACCTCCTCTTCTGTCCACCATAACCGTTTGATTTCAAAATTAGTTTTGGCAATCAGAACTTCGTGTAATGTTGGTGTCGGTTGAGATACAAGGTATTGCAGGAATTCATGCAATTGCTCATCGGTTAGCAAAAAACGCGATCGCTTACCGTAGGTTTCAATCAGATGCTCCCGTCCTTGGTCTGTTGTCCAGCCTAATCGCTGCATTTCAACATCTGTTTGAAAAATTACTTCAGTAAAATTCACAAGTTCCATAGCTTCGTTACTGTTTCAAGAGCCTACGTCATTAGTCCTTACTAATGACTAATGACTAATCAAAACCCCGCTATTGGGTCTGGCTGAGATTGTAAATATTTGAGGAATCCGTGTAATTCTTCTTCAGTGAGCAAAGTACGCCCGCGCTTACCGTAGGTTTCAATCAGATGCTCCCGTCCCTGTTCTGGTGTCCAGCCTAAACGCTGAAGTTCGACATCTGTTTTCGCAATTACATCCGATAAATCCACAGGTTCAGCTTTCTTGTTTCTCTTTCCTTTCCCTGAAGGGGTGGCGACATTTTCTTGAGGGCTGTAACTCCGGGGTGTAAATGGTGTGACATTATTGGCAGAAATGGCTGGAAAGGTTTGATTTTCTAACTGGTTATCAAAGGTTATTTCCAAGCTTTCAATTGGAGGATCAAATTCTAGCTCCCGATTGCCAGTCACAGGAAAGTTTTGACTTAAATCCTGGCTATAGGTATCGTCACTTATGGGCGCAGCATTGCTGTACCCATACTGTTCGTTACTGCTTGTTACTACTTCTGGTTTGATATTCAGTGCTTTCGAGGGCGGTGTAGATATTTCTTTGTCGCTGACTGCTGACCACTGATTACTAACAAACTCCTCATCCTTTACGGAGGAATAGGCAGCAAGCTCATTTAATCCTACTTTGGTATTCAAAGAAGGGTTTGGCTGCGCTGGTGGGGAAACTGGATTTGAGGTAAATGCCACTGATTCCTGTGGCGCATTTGTAATACCCAAAACTATCAACGCCCTGGTTCTGGCTTGGTCTTCTGCTGCTTCTACTGTTTCGGCTGCTGCCATACCCGTAGCACGGGTTACGCCTTCAATTTGCACGCTTGCCCGAACAATATATTTTCCTTGAAAAATTTGCACTAATTCAGAAATCAAACTGCCCTGGGGATACAAGCTCTGGAATTGAGCCAACATAATACTGCTACCAATCTAAAGGGGAATGGGGACTAGGGACTAGGGACTAGGGGTTTTCCAAGGGAGCAATGTGATTTTGTGAGGTTGGGAGGCAGGGGAAGCAGGGGGAGAGAAAGAAATAAGTGTATTTAGGAGTATTCCAGTCGTAAAAAATACTAAAATTTTCTCTTCACTCCCCCTGCTTCCCCTGCTCCCTCTGCCTTCCCTGCTCTTTTCACGATGATCTCACTTTTTCGCGTTGCTCTTCTTGCTTTGCCTTGTGTCCTAATTGTAGCAGTAGGTGTTTTTTGACGAAACTTTTGGCTAGTGCTAACTTGTCTGGGTAGTCTTGCTTGCAATGCTATACTAATTACCCAACTCGATATCTAGAACTATTTTCTGGAAGTGCGCTCTAAATCTACAATAATGGAGATAAGGTTCACCCTCGCTGCTTATTAAGCTGCTCACCTAATTGTTACCGATTCTACATGTGGGAAAATTGGGTTCACCGGCAGTTCCTCCTAGTTAAACATCAGAGTCTAATGGCGTAAAATTACCTTCACTCTAGACAATCAAACACTTGTAGTTTCCACGCCAATTGATCCACTTGGTGAGGTAGCCCGGTCTTGTTGTCCCAACAAAGAGGGATTACCGAACCCGGAGGGGGAGACCCCAGACGCTCGCAGACTCGCTATCGCTTTTAGCGTCTCCCCTTCTCCCAAAGGGAGAAAACCGCAGTGGCTCACCTGCATAGCGCTTTTGGGCAGTATGGATTCTCTAAACCCAGCTTCTCAAAAACCCGTCGCGTAACCTAGCGGGGCTAAATTCTAATCAGGCGTGCAATCTTAAGTTTGGTTTAAGTGAAGGGACTTGAATGCAGGGAAATTCTGAGAGCATCTTGCAGTGAGAAGTTCGTAGACACCCAGAGTTGTCCGTGGGTCGGCTTCCTTTGCTCGGAACTGTGGGAGTATTTTCCCGCTTTTGCTGGGTCAGGCTTCCTTTCCTTAGAACTTAGGAAGTCTTGCTTCAGGGCAATTAGTTTCCAACTTGTTTCTGTAAGCCGTGAGGGTATACAGGAAAGAACCAGATTAAACAACAAATGATGTTTTGACCAAAGGTCGGTTCACTGCATGGAATTTTCAATCGCTACACTCCTTGCCAATTTCACCGATGATAAATTGGTAGCTCGGAAGGTTTTAGAAAAGAAGCTTGGCTGTGAAGATGAAAAAAGTTTACAAAAACTTCACATTGCCTTAGATGTTCTCGAAAAAATCGGTATTTTAGTTAAGGAACGGGGCAAGTACCGCCGTGTCTCAGAAGACGGCGTAATCGAGGCAAAACTCCGTTGTTCTAGTAAGGGCTTTTGCTTTGCTATTCAAGATGTGGAAGGTGCTGAGGATATTTACATCCGCGAAAGTCATCTGAGTAATGCTTGGAATGGCGATCGCGTTTTGGTGAGAGTTCTCAAAGAAGGCAGTCGCCGTCGCTCTCCTGAAGGGGAAGTAAAGCTGATTCTCGAACGTTCCAACCACACGTTACTGGCACGAATTAAGCAGGTGGAAACTGGTTTCCGGGCAGTGCCTTTAGACGATCGATTGCTATTTGAACTCAAGATTCAACCTAACGAGGCAAAGTTAGAAGAAGCGATCGATCACCTGGTTCATGTGGAAGTTTTGCGTTATCCGTTGGCACAATATCCTCCCCTCGGTCGAGTCGTGCAAATCCTCGGTAGCGATGCCGAAGCTGCTGCTGATATAGATTTAGTTACGTGCAAACACGACCTTTCCCGGACTTTTCCAGATAATGTCGTTGAAGCAGCCGCCAGGTTGCCCAAAAAGCTGCTGAAAGCAGACCTGAAAAATCGGCTAGATTTACGTAATTTGTTTACTCTCACCATTGAAGGGGTAAATGGCGGCGACACCAAATTTATCGAAAACGCTTTTAGTTTAGAAAAAAACTTAGCCGGAAATTGGCTTTTAGGCGTTCATATCACTGATGTTTCTCACTATGTCCAACCTGATGAACCCCTAGATCGAGAAGCACTCAAACGCGGTAAATCAGTTTATTTGGGAGAATTGGTTTTGCCAATCTTGCCCCCAACGGTGGCAGAACGCTGTTCTCTAGTACCTGGGAGCGATCGCTTAACCATCTCTTTTTTAATTACCATTGATCCCAAATCGGGAGAAGTGTTGGAGTGGGAAATTCAACCCAGTGTCATCAATGTAGAGACTGCACTAAGTACTGAACAAGCTCAAGCAATTCTTACAGGTGAATCTCAAGATAAATCTCCCCAGGTTTCCCAAATCTTGCAAGACCTCCAAGCCTTGCAAACAGCCGTGAAACAAGTGCGGTTAACTCGTGGTAGTCTCCAGTTGAATCTGCCGCCTAGCCAAAACGCCTATTATGATGAGGGAATTTTAGGCGCTGTGGTGGTGAATGATTTACCAGTGCGATCGCTACTCACGGAGTTGGTACTGTTAGTTAACCAACTATTCGCAACTCACTTAAATGCCCTTGGGGTTCCCGCTATCTGGCGAGTTCAAGGTACACCCGATGTTGAAGATGTCCAAGAAATGCTGAAATTGGCAGTCAATTTAGGCGTTGACCTCACACTAGATCCAGAAGTCGATATCCAACCCTTAGATTATCAACATTTGACCACAGCTTTTGCCGAATCTCCCTCTGAGCAAGTTCTTACTTACTTATTACAAGATACCCTGAAGCCGTCTGCATACAGCACCACCAAAGGATCTCACTTTGGTCTGGCACTACCGCAATATGTCCACTTTAGCGCTCCCTTGCGGCGTTACCCAGATTTGCTGATGCAGAGAGTGTATTACACCCTACTCGAAAACGGGCGCGATCGCCGCAATACCCGTGTGAGAGAACGCGTTAACCTCCGCCACTCTTCCAGCCACGAGGAAATTAACTGGAACGTTTTACCCCCAGAGTTGCAACAAGAACTGCAAAGCGATTTAACTAGGGTAATTGTCCAAATCAACGACCGCGAAAAGGAAGTCCAAGAAGCTGAAGCTGATTTAGCTGGACTGCAAAAAGCCCAACTGATGAAGCAACGCATCGGTCAGGTATTTCAAGGCGTAATTACCGGGGTGCAATCCTACGGTTTCTTTGTGGAAATTGAAGTACCAGCCGCCGAGGTCGAATCCAGCAGTAATCCGGGTGTGCCTTTGCGGGTAGAAGGATTGGTACACGTCAGTTCCCTCAAAGATGATTGGTATGAATATCGCGCCAGACAACAAGCACTGTTTGGTCGCAAAAATCGCGCTTCTTATCGATTAGGCGATCGCGTCGCCGTCCAAGTTAAAAGTGTCGATTACTACCGTCAGCAAATTGATTTGGTAACAGTCGGCAGCGATGGTGTAGCCAAAAATCTAACTGCCAATGATTCCAATGACGAGCTTTCAGACCTCTACTTACCAAATGACATTGAGCCTGATGACCTAGACCCTTACTCTGATGATGAGTAAAATTAACTACGTTTTAAGTGTCAAATAACACCAAGCCTTTAATTTTAGGCGTATCGGGCGCATCTGGTCTGATTTACGCTGTTCGCGCGATCAAATTTTTGCTAGAAGCTGAGTATAGTATTGAATTGGTCGCCTCTAAATCAACTTACATGGTTTGGCAGTCAGAACAGGAAATTCGGATGCCACCAGAACCAACCGGGCAAGAACAATTCTGGCGAGAGCAAGCTGGTGTTGCACTTGCGGGTAAACTACGCTGTCATCCTTGGAGCGATGTTGGAGCCGGGATTGCCAGTGGTTCCTTTGCCACTCTGGGGATGATGATTATTCCATGCAGCATGAGTACAGTGGCAAAGCTAGCAGTTGGCTTGAGTTCCGATTTACTAGAACGGGCAGCGGATGTCCAACTCAAAGAAGGGCGAAAGCTGGTCATTGTCCCGCGTGAAACCCCTTTTAGCCTCATCCATCTACGTAACTTAACTTCTTTAGCAGAAGTTGGAGTTAGAGTTGTCCCCGCTATTCCCGCCTGGTATCACAATCCCCAAACCATCGAGGATTTAGTTGATTTTGTAGTTGCCCGTGCTTTAGATCAACTAGATATTGACTGCATCCCAATTCAGCGGTGGCAAGGTCGTCGCTAACGTCC
Organism: Nostoc sp.; assembly: GCF_036916985.1. Taxonomy (GTDB): domain Bacteria; phylum Cyanobacteriota; class Cyanobacteriia; order Cyanobacteriales; family Nostocaceae; genus Nostoc. The sequence goes on from NZ_JBALFD010000022.1 coordinate 209,250, forward strand.
TGAATGGATTTATTGTAAATTTCACAATAGTCCTAAAAAGGTAATGATAGAGATGGCTGATAGTGTCAGTAGTCAATGAAGAGTGCTGAGTGCTAAGTGCTGAGTTGAAAGACCGTCCAATTTCTTGCGGGTTATCAACCTCCTCCTTAGAAAAGAAGATCCCCCACAAGGGGCCTTGCTCAAACCCAAGTACATAAGTACTGAGTAATTCTTGATTTACTCGCTTGCCGAGGCACTCACTACTCAGCACTGAGTAGGGTAAACAGTAATTAGCGAAGAATAATCAGACTGATAACTGACTACTGACTACTGACAACTGACCACTGATAATTGACAACTGACAAAATTGCTATGGCTGTAATTCGCTTAATTCTATTGGTGGCAGTACTGGGAGGACTAACGCTGTTGTTAGTCCAAAATTTCTCACCTGCCCTATCGCTAGTATTTTTGGGCGCGCGAACTCAACCATTACCACTAGCGATATGGATTTTGTTCAGTACTACCACTGGTGCTTTCACATCGATATTGATTGCTACCTTGTTTAAATTATCCAATTATTTTCCAGGAGGACAACGCCAAACCCCTAACAGAGCAACCGCCGCTTCAACTCGTCCCAAGGCAACCCGGAGAGAAGAACCGACATCTCGTCCTGCCAGTCCTCCACCACCAGCTAGTAAAAAAGAAGAGCCTAGCAGTGAGGTATTTGATGATTGGGAGACAAATAGCAGTGGAGATGATTGGAACTTTGATGAAAATTCACAAGAAGCCCCTAATCCTCAAGCTCAACAGCCTAGAGATTCAACAACTTACGAACGTCAATCAGAAGCCAAAAGCACTTCTCGGTCTGGTTCAGTTTACTCCTACAGCTACCGCGAGCCAAAAAATACGGCTGCGGGAAAAACTGAATCAATTTACGATGCTGATTATCGAGTCATCATCCCCCCTTATCAGCCGCCGGCTACCAATCAAGCGGATGATGATGATGATTGGGAATTTTTTGAAGATGATGATGATTTTGAGGATGATCGTAAACGCCCCCGTCGGTGAGATGTCGCAGGCTACATCTCTACTTAATGCCACACCGCTCTCTAGACTCCTGCTTGACCTTACCAGTCATGGCAGCTTCCTGCAAAGTCATGAAAGCATTAAAATCTTCCAGGTCATATCGGGTAGTCAACAGTTGTCGTAGTTGATCTTCAGCTTCCACCGTCAAATAGCCAGTTGCTAAAGCTCTTTCTACAACGTCACGAATTCGAGTCATGGTTGACACCTCATTCATACTATATTTATTCATTCAGGCTTATTGGGGTGAAATATGCAGTAGTCTTTGTGTCGAAACTTCAATTTTGTAAGGTTTTTTTGAGCGATCGCAGCAAATAAGTCATTATTTACACCTTTATCAAAAACATTTAATTGGGCGGAGCTTGTTATAACTGAACTTTTAGAGAAACGATACTGTCCTTTTAGAAACACAGTATTGTGTATACTTAAAATTATCCACCAGAGTAAAAACCCTGATTATTTAGATAGACAGATATTGTTTGGATAAAGTTTCAAACAAGCTACGTTAATTTTTTTGTTAAGTATCGTGATCGATATGCAGTAACTACCAAGTTCTATCAGGAAATTTACTACATTCTTTACAAAATCATTATTTATTACTTATGGGAATTTCACAGAAGAATGGTTAATTTATTGCCTAAGTTACTTTAAACACATTATTAGCAGTAATCACAGCAGTTAATTCAGATTAAATAAAGGATGAATTTGTATTATTTAAAAATAATTGAAAGTTATAAAAGTTATACGTAAGTTTGATATCCGCAAAAGAAAAAGCCTTGACATCCGTTGAAAAGAAATTTCTAAGAGGTTTAGTTTAACGTGAGTTCGACAAGTCTTATTTTACCTCTCCCCCAGCCCCTCTCCGACACGGAGAGGGGAGCAAAAAGCTGAATTTTTCGTTGCTCCTCCCTCTCCGAAACGGAAAGGGAGGTTGGGAGGGAGAGGTTCATCGAACTCACGTTAGTTTAAGGTTGTATTCCTGCGGAAATTGCTAATGTCGCCGTTCAAAATCGCAGTAGCAATACTGTGTAGAGTTTATATTTTGAATGGATTATATAAATACATAGAATAAATACTGAGTAACTAAACCAGATACTTAATGAAGGTGAAAAACTGGACTCAGGCATTGCTTGAATACGCACGTATGAGTCGTTAAGTCTATAATTTGAAACTGTGACTCAAAACTCATAATTGGAGCAAATCGACTGGTGAGCAGCTTATTACAAGGAGTCAACCTGTACTTAATTGGAATAATGGGCGTTGGTAAGACGACGGTAGGGCGCTTACTAGCAAAGGAATTGGGTTATGGATTTGTGGATACCGATGATGTTATTGCCCAAGCGACAGGTAAATCTATAAATCAATTATTTGCACAAGTTGGTGAAGCAGAGTTTCGCCAGTTAGAAAGCGACGTACTTTCAAAAGTTTGTGCTTTTACAAAGTTGACTATAGCAACTGGTGGGGGAATTGTTCTGCGGCGAGAAAACTGGGGTTACTTGCACCACGGTTTGATAGTCTGGCTAGATGCACCAGTGGAGATAATTTACAACCGTTTAGCTGAGGATACCACAAGACCACTGCTACAAGACGCTGATCCTCAAGGTAAATTGCGATCGCTCCTCGAACAACGAACACCACTTTATTCTCAAGCCGATTTGCACATCATCGAGCGAGAGGGAGATACACCTGAAGACGTTGCCAAGCGAGTACTTGAGGGAATTCCTCACATACTGAAAGGATCTGTTTCTCATTAATGGGGAATGAAGAATATCAAATCTGAAAAGAGTATTTTTACTAACTGTGTCTGCAAAAGATATTTTTCATGAATCAGTTAAAAAAGCTTTGCAAAAAGAACAATGGATCGTTACGAGCGATCCATTAAAATTTAAATTTGGGGAAGTCAACTTCCAAATTGATTTAGGCGCAGAGAAAATAATTGCCGCAGAAAAAGGAAATGAAAAAATAGCAATTGAAATCAAAAGCTTTTTAAACCCCTCGGCAATAACAGATTTTTACTCCGCTTTGGGACAATTCCTGAGTTACCGTCTAGCATTAACAGGATACGAACCAGAGCGAGTATTATACTTAGCAGTTCCATTGGATACGTACAAAACATTTTTCCAACTGGAGTTTACTAAAACTGCGATAAGACAGTATCAGGTGCTATTAATTGTTTACAATCCAGTCGATGAGGTGATTGTAGAGTGGATAAATTAGCAAAATATCAAGAGTACGTTAAAACATTGTTGACGAACTATGCCAGCGATGATATCTCGGATAACGATGTCGAAGTCCAACTCATTTTAGACACAGAACGCAATCATTATCAATGGATGAATGTCGGTTGGCAAGGATTTAATCGTATTTATCGATGCATAATACATTTTGATATTAAAGATGGCAAAATCTGGCTACAACAGAATTTAACCGATCGCAATCCGGCAGAGGAATTAGTGATGATGGGAGTACCACGAGAGGATATTGTCTTGGGTTTGCAAGCTCCATACAAGCGTCAGTATACAGATTTTGGCGTAGCGCTTGAAAATGAGCATCTCGCGTAACGAGAATTAAATTATACTGAATTGCAACAGATGCAATCCAAATATCATTTTCGGGTAATGGACGACCTTTGAGGCGCAATCTATTCTTAACTTCACCATATTGACGGGCAGTTTCTACATCACATTCAATGACCGTATTTATGGCAATGAACTCCTCAATACGTTCTAAATTTCCTTGTGATCGCCCTGATTTTCTTGCACCGTAGAATAATTCACCAATAGCAACATTGGGAATAAAAATTTCTTCTGCATTTACCAGATGATTATTCACTGCGATATCATTTGCAAATAAAGCAATAATAATATTAGTGTCAAGCAGGTATCTACCACTCATCTAAATCTACCTGTTCGCAACCTTGTTCAATTGCTTCGCGCATCAACTGAATATCATTTTGCGGTATCGTACCTGCAAAATTTAATAATTGTCTACCTGGAACACCATGAATTTGCGAACCTACTAAAGTTCGGGCAAACTCCAGCACTCGATATTGCAAGTCTTCAGGCATCACTTTTAATTCTTCAATTAGCCGCTCGATAATCGGTGTATCCATATATATCCTGATAATTTTCGATTTTGGTTGCTAGTCCTTCTTTTATAGATTTTTACATTTCTGAGATGAACTAAACAGCTATGGCTGCTCAGTACAAACATACTCGACTTTGGCATCAGAGATTGTGAGGAGTTACAAAGTCTTCTACACTGACTGAAATAGGTTTTAACTCTTAACGGCGGCTCCTCATGACGGTCAACGATTCTGAATACATCAGGCAAACTGAAGCCACTCGTGTGCGTGTACTAAGCGAAGCACTACCTTATATTCAACAATTCGCCGGTCGCACTGTTGTTGTCAAATATGGCGGCGCAGCGATGAAAGATAGCACACTCAAAGACAAAGTTATCCGCGACATTGTATTCTTATCCTGCGTGGGCTTGCGTCCGATTGTAGTCCACGGCGGTGGCCCAGAAATTAACAGTTGGTTAGATAAGCTGGGCATCGAACCACAATTTAAAAATGGTCTGCGAGTCACTGATGCCGCCACAATGGATGTGGTGGAAATGGTTTTAGTTGGTCGAGTTAACAAAGAAATTGTCGCGCTAATTAACCAAGCTGGTGGATTGGCTGTCGGACTTTGCGGTAAAGACGGTAATCTATTTACAGCCCGTCCCCAAGGTCAAGAAGGCATCGGTTTTGTGGGGGAAGTCAGTAATGTGAATATCAAGATTTTGGACACCCTTGCTAGCAATGGCTACATTCCAGTGGTGTCCAGCGTTGCGGCAGACGAGACAGGGCAAGCTTATAACATTAATGCTGATACTGTCGCTGGAGAAATTGCCGCAGCATTAGGTGCAGAAAAGTTAATTTTACTGACCGACACCAGTGGAATTTTAAAAGATTACAAAGACCAATCTACTTTGATTCCAAAAGTAGATATCCGCGAAGCCCGCGAGTTGATTGCTAGTGGTATAGTCAGCGGTGGGATGATTCCGAAAGTGAGTTGTTGTGTGCGATCGCTTGCTCAAGGAGTCCGTGCCGCACACATTATAGATGGTCGCATTCCTCACGCCCTATTACTAGAAATCTTTACCGATGTTGGGATTGGGACAATGATTCTCGGTTCGCAGTTTACCTCTTAGGAGTGCTGAGTGCTGAGTGCTGAGTGCTGAGTGCTGAGTGAAGAGTGAAGAGTGAAGAGTGAGGAGTTGTTTATCCCCTCATCTTCCCATTTCCCTGCTTTACCGAGGATTGGTAATAATAACCCGCGTGGGTGCGGAGCAACTTGTCGTCAGACATCGCCCACCGCTAAATGGTGTACTACGCCATGAATTATTGATAATTACCGGATTAACTAAGGTTGAATCTCGAATTGCTGGATTTATAGGCGTGGAATTTGTCACGTTCTGCTTTGTTGCTGGGTCTACAGGCGCAGGTGTGGGAATCGGACTACCATAAATAAGGGAACCAACAGCAGGCGATCGCCTGACTCCATAACCGCCATCAATCACGATCGCACGCTGGGCAAAAGCTGGAGCAATAGTTACACCTATCACTGCTAAAGTCATACCTGCTAAGAGCCAATTCAGTTGCGAATGCTTGATTTTCAACATAATTTTGCTCACCTGCATTAAGATACCGGAATTTTTAATCAGAAAATAGTCGCAGCTACTTAGTTAAAATTTTAGAAGTTTATCCACTTTCAGATTGCCAGCTTTTGAAAAGATTCCAAAAAGATTGCTGACATTGGCAAAATTAAAATAGTGCTGATTTTTTATAGAAAACGTGAGTACAGAAAGTTTAGAAATTGCTCAAAGCCGCTACCAGACTGGAAAATTTGCCTTTGAAAATGGGCAATACCGCGAAGCCATAGAAAATTTAGAAAAGGCCAGTGCCCTGTTAGCTCGTAATTCTCGCCTTGGGGGCGAAGTAGAAATTCATCTGGTGACAGCTTATGAAGCGGCAGGACGCACAGATGATGCGATCGCTCTTTGCGAAAGACTCAAACGCCATCCCCATTTTGAAATCGGCAAACAAGCGCGGCAGATGCTTTACATCTTAAAAGCACCAAAGCTGAAAAGACCCAGCGAATGGATGACCCAAATTCCCGATTTAGGCGCATTACCAGATAATGAACTCAAAATTTCTATCGCTGCTAAACCGACTAAATCTTCTGTGCAGCAAAAGCCTAAACCTACGGAGCCAGAATTTGTTGACCTTAGTCAGGTCAATACCAGAGATAATCGCTTTATCTGGGTGGCGCTAATTGCTATCGGTTTAACCATCTCGTACTTGCTTTGGTTGAATTTTTCAGGAACCCCTGGCTGATAACAATTTTAGATTTTGGATTTTAGATTTTAGATTCTTTTGGTTCATGTCTCACCCACAAGGGGTAAGGGATGAACCAAAAGCCAAAATTTAAAATCTTCCAGCTTTATCCGTTTATCGGTGGGGTCAATCCAAAATCCAAGTTGCGCTGGAAGCGCACCAAAGGTGCGACCTAAAATCCAAAATATGTTGACTTTTGGGGAGATTTATGGTATCAAATTCTTCAATTTTTGGAAAGATTTTCTTGTGGCTAATCAGACCATTCCGTTTTATATTTACACTGAATGGTCGAAATCGGATGAACCGCGTCTTTCCCATGCGAAATCCTATTCTATGGCTAGTGCTGTTAACATCACTGTTACTGACTGGTTGTGTTAAGTACGATGTAGGGCTTAACTTTGATAATTCAAATAGTGGTGAACTAATACAGCATATTAAGTTGGGAGAACGGCTAACCAGTTTTAGCGGCGATTCTGTATATGAATGGTTAAATAGCATAGAGCGTCGCGCCCGTCAACTAGAAGGAAAAACACAGCGAGTTTCACAAGAAGAAATCATCGTCACAATTCCTTTTAGTAGTGGTAGGGAATTGCAAGAGAAGTTCAACGAATTTTTTAATCCCCGTGCAAATCAACCCCCTGAGTCTGTGCAGAGCGAATCTGACTCAGAACTGCCGAAAATTGAATCAAACGTCCTCTTGGAGGAGAACAATTTTTTACTTTTAGTTAGAAATCGGTTAATTTATGATTTAGATTTGCGATCGCTCTCTCTAATTGCCAGTAAAGGTAATGTTCTAGCTAATGCTGGTTCAATTCTCGACTTAGAATTTAGCTTGAAGACTCCTTGGGGAGCCAAGAATATTCAACTAACTGAAACTGCAATTGAGCCAGAAAAAAATGGTAATCAATTAGTGTGGAAACTCCAACCTGGTGAGCTAAACCATATAGAAGCTGTTTTCTGGCTTCCTAGTCCCCTTGGTATTGGTGGGTTATTAATTATCCTGTTTGTATCGGGAGGATTGTACTTGAGATACAATTTCATGCCAGATCCCAGAATTCAGTTTCCTCCCAAAGCAGCAGCAATTCAAGAACAGTAGACTATTCATCTGTTGAATATTGTCAGTTAAGCCGATGCATTATCCATCGGCTTTTTTACACTTTATCCAGCTTTTTGTAAAAATGAGTCATAGCGAATTAGCCAAAGAAATTGTTCGTGTTTCCTATTTGAAAGGCGAGTTTCGGTTACGTTCTGGTCAGGTATCTTCCCATTACTTTGATAAATACCAGTTTGAATCTAATCCTTTGTTACTAAAGCGGTTAGCTAAAGAAATGGTAAAAAAAATTCCACCAGGCACAGAAATTCTAGCAGGGTTGGAATTAGGGGGAGTTCCTTTAGCGACAGCAATTTCATTAGAAGTTGAATTACCAGTTGTCTTTGTTCGGAAGACAAAAAAAGAATATGGAACTGAAAAAGTAGCAGAAGGAATTAATATTCAAGGAAAAAAGTTGTGTATTATTGAAGATGTTATTACAACAGGTGGTCAGGTTATAAATAGTACCGAAGCACTGCGTAATGAGGGTGCGATCGTGGATTCCGTAATTTGCGTAATCTGGCGCGGAAGTACACAAGATAACAGTCTCGAAAAAGCTGGCATTCAAAAACTTGCTCTGTTTGATATGGAAGAACTTTCGGTATGGATGTAACTGTCTTAGGGAACCTTGTAGAGACGGCGATTTATCGCGTCTAGAAAACCCAAAATTGTTGCCAGTAGCCCTTAACCCAAGCGTATTGCCTTAGAGAATGAATGGGGAATAAGAACAACCCGTAGCTTTGTACTTCATGCAAAAAACAACTGCTGTGAGTATTTCGCTGCCAAATAAAATCAAAATTTAGGAGTTATAAAAGGACTATGAAATCTAGCTTAGAGACTGGATTTCGTAGTCCTTTTGCTGCACCATTTTAATAAATGTGCAACTACCTTAATCTCTCACCGATGCTAACCCCAGCTAAAAACAGTCAAATCAGTAAATCAACTAAAAGTTCTGGGGTGGTAGTGGTTTTCCTTGGCTCTTAGGAACATTAACTACATTTAAAGCTTTCGCAATTGCAATAACGTCATTATCTAAACGTTGAGCTTTATCATTACCAGGACAGCTAATGTCTTGCGACTGCTGATCGGCTAACTTAATGGTAGTAGTTGTACCAAAGGAAACAGATTTTGGACAACCTTGTTTAACTGACAAATTAGATAAAGGTTCAGCAATTTTCACGTCGCGAAAAAACTCTCTTGTCAATTTTTTGGATAATTTACCTCGATTAGAACCTTTGCCATCAACATAATTAACTTCTCCAGTTGGTGATACATAAATGCGATACCCAATCGTATTGGTAGAGCCACTATTGACGATAATCGCAACGTTATTGGGTACAAGTGCCATTGCTAATTGAGACGAACCAAGTACAAAGGATACACCTACTAGCCCTAGTAATTTTTTAGAAAAAATCCGATTCATCATATAAAAAGCCTCCTCATTTATGAGTCTTGGTTATCAAAATTTTATGACCAATATTTATCTGAATAAGTTTCTTTCATTTCCTAATTTTAAGCAGATTTTAAGTAAAAATCTCTAGTCATGCTTTTGTTATAAGTTTGTCATAAGTGCGTCAAATTAATATGAAATAATTACCAGGATTTATTTTTTACTTTGCCAGTAAACCAAGGCGATAACAGCAGGTTTTAAAGTCAAGATACTTCAATCCCTCTATCTCTTGGTAATTCAGCACTCATGAACACCGGAAGGCTCAGTTGGGTAAAAAGCCAGTAACCACACTAACTACGAGGAATATTCCCATCGCTAAACGATACCAAACAAATGCCCAAGTACTGTATTTCTCTAAATAATGCAGTAAACTATAAATCGCGGCAAAAGCAGAAATACTAGCTGTAGTTAAACCAATAATTAAAGTTATCCAACCATTGACATCAAGTCCAGCTTTGAAAAGCGTATGCAGTTCTAACGCTCCTGCTAGAATCACGGCAGGTAAGCCCAGTAAAAATGAGAATCTAGCAGCAGTTTCTCGCTCCATTCCTAAGAATAATCCAGCAGTTAAGGTAGAACCAGAACGGGAAACTCCTGGAATTAAAGCTAATGCTTGAGAAATTCCTACCCAAATCCCGTCACTTAATGATAGTTGATTAAAAACGCGATCGCGTTTCCCAAATCTTTCTGCAATTCCAAGCAACAAGGACATCACAATTGATGATATTCCTACAACTATCAGGGCACGGAAAGGAGAATTACAGCCATTGAGACTTTTTTTGAGTAAAAGACCTGCAACAGCAATGGGAATTGTACCAATTAATAATCCAATTGCTAAACGAAAATATTGGTTGCTGTAATCTTGTTCAGAAATCGCCCTAACCGTTGCACCTGTTAATTTTTTCAAATCTTGCCAAAAATAACTAATGACAGCCGCGATACTTGCTAACTGCATCGCTGCACTAAAAGCACTTCCCGGATCTTTCCATCCTAGTAATCCTGGAATAATTCGTAAATGTGCTGTGCTACTAATGGGTAATAATTCAGTAATTCCTTGTACAATTCCTAAAAAAACTATTTTTAACCAACTCAATTCTAGAAAACCTAAATCGACATCGCTAGAACAAGAGGTAGCCGATAAAAATAAAGAAAATATCATAGCTTGATCGAGGGATATTGTACTCTTGAGGATAGTAAGTAGTGAATATGTAAAAATTACATCTAAAAAAACTTCTACTAATTGCTGTTTAAATAGATATTCAGCTAAGATACATCCTTCTGAAATTAAACACGTTACATTGACTTTAGTATGACAAACCTATGACGAAAGTATGACTAATTTTTCAGATTAGTATTTGCCATTAGCGTATATTTGACAACTAGGCAATTTCCAATTCAAATCTCAAGTCAAAATTCTTAAATGCTATTAGATACTTTTTCTTAGTTGCAACCAATCTTTACCGATCTGGATGCTGATATCAGAGTCGAGATTGCCAGTACTTTCCACTCGGACTTCACCTAATTCTAAAGTGTTGCGAATTGATTGAGCGCTCTCACGATCTCCCTGCTGGGCAATAATCCGAGTTACCTCTAGAGGCTCACCCAAGCTTTTAGTAATATAAATATTGCTATAGCCAGCTTCTTGCAAGATTTTGATTAATGGATGCAGATTCGTATGATTGCTACCAGTGCTGTCTTGAATTGCAACTCGTAAACTAGCTGGATGTTGGGCTACTTGTGGTTTTGCTGCTGAGTCCAAATCAAAATACTGAGCCATCATGGCAGAAATATGGCTGCTGTTTGGTATCCAGTAGCTAGCATCATATTCCTTCTTTTCGCTAAAACGACCAGGTACCATTAACATCTGCATATTAGAACGAGTGGTTTGCACCATAAAACCCAACAGCGCCACTAACTCCTCCACCGTTAAGTTGGAATCAATATGTTCTTTAACTATGTCAAGAATTTTAGGCAGTTGAGTGAGTGTGGTGGGATTGAGGGTTTGGTCAGTTAAGGCACTAATCACCATTTGCTGGCGTTGAATGCGACCAATATCTCCCAACTCATCATGGCGAAAGCGCAAAAGTTGCAGCGCTTGATCTCCGTTGAGATGTTGTTTGCCTGCTTTCAAATTGATGTAAAGATGCTGGGAATCATCTCGGTATTTCATATTCTTCGGTACGTAGACTGTTACACCACCCAAGGCATCGACTAACTTGCTGACTCCCAAAACGTTAATTCTGATATACCGATCAATTTCTACTCCACCCAAGAGATTACTGACCGTGGTACTAGTTAAAGCCGGGCCACCATAAACATTAGCAGCATTAATTTTGGTCAAACCATGTCCAGACACCTCTATGCGGGTATCTCTAGGAATGGAAAGCATAATTAATTTTTTCTTTTCTGGCTCAAATCGCAGTAAAAGCATGACATCAGATAGACCATCAAAGGAATTTAGTTCTGGCTGATATCTCAAATGTAGGCTTTCAGGGGGTGGGTTCTTAATGTCTGGGGGCAGCACACTCATCCCTAAAACTAAAATGTTCACAGGGCGACTTAATGCAGAAAATTGTAGTCCACTCCCAGTGATGCCCTCTCTATCAAACACTGCTTGTTGTTGTTTGTTTAGCTGAGTTTTTTGCAAAGGCTTGCTGCTGAAAGAAGCTGCTAACAGCATTCCGGCGATCGCTGATATCATTGCCACACCACTCATCCCTACGCAAAACCACAGCCAGCGTTCGGATGTAAGTTTTTTGGTATATTTGTTACCCCTTTTGAAGGCTTTCGCCGAACGATTTTTTCCTGTTGGCATTCTTTTAAGATTTACTCCTCACGCTAGACAATTTGTGTTTCTCATTCGGGTTTAAATCAGAGAAGCTAATCTACAATAGCTCACTCTCAAATGATCTTTTAGCCAAAATCTTCTCTGATTTTGGAGTAATAGCAACTAACACTTTTAATAAAATATCTATAAAATAACTTATGTCAATGACATTTTTGTGACTAATATATGGCACTTGTATGACGCTTAATAAAAAGTAATTAATCTGTTGAAATTATGTAAATAAAAGTATTTATCACTTTTGTAATAAATCTTTCTCTCATTTCTGGAATCCGTTTATATTGGATTGGAGAAAATATTATTAATCTGATCGCAAACACCGATTCTTATATGCCAGTTACATCTACTGATAATCCTCATGCCTTGCTCTATGGTTTAGCCAATGGGTCAGTCAAAGCGCTCGAAGATGATGAAGCGATCGCAGCAAACAAGACCTTGGCACTGCAATTACAGTCTAGACTTCAAGATTTTTGGCTCTTAAGTTCACCTGATGGAGCTTGGGGGCCTAAATCCGCTAGGGCGCTAAATGCTTACAAACATTTTCAAAATCTCAGTGAGCCAGGGATAAATTCCCATATTGCTGCTAGCTTGCTCAATACCAATCCGACTGACTTAATACCAGGATTTAAACTCAACGGTGACTGGCCAAGTCGAACCGTGATGTGGTTGAGCTTACATAATCAACATATTAGTATTAACGGTAATGATGGAGAAATCAACATCGTTTATTTCCGGGGATTAGACCGTAATGGCCAGTGGAATGGTAATGCACCATTTGTCTGGAATGACCGACGTTGTGTATTAGTAATCAAAGACCAAGTTCCCAGTTTTGTGGGTAATTGGTTAGGCACTTGTGACCCAGGAGAATATTACTGGGAGAATCCGATGAATGACAAAGGTTGTGCAGATATTCAGGCATGGCAATACCAAGCTTGGAGTGTCGGTCATCACCACGGTAGCACCGGAGACCAATTGGCTCTAGTACAAACTGGAGATATTATAGTGTTGCGTGGCCCTGAGCGCTTACCTGATAAGGGTAATAACTTTAGCGTCGATCAACACACTACTAATAATCCAGATGGGAATAGCCCTGGTGAGCCAGTCAAAGGTTGGTCTGCTGGATGCATGGTGGGAGCTAGTGCCAATGAACATTACGACGAGTTTATGTCTTTGGTGAAAGCAGACCCACGGGAAAAGAATGCCCCTGGAAAATATCAGCACTGGACAACAGTGATTAATGGCAATGAATTTCTAGATATTTTTCCTGGGTGAACTACCCACACTGACTTGGAGTAACAAGTACGAACTGTTTGCCATGCTTGGATTTGCATTTAGGAAATCCAGCACGTTTCTCAAAAAATTCCTCACCTATTCCCTATTCCCGCTTTTCGCCGCCATACCAGCGTTCGGCAAGTGCATTGAGTTGATTAAGAATTTCAATGAGTTCCTGACCACGTTCTGTCAGTCCGTAAGTGACTTGGGGCGGAACAGTTGGTTCATAATGGCGATAAATAATCTCTGCTGTCTCTAGCATCCTCAGTCTTTCTGTTAGAACTTTGGTGGAAATACCCTCGACTAAGTGCTTCAATGCACCAAAGCGATTAGGCCCACTATTACATAACACCCACAGTATATACATTGTCCAGGGGCCTGATAGTAAGGACATCAGAATACTAATTGGGCAAGCATCAGGATTTTTAGAGACAGACATCGATAAGTTAGCTAAAATTTTCTACAGTTACTTTATGGTAACTACTTTACATTAGTAACTAGTTACTTTTAGTATCTGATGTAATGCTTTGAAATTTAGACTCAAAAACAGTCAAAGCATAAATCCTAGCTAATCAGGAGATATTTGGTGGTAAACATTCTACATATTGATTCCAGCCCCCGTGCTGAACGATCGCACTCCAGAGAACTATCTAAGGAATTTGTCAGTGCTTGGAAAGCCGCGCATCCTGAAGATGCGATCGCCTACCGAGATTTAGGGCATCACCCAGTTCCTCACGTTGATGAAGCTTGGATTGCAGCGTCGTTCTCACCACCAGAAACCCATACCCCAGAATTAACAGAGGCCATCAGAAATTCTGATGAGTTAGTAGATGAGTTTTTGGCAGCTGATCGCTACGTCTTTGGAGTGCCAATGTATAACTTCAATATACCTTCCACCTTCAAGGCTTACATTGACCAAATCGTTCGCCCTAACCGGACTTTTGCTATAGATGCTCAAGGCTTGAGAGGGTTAGTCGAGGGTAAAAAGGCGGTTATCATTACCGCTCGCGGCAGCGACTTTAGTGCGACATCTCCTTATGCCGCTTATGACTTCCAAGAACCCTACCTACGGGCGATTTTCGGCTTTATTGGGATTACAGACATTCAATTTATTAACGCTAATAGTCTAAACGAAGGTGATGCCCGTACCAAATCTCTATCAGAAGCACGGGCAGCAATTCAAGATGCGATCGCCCATTGGTAAGAGGTATAGAGGCACATGGGAACAAGGGGAAAATTCCTCTTTAGAAAGCTCCCCCTGCCCCCTTCATGGCGACAACCGCTCAATTTTCCAAGTGCCATTATCTAAACGGCTATAAAGCAAGCGATCGTGCAGACGGCTAGGGCGTCCTTGCCAAAACTCGATTTCTGTGGGGATCACTCGTAAGCCTCCCCAATGAGGCGGTCGAGGAATCTCCTGATTTTCATATTTGCTGTAGAATTCTTGCAAGCGTCGCTCCAGGATTTCTCGGCTTGCGATCACCTCACTTTGATTAGATACCCACGCACCCAGGCGACTCTTGGCAGGGCGACTTTCAAAATACTGGTCAGACTCAGTTTCGGAAACTTTCTCCACATACCCCGAAATTCTGACTTGACGTTCCAGTTCTGCCCACCAAAAGACTAAAGCCGCCTGGGGATTTTCTGCTAGTTGTTGTCCTTTGTGACTGTTGTAGTTGGTAAAGAAAGCGAAGCCGCGTTCATCAAAATCCTTAAGTAACACCATTCTGGCTGAAGGCTTACCATCTGGTGTAACAGTGGCAATGGTCATAGCATTGGGTTCGGGGAGTTCTGCTGCTAGTGCCTGATCGAACCATTTTTTAAATTGGATAAAAGGATTGAGGTCTACTTCGAGTTCGCTTAAACCTTCCAAGGTGTAGTCTTTGCGAAGGTCAGCTACGATTTTGTCCATTTTGATTTGTTTCCTTGCTATCAGATACGCTTATACATATCTTTGTTAAAAATATCTATGATGATTAGATAATAATCAGTGCCATCAAGAATTTTACAAGTTCTCTCAAGGAATACCTAAAATAGGTTGCATAAGATGCGCCGTTCAGCCTCCCTTCAACGCCTGTTAATTTATGGTCTGAGTGGCCCGATTATCGCTCTCAATGTCTGGCTACTGTCCGTACTTTTTCGCTATTTCCAGCATCCCATTACCGTCTTGAGTATTGCGGCGATTCTGGCTTTTCTCCTAAATTACCCGGTTAAGTTCTTTGAACGCGCTCGGATTACTCGCACTCAGGCGGTGATCATCGTTTTACTTGCAACCTTAACCCTGCTTGGGATTCTAGGCGTTACCTTAGTGCCGTTGATCATTGACCAAACCATCCAACTGTTAAATAAGATTCCTGATTGGTTAAGGTCTAGTCAAGCAAACTTAGAGCAATTTGAGTTGATCGCAAAGCAACGACGTTTGCCAATTGATCTCAAGATTGTGAGTAGTCAAATCAATGCCAATATTCAGAATTTGGTGCAACAGCTAGCTTCTGGTGCAGTGGGATTTGCTGGAACACTGCTCTCAGGATTACTTGACATAGTGTTAGTCATTGTGCTTGCATTTTATATGCTTTTATATGGCGATCGCGTCTGGTATGGTCTAGTCAATCTTTTGCCCTCTAATATTGCAGATCCCCTGACCGCATCTTTGCGCCTAAATTTTCAGAACTTCTTTCTCAGCCAGTTGTTGCTAGGACTATTCATGGTGCTAACCCTAACGCCAATTTTCTTAGTGATGAAGGTACCTTTTGCTCTGTTATTTGCCATATTAATTGGTATTTCAGAACTTATTCCCTTCATTGGGGCATCTTTAGGTATTGGTTTGGTGACGATTTTAGTACTGTTGCAAAATTGGTGGTTGGCAGTTCAAGTTGCGATCGCGGCGATTTTGATGCAGCAGCTTAAAGATAACCTGTTAGCTCCCAGGTTACTCGGCAACTTTATCGGGCTAAATCCTATTTGGATTTTTGTGGCTATTTTGATGGGATTTGAGATTGCTGGGTTGTTGGGGACGCTGGTTGCTGTTCCCATTGCTGGAACCATTAAAGGTACTTTTGATGCGATCAAGAGCGGCAAGCCGAGTGATTTTGTCTCAAATTTCACTATTGCCAACGATCCACCGCCTGATTAAGTCGTAAGGGCACAGCAATGCTCATTGGTGTCAACTTAACGTGAAAGCAAGTCTAGAACTAGCTTTTAGATTCCCTCGTTCCCAGTCGGAGACTGGGAATGCTCGTCGTTGAGGCTCCGCCTCTCTTTACTGGCGGCAGAGCCGCTTTTGAGTTGCATTTCCAGCCTCCGGCTGGAAACGAGGTTTTAAAGGAGTTTCAGCTTAAGTTGACACTAATGAGCATTGCTGTGCCCTTACCGTCTGGTCTCTTTACCCGAAAATAGCTGTAATCCACGTTCCTTAGCTTATCGTTTTTCCTATTCCTCAATTAGATGACGATCGCGATCGCAAAACCGTCATATCCTTTGCTGCCTACAGTCTGGATTGCCGTAGCATTGACACGCGGCTCGGAGGCAAGTAGTTCATTGAAGCGGCGCACTCCCTGGACGCTAGGATCGCTGCTAGCAGCATCAATCACGGCTCCGTTACGCACAACATTATCAGCGATGATTAGGCTGCCACGACGGGAAAGTTTGAGCGCCCAGGCAAAATATTCGGGATTGTTTGGCTTGTCAGCGTCAATGAAAATTAAATCAAATGGCCCCTGATTCTCAGCGGCAATCTGTGGCAGCGTAGAAAGTGCCTGTCCGAGCCGGAGGTCAACCAGTTTAGACAAACCAGCGTGGCCGATATTGGCACGGGCGACTTCGGCGTGCTTTGGGTCAGCCTCCAGCGTGATTAGGCGGCCGTCGCTGGGTAACGCCCGCGCCAACCAGATTGTACTGTAGCCGCCCAGCGTACCAATCTCCAGAATGCTTCGCGCCCCTTGAATTTGTGCCAATAGTAGCAGCAGCTTGCCTTGGTTCGGTGAAACGTTTTGTGGCGGCAGTCCGGCGGCGGCGCTAGTCTGGAGGGCTGTATCTAGTGCGGGGTCTGACGGTACAAGCAAATCGGTAAAGTAACGATCTACCGCAGTCCACTGCTCTTGAGTCATAGATTCTCGCTTTTTACCCCATCTTTAAAATACTCAAGATTATTTGTCAGAGCTTGCTTCATCGGAAAGGATAGTAATGATTTCATGCAACGGGCGATCGCGATTAGACTCCTCTGGTGTTTCTTTGCCCAAGGAGGTTTCTTTTACCAAACGGTAAACGTCGGCTGCTCCGTAAAAAATGCGCTCTGTTAGACCCAACTCTTTAAAGGTTTCTGCAATCTCTTCCATTTCTCCTATCCAACGATGGGCTTTTGGTGTCATCGATGGAATGGAACGGGTTAATATGCTAGCAAGTTCTGGTTGGCTATTAGATACCTCATCCCGTAGTTCTTTATCTAAGCCTAAACGATGGGCTGCAATTAGTAATTCTGTGCTGATTGCTGTAAGTCCTTTTGTCAGGGCGGCGTAGGACATTTTCAACCCGGAAGCCTGACCAATTTCATCACCAATCACCCGCACATCTAAGCCATGATCCCGCAGTTGTAGGAGTTGATTTGCTTGTTTTCCTGAAGTGTAAATGCGGGTGCGATTGGGAACTCGCGGTGGTGGGCCAATAATTGATCCATCTACGAATGTTCCCCCAACTGATTCAATGAGTTGGCCGATACTGATGACTTTCTGGGGGGCGATCGCATTACAGTCAACATAGAGAATAGGCTTACCAACATTGCTAATCGCCTCAGCTACTTGCTGCGCTGCTTGGGTAGCTGCTGCGGGTACTAGAACTGACAACACTACATCAGATTCAATTACCAGTTGCGTCAGAGAACCCACATCTTGAATGTTGGCTGCCGCTGCTAGTTGCCGAGTTCGTTCACTGCGATCGCTTAGGGCTGCAATAGTTTTCAATCCATGTTGATTGAGAACAGCTGCGATCGCCTGTCCCATATCACCCGGACTTAAAATACCAATGGTTTGGATAGGCATGGAAAGTTTTATATTTATTTTGCGGCTGACAAGTTAATTCAGATAATTGATTCGTCAACAAACTACACTAAGTTGATTCAGATGCCGTATTTTAATCAAACCACGGATCAGCTTTACAAGCAACCCATCTGCTGAGATATAGGCCAATACAGTTCAGTTAAACTTCTCTTCTTTCTCTTTCTTTGCTTTGCGTCCTTTCCGTCCTTTGCGGTTCGTTTAAAACCTAATAGGGATTTGATGAATTGCAATTGCTGAAGGTGCAACATGACCTTTGTCGTATCCTGGTTTCAATCCCTAATAGGGATTTTGATGAATTGCAATTTAATATTGATTCACTGTTGAGAGAGTACGCAATTGTTTCAATCCCTAATAGAGATTTTGATGAATTGCAATTTCTTTTTCATAAAAGAGTTGCAGAAGGTTATAAGGTTTCAATCCCTAATAGGGATTTTGATGAATTGCAATATATTAACGATTGCATAAATAGAGAAATCCCTTACGTTTCAATCCCTAATAGGGATTTTGATGAATTGCAATTTCGGCGATCGGGTTTTGAGTGTTGTTCAAGAGTTGTTTCAATCCCTAATAGGGATTTTAATGAATTGCAATCCTAGTAGTTTACCAAGGATGCCAGATACGCTTTGTTTCAATCCCTAATAGGGATTTTAATGAATTGCAATAGCGGCAGGCTGAAAGCCAAGCTATATTTAGTTTTCAAGGTGCGGTTGCGCGAATTTAGAGCAATCATAGCATTAGAGAGTTTCTTTGGGAAGAGTTTCGGGAAAGATTGAAGACTGACACCCAGTTTTTGTAAGCTTTTCAGACATCGCGCGGATGATGATCGAGTCATTAATGGAGTCAAATGCTTGCTGGTGTTGAGATAGAAGCACTTTTTTGAGACTGTGGAATTTGTACACCTACCCTCCCGCGCATTTTACATACAGGAAACCTCTGAGATGATGCGATCGCTAAAAATAACCTAATACAGCACGGCGCAAATAAACCACCCATTCCAAATGAATAAAACGTAAGCGTTTCATTCATTTTTAATTTTTAATTTTTAATTCCGCCTTGCGGTAGGTGATGGGGGGCACGATCGCTGCTTTCAAAGCCAGAAATCCCAGTTTTCATATACTTATAGCCTCCCACATCACACGCAACAATAGTAATACTACTCTTGAGACTCCTCAGAGACGGATTCTGATTCGGTTTCAAGTTCTTCTGTTTGGACTTTGGGGGCTGGAGGTTTAACGGGTTTTGGACCACGCGCTAAGGCAGGATTTCCCTGATGCCTGTTTTCATCCCCTAATGATTTTTTCCCTTTATCAGCCGAGCGATTACGGCTCGGTTTTGAGTTTTTGGGGTTGGATTCAATCGGAGTTACAGAATCCGTACTCTCGGAATTTTTGTCAGTGCTTTCTTGAGACTGACGTTCCGATTTTTTGATTGGGCGTTCTACCATTGTTGATTTTTGTAAATTTATCTGTATAGTACATCGGTTTGGTGGCTATCAAACTGTTGAGTAGCATTTTTTAAAGATTTTATCCTTAGAATTCCTGAGTAGCTCTGGAGAGTTATTTTGCTAGAAAAGCAGCCAACAAACTCAATCATTAACTCACCAAATATAAAAATGGGTGCGTTAACGATAGCTGAACGCACCCAACAACTATTTAACAAAATCAGGTCGTGCCTGTTGCCTTGATTTAAACTTTTCTTCTAAAACTGCCCAATTTTCTTGCTCGATTAAGTTAGTCAACTCATCGAGATGATGGCGATATTGTTGGAGCGATCGCAGCAATGCTTGACGATTATATCGCGCCATCATCACGCCCAACTCTGGATTCCCGCCCCCGACACGACTGGTATCCCGAAAACCGGAACTAGCTAACTTTTGGGCTAATTGCAAAACATCGGGGTCACTTTCACTTAAACAAGCAGCAATCAACGAGGAACTGATCATTACAGGTAAATGGGAAATCCAACTCACAGCGCGATCGTGTTGCTCAGGTTGACAATAGTAGATATTTGCTCCTAGCGATCGCACAATTTCTTCCACAACTGTAATTGCACTAATTGGTGTTGTAGTCGTTGGTGTTAAGACATAAGGTTTATCGACAAATAAATGCCGTTGTGCAGCTTCGATGCCATTGTCTGTTCTTCCCGCCATTGGATGACCGCCGATAAAATTATCCCAAAGGGGAGAAATTTCTTTGACTATCTGTGCTTTCGCCGAACCCACATCAGTTATGACTGTAGCGACAGACAAATGAGCGATTAACTGTTCAAATTGGGGCACAATAAGGGCTAGAGGTGTACAAATAAATACAACTTCTGCGGCTGCTAAGAGACTCAAATCAACAGATGCTTCATCAACACTGCCGATACTAACTGCCTTTTCACAGGTGGCTTCACGGCGACTGACTCCTAAGATATGATGTCCTTGCGATCGCAAATCAAAACCCAAAGATCCACCAATCAGTCCCAATCCTAAAATTCCAATATTCATTTTTGATTTTGACATTCCGTTTTTAAGACTTTACCAACTATTAAAGTTGGCATCCAAGGGGTAGCATCAATGACTGTAGAGGAATTACTGGAAAAATATGCAGCAGGAGTCTTAAACTTTAGTGGTGTTGACCTCCCAGAAGCTAACTTGAGTGGGGTCAAACTCAGTGGTGTGAATCTTAGCGATGCTAATTTGAGTATAGTTAACCTGAGTGGCGCGAATCTGAGTGAAGCTAACTTGAGCAATGCCAAGCTAAATGTGGCTAGACTCAGTGGCGCGAATTTATGCAGCGCTATTTTGAACAATGCCAGTCTCAACGTCGCTAATTTGATTCGAGCGGATCTGAGTCGCGCTCAACTAAGAGGAGCCTCATTAATCCGCGCTGAGTTAATTCGCGCTGATCTCAGTCGCGCTGATCTATTGGAAGCCGATCTCACCAGTGCCGATTTGCGAGAGGCGACACTCCGCCAAGCGAATCTCCGTCACGCTAACTTGAGTGAGACTGTCTTGAAAGGTGCTTCCTTGACGGGAGCTAATTTGGAGATGGCTAACTTAAATGCCAGTGATCTCAGTCGTTCCGATCTCAGCGGTGCAAATTTGCGAGAAGCCGAGCTCAGACAAGCCAATCTTAGCCATACTAACTTGAGCGGGGCAGACTTGAGCGGCGCAAATCTCCGATGGGCAGACTTGAGCGGCACAAATCTCCGGTGGGCAGATTTGAGCGGCGCAAAATTAAGCGGCGCAGACTTGAGCGGCGCAGATTTAAGCAATGCCAACTTAACGAATACGAGTTTAGTCCATGCCAACTTAACTCAGGCAAAATTAATTAGGGCAGAATGGATCGGTGCTGATTTAACAGGAGCAACTTTAACTGGAGCCAAGCTTTATGCTACCTCCAGATTTGGTTTAAAAACTGAAGGGATGATTTGTGAATGGGTTGATCTGAGTCCAAATGGCGATCGCTCCATTATCCAAAACTTCCATTCTGAAGAGTCACGAGATTTTTTTAACGAAACACCGCCAACAATAAGAATTATCGTTGATGCAGCCCTAGAACACGAAGCCAATTTTGCGATCGCAGGCGCTTACTACCAAATTGCTCAAGAATTCCGGGGGCTAAAACAACCTCCAAGCATCGAAAGTGGTCGTCGTCGAACTATTTTCACCTTTCATGTAGATAGCGACGAAGCATTATTCCCCACTGCTTACATTGTGATTCTTCCCTTTTTAGATGCAGTATCTACTCAAAAAAATATTTCCAGTATGATGGAAATGATTAATAGTGAAGTTGTTGCGAACCAAAATTTAAAATCACCCGATATGGTGAAACAATTAAATATTCTTTTAGAACAGGCCATAAGTCAGGCTACAACAATTAAACAAGTGAAAAAAAATATTGAAGTAGCCGCAAAGTTAAATTTTTGTAAAGCCCCAACCCAAATAATTTTAACAAATTCCAGCGCCCACATTTTGATAGTCCATGACCATCCCAACTTTGGGAAAAGATTTATTAATCGTTCTGCTCTCAAGGCTTCAGCTTATGATGATATATCTAGTGAATCAACAAAATATATATTGCCTTCTTTAGATATGGTTATAGATTTTATCAAAGGATTTCACTATATTAATCATTAGTTATGGGGTATTGGACTAATGACCAATGACTAAAAAATTTTGGAGGATGAAAAATGAGCAACATTTTTAATAAAATGATCGGTCGAACCCGCTATGTAGTTTTTCGCCTATTTCTGCACTTAGGGGGAGGCGAAGTAGCGCCAATTTTGGGAGTATTAAACAGTGCTGGGAGAGATGCGATCGATGCTGATGGTGACTTAGAAGTTTTGGGAGAAGGATTAGTAGAAATTAGCCAAACCCTGCTGCAATATGATGAATATTGGCTTTCTGCTGCTAACGAAGGTGATGTATTTTGGAGTGAAGGCGAGGCGGGAGATTATGTCAACGAATTATTTACTGACTCTGCCGAAAGATATCTCAGCGAACCAAATTACAGTTCTGACTCTGGATTGAATGAACCTTTATCAATACCTGTAACCCGTAATGTCATTGTGATGCTTACAGTAGCTTATGAAGGGGAAGTACCAGAGTTAGAAACTGACCTTTCTAACGTTCAGGCACTCAAGGAAGCTTTGAAAGCTCTAATCAACCTACACTATAAACATAAGCTCCAGGCAATCCAGGTACATTTCTCGCCAGCACAGTTAGGCGATGAACTCACTAGCGATCAACTGTTGCAATATTACCCCGAATTGATTCCTTTGTAATCTGTTGGGTAGTCCGTACTTACTACTCACATCGAGAAATTGTTAAGCTCAGAGGTAGGACAATAATCCAATGATCATGACCATAGTACGTAAATTTACAGCCGTTTTTTTAGCTCTGAGTTTGTGTATCACAACTGTCGCCTGTGGTGGCGAAAACCAAAGTACTCCTTCAGCTAAGAACGTTAACCAAACCTCTAATACCACTAAGCTGAGTGACGGACAGTATCAAATACAACAAGCTACTTATGATGATGCAAGTGGTGAGTACAGCTTGTTTTTACTTAACAATAAGCCACCGACATTTTCAACCGAAAATTTGCAAATGGCACGGTTAACTGACGATGAAATCAAACAGGGTAAGAAAACCTATCTCAAGGTAGAAAAAGGACAGCCGATTTTATATCTAACGGAAGACTTTAAAATTGAGTACGTCCACAACGTTACCGAAAATAAAACCAATCCCCAAACAGGACAACAAGAAACGGTTGTAGTCCGTCGAGAAAATAGCTTCTGGGCACCATTTGCTGGGTCTGTAGCTGGTAGCTTGGCGGGTCAGGCACTTGGTAGTCTGTTGTTTAGACCCCAGTATTATGTACCCCCTGCCTATCAACCAGGACAAGGATTAAGTGGCTTCGGTGGATATGGCGGAAGCTATGGCCAGGCAGTTCAAAGTTATCAAACTCGCTACAACACGCCACCCGCAGCCGTGACAAATCGTACTGCATTCCGCAATACAGGGACAATCAGAAGGTCATATCCTGGAAATTCAAATGTACGCAATACACCGCCTGGCACTACAGGAAATAACCGTCCTTCTGGTTCTGGTTTTGGCGGTAGTAACTTAAGACCCTCTGGTAACTCCAGCACTACCAAACGGAATTCTGGTAGTGGTTTTGGTAGTGGGCGTAGTACAGCACCCCGTCGTTCAACTGGTTTTGGCAGCAGACGCCGTTAGGAAATTCTAAGCGACTAGAAGTCGCGGCTACACAAGCAAACTGGAGTTTAGACTAAATGGCAGGCTGTCAAAGAAAAAATAGAGGGTGTGCTTGAACACAGGCCCCCTATTAGCAGAATCTGAGAGAAGAACCA
>NZ_JBALFD010000023.1:0-45864 GCF_036916985.1 Nostoc sp.
CCACGAAAAATCAATGCTTTGAGAGACTAGAATTGTTGAACTTTTTTATATGCTTACAGTGTGAAGACAAAATAAGATACCCTTATCTTTTATCCGATATAATCTACGATTAATACTACTTCCCTTGATATACAACACTTTCACCAACATGCGATCGCTCTGGGTGCATGTTGGCAACGGAATAGACACTATTGCGCTGCCGATAAATTTTGCTTGTCTTGGTATCGCCTTTGATGCGTCATCCAAGCGATAACCATTTACAGGGTGCTAACTTCCAGTTATAGTTAGCCGTAACTTATTATAGGCACAATGCAACTATAACTTTGACTTGGTGCAAAGATAGTTTACAAAAATTGCTCAGGCGATTGCCTTAGTTCCGGTTTAATTCGAGAAGCTATCCACGCGCAGATCCCGCCAGACATCAGAAATCTGCCAGCCGGAATTGCCCACCGATTGTACTGGAGGATTATCAAGAAATGGAATATAGGCAGGAACTCTAGGCTCTGAAATTGCTACTGGTTGCTCCTCAACCTCAACCACAGGGGCTGGAGAATTGACAGTATTAGCTTGAAGAAGTTGGTCTTCAGCCTCCTTGATTAGCTTCATCTGTTTCAGAGTAAGCTTGTCGGATTTTTTGATGATCTTCTTAGTATCTGTATCATTAGAAGTTTTCATTGGCTGTTCCCTCGAAGGCATTGGTTTAAAATTTGTCTGAGTAAAGTTACAAGAAGATAGGTATTAATAATTGCACAGAATTAACAAGTCACACCAAATCGATGGAAAATACGAGTCCCTTGAAGAAGAATTTATTAATTGTGTACAAATCTGTTTTCGGGTAGATGCCCCAGCATAATCTGTTGCACAGATACAAGTATTAAGCGATCGCTTCTCGATCATGACTGTAACTCAAGATTATTTTGCGGTTTTGACTCCTAATAAGCAGATAATGAAGGGTTAAGAGTTCTCGCTCATTAGGAACAGCGTTGAGAAACTTATCAGGTGATAAAGGCACAATAAGAGTTAGTAACTTAGCGCAACACTCAAACCCCAACATATCTGCCAAGATGACAGTAAGGAGTACTAGTTCTGGGCGCAATTGTTGAAAAATATTTATTGCTTCTGCACCATTTTTAGCTTGGGCTACTCGATAGCCTGATTGTTCTAGAAAAAAGCATAGTTCTTGGCGGTTTGCCTGATTGTCAGCAATCATCACTAAAGATTGGTTGCTTGAAGAGGAGCTTTCATGACAGTAGATTGCTTTTAGCAGAATATTTAAGCGGTTTTACTATTTGCATTACTAATTGCTCTCGGTATCAAGTTAAACCTTTAGCTTGTACGGTATAAAACCTTTGGTCAGACTGAGTGTAGAGTTATTCTATGTTCCTGGTAGCGTAATGCTCCTATATAAGTATAAGCAATCACGTCCAAACCAAATTCGTTTTGTGGTAGAGCTAGGGAACCTTCTTGCTCTGGTCGATATGCTTTTTTGTACCGCAGACATGACTGATTTTGACATCGACGAATTTTTAGCTTTAGTTCTACTACCCCATAAAACGTTCTTATATGTCGAGGATTATTGTATTCATTCCACATTGCTTTCCCGCACGAAGGGCATTTTTTTTGAAACACAATCGAGTACTTTAAAAGATGCTGCCTCTGGTTTTAGACAATTTCATGCCAATTTTTTGCACCATTATTTCGGTACAAGGTCAAGATTACAGGATTTCCACTCTTCTCTAGTAAGTCTTTTTTGAGCAAACTACAAATTAAGCCATTACACAACACCTTGAAAGGGCTAGTGGATTCAAGAGGTAATAGTGCTAAGAATTACTACAATTTCATTAAGTTATTTTGCTTTAAGTTAAAAATATATTTTAGTGTATACTTTAATACCTTTAACTATTTAAAATTTTTTAAATAGTATACTGTATAAATTAGTAATGAAAGACTAGTAGTTTAAGACGTTAAATAATTTATGACAAATCCTAAAGAAGTTTCTTTAAATACTACAAATGGTGGTATCCAACTTCATTGCTAGCTGACTTTTCAACATATCTCAGATTTTTAGAAATTATATTAAGAAGGTTAAGTTTTCTATGACAGGAGAATCTTTAGAGCTAGGTAGAGAATATCCACCACAAGGCGAAGAATTACTGATAGAGCGAATATTAGCAATCAGTAAATTCTCAATGGAACACAAGCCTCATCCTCCGACTCTAAGGGATCAGCACCCGAAGAGTCATGCTTTCGTTGAAGGAGAGCTTATTGTTGAAGAAAATATTCCTAATGATTTTAAAGTAGGGGTCTTTGCAACACTCAAAACTTATCCTATCTGGATTCGTTTTTCTAATGGTAGTAGCGATTCTGCTGGAAATATTCAACCTGATACAGTAGGCGACATTCGTGGAATGGCTATTAAGTTAACAGGTGTCGAAGGAATTATGGCAATTGATACTCCCTCTCATCATGGAGAGCAAGATTTTGTACTTATAAATAACCCTACTTTCTTTATTCGTGACGTTCAAGGATATATTGACTTTTTTCCCGTTATAAACGCGATAAGGCAAGGAAAAATTACTTTCAGCCTAGATGGTAAACCAAAGGACATTCCTGATGATTTGCAGGCACAATTTCGAGCAATTTCCTATGCTCTTCCACTAGTTGAAACAATTAAAGCAAAGTCAACTTCTAGTCCGTTAGAGATTACTTACTGGAGTGCAACTCCTTATAGAATGGGTAATCGTGCCATTAAGTTTTCTGTTGTTCCTCAAAGTATTGGTGAAAACTTCAATCCAGAAATTGCCACTGATAAAAATAATTATTTACGAGAGGCAATGACTAAGAAATTAGATAGTGAAGATGTTTATTTGGACTTTAAGATTCAATTGCAAACGGATGCCTTAAGAATGCCGATTGAAGATCCAATAGTTGTATGGGATGAGCAGGAATCACCTTATATCAAGGTAGCAACCATTAAAATTCCTCGGCAAGACTTTAATACTGAAGAGCGCAAACAGCTTGATGAAAAGCAATCTTTTTCGCCGTGGCATTCTCTATTAGAACATCAACCATTAGGAGGGGTCAATCGCGCTCGTAAAATATATATGGAACTGGCTAATATCAGAAATAAAATTAATCAAGGTAATATATAGATAGTGTATAGCGCAAGGTAGTGGATGTGAAAACCACCTAATAAATCACTGAACCGGAAGGGAGCATAGGTTATTTGTTGAGGTGTCGTTACATAGCATTATTGCCCTATGCTTACTCTGGTTAGATAACTCTAAGAAAGAAAACAAATCAACTCAGCCGAACCAACCAGCTTGACGTTAGAAGAATTATTTTTGAGTTTCAAATGAGTTTTTGTTTAGTCTCAACTTTTGTTAAGGAGTATATATGCCGCAAATTTTGGTTGGTGACTTGAACGTTCACTACGAGTTAAAAGGTAATGGTGATCCTTTACTGATGATTATGGGTCTAAGCTTTAGCCTGTTAGACTGGGGTGATGAGTTACCTAATGAACTTGCAAAGCAATATCAGGTAATTCTCTTCGATAATCGAGATGCTGGGCAAACAAAAAGTTCATCAGTGAAAAACTACACAATCGCCGATCTGGCAGATAATGCAGCTGGTTTATTGAAAGAATTGGGAATCAAGCAAGCTCATGTCTTTGGTGTAAGCATGGGTGGTATGGTTGCTCAACAATTTGCTTTGAGACATCCTGATAAACTCAATAAGTTGGTATTGGGTTGCACAATGGCGGGTGGTGCTTGTAGTATTCCAGCCAATCTTGCAAATCTGGTTGGAGGAAGCCTTTTAGATTTCTTATTTACGTCGTCATATCTGGCAGATCCAGATAATAAGAAAAAAGCACAAGAATTTTTGGCAAAGACTTCTCTATTTCACAGCAAGGAGGATGGTTTTATACGGCAGATGAAAGCGATTGCTAGTCATGATATATGTAATGTGCTACCAGATATCAAAGCTCTGACACTGGTAATTACTGGAGATAGCGATGTAGCAATCCCACCTGAAAATAGTGACGTTTTGGTGCAGAAGATTTCCGGTGCAAAACTTGCAATGATTAAAGGTGCTGCTCATGGGTTTCCTTACAGCCATGCTCCTGAAGCTGTAAAATTATTGACTGATTTTCTATCCTAGTTTAACAACACAGAAATAAAGATTTTAATTAATAGTATGACAAAAAATGAAAGTGATTCTCAAAAAGAAGATAAAACTACAAATCAAAAATCTGCATCACAATCAATAGAAAATCAATCTGCAAACAAATATCAGTATTGTTCCCAGCCTGCAACAGTCGAGCGAGTGTTTGAGCCTAAAGTAGAAGGCGATCAACAACGACTTATAAGGATTTTGAGCTTTGATAAAAAATGGCTTAATGGAACGGTACTTCATTATTATTTTTTTGATGAAATACCTTTGAATGGCTCTGAAGCTGCTAAAAATGTGGTTCGCAAGGCTTTTCAAATTTGGAAAAATATAGGAATAGGACTAGAATTTAAAGAAGTTAGCTCAAAAAGTGAAGCAGAAATTAGGATTGGATTTCTTGAGGGTGATGGTGCATGGTCTTATATTGGTAAAGATATCCTCAAGCAGGGTATCAATGAAAGAACGATGAATTTTGGTTGGGATATCACCCGCAATCCTCGAGAAATTGATACAGCTATTCATGAAATCGGTCATACTTTAGGATTTCCCCATGAGCATCAAAACCCAAACGCTGGGATTGTGTGGGATGAAGAAAAAGTTTACGCTTCTTTAGCGAGTCCACCCAATCAATGGAATCGGCAAACAACATTTAATAATATTATCCGCAAACTCGACCCGCGTGAGGTAGAAGGATCGGAATGGGATCCAAATTCTGTCATGGAATATCCTTTTGAACCTGGACTAATCCTGTCACCACCTGGATATGGCGAAAAAGGCATTAATCCAGCAGGCGGATTATCAGCAAAAGATATAGAATATGCTCTAAAATTTTATCCTCCACTGCCTACACAAGAAATCGAATTAAAACCTTTTGTATCTGTTCCACTAAAACTAGCAGAGGATCGACAACAGAACTTTAAAATTATCCCGGATGCAACACGAAACTATAGCTTTGCGACCTTTGGAAAATCAGATTCGATACTTGGCTTATTTGAAATCATCGATGGTACACCACGCTATACTAAAGCGGATGACGATAGTGGTGAAGAACGCAATGCCACACTAAACATTAAACTATTTGCGGGTCGTCAGTACATTTTGAGAGTTCGCAACTATAGTAATCAAGATGAACAAATTGCAGTCATGATGTGGTAAGGAGAAATAAGTCATGGTTGAAATATATGGTGGTTTCTCTTTACAACGGCAGGATAGCGATAAAAGCCAAGTTTGGGGAGGTGTAAAACGAGATACTGCTGCGAACCACGTTGCTGAACTTCAGCAAGATCTCAAAGAGTTAGGATTCCGTATTGTCGGAGAATCCCCCGATGGCGTGTTCGGGCGTAACATTGAATGGGCTGTACGTGAATTCCAGATTTACGCGAAGATGGAATTCGTCGCTAGAGATATTGCCAAAGAAAAAGCTTCTCTAGCGAGTATTCTCGATTTTTTGCGCTTGGTTGAACAGAAAAATGACGATCGCTATTCAGGTGCAGTGAGTGGTGTTGTCAATTCCGAAACTGCAAAACGCATTAAAGCTTGGAAAGACAAAGGCTGGCGTTGTCCAGTGATTGCCTGTGCTTTTGAGATATCTAACAACGAGCGGACAGCAAATGTCAGAGTTAGTAATCTGTGGGCGGGTGATGAGTCGTATGAAAAACCTAAATATACACGAGTTTATGTTCGAGATTTTACCCGCTACTACTGCCAGAATGGAGAAGTCCCCACTCAAGTGCAGTTATTGTGGGTCGATTCCTCTTCTACAAGCCCATTTCAGCTAAAGTTTAGGGGTAACACGAGTAGCGACATTAGTGATCGAACAGTGGCGAGTCTGCAAACCGCCCTAAACACCCTCGGTAATTTTAAGGTCATTGGAACTGATGGTGGACTTTGTGAGATCCGCTTCATAGATCAGCCAACCCTCGGAACAGCAGAAATTCTAACGGTTGAAGGGATTCCCACCGATGCGTTTCACCTCGCCACTGTCCCTGAATGGCTAGTTGTCGGAGACTATGCTAAATACAGTGACTTTGGTGGCCCTCGATCGCTACCGCCAAATCACTGTCCATCCCAATACGGCGGCGAACTGTTGCCCGAATCTTTAATAGGGAAAACGGCTGCTGAGGTAGACAATTCAGATACTCTAAAAAGTACCTACCGAGTCGTGCGGGCAGTCTCAGAAGTAGAATGTTTAGGCTTCTTTGATAGTTTGAATGCTTATGATACAGGACTTATTTCCCTTGGTCCCTGCCACTGGACTTTAGGACTGAAAATTGACAAGACTCCAGCGATCGCAGCAGGGGAATTAGGAGCTTTTTTCTCCTTTTTAAAAAATAAATCTCAAGCATCATTTGAGAAAGTCATCGGTCAATTTGGCGTACAAATAAGCAATCAATGGGATGAAACCCCAGGTAAAGGGGCTAAACTTTTTAACAAAAGTCTGCGAACTTACACCACTTGGCTGCAATTACAAACAGAAACGGGATTTGCCCCTTTAGCCAAGACTTGGCAGGAAGCCAGTTGGTTTAAAACTTGGCATTGGTTTTATCGCTTCGCTATGGCAGGGCGAACTCAGTTTGCTGATGGGGCTACTGCTCCAAAAACAAATTCTCTGCTAATTGCTTACCGACTAGCCATGTGGGATATGGCCCGCATTCGTTTGCGGAATATCTTGACAGCTGAATGGCCAAAAATTGAAGGTAAAACTCTGATTTATGAAGGTGAAGAAAATCAGGCAGGGCCGAAAGGACCTCGCACCGCCCGCATTGGCGATGTCTTTACCTCAGAATTAGCAACTGCTCTCTTGCTACGCTGGCATATTAATATTCCAGCGACACTGCTCAAAAATGGCAAAGCCGGCAAACACCTTATTAATATTCTCAGACAAGTCGATAGTGGAGCGATCGCTGGTCTAGTGGCTCGGATTGATACAAATGACGCTCAAGCAGCTTTGACGAGTCAACTGATAAGTTATATTGAGTCCGATGCAAATCCCTTAAAGCTAGGCTCTAAGGCTATAAAAAACTTAGTCACCACGCTAAAGGAAATCCAGAATTGGCCAGAAGACCCTGCCCGTCAGAACCGAGGCTACCGATTAAAGAAAGATTCGGGCAATACAAATCTAAATAATCTAATCCAGGAAAAATTATTGCTCACAAGAAGGAGTTTTTCTTTTCACAAAGAGGGAATCGATGTTGCTCAGTTGCCCATTTCACCTCAAAAAGTGCAATATGCGGTAATTCCTATTAGTACCCCTGTACAAACCGATCGTCCTTCTTTTTTCCGATTTGGTGTAGCACTTTTAACTAAGCTATTCGATTTCGATGATACTGAAGAACTAGCAGCAACCATACCTATCAATGAATTAGCCCTCACCATATTTGCTCCTCCTTTAGCTCCTAACGATCCTATTCCTGATGACGATCCCTCTCTAGATGGGCTACCGCAAACCATCGTACAAGAACAACCCTTGTTTGTGGGTTTCAAGTTTCCTGTTACAAAGATTGAAGGCCGCGATCTAAAACCCGCAGATATTGTTACTGATATAAACTCATTATCAGATGAAGATTTTATCCTTTTTAATGAAACCGAAGACCCCCACAATCAAAACAGTGAAATCCTCTCATTAAACTTAAACGAAGATATCGGTAAACAAGTTTGGCAACTCGATCTATCCTCTCTCGCAGATTTTTTAGGATTCAAACCAGAAGTTAAGGTCATCCTAGAAAATGGTCAGGTTCGCCTAGATGTCACAGTTGATGACCAAAAGGTTTCCTTACCGCGGCCTTTTAACTGGTCGTTTGCCGCCAATGGTTTAGATACCGCCCAATGGACAACCTTTGAGTTTGATGTGAGCGATCGCTCTGATTTGGAAGTGGCTCATATCAAGTTTGACATAACTGAAAAAACCCTTCCACTAGACTACGGTTTACCATTTTTGTTGACGGGTAAGATGAGCGGCACTTTAGATTTAGAAGTGATTTTAGATCGAAAGTGGCAACTTGCGCCGAAACTTGATTTAACAGTAGCGATCGAAAGCGATAGTCGTATTGATTTAGGTTCTCCCATTGCCCAGCTTTCTTTACCAACTGGAGGGTTTAAAATTGAATTCGATACGACTAGGGGACTGCGCTTCATTCTCAATGAAGACATACAACCAAAACTCCATCTTGATCTCTTTGAGAAATTCGACGGTCAGAATGTCGTCGTCAACAATATCTGGTCAGGGGAACAAGGGCAATTAATAATCCTTCCTTTACCGCAGTTAACAGGACTGAGCGAGGAAGTACGGACAATTACTTGGCAGAACAGTTTCCCCTCTGTGAACCAAGAACTCATGAGTCACCTGTTGGGCAATCTTAATGATATTGCTGTACAAACAGGACGACGCTTACAATCCTTAGCAGGTGGAGTTTTGGGCGCGGTAACACCCACACAAGTTACCTTCGATAAATGCAGCACTAATTCTTTCGCGTTCACGCCAGGAGAACTCAAGGTTTGTCTGAAGTTAAAAGTAGCCGATCAAAATGAGCAAAAAACCGTACTGGAGGGGGAAGGTGAATTTGTTTTTCTTTATGATGTAGAAGGTAATAGAGTGATTTTCAGACCTGGAGCTTTTCGCTGTACGGGAGAAAGTCTGATCCGCAGCAAAACCTCTTTTAACTCTAGTTTCTCTGAAATTATCTCACTGCATATTCCAGTAGAAACTGCTTTTAAATTTATCTGCGATCCTAAAGATCCTAAATTAGAGTACGAACCCGCTCAGTCTCAAAAGGATGGTGTGCCTTCACGTATTACTATTCGGGTTCCAGCTGCTCCTGACGACAAACCTCAAGACTCGACCTTTACCTTTGAATTGGAAGAATTCGCCCTACATAGTGCAGGTTTCGATCTCAAAGGCGCAATCCGTTCTGAAAAAGTACGCTTTGGAGAAATTTTTGCAGAACCCCTAGCCGTTAAAAGTCCTGAACGCAATAATTCTAGTAATGGCAAAACACCGACGACTGGATGGCTGGAATTTAAAAATAGCACCTTGGTCAAGGGAAGTCTGCAAGCCTCTGCTAAACTAAAATACTTCGATGATGCCACAGGAACATTTACCCTAGCTCTCGCTCAAGATTCTGCCAGTAAACAACTTGACGCGGCTGGATCTTTAGAAGTCAGTGGACTGTCAGAATTCCATATTGATCGCCTGTACATGGCTTGTCAGGTTGCGATGTTTCACTTAGGTGTGAAATATATAGCTGGTAAATGGTCTGTTGATGCTTGGATGACAGGACGAATCAAATTTGCCCCGCCTCGTGGTCAGTCAGCCGGCAATATGAAAGAATTGTCCGATCTGTTTAGTGGTGTAGAGTGCGGATTTGAGAAATTAGATCCTCTTAAGTTAGGCAGCGAGAAAGTTGAAGTCACTTTTCCTGTCAAACGCTTCGAGTTTGCCGATGTTTTCGATGTCGATCTGCAAGGAGTGAGTTTTGAGAAGCCAACAGCAACCCTAAAAGATGAACTGATGCTGTTAGGCAATATTACCATCAAGCAATTACCAGGAGTAGAAGCCTCGCTACGATTTGGCAATATTACTTTAATCGATGGCAATCCACCGACTTTTATTGTTGATCGCATTGGCGCACAATTTAGCGTACCGGGTGGATTTCGCCTGGATGGTGACTTTGAATTTATTGAATTTGAAACCGAATCAGGTTTTGTTGGGGCATTCGCCGTCACTACAGAAACTTTACCTAGAATTTCTGGCTTATTGAAATTAACTCGCGTTCGTACCCGCGATCGCCAAGCTTGGGTTCCGTCCATCGCCGTTTATCTAGAAACAGATATCGATGTTGCTTTATTTGCAGGCTTTTTCCTGCGGTCAATTGGAGTAGGGCTGGGGATCTATCAAGCATTAGCAGGATTGGAACCAGACAATAGTCGCCCGCTACCGCAAAAAATCATCCAATTGGTCAATAGTCCCACTGGCTTACCGCAACCTCGTCGCCCCGAAGCTTGGAAACCTGCCCCACCTGAACGAGTCAATAGCGGTCTAAATTGGATGTTTGTCGCATCAGGATTGCTAACCCTCGGTAAGTTAAAAAATGACCAACCTCATTCCCTTGCTGCCAGTATCTTACTAGCTCTTGACCAGGATTTACAGTTAGTTGTTGGTGTCAACATCTGGCTATTTGCCTCACCTCAAGATACTCAAAGTAAAGAATTTGCCTATCGTCCCGTGGGACGCGGTGCAGTCGGTTTATCTGTTAAAGAGAAGCGACTCTTTGCCATGTTCCGTACCTTGAAAAATCCCAAACTACGGAATGATGCCCCGCCAATATTAAAAGAAGTTTTGAGCAAAGTTGAGACAAGCTTACTCTTTAGTGCCGATCGCAAAGGGATGTTAGTAGAAGTGGGCTGGCCTTGGGAAACACGCATTAAAGGTCATGCTCTAGGGGAACTAATCAAAGGGGAAATGACCTCTGGCTTCCGTTTTGGTATTTATCAAGATGTTATCAGCTTTGGTCTCAATTATGCAGTTACGGTAGCTCTAGAGGCAGAACGTCGGATTGGGTTTGACACAAAATTGGGCAGTGCAGAAGCTTATCTATCCGCCAAAGGCAAAGGAACGTTTCGCGCTTCCTTTGCTGGAGCCTTAGACCGCAGTTTTCGAGTCTATCTGCTTGGAGATGTCCGAATCAACGCCACCTTAGCCCTCACTGCTCAAGCATCAGTCTCCTTCTCCAAAAAAATTACACGCTGGTTCAAAATTAAACTGAGTATTAAGTTTAAGACCACCATCGAAATCTCGATTTCAGCTGCACTGACCGCAGCAATGGAGCCTGGCCCGAATATAGGATTTGAGGGAGAAGCATCGGTAGCGATCTCGGTCTCTGGCTATCGTCTCGCTGGGCGTTTAACCTTTGCCTATCGCCGTGAAGCGATCGCATCCACTAGGAAAAACATTGAAAGATTGCTGCCACCCCGGTTGGATAATCAGATTGCTGCACGTTCTCAACAATTAGCCTCTGTCGAAAATCTCTCACAGGGTTGGAACTACCGTTTTACAAAAGTTAAAAATAATACATTTGTACGAGTCTTACTTTTTCCTAAACCTGGTACGCTTTATCCTCTTCCGGCTTTACCCAAAACCCTCTCTAAAGAAGATACCCAAGTTGTTTTAATAGACTTTAGCACTAACTTTAGCATTCTATCGATTCTAAATCTTTTAGAAACACTTCCAATCGATACAACTACTCTGAAAACTCTTCTGCAATCTCTATCTCTACCTTCAGAAATTAAATCAGTAAATATTCTCAATCAAGATATTCTTGCACCTTTAGAGGCTAACAAAGGTTGGCGCGTTGGGTCTGATAGTGACATTGCCGGACAAGATTATTTGCTGATTCCTTTTGAGGAAACAGTTATACCATCTACTTCGATTTTTGCGATCGCTAGTACGGATGCCGCTCCTATCATTACTGCTTTACCATCAGGCGATTTACCAACAATAACCGCAACCTTAAAACCATTTTTTGATAATAACAGTAAACCTCTCCCCGCTCTCATCGACGGAATAAGTCCCTTAAGCAGTGACACAGTTACTGCTTTAGGTGGTCAAGAAGGTTGGCGTATTGGCAGTGATGTTACTTTATCCGATCAAGATTATGCACTGATTTTGATGCCTGATGCTTCTTTAAGCGTCTATTTCAATCCCGAACGCATCAGAACCGTCATCCGCGTTTTTTTGAATCCGCAACGACCGCGCTTTGCTCTCAAACTCAACAAACCCGAATTATTTAAAGGCTTTGTCAGGAATCAGAAAGTTAATCCAGTTGACGCTCAACTCTTCTGGGGAGAAGATATTAACCGAGAACTATCTCCTCTAGATTCTCCCAAGGAAGAAAAAATTTATGTCCGTGATGTCTTACGTTCGCTCAATCAAGAGCAAGGAAAAACCCACTTTCAAGGGACGAAGGAAATCAACGATTCACGTCCACTCAATCCTTCTCCTGAGCATACCGATGATGAAACTGCATCAGTTGCAACAGCACAGGTTAATTCGCCCAATTTAACCCGCAATACTAAGTACGATCAAGCTTTATCTGATGCTTGGTCGGAATCGACAACTCCACGCTCCTTTTTAGTTTCATACAAAGATTCAGCCGATAAAATTAAGATTGAGCAAGCGATCAACAAGTTAATTGAGCTTGCTCAAAGTCCGACAGAAACTGACTTTCCCCAAGAATTGAGTGATTTATTTGTAGGAAAAACCGAGCAACTGTTAAGCAGAATCTTTGTTACACAACTCCCTAACTCGGAGGTTGAACCATTTCAAGCTCAAGCTGTGTGGCAAGTTAATCCAGGAAATGATGAACCTGCCGATTCTAATGGTTTTGTTCCTGGGTACTATATCCTGCAAATCGATCAAGGTTTAAAGGTTATCGCCAATTACTACAATGAATCAAAGATAGAAGAGCCTCTCTCTCCAGGAATGCTGTTAGCAGAATTGTTAGAACTCATGGCTGATGAAACCGCTTCCGTTGATACGGTCGTTAATGAAGGTTTTGCACCTTATCTCAATCTTGTTTTAGAATTTGAGCTAACCAAAGATTTAGAGAATAAATTCGATCCAGTTCCCGAATTGATCGACTTAGAGCAGGGAATCAGGATTGAAGAAATACAACAAACGCTAGAATCACTTTTAGGTAAAGGCATTGAACCACCTGAATACGATCTTGTAGCGGGGCCAGTTCACCAGTCTAATGAACAGATTTGCTTGACTTGGTTATTTTTGCGTGAAGATTTAGCCCAACCGCAATTAGAAGTTAGTCCTGAAGACTCAGCCAATCCCTTTGTTGCTTATACTGAACTAGAACGGTTTGTGATTATTCGCCGCAACCTCAGCAGTTTGTCCGATAAACCAAGGGAAATTGCCATTTATCCGTCATGGATTCAAGGTAAAACAGGCTTAATCCGCCCTCAGTTTCAGTTTGTCGATGAGCAACTCGAAAATGTCAGTGAAGGAAATCAACTACAGTACGAAGTCATTGCTAAAGCTTGCGATCGCATTTTAGCTTCTTGTTTAATTAATACCATTCGTCAAACTGTTCAGCCTTTACCACCGTTAGGACAAGCCTTAGCCTTGCACGATCTTAACTCTAGAGAACCGAGCATCGAAATTGTTGTGGCAGTTGAATCCGTCGCCCAAGAAAAATTTCGGCTCACCGATGAGTCGGTTAAAGAATTGAAAACCATTTTATACAAGAACTTCACTGACGATATCACTGACAATATAATTGATGGGATTATTAACAAGGTTATTTCTTTGGTCAACCAGACTTTTGACCAAGAAACTCAGTTGAGAAAACAACTGAAAGAATTATTGAGTGCAGGAGAACTAATCCGCTTTGAAAAGTACATCTTGGCTCAAGCGCGATTTACAGTTTTCGTGCCTCTTTTCTCTGAGGATGAATTACGATTGCGCTATCGCTTAACGCAAGCCAAAACTGTTGGTTCCTATGGCTTTGAAAATCGTCCAGAAGTCACCACTCAGTGGTCAAACGGACTCCCCTCACGTGAAAAAGACCTTAATTTCCCCCAGATCGAATTTGCCTCAGTTCAAGGAAATTATCAACTTCCTTGGGTAGAAACAGCCGATACAGCTGACTTACCCTTATTAGATTCCATAAGCTGGGAATTAGTTGAAGAAACCCTACCCGGACAGCCTCTCCAATATGGTTATCGCAAACGATTTCCAGAAAAACAACTGCGTGAGTCCCTCGGAAAATGGCGTGAGGGGGCTGCCATTGAATTTTTTATCGGTCGAGAACAATCAAACCAGCAACAAGGAAACATAAAAAAAACAAGCAAGCGATCGCCTCTGTTGAAATGCCGACATGCCATCATTGCGATCGCTGCTATACCTTTGACGGACGATCCCTCCAATAATCCTTTATATCTGGGACGGGGGAACTTTGTAGAAGCCCTTGAATATCTTCCCGAAGATAAGCCTCAATTAGAGTGGCTCAATCCTAAACGAGTCATTGAGCATCAAATTGATTATCCAAAAAATGACGAGCAGAAGACATTCTCACTTACTCTAGCATGGCGACATGACCTATCAGGACGACAAGGCTATGACGATCCGATGTTACTGGGATACGACGATCCCTCAGCAGATACCCCTGGTTTGAAAAAACTATTCGATCCAGTCATTGGCTATCGCCTTTACCGCCAAGATGCCTATGACCCCAATCCGTTAAGAGCCGACGCAGAAGTTTTTATCCGAGTTATCCCCGATCTGCTCTACCGCGCTCAACCCGCCTCGATTGAAGTGCTGGGATTGACAGATAAACCCGATCCAACGATTTCCCGTCCGCGCAAACCCACTAACCTTGATGAAGCAACGATTGATCGCCTCGATTATGGATTGATCGCCCCGGTTGCCGATTGGATACCAAAGCAAGAGGACAGAAGGGATTTAAAAACAGAGACGCTAAACGATCTTGCTGATGGAACGCCAGCACCGTTACCGTTCAATGAACCAGAAAAACTTCCCGGTGGACGAGTTTGGCTACATAAAGCTATTCAGGAATTTATCACAAAACTCAAAGATAAACTGCAAGCTAAGGCAGTTATTGAATTAGACGATCCACTGGAGTTAAAAGCAGATGCCGAGGAAAGTGTTACCGATGAATTACTCATCTCGGAATTACAGACGTTGCAGACTGAGTTGAATGGTAAAACCGATCCCTACGGTTGGCGAACGGCTGAAGCATTTGGCTTATCTTGTGAATGTCGTTTTCAAACCAGCACGGGACAATTCATCCCTACTGAAACCGTCGTCAAGGCCATTGATGAGATCAAAAATGACTTACCTCAAGTAAGTGTCGGTATTTTTCTTGCTGAGAACGATCAAACACCGTTAAATGTAATCCGGTTGGTTTATGCACGTAAAATCCGAGACTGGACAGAACCAAAGCGGGCATTCGATCTAGATATTGCCTTCGCTCATCGCTATCTAGGGACGCAAGTAACTGACAATCAATATATTCATCGGACTCTCACCGAATCACAGCGTCAGCGATTGTTAAATGATAAATCAGGTTTTAATCTTAAACAATGGCTTGATAACCTCAATGCTCGACTAACAACCTCGCAGTTGATGGATGAAGATCAAACAAGAGCAATTAGTCATCTAACCTTCTTTCGCTATGATGCCAGAACCAGCCAAAATGTATCTCAAGCAGACAACTTACCACCGCAAGCTGTTGTGGCTTTACCTATCAACCGAGAAGGACGGATCGAACATCGCCTAGCAGTTCCCGATCGCTGGGCGCACCAGTACAAAATTTCATTAGAACTTGTACGACGCTACGATCAAGCACGAGGGCGTATTTTCGGCGGCATACCCCAGCCAGAGTATCAAAGCGTAATTGATGTCATGCGATCGCTTGAACTTGTTCCTCACAATCTCCTCGCCACACCGCTAAACGGTGGAATTCAAGCGATCGTTTTCCGTCATCCGGCGGCTTTTGCAGCAGCAGCTTCAGCTGTACAAGCGGCTCATATTCAATATTCAGGGCAAACTGTCCATCTAGAACGCCGGATCGATCCAAGCGTTTTGGACGTACTCAAAGCCCTCTACAATCGCTTTACCGTGAAGAATCCCGCTTTGAATTGGCAACTCTATCAGCAATGGCTCTTTAAGAGTGGCAAAGAAGATGTGACACCTGGCCCGAAACTGTACAGTGCGGATGGGGCGATCGCAAAACCTAAATCTCTCGATCCGCTACAACCCGTAGACGAAGGAACACTACCCGCAATTTATGGAGCTGATCGCTATGTTTTCCCCGATCTTCCTGGCTACTATCAGTATCGAGTCGTCGCCTATAGTACCGCCGGTCGTCGCCATAGTCAACCAAAAGCAACTCCTTGGATTAGCCCACTTTATGAAGCAGGAGACAATGCACGTCAGCGTCCTGTCGCTGAACCCTGTAATTTAGCAGATTATAGCGCCAGTCAAAAAACTTTAAAATTGCAAATTCCCCTAATTCATCCTCGACAACATTTATTAGAGGCGATTCGTGGCTTATGGGTCGATGCAGATGACTGGTTTGAGATTAACACGACACCTGCGATCGCGCTGAGGTTTGGCAGTCTTCCCGATTTGTATCTGACTTATCAACTCTATTTATGGATTAACAAAGGTGTCGGTGATGGTGCAACGCGAGTTTATTTACCGTTGCTGAAGATTAATAAACCACCTCGTTTAGAAAACGATGATGACAATAATTGGTTTGCTGTAGAATCACAAGCAACTGGCTTGAAACTAGCAACTGATCCAGCCACTAGCAGCGAAAAATTTATCATTACGCAAGTCGAAGGTCAACTCGTTTTTGAAATTGATTTAGACCTTAACGATCCTAAATGTCAACCTCTGCTAGAAGCTTTGAATGCTCTCAAAACAACCGATGTCAAAGAAATTATTTCTTTAGCAGTTCAACGGGGTGGAGTCTGGTCTAAGCTTCAACCGCCCTTTTTATAATCTAATTCTGCTCAATGCTTTTGGAGGAAAACTATTATGCAACGTGACACGATTCGATTGACAATTCCTTTATTTTATGCATGGAGTGAACAGGAAGATCAATCTGCACGAGTCGATATCATCCTCACATCCACCGACAATACAGGATTTGAAGTCATTCCGATCGGCACGGTGGCAAATGCAGCAGACAAATACGCTCAAGTCTATTGGAATTTTACTAAAGACAAAGCGGTAAATGCTGAAATTATCTGGCGGTTTGCAGGCGGTGAAATCTCCTCAATACTGCAAACAACAAAGATCGAAGCTCAACTGGAATTAGGTCAGATTGGCGCACCGCCAAGTGAATCAGGTAACTGGGATATCCTCTTGCGAGGTTCTCTGTTGATTGGTACAGATTCTTTAACCTCCCTCCCGGAAGAGTGGAAAAAACGTCTCACTCAACTCTGGCCGACAGGTAACTTGAAGGATATTACCAACCTACGCATCGAACCAGCAGGGCTATTTTTGCAAGGTAAGTTGCCCAGTGCCTTTTTTCCTGGTGAAGCAACTGAAGTCGTTCTCCGTATCCCACAAGCTAAATCTGATCTAGTCAAACCTCGTAGCAATTTTCGGCGTGAGGATCAATTAGTTGTTGAACCCTCAATCGACACAGAAACCCGTGTTTGGACGTTATCGACCTTTCGCTTTCCCAACCTCATCAATGCAAAAACATTTGTCACAGATCGAGCTAATGAGTTTAAAAACTTCACAATATTTCCTCATATTCAAGAAAATAGGACGACATTTTTAGATAATGTGGTCTGTGAA
This sequence comes from Nostoc sp., assembly GCF_036916985.1. GTDB lineage: Bacteria > Cyanobacteriota > Cyanobacteriia > Cyanobacteriales > Nostocaceae > Nostoc. Next base: position 17,510 of record NZ_JBALFD010000023.1, read on the forward strand.
CCCGATCCTAATTGTACCGTTCGCCTAGCGGTAAAAATAGACACAACATCGAATAGCATTACAGATATTAACTGGTGGGCTGAAGGAATTGGCGTAAGATTAATGATTGCAGCCAAAGGTACAGATGAAACTACCTTCTACCCTGAAGCTTTGGTGGGAAGTCTGAACCGGTTTTTAGCTATGCCTTGGGAGGGAAATCCGATCGCTTTTGTTTCAGGTCAACCGAATCCTGATGCAAATGACTTAATCCGGCTCGATTTGTCCTATCTGTCTTCCAACTCGGTTCAGTTCCACTTCCAAGAAAGAGAACTAGCAGCCCACGTCATACCCTCTACTGCTTTACAAGAAAAATCGGGCAATTTAAAACGAGATAGCCAAAACAATTTTATTCGCCGCGCTTGGTTATGTACTGAAACAGGTTGGCTTTCTTTAGATGCCACTCATCCCCAAGCCAAACTTAAAGATGCAGCTGAGATCCCTTCCTCAGAAACAGTAACGAGCGTGCTTCCACTCGATGAGTTATTGTCGGCCTTAACGACTGAATCCGAAGTCCTTTCAGGAATGACGGTTCAGGTTGAAGCCCTCGCAGAAAGTCACGTTGCTGTTATTCTCTCCCCGAATGCAACCGAGTTAAGTCTGTGGTTGACTAAGACTAAGACGATCCTCAAAACTCCCTCAGTTTGGTACTATGCGCTACGCAGCCAAGGAGACCTAGAAAAACCTAACCCTCGTGAGGAACAACCCGTATTAGAAACACTGATTCCCTCATTGACCGCAGCTTTGACGGAGATCCAGTCAGTAGAATCGCTCGAAACACAATTGCAAAAGGTTCTTGTTGCTGCAACTTTCTTTTCTAAAAATGTTCTGGACATTAAAGAGAATGAAAACTCTTTAGAAGTTCCACGAGAACTAATTACTCGCATTAACTGGAATGAAAACGATCGAGAATTTGTCTTTAAGTTCGAGTCGAAAGGAATGCAACTTTGGCACTACTTTGAAGGCTGCCCACTCGTTCAAGAGGTTCCCTTATCGCCTGTTGTTTCCCGGGATATGTTTCTGGATGCAAACCGAGGTTTGATTCCTTACCAAAAACGGAAAACTGACGAACCCGTAGCGATCGTTTTTCCCACAGGTCAATTACCTCGTCTCCAAGAAATTGATGCGCCTCCTTCGCCCACAACATTAACGATCAAAGATAATAACTGGCTTGTTACCCCAACTGTTGCCGATCAACGCTTTTTCCTACCAACTTTACCAGGAGTTGAACTTCAGATCGAAAAACCTTCTTTAAATCCTGAAGATTGGAAATGGCAATGGTCTTACCGTCATGCGGTTCCCGTTCTCGATGAAGCTTATGGAGAAATTATTGAAGTCCCACCCGAAAATTCACTACAAACACCGCAAACTGTTCTAGTTGAATTAACTCGCATCAAAGGCGCAACCGCCTTTACAATTCAAAGCGGGTCAGGTGAGGCTAAAGGGTGGCTGCATCCCACGCCTGATAACGTGGATGGAAAAACCCAGATTGAAATCAGTCAAATTAACTTGGTCGGTTTACAGCCTCGCATCGATTTTAAAATCCAGGGACTGAACGCGGCTTTCGCGTTTCAACGCCCCCGTTTTCAAGACTCGACAACCGTCTCAGAATTAACAGCTAATCTCCAAGCGAATCTGCTTAACAATAATGCCGATTTACCCACTTTCCAAGTCAATTGGGCTAATAATGGGGCATCTGAACTAGCGATCGTCAATAATGGTCAACCTCTGTTTGCTCGTTGGAGTGAGACTTTAAAAAGATTGCTTACTTTAGATGGCGAGGGAATTGTCCAAGAAGAAGCGATCGGCCCAGATCGACGAGAACATCACCTCAATCAACCCACACTGACTTTTCGGACTGCCAGTTACCTTCTCAAAGATCCTAACAGCTTAGAAACGGCACTTCAGTTAGATGTAGTTAACATACCAGTCGTGCCTCCCCCAAATCCTCAGCCTGAAACGGGTCAATGGATGCTACATGATGGCGCAGGTACGTGGCCAGTTTGGCGAGGGTTTCCGCTTATGCCGTTGCGGTTACAAGAGTTCCAACAAGACAGCGATATTATTACCATCAAACTCGTCGTGATCTTGCTTTGGCGAATTCCTGAAGCAGTTTCAGAAGTATCCACAGAATCAACCGGAGAAATAACCTTCACTTTTTCAGGTTCAAGTGAAAACATAGTATTAACCGAGCTACAGGGAGTCATTGACTGGCGATTTTCTACTTTATTGGAAAATCAATCAGAGGAACAGGTATTTCTGAGCCGTTTTAAAGCCGAATTGACAACAACCACCCCTACGTTACCGTTATTAAAATTACAAGAGATCGATTTAGAACATCCCATTAGCTTATTACGACTACGACCCGATCTAACTCAAACTATATGCGAATTAGGAGAAAAAGAGTTAAGTTTTATTGCTAAACGTAACACGCCTGCTTTTACCTATGAAAGCGAATCGGTGCGTTTAGCCTTCCCAATCGATGTATCGCAACTCTCATCAAGATGGAATTTTAGCTGGTTTAATTCAGATGAAGATACTCAAATCCGTTGGCAACTCAATCATGATTCATCGAAATGGTCGTTCCGCTTAGAACGTCAGTCAATGGATCTAATCGGTACGCTAACGCTGAAGCCTCATTGGGTTGCTGCTCGACAGTTCCTGTTTGAGATTTCTGAGAGTGATTCTATTCCTGTTCTGTCAGAATCTTGGTTGAAGATCGAGCAAGCACAAGGCGGATTCATAGGCGTTGAGTTTGGTTTACCAGAGAATGTCGGTGATGCGGATGCTTCTGAATTAGTGGTTGTCGATATTGCTGGTGATTTGCAGCTTTTACTTGGTGATAGCGAAGATCGGATTAATGATGCTATTTATATCTACAATCCTGAATCCGACGAGTTGCAGACTATTGATCGGGATACGGGTAATGTTTGCGAACCAGAATCCTTACCTAGTTTTGGCGTAACAGCAATTTCACAACAAATTTTCTGGGGAACTCAAAACGGCGTAGTAAAGCGATGGAATCTCAATAATAATAAAGTTGATCGCAAAATTAGTACAGGTAGTACAGATATAAACCTAGAATTACCGAGCTTCGCCGATCCTCCCCCTGCTAATACGATCGTTCAATCATTCGCTCCTATCAATCCAGGTGACGCAAGCGTTGTCTTCTCAGACCAGAACCATGAACTTTACTATTGGGATCTCAACAACCCGGATACACCGTTAAGTCTTGGGACAAGTAAACTGAAAAATCCTATTGATCGACCAAATACTCAGTTCAACGGAATTTTACTTTTAACCTCATCTCAACGGGCAAACCCCAGTAACTCAACGATAGCTTGGTTACGTAAACGAGTCGATAGTAGTGTTCCCCCTCGCTTGTATTTATGGAATCCAGAGCAGCAACGTACAGGGCCTGTTGACCCCAACTTGCAACCCGTTACTCTCCATCAAGCGGATATTACTGCTGTTGATTTTCTCTTCAGTACAGGTTGGATCGTTTCTGGAGACGGAGCGGGGGAAATTCGAGTCTGGAAACCGCAACCCCAGCCGACAGAGCCAAGTGTTGCTCAGATAATGCGTCAGGGGACGGCAATAACAGCTTTAGCTGTAATGGGAACGACTCAACAAGCCAGCAACTTAATCGTCTCAGGTGATTCAAATGGGAAAGTTCGCTTGTGGAGTAGGCCTGATGATACAATGCCTACTGTCTTCAAAGAACTGTCGGAGAGTGACAAACTTGATCGCTACGATCTTCCTGCTGGAGAGAAGGTCAAGTTTCTTGTGGCCTTGGGTACTGCCTCACTCGCTATTTTGAGTAGTACAGGCAAGGTGACGATTCTCTCCATTGAACAAGACAAATTCGTCACTTTAGACAATAAAGAGTTTGCAAACTTACCTAAAGAGCGTTTTCCTCGGTTTCTGGATTTGCGGGGAACGACGGCAAAAGCGATCGCTTGGATGAGAAAAGACGAAAAAGACCAGTTGATTGTCACAGGCGACACTGTAGGAACTCGTCTTTCTGGATTGCTAAAACTGAGTAAGGATGGGGAAGGAAAACTAGACGTTCAACTACAAGCAACAGGTTGGTTAGTTTTAGAAAATGATATTCACTTAGAAGAGGAGATCAACAAAAGCGGAACTAGAACAACTCGGCAATGCACGCACAAAATTAAAATTTTCCTTGATCGTGCTTCTCTACCAATTGATGCTATTTACAAGAGTATCGGCCCAGCAACCAACGATTATTTCGTGGCAGGGATTGTTGAGCATACACTGCGATTGAGTGCGGGACAGAGTGTTATAGGCAAAGAAACCCAGCAGATCGAACGCACTTGGCAAGCTCCTCAACTCCTGCGCTTTACTACGATGTCACGATTTAGCGAAACATTTTTGAAAAGGACGATTGCTGACGATTCTCGTTTGGTGCTGGAGGCGGGTACAGTTTTCTGGTTGCAATGGGTTTCCCCAACTCAGGAGCGCGAGTTTGGTGGGGCTAGTGAAATATCCAATCCTTCATTGAGCTTATTTCTGCGATCGCAACGGTTGGGTCAGTTGCAAGCACCGATGTCATCTCAACCCGAAGAGCGCGCTCGTGTGGTTCGACTGCCCTTTGCTTCCACTCCCATGTTCAGTTCTCCTGAATTTCCTCTAGCCACCATTAAAATCCCCGACCGGGTTTCTCCACTGCTTAAAGAACTGCTACACGAGACATCGGGGGTTCAGCCACTCCTGCTAAATCCTACCCCTTTGAATTCTGATGCTGAAATTGAGTATTTTCGACGTACCACTCAATCGCGTCTTACTTCGGTACGTCCTATTTCTGTTACTCTTGATGCGCTCTGGCTGGATGAACAGTTTTTGAATCAAGCTTTGTCTCCTGACATAGCTGATGAACCTCTCGGTCAGGTCTCACCCGTTTTTAAAGACGATCTCAGCATTTCGATTCCTAATGAACTCAACGATCTAATTTGGTTGCGATCGATCCAGGATACACCCTCACCTTTGAATCCTGGTAATACCATCACTAAACGTCAGAGGCAAACGCTCGCCGCAGGAACTTTAACCCGTAAATATTTACCCAACCAAGGATTACAGACGCTTTTGGGAACGGCTTTGTTTGAATTTCCGTTTCAGATACTGGTTTCTGATGAACCCAAGCCTATAGCCTCCAATCTACACGATGTTCAATTAATCGGATTTGTCGAAGGGCGACTTGTGCGTCTAGCGGCAGAACGACTAGAAGGGGATGACGAGCGGTTGAAAGATTGGGCGCAAAATATCTTAATAACCCGACGGCGAACTCATGGTACATTTATCCTGATCGATTTTTCTCGCGTTTTGGTAATTCCTCTGGGTGCTGAAGCAACTCAAGAAGAACTGCGTTTCGCTCAACCTTGGTCGGGTTTATCGCTTGCTATTGATGTCCGTAGTCGTTTTCCCCGACTGATTCCTGCTACACTTGAAGCCCAAAAAGTACGGTTTCAGACTTCTCCTAACCTGAATTTACTGGTTTTCGATGCTTATCCTGTTAAACCACTTGCTCCTTATCCAGGTGTTGCTGCTACTCGCTACCGGATGACTCCCACATCCAGCATTGGTAGTTGGCAATTAACTGAAGATGCAATCGATAAGTGGAAGGAATTAGCAGAAGCGATCAAAAGAGGTCGCCAAGCAAATACAGGTGAAGATCCTTCTTTTTGGGATCGACTACGGACTACTATTAACAATGTGGTTTTACTGGATGATATTATTTCCGATTCCAATAATCGAGAAAAACAAAAAGAATTGCTATTTAAACTGAATCAAGCATTAGCGGGTTCTTTCCTCTATAATCCCCTAGATTTTGCGACCTTTACCTCAAATATACTAGAACAGTTCCTTGCAGAGGAAATATCTGGACAAGTCGATCAGTTATCTGAACCTTGTCAACCGTTTTTTAATCGCCGTTTGTTAGAAATTGCGGTGTCTAACGCAATTATCTCTCGCCTAACGCTTGACCAACACGAGAAAAGAGCAGGTTCTTTACGACCAACACGGATCGAAACGATTTCTGTAGAAGATAAGGCAGGAGGGATTTTGGGCTACACAGTACGAGAGGATTTGCCTTTCGAGCGAACAGAATTAGGTTTGTATCCTCGCTCCAATGCTCGTCCTCTTACAGAACGTCCCTTAGCTCCCATAGCTCAGGTTGCAGAAAACAATACACGCTCTGTGCTTCCTCCCTTGGTTGATGTTGTTTCTTGGTCAGCTAGACCTGGGGAAATGTCCCGCACGACTTGGAATTTAGAACGCACCTGTTATCGACCCGATACAGTCTGGTTGAGTTCTTCTAATGCAACGACAGTCAATTTGCGACGACCTAGAGCGATCGCAGGTAAAACTCAAAGTGTCCGTTTTTCATTTCTACCAGACAAGCCTGCTACTACTGTTTTTGGGAATCGTTTCTCTTATGCTCGATTATTATTAACACAAGTTCTTGATCGTACAGGTCAAGCAGAGTTAGAAAGTTCTACTTACGGTGTTTATGCAGTTTTGGTCACAAAAAATGAACTTTTCCGAGGAGCAACAACCTTTGAGCGAGCATCTCAAACACCTGCTTTAATTTATGGCTCTGCATCAAAACTTGAACCTTTTGAACTTTATCTAATTGTTGATACCCAAAAATTTAACCCAAGTTCTAATTCTCCAATCGATTCGTCTAAAAAAGAGAAAACGCTTTTGCTCTGGACAATGCAAGACATTTCTCCTGGAACTCAACCACCCAGTGACGGCGATCCCACTATCCTGCTCAATGTCGATGATCCGACACTACCAGGCTGGGAAAATGTTTTCGGCTCGATTTGGACAAAACGAATTTCCTTCGACCAACTCAAAGCTAATATGCCTCCTAGTGACTCAGGAATTTCTTTAACTCTCGTTCACTATGGACTAAATAATCTATCAGATCCGACTCAATTTCAAGCAGAATCGTGGGCTGTTGTGAAGCTTAACCAGCTTGACTCTGAGGGTCGTCTTCGCTCTCCCAAAATGAGTGTTTCTATTCTTGCCTATCCCGAAGATTCTGATAGTATCGACCCTGTTCCTGCGATTTTAGCTGGCTATGGTCGCCTAAGCGATGATGACCTCTCGCCTATTCGCCCGATTGCGGTAGTAGCTTCTCAAACTCTGGAGTGGTCGCGAACGGCAGGTTTACAAACTTTACACCGTGTTTCTCAATTTGATGCACAGAAAACCTACCACTATGACGGCATTGTTTACGGAGCGGGTGGTGAAGTCTTTCCCACAGAGCCGAATGGCACTAAGAAAAGCTGAAATGGTTGCCTGGTAATAGGTTTAGAAAACTAATAGTTTTAAGGTCGGGAATCAGAGTAATCTGCAACTCTCAATTTGCGATCGCTGCTTCATTAGCCTACGTTTTTCCAAAGTGATGAAACCCTTGTAGATAATACATTTGCACTTTTCTTAGTGCCATTCGATTAATATCCTTGATAATATATTGGGCATGGGCGAATTGTAGCGTTTGAGTTGTCGTTGTGATAGACAATAACTCTACTACAAAGCGCCCTATCTCTTCACTCTCTTCTTTTAGCTAAGGTATTGTTGGTATAACAGCATTCTATTGAACTTGAATTTATAAGGTCTTAGTTTTCAGGGCGAGACGTCTACTTTGAAAGATGCGGGACGAATTATACAGCCTTTTAACTCAAGCGCTTTACTTAATCCTTCTAATAAAGAAGTCCAAGTTTGCCTTTGCAAAGGGCCACCAACTTTGCCAACTGCTGTGTTTGGTCTTGAAACACCTCTCGTATAGAAAAGAATAGATTGATTGCTATTCACTTCAAATCCAAACTCACGAGAACCATTTTCCGGATGTGAACCCGTTTTTTCTATCTCGATCGTTGATAGAGTGAATGCGCTGGGGCTAATTTCAGATATAATAACTGAGCCATTGTCAGGTCCAATAATATCAATGTGAATCACTGCACCAAGAGCAGGTCAGAGCTTAATTTGTCAAACTCACACAACCTATTGAATGATTCATTGTTCACTGTTCCATTCATATCTTTAGCTAAAGACACAATTATGCTTTCAGGTTTCACGCTGCTTGCCATCCTATCAACGACAAACGAGTATTCATCTCTTACTGTTTCCCCAAAGCCATCTGTAAGCCTCTGGAGTTTTGCCTGTGCTATCTTAAGAATTTCAATAAAATCAGGAGCAGTTGCCCAGGTCTCTTTCTCCAGCCTTTCATGAGTTTTCTTTGCTGATTCAGAAAATGCCATACCTTCTCCTTTAGTAAGAACAGAAATTAGACCTCTTGCAAAATTATTTTATGGTATATAAGACTAATATTTGATTTCTGAAAAAGCTCCGTACATTTGAAGAGTGGTAAAGTCAAAGGTAGTGTGTCGGATAAACCACTCAAACATCTTTCTTTTAAGGATGCTTGTCATATTCGTAGAATAGCTGCGGTAAAAGGCTCTGAGCTAATATTCAAACAACTCCTTCCAACAATGGATGTTGATTTTGTCCGCACAAATCAAAGTACTGTAATTCCTTTCCCTTTTAAATATCTTCGAGAGTGTAAAAATTTAGGCTAGTGGTTTCATGCGAATGCAAAATTACTAAGTTTTTTTATTTTCTCTGTGGCGGTGTCTGCAAAACAAGATTATTAAGTGTGTGAATAAACACTGATATTGAAGCTTGATATATTGAAACGGTGATTTATATTTCTCCTGAAAAAGTTCAATCTTCGTCTAGTTGAGGTCTTGTCAAGATAAGTGGTGTGATTCGCTCAGTCTAAATTTATCGCATCGAATAAGCGCTACACACAAAGGCACAATCGTCATGAAGAGCCCTCTTTGCGATAGTCTCAAAACTGCCTAGAATAAATTCGGATATTCCTTTACAGGAATAGCTAACGGTTGCTACTTACGTAGTGTGCCAATTAGAAGCCAGAGAGCGGATTTTTTGAAGTTCCGATGGAGAGAGGCGCTCCAAGTTACGCAGTATTTGAGTCATACGTGGCTGCTCTTTTAACAAGTCGTAATGACGAGCCAGGAAGTCCCAATAAAAAAAGTTGAAAGGACAAGCATTTTCAGTGGTGCGCTCACGAGGGTTGTAAGTACAATTCAAACAATAGTCACTCATATTGTTGATGTAGTTAGCAGAAGCAGCATAAGGCTTAGATGCAATCATTCCACCGTCAGCAAACTGCCCCATGCCAATAACATTGGTTTGCATCACCCAATCGTAGCCATCAATAAAAGCAGCATGAAACCAGTCTTCAAGTTCTTGGGGGGAGATACCTGCTATCATTGCAAAGTTGTTCAACACCATCAACCGTTGAATATGATGAGCATAACCTATTTGTTTAACCTGAGTTAGAATTTGGTGCAGACAATTCATCTGTGTATCGCCAGTCCAATAAAAAGCAGGCAGTGGATGAGTGTGGTTAAACCAGTTACGTTCTGAATAGTCATCATCTAGGTAAACATAAACACCGTGCATATACTCTCGCCAGCCAAGCACCTGACGGATAAAGCCTTCAATGCTGTTTAGCTCCCAGTCGCTGCTGTTGTCTAAATATGCAAGCTGTGCCGCCTGAACAACTTCCAAGGGATGAAGCAATCCAATATTGAGATAGGGAGAAAGCATCGCGTGCCACATTGTCTGTTCGCCAGTCACCATCGCGTCCTGGTATGGCCCGAATGAAGACAAACGTGTTTCGATAAAAAACTTCATTACAAGTAGTGCTTGCTGTCGCGTTACACCCCAGCAGAAGGGTTCTAATTGCCAGTAACTTTGATTGTCACCGAATGCCTCAGATTGCTTAATGAAGTCAATTACATCTTGTGTAATTGAGTCTGGTTCAAACCATAAAGCTTCGGGTAAGGTCAGTTTGCCTTTTGGTGGTTTGCGATTTTGTTTGTCAAAGTTCCATCGACCACCAACAGGTTGGTTGCCGGACATTAGAATGTTGAACCGCTTTCGTCCCTGGCGGTAAAAGTCCTCCATGATTAGGCGTTTGCGTCCACTGGCCCATTCAATGAACTCCTGATCACTCCAGATAAAACGGTTATTTGGTGTAAAAGTGACTTGAATTGTCAAGTTTAACTTTTGAATTAATGTAGCAAAAGGGCGATCTGTGGGAGTCATCACCCGCAGTTCGGTAATTTGGTATTGTTCAATCCATTGAAGTAAAGGTGTATTGAAATCTTGGCTTTGAGCGTATGTTACTGGGAAGCCAAGCGATCGCAATTCGGCAGCAAAGTGACGCATGGCTGACCAGACCAATACCAGTTTTTGCAAGTGATAACGAAGTTGCCCTGCATGGGCAAGAGATTCGATAAAAATCACAGGAGTCTGTTGGTGTTTTTGTAGGCAACTCTCTAGCGCTGACTGCCCAGCCCAAAGTTGATCTCCGAGAACCCAAACGCCAATAGTCATGCCCTTGCTTCCTCTCAATCCGTGCGTTGGCAACGTGATGACAAAATGCTACTCAATCAAGTGTAACTTTATTGCTACAAAAACTTTCTCAATGAAAAAGCAGATGAAAGCCCAAAACTCGCTCTAGTGCTAATGTACTATTGGAGTGAGAAATTTCTCAAATATATCGAATCACAAATTAAAGAGAGAATAGTCGTTCTCGCCGCTTGGTAGAAATGGTAATACTTCAAAAACAATGCAGACGAGGAAGATAGTTCACGTTGATATGGATGCCTTCTACGCATCGGTGGAACAGAGGGACAACCCTAGCTACCGAGGCAAACCGTTAGTCGTCGGTGGCAGCCCGAATCAGCGAGGCGTAGTTGCAGCCGCCAGTTATGAAGCTCGTAAGTATGGTGTTCATTCAGCGATGCCTTCTGTAACAGCGATCGCTAAATGCCCTGGACTGATATTTGTCAGACCGAGATTCGACGTTTACCGAGAGATTTCCACTTCAATCCACGCCATATTCAAACGCTACAGTGATTTAGTGGAAGGAGTTGCACTAGATGAAGCATACCTGGATGTGACTGAGAACAAGCAAAACATCACCTACGCTTCTACTATCGCAAGACACATCAAAACTGCGATTTTCCAGGAAACTCTGTTGACAGCAACCGCAGGCGTGTCGATTAACAAGTTCCTAGCAAAAATGGCATCAGGGCAGAATAAGCCGAATGGACTAACGGTGATTTTACCAGAGCAAGCGATCGCCTTTGTAGAACAGCTGCCGATTGAAAAGTTCCACGGCATTGGAGAGGTCACGGCGGCGAAGATGCACTCACTCGGCATTCACACTGGCGCAGAATTGAAAGAGCGATCGCTGACTGAGTTAACACACCACTTCGGTAAAGCAGGTCATTATTACTACAAGATTGCCAGAGCAGAAGATGACCGCCCAGTTGAGGCGAATCGAATTCGCAAATCGATTGGTGCAGAAACCTCGTTTGCACAGGACTTAAGCGATGTTGGTCAGATGTTGCAGGAACTCGAACAGATTGCCCAAATTGTCGAGCAACGGGTGGAGCAGCATGAAACGCGAGGACGCACATTAACGTTAAAAGTCAAGTTCTCTGACTATCAGCAGTTAACCCGCAGTAAAACAATGCTTGCTTCCATCAGTGAACTCTCTACGATTTTCGAGATAGCCAAAGCGCTGTTTGAGTCGATTGATCTGGAAAACCGTAGCATTAGGTTGCTGGGCATTTCCTTGTCCAATTTGGATAATGCCAAACAGTTACAAGCGATTCAATTGCCATTATTTCAGAATGGGAACATCATATTTTAGGGTAGATGTAGTCTGTTCAGACGCTGAGAACTCGGTTATTGTGAGAGAGCGAATCAACTCCCGAATCACATCAGTTGCAGGTCTACCTGTACTTGCACAATATTTTTCAAGTTTTTGGCTTTCAGCAGATGCAAGATTTATTGTGATTCGTTTGACAGCCCATTTTTTGTTCATGACTTGCTCTATGGATCAAATTTAATGAATTATCTAGACTTGAAATGCCTTGTGCAATACTTAACAAATATATAGATGTTAACCACAGCATACTTGCCGTAAAACTATTTTTAGCACATCCCTTCGCAGAGTATTTACTTATAATCCAAAACTTCATCGATAAATCATCTATATGAACTTTAAAATATTTGAAACGGGCTTGTATTTTTTATAAATATTGTTAAGCAAAGCGCAATCGGAGTGAGCTTTGCAAGAGGCGTATAATCAGCAAGTATTGCCAATTGAATTTAGTAAACCTTATCTTCATACAATTGCATCTAATATTCATTTGCTCTTTACCCAAAGGTGAAATTGATTAACTACTCTGGATATTGACTTTGATTCAAGCACTATATTTAACTCTATAACTTAAAGAAACCTTAATGTGTCTAGAAAATTTTCTAGGAGCATTAAGGTTTAATAATTTTGGTTCTTCAGCAGCTGTTATGCCAAATTATTAGTTAGATATCAAAACTAGGCTCGACAATAAAGCTCAAAAGCCCGAATCAGTGCTAAACCCCATAAAAAACTAGTAAATAATGTTTATTTTTGTTGCCTAGTAAGCGTTTCATAGCTTTTTTGAAGGTAATTTAGCGTGATAGATATATTAATTTTTATTCAGTCAGAGCTTAATTTACTCACAAAAATCATCAACTCTCAACTCGCGCCACACATCAGACGGTTGCCACCCGGAGTTACCCACAGAGCGGAGGGGGCGATAGTGTTCAGAAATGTATTCGGCTTCGGAAACGTAGTCTTCAATGTACACAGGTGGATTTGATTCAATTACTGGTTCAGGAATATTTTGATTCTCAGGAATCTCAATGGGTTCAATCGGTGGTGGGGTTACTTCTGCTTTCTTGCGAACTGGATTAGGGTTTTTTTTAATGAGTCGTTTCATATCTATAGGAATCATTCGGCTCTCCACAAAGAACGGATATCCCAGAATACAAGAACTTATCAGCGAATCAGAGACATTTTGCCATAAAGTTGTATGGGTGTGGATTGCTTTTTGGGCACGTAAGCGGAGCGTGATGCCAGATAGCCTGTCAATAAAGGTGGTTTTATTATTAAATGAGAGCGGAAGATTAAAAATAAAGGTAACGCGGTTTATTAAATATGGATACTCGTATCCCAGAATGTATTCGTCCAGTATTAAATGATTATTTGTTGTTATTACAAATCGAACTTCCAGGTCTGATAGAAGGCTTTTATATTCATGGTTCTATTGCACTTAATGCCTTTAACCCATACTTGAGTGACATTGATTTTATTACTATTCTCATACAACGAGCTACAACATCCGAGGTAAAAAAACTAAAAGCAGTTCATAAAAAACTAGAACTGAGCTATCCACAGTGGAAACTGGAAGGAAGTTATTTGCTTCTTGAAGATGTCGGGCGTGAGCAACAAGAAATTGCTCCTTATCCCTACTATCATGACAGGGATCTGCACTCTGCTGGATATCATGACATAAACCAAGCTACTTGGTGGGTGTTGAAACATCGAGGCATTTGTTTGATTGGAGTTCCGCCAGAAAACCTTGCATTTACAGTCGATTGGAATCTGCTGCAAAGAAAGATGAAGGAAAATCTGAACAGCTATTGGGTAAGTTGGACGCGATCGCCAAGTAAATTAGCATATTTATTAACAGATAGTGGTGTTGAGTGGGCTGTGCTTGGCGTTCTGCGTCTGTTTTACGTATTGAGAGAGCATGAAATCCTCTCGAAAACGGAGGCTGGTCGATATGCTTTGGTGCATCTTCCACCAAAGTGCCATCAACTTATTCAAGAGGCAATTAACCTCCGTGAAATTCGGCATGGTTCCTCTTATCGCAGCAAAGTGAGCCGCGCTGTTGAAGCAGTACGCTTCTTACGCTATGTAATTAATGTATGTAACGAAATACGCATTTGACATTTGACTTGCTTATATCTGGGATGGTGTTGATACTCACGCTTAACTATTGTGTGACGGCAGTTTCAACATGTTTCGTTATTTCTGCATAAAACACAAAACAAAAGAAGAAGAATATTATATATCAAACTTCTATATAAACCAGAGGACAACACTTTAAAAGTCTTCTATTTTATTTCTTGTAATCAAAAATTATGTTTTATCCTGTGTTCATATAATAAATAGTTAGACATCAATAACTTGGTGTTCGAGTATGAGAGTTCTTGAAACAGAGCGTTTAGTTCTTCGTCGGCTAACAGTTGAAGATAGCGAGTTCATTCTTGAGATATTGAATGACCCTTTGTGGTTGCGCTTTATTGGTGATAAAGGTGTGAGAACTCTTGATGATGCTCGTGAATATATTTTGAAGAATCTGGTTGCTATGTATGAGCGTCTCGGTTTCGGATTGTATTTGGTTGAGCTAAAGGGGAAGAGCGTCTCGATTGGAATTTGCGGTTTGATAAAAAGAGATTCCTTGGAGGATGTGGATGTTGGGTTTGCCTTTCTTCCTAAGTTCCGGGGAAAAGGATACGCCTATGAATCTGCTTCTGCTGTTATGATGTATGGGAGAAGAACCTTTGGCTTAACTCGTATTGTCGCTATCACTACACCGGACAATTATGGTTCAGCAAAGCTGCTCAAAAAACTAGGACTAAGCTTTGAGCGAATGATTAAACTATCTGATGATAGTAAGAGTGTTAGTTTGTTCATTTCTGATATCTAACAATTGCGGTGCAGCGGATTGAAGAAAGCCGCTCGTACTGAGTTCGAGTTTTTAGCAACCTCTGAGCGCAGCCGCTATGCCGCGAATTTCAGTTACCGTCGTAAGGATTTCACAAGCTCATCAATGATTGCAATTGTGTGTCTGAACTATCTTCCAATTTTTGAAGAATTGGGATAGTTGATATTTTAACGCTTCAGCAGTGTGAATAAGATTAGACTCTTAAGCTGTTTTTAGCTTCATGGCAAGACCATCTGCCAGCCAAAAAAACTAAATGGCTGAAATTCTTCACTTTATATTTGATGATTTTGGACTATGAGTCATACTAAAAAAAGGCTCATGATTCTAGCAATCGCTAACTATATTTCCAAGCAGCCATTTGGCTAAGGAAATAGTTGAAACTGGGTTGACATTCATTCTCTTATGAAAACTTATTAGTAGGAAGGTAAAGTCATGAACCAGTCTCATGAGGAAGACAAAAATAAATTCCTTTACCCTCGTGGTCGCTACTACGGACAAGTTAAACCAGAAAACTTAGTGTTTAACGCTAACTTGCAAGAATTTGCTCAAAAAGTTGGCATGATCACCAGTTTAGAAAGCAATGGTAAGCTTGACCCAGAAGATGCTTATCAGCAAATTAAGGAACTTTGGAAACAGTTAAAGCGCAGTAAGAAGGAACTGGGAATTGATGAGGAGCCATCGGCAACAGCCTGAAGTTATTCTAATTTCGGGGTAATCACCTCAAACTCATTGCGCCTGAGTGATACTAAAATATTTTCCTCATCTGAATCTACTTTAATAAGCCAGCGTATGCTTGATTGACCATCTGAGTCTGGCTCTCGACCACAAACAACCCCAACTTTTCCAGTTACATAGAAAGGACGTAGAATCAAAACTGTGTCTCCCACTTGAGGAAGGTCTGGGGTCTGCAATAGCGCTCCTAAAGGTGTTAGCTCTGAAAAATGAGCTTATACAAGTGAAATCTCTGTTGTATAACCTTATCTTAATCAGGGCTTAATTCCTAGCTAATCTTCCTGTTGATGCAAGTGATGGAATACTTTGATTTGTACGCAGCCAGCACTTGTAACTCTAAGCCAATCAACAGTCATCAAATCAATCAATAGGCAACCATGCTCAAACTTGAAGAAAGATGAGTATCTGTTTGAGTTCACTGGGTGGAACAAACCACTTCAATACTCTGCGATATTTCTCACTGTTGAACAACTACCAAAAGCAATCAGCAAAAGCTAGCCAGTAGCCTGTAATCAAAGCATCTGGATTATGAACCTGCTAGGTAATCTTTCAGTAGTTGCTCAGTGTCACAGTCAAGAACACCTGAGAGCGCAATCAAATCATCTTCTGTAGGGCTTTCTTCTCCAGTGATTAAATTATTAAGTCGTTGAGATGAAATTCCAACCATCTGAGCGATCGCTTCTAGCGAGGGGTAACGTCCTGATTGGATAACGGCATTAATACTTTTACCTAATGACTCTGCCTTGCGATCAATCAGCAAATTATAGAGTAATGTATTTAGTTCTTGAGCTACCTGAACTTTATCTCGAAGGGAAGCACGCCATTTCAGCCAGTAGAGTACATCATCGCAGGTTAGTTTAGTTAAGTGTTCAAACCGACGTTTGGGGTTGAGTAAGTCATCCAAGCCAACCCTTCCAGAAAGGTAGCTGTCAATATCTTCGATACTACGTCCTAAGTAGCGGGCAATTAATATTTTTCCTTCTGCACTGATGATACCTGTGTTCCGCCATCGGTGAATTGTGCTTTGAGAACCCAATTTTAGCTCACGAGCTATCCACCGCAGTGTTTTATTCCCCTGTAAGCGCTCTAGTAGCTTCTGCAAGCGTTGTTTTTCTTCGTCCACTTTGATTTACAAAACACCATTTGTTCCATTTTCTATCAGTATTGGGTTTTGGCTTTTTGTTTTACAATAGAACATATTTTGTTTTACAATAAAACAAATTATAGAAGTGGGATCAACACAACCCACAGGCATCAGAATATATGGCTAGAAATACGTACAGGTTTGCTGCCGCTTGGGAAGATGAACCGATTGTATTTGGTGCTTCCAGACCTGGTTACTCCAATCAACAGGTATCTGATTGGATTGAGTTCATGAAAAAACAAAAGATCCAACGAGTCTGCTGTCTTCTCCCCCAAAAGCAACTAGCTCGTTACTCAAAACTTTTAGACATATATCAACAAGAATTTGGTGAGCAGCAAGTTTGTTGGGCACCGATTACAGATTTTCAATTCGCTAATTTAGAAATGCTCACCCAAAGAATACTTCCTTTTTTAGTAGCAGCAGACAAACAAAACCAAAAAGTAGTGGTACACTGTTCGGGTGGTATTGGCCGCACTGGTCATGTGCTAGCTGCATGGCTGGTTAGTATTCGGGGATTTTCCAATAAAGATGCGTTAGCCGCCGTGAAAAGAACAGGCAGAAATCCTTATGAAGCTGCGATTGCATCTATGTTCACATTTAAAAATCCTTTGAAAGTTGTACAGGAACTAAATGTACTTTTAAATAATTGCCGTCTAGCAGTCTGTTTGACCAATCCTGACGAATTTATTTGACAAAGCTATCCTCTGTATTTGAATCAATTACCAATGACGTGTAACGCTTGACTTCGACATCTGCATTAACAACTACAATGGTATGGTTAGCAATGGGTGAACATTTTGATGTTATTAATTTGATCCCAAAAGACTGTAATCTTATTTTTTCTTAACTCGTAATTCTTTACTTAAAGTTCAAGCTGACAACATCACATCAGATCATGACTCATCGGATTCAAGACGTTTGCCCAAGCTGATAACATCGTCAACAAGATATCCCAAACGTTCATAAAATCTAATAACTTCGCTATTTGTAGTCCGCACTAGCAAATTAATTTTCGGACAACCTGCTTCCACAAGGAGTTGTTCGGCTTCTTCCTTGACGCTGATATTGTGGGGCAACTGCAAGGTAATTTATCCAACCTCGATGCCCCTCATACCCTGCCATAACTGTTGCTATAAGCTCCTGCCCAGTTGTACCTACAAGAAAAAGATGGGGTTGTACACAAAGCTTTCGCTCAATGTCCCTTTTGGGATCATTCCAGGGTCGAGTTAAACCACACCGTATCCATAAGGCAATGACGGCAGACTCATCAGTAAGTTCAAAAGTTCGGATCTCTATATCTGCCATCGTAATTATGCTATTTGCATAGCATCGCTATGATCACACTACCTTGGTAAACCATCCCTTTGATTTACGCCCGACACAAAGCATAAGCCAAGAATTAACTAATCATTTTCATAGCAAGAATTGCTATATATTTTTCTGCTTGCTTTTTACTCTGGTTCATGAGACTATTAAACTTCATTAAATACGATAACTTGACCGACTAACAGTACTTTATTCAAAGTGGTTCCAGTAACTAAAACAAGCAGTTGGAAATAGAAGAAGTAAAATATCAGCTTAATCTGGAATCAAGAAGACCGGAAATTTACAGATTGCTCTAGTAGCAAATATATCAAAAAAGCAATGATTACATGACCTAGCGAAAAACTAACTTTGCCACAACTAAAAGCAACCTGTAAAGCAGTCACAAATCTATATACAAGACTGATCTAACTTGTTAATGCCATTCGTCCTGGGGGATCAAACTATGACATCATCAAAGACCTCTAACATTTTTGGTCGGCTTGACCCCTTTGAAGTATCAACCAATAAGCGTAACTCCTTTGTCAGCAATGTCTGGCGACTGCGGCACTGGATGGCTCCGTATCGCTGGCGCATTGCGTTAGCTCTGTTGTTTGCAATGCTTTCGGCTACATCTGCCGTTTTGATACCAGTTGTAGTAAGCCGGGTGGTAGTGGACGGGATCTTGATGCATAATTACCGGACTGATCTACCAGATTATGGACAAACGGCATTAATCCAATGGTTAGCAACTACATTAAACACTGAACAAATAATTGCTGCCGCCCTTGTTGGTTTACTTTGGGTACTGCTGTGGTCTGGCTTTGGGTATGCCTTCCGCTCTCAGTTGTCTTATGCGGCACTGTTGGGTTTGAGTGACTTGCGCCGCGATTTGTTTGCCCATGTCGAGCATTTGCCATCTGCTTTTTACGATCGGGTTATGGTCGGGCAGGTATTGACCCGGATTGCTAACGATATCGAGAGTTTGTCCGAACTTTTGACTGGTGTCGGTGCGTTGGCTGGAGAATTAATTCCATTGGTTGTTGCTGTAAGCGTAATGTTATCTTTGGATGCGATGCTTGTCGTAAAACTATCACCTTTGATGTTGTTTGTGGCGGGTGTAATCGTAATTTTTAGACGTTATTCTAGTTCGATCTATCAGGTCATCCGTGCCACCTTATCGCGTCTCAACGAGCATTTGCACGAACACTTATCGGGAATTGAAATTGTGCAAATGTCCGGGCGAGAAGCACTGAGCTTTCAACAGTACTCTGCGATTAACCAAGCCAATAAAGTAGCCGAGACTAAGGCGATCATGGCAGAGACTGTATACAATCCGATTATCGACAACATATCCTATTTAGCGATCGCTAGTATCTTGTGGTTAGGTGGGCAACACGTACTGAACCAGACTACTACCCTGGGATCGGTCGTGTTGTTCTTGCAATTTAGCGATATGTTGTTCCGTCCGATTGTGGCTTTGGGGGATCAAGCAAATGCGGTGTTTCGAGCGGCGGCAGCCTGTGAACGCATATTCGGGTTGTTGGACTGGAAGGAATCTTTGTCCGTGCCGTTGCAACCTATACCCTTACCTGAAGGTTTGGAAGGTCGAATTGAGTTTCGCGATCTGAATTTTTGTTATGAAAACGGCGAAACAGTTATTCGTCACTTTAATTTTACTGTAGCACCAGGAGAAAACATTGCCATTGTCGGGCCCACTGGTTCTGGCAAGACAACATTGACGCGGCTCATCTGTCGTTTCTACGATGTGCCTGAAAATAGCTTATTCATAGATGGCATCGATATCATGCAGATAGATCCTGCACAGATCCGCAAGCGTGTAGGTATTATCTTTCAAGACTTTCATCTTTTCCCTGGTACTGTCTATGACAACATCGCCTTGGGTAATCCAACTATTACGCGGGAAGATGCTCGAAAAGCCGCTGAACTAATACAGACTCTAGATTTCATTGAAGCCTTGCCACTAGGCTTTGATACGGTATTGGAAGACCGTGGCCAAAATCTATCGCAAGGACAACGCCAGTTATTAGCGTTTACTCGTGTCATTGCCTTAAATCCTGAAATTCTGATTCTGGATGAAGCCACTGCTAGTATTGATCCGGAAACTGAAGCTGCTATACAAGCAGCTTTGGTGAAAGTAACAGCCAACAGAACTTCTATCACCATTGCCCACAGATTACAGACTATTCGCCGAGCAGACCGCATTGTGGTTTTAAATCATGGTCAACTAGTGGAGGTAGGAAACCACAAGGAATTAATGCTTCGTAATGGTTTTTATAAAACCCTTTATGAAGCGCAATTGTACAAGCGTAGACGTGAAAACACATCATCCCGCCTAACTCAGGATGTCTAAATATTGAGGCAATTTTTCAGAAATACGTTTGGACAAAAAATGAATCTTAACTAAGCTGATTTGCCAACTGTATTAACTTTATTATTTGATTGGGAATTACAAGCTGTAAGTCTTATTAATATAAATTGCTTTGATTGAGTGATTTGAAAAAATAATTGCTCTTATCTAATAGAAATATTTCTCTATACAGCCAAATTAAACTGATAATAGCTGACCAAGAAAATGAAATCAAATTTACACACTTTAACTGTGTTACAGCGAATTTTTTACTACTTCAAACCTTATGGTTCCCAGTGGCTAATAGCAGTAATAGCTCTTCTGAGCGTTCATGTTGTTGAAGCTGTCATTCCTATCTATTTGAAAGTCGGTATTGATTTGATTTCAAAACAGGATGAAAATATTTTATTACCGACTCTGGCGATACTTGGTTTGACAGTTGTGCGCTTTGGTATCCTGCACTTTGGTCGTCGCAAAAATGCACTGATTTCAATTTACATATCTTATGATTTACGGCAAGCATTCTATGCACACTTACAAAGGCTTGGTCGTGGCTTCTATGCAAACTATCATTTAGGTGACTTGATTGCACGAGCGACTAATGATATGGAATCCATTCGTCGCTTTTTCCGGTCTGGTGTGCATCGACTGGTGAGCTTTATTGGTGTGATGTTTATTGCCCCAATTTTTATGTTACAACAGTCGCCCCAGTTAACATTGTTGCTCCTGCCTTTGCTAGTAGTAATAGTTGTTAATGGCTGGTATTTAGCTGGGCGTATTTTGTTGGCATCAGCAGCGGTACAAGCGGGTTTTGGTAAGTTGACAGAAACAGTGCAGCAAAACCTCAAGGGTATTCGTACCATTCAGTCTCATGCCCAGGAAGAGCGTGAGATTAAGTATTTTACAGGCGTGTCAAATTGTTATGCGCTAGCTCATCAAAAGTTGATCAATTTGAACGCTATTCTCACTGCCTCCACTGTGCTGGGTAGTGGTTTGATGACCTTAATTGTTGTTGGCGTGGGTGGTAAGCAAGTCTTAGCTGGGCAAATCAGTGTTGGCACGCTGACAGCTTTCATCTTTTATTTAGCAATGATTTTGGGGGTGATCAAGGAAAGCAGTTTTGTTATGTATGCTTTGCTCAATGCCATTACAGCTGCAACCAGAGTATTTGAGATTATGGATGAAAAGCCAGAGATTGAAGATGTTCCAACAGGCTTATCAGCCCAGCCGATCAATGGCGAAATTGCAGTTGAAAATCTATTGTATAGTTACCCAGTTAGTGCTGGGCTGCCATCGCGTCTGGTTCTAGAACAGATATCCCTGAGTATCAGCCCTGGTGAAATGATTGCTATCATCGGTCGTGTAGGCTCTGGCAAATCTACCTTGTTACGACTGCTGGCCAGGCAATTGGAGCCTAATAGTGGACAAATCAAATTGGATGGGCAAGATTTAAAAGATGTTCCACTGAATCACTTGCGTCAGAATCTGTCATTTGTACCCCAAGATGCTTTCTTATTTGCAGCACCAATTTCAGAAAATATTTCATTCGATAAGCCAGATCGACCACCCGAATCTATTTGGCAGGCTGCTCGATATGCACAGCTTGAAGCAACAATTAACAAATTTAGTGCAGGTTTATCCACATTAATTGGTGAGCGTGGGGTAACTTTATCAGGTGGGCAGAAACAAAGAACCAGCCTAGCTCGTGGGCTGATTCGCCAGACCCCCATCTTGCTATTAGACGATTGTTTTTCTGCATTAGATACTAAAACTGAGGCTTTAGTTCTATCGCAATTGCGAGCGGTCAGGAATGGACTTACTACAGTATTAGTTTCTCACCGTTTGTTGGCGACACGTTATGTAGATAGGATATACGTACTTGAGCAAGGGCGTATCGTGGAAGCTGGCAGCCATAATGAACTAATTGCCCAGGATGGTTATTACGCCAAGCTAGTTAGTATGCAAGACGTTCTCTGATATTTAAGAGTTTCAATAACTAACATTGTTAAAAATTTTACCCCCATTTTAGGTTTAAAAAATTGCTTATATTCTTTTCTCTCTAACTAAAAATTAATCCGGTAATTTTGTTTGAAGCAGTGATTTCTTTAACAGGTAGAGATGCATAAACGATCAGAGATTGATTGGCTCATTGAACGAAGCAAAATTATAGAAGTCATTGTTGGTTTTGCAAACGCACTGGATGAAAAGAATTGGCAAAAATTACGAGTTTATCTAACAGATGAAATCGAGATTAATTATTTAGATTTTCGAGGTGAACCACCTCGGCGGGCGACCGCAGAAGAATATGTAAAACAACGAGTTGATGGCTTGGCAGGATTACGGACTTTGCATATCAGCACGAATCATGAGGTAACAATCAAAGAAAATGTAGCTGATTGTAAATCAGCATATTGTATTTATAGAGTTGATCCCACACTTGAAGCAGGACAAGATCGGTTGGATACAGCAGGGAACTATCTTCATCGGTTGATTCGAGTCGATCAAGAGTGGCGAGTCAATGCGATCAAGCAAACAGTGGTGGTAATGAGTGGCAATCGACAAGTGCATGGTGCGTTCCACAATGGTCAAATAGAATAGCTTTATACCTTTTTATCAATTTCCTAGCTTGTGCCTAGCACATCTGTTTGGCCAATCCTGATGAATGTATTTAACGGCGCTATCTTCTGTGTTTGAGCCAATTAGCAATCTGACTTTTCCCGTTAAGTCTCGAAAAGCTTGCTGGTAAAGGATTTAAGAAACAACACAGCAAATACGGTACAGTCAAGTTTGTCGATGGTACACAGTCCATTGCTAGAACTAATCCCAATACTGGTGCAATTGAATTGAATGTTGCACCGGCCAAAGTCTTCAAAGCTGGCGAAAGCAACTGGTTACTACCTACGTTATCTCAGGCAGATATTGACGCGCAAGTTCCTAGTCCACAAATCATTGACTAATGTTTGCTAGGTATTCAATCTTGAACATTTATCTAATATCGTAAACCGTAAGCTTTTCTCTAATATGGCTTATGGTCTAGATTCCTAATCATCTATGTTGTAAAAATCCTGAAAATCTTTACCTGTTTACTTTAAAGACTTCTGAACTTGGATTTTATCGAAAATTTCACCTTCATTAAAAAATTGCTGTTGAATCTTGTTCCATCCTCCTAAATCTTCTGCTTTGAACAGAGTTTTAACTTTAGGAAAATTGCTACCCAATTCTTTTGCAATTGTATTATTCACAGGGCGGAATCCTATTTTGGCAAATTCTCGTTGTACCTCTGGGGTATAGAGATATTGAACAAATTCTTCTGCAACTTTCCGAGTCTTGTGTTGCTCGACGTTCTTATCTACCACAGCAATTGGATTATCAATAGATATATTCACATCAGGGACAATATATGAGAACTTTTCGCCTTTTTGCCTTGATAAAATCATTTCATTTTCATAGTTGAGTAAAGCATCCCCTTGACCTTGTTTAAAGAACAATTCGCTGGCATTACGAGCAGTTTTAGGCAGCACAAGTACATTTTTATAAACTTTGGAAGTAAAATCTAATGCTTGCTTCTCATCCTGACCAGTTTTTGTGATGTAACCCCATAAACTTAAGAAGTTCCATCGCGCACCACCAGATGTTTTCGGGTTAGCTGTCAGTACGCTCACTCCTGGCCTTGCCAAATCTGTCCATGTTTTAATATTTTTGGGATTCCCCTCACGAGTAGCGATCGCACTTACGGAGTGTGTCACAATTGCATTATTTGGTGCTTCTTTTTCCCAACCCGGTTGAATAAAACCTGTCTGAACCAGTTTGTCAACATCAAGGGCTAGTGACAGGTGTATGACATCAGCCTCTAAACCATCAATCACATTTAAGGTTTGAGAACCAGATCCATCATAACTTTCAGTAAACTTCAGATTTTGGTTATGCTCTTTTTTCCATTTTTCTACAAATTGTGGAATAATTTGCTCGTATGCAGCCTTTGTCACGGAGTAAGAAACAAACGTTAGGTTTATATCACGCTCTGAAGTGGCGATTCTATTATCAGTGTTATTAACATTAGCTCCAGAGCAAGCACTCATCACTATACTTAAGCTTACTCCCGCCAAAAATAGGGATATAAACCCCCAGTTTCTTATAGCTTGCCAAGCTTTAACAGTACGAGTGTGAACTTGTCTAGTGATATCTCTGTTTAATTTCCAAGTATGCTGCCGCTTGTTTCCCAAAATTTTCCTCCTCTATTAAATTCGGTAAGCCGAGGGATTTACTGTAGTTTAGAGGTATTATAAGATAGTTGGCATTCATTACATAATCTTTGATTAACCTAAATTTAAACAAGTTGTATATTGATTACGCATACAAAGAGGATTAACGTTGCCAAAACAAGAGCCTTAGTGTTCGCACTTCTTTAGGGCAGCGACAGCGAAGGATGATTGTTAAAGTTCTGACTTTTAAATCTTCTGCAAAATGTTTAAGCTGCCCCGTATAGCTAAATAAATATATGATTAGAGCCGTACTTTTTGACCTTGACGATACGCTCATAGATCACGATGCAGCAATTAGGGATGCCGCAAGTGCATTGTTTGATAAGGTCATACGCGATGGCAAACATGAGTTCAAGGTGTTCATAGAGCAATGGATATCCTTGAACCGAAAGTGGTATAAGAAGTTCTTTGCAAAACAAGTCACTTTTCAGGAATCGGGCAGAGGAAAAATGCGAGAAGCATTCTTGAAATACGGATATCAATTTTCAGATACAGATGCTGATGCCTTGCTCTCGGAGTACTGGGAACATTACGTGAGTATGTGCCAGTTATACGATGATGTCCATGAGTGTTTTACACAGTTACAGAAATACAAGATTGGGGTAATAACAAACGGTCAGGAGGCGCAGCAGGTTGAAAAACTTAGACGATGCGGTATTCTGTCAGTTATTGATATCGTTGTTACTTCAGAAGTGGCGGGATTTGCCAAGCCTGCGCCTCAGATTTTTCAGTACGCTTGTGCAAAATTGGGAGTACAACAAACACAGAGCGTCTATATTGGAGATAACCTTGAACTAGACGCGTTAGCGGCCAAAGATGCCGGATTAATAGGAGTTTGGCTTAACCGTCTTCACGGCGATTTGCAGGCATCTCCTCGGATTATAAAACGAATTAATCGGCTGACTGAACTATCAGAGTTAATCTTATAGAAGCTGGCATCAAGGGCTACAGTTTATCAAATCATGAATAAACGGCGAGACAATGTTCCTTTTGATTCTTACTACTTTGAGAAGCTCACATATCTAGGTGTGAACTTACTGCCCGGCGATACCTTCCGGCACATCTTCCAAACGAATCATTGGCGTGGATCTAATTCAATTTCAGGGGAGGGCGCTACTAGAAGACAAACACAACAGATTGAAGCTCAACTTCCAGCATTACTTAAAACATTACAAGTAGAGGTACTCCTCGATCTCCCTTGCGGAGACTTCAGTTGGATGCAGTTCATAGAGTTACCTATTTCAAGTTACATCGGTGCAGATATTGTACCTGAACTGATTACTGAGAACCAAAAGCGTTACGAAAGTAAAAAGTGTCAATTTATGACATTGAATTTAACAAGCGATCCTCTACCAATAGCAAATATATTGCTATGCCGAGATTGCTTTGTGCATCTTTCAATAGCAGACATTTTCTTAGCTCTCGATAATATTAAAAGTAGCCATATTGATTATCTACTAACAACTACTTTCCTCAATTGTGAAGACAACGAGGATATCACGACAGGTGACTGGCGTTTACTAAATTTGGAAAAACAACCTTTTAATTTTCCTACACCTCTACTAGTGATAAATGAAGGATGTACTGAGGGAGGTGGCTTATATAAAGATAAGAGCTTGGGATTGTGGCAGGTGCAAGACATTCCTTGAAGTATTATCCTGAATAGATGTTCGTGATTGTAATCAAAGTTTTCCACCACTTCAGCAGTTCTGGAGTTGGCGCGAATAGTGGAAGGTGTTTGCCTTTCCAATTTTTGGGAGGGTACAGCGAGATTGAAATGCCCTCGCCTCGGATTTCGCCACGGTAGTATAAGGTGTAGATTGTCTATAATCGCACCCTCTCCAAGTCATAGTCAGTCACTCGTGCGATGGGCGAAGTCCCGCCAAGGGCGATTGTATCTCTGAAAGTAAAAACCTTGTCACCGTTTTCAGATATTCCTGGGGACATCCACTCGATGCAGTAGAACTAGGAATCGCAAATCAGTTGAATGCCCTGGACAATCCTTGCTGGTGGGCCATCGCCATGAAATCGGAACTCGACTAATTCACCCAGTTCAAACACAGGCTTTTCTTTGGTAACTAATTGTAAGTTACCTGTACCAATGATTTCACGTCCTAAAACAGTTAGATTATCGTTGCTGGAGACAATCTCATAACTCCAGCCTTTAGCTGACCACTCTACACCGCAACAGTAACCGAAAGATTTGGTGGTAGTAACGTAGACTTTCTCCAACAGGGAAACTTCCAGGGGGGGAATCTCTTGACCCCAAGGTGGTGAAAGATACCAACAAGTTTCTAGATTCGGGACTTGGTTAATCATGGTTATGCCTCCTGATAGGACAATAGATGCCACAAGTAATCAATTCGTTTCCAAGCGATCGCAGCTTGCCTTGGAGAACAACTCAAGCCATAAGCACGACGGGCATCATAATTGCCCTTGATTGCCTTGGCTACTCCAACGGGAATCCCAAAAGCCACCTCACGAATGCCGGGTTCAAAGCTTCGGTCTTCATGAGAGAGCCGTACTTGCGTAATCTGATTTCCAATTTGGTCTGCCCAGGAGGTTGGCTGTTGACGGTAGAATAAGCCATCGGCGTAGGCAAGGTTGTTTGATAAAGGATCGGCTTGAGCCTCAACTGCGACTCAGAGGGTATATGAAGTGGACAAATTAGAATAGGTAAGGAATTAATCGTTTCGTGCATTGTCTGTAAACTTCATATTCATCACCAAAGGTATCAAGTAGCATCTGTTCCTCCTGTCCAATTCGTGTTGCATAGGCAATACTAAAGCTAATGAATCCTGATAGACCTGCAATCAAGTTGGAGAGCAAGAGTAGTTGTGCAATGCACAGTAGCAGAACAGAGGTGTACATAGGATGACGAATATTTTGATACACACCACTGATGGAGAGAGTATGTCCAGCCCGAATTTGCAGTGTTGATGACCAATTTTGACCCAAGTCGTGATGACTGCGCCAAAACAACCAAAGGGAAAGGGCAAGAATAGCAGTGCCTAATCCATTTGCCCAAATTGGTAGATGGTAGTTAGCAAAATTCAACCAAGGAGATAGAACATGAATCAAAGGAAGAAGCAGTATCCCAACCAATAGCAGAAGGCGGACTATCTTTTCCTGGAGGGTTTTTCGTTCATCAACAATTATGTTCTGTTTTTGTATTTGTTGGTAAGGAATTCTAATCAGCAGCCAGAAGACTATCCCCAACATGAAAATGCTTTTTGAGACAAATGGATTCATCACTGCTCCAATAGACTACAAAACAGTAAGTAAATATTTAGCTCAAATTATATTTAAGTATCTGTTTGTTGCTCTAAGAGGGTGTTTGAAAAGTCGGAAAGTTTGTAAAAAAGCTCTCTCAGTATACGCTGTGAATAGATAATAGACAGCACCGAGAGAGCAGCATGAGTAAAGCTTACCCCAGCAACCTGACTCCCGCACAATATGAATTTCTTAGCGACCTGATTCCAAAAGCGAAACCAGGTGGTCGTAAGCGGGAAGTCGATATGTGGTCTGTCCTAAATGCAATTTTTTATATCCTGCTAGAAGGAGTGAGATGGCGAGCATTACCTGGAGATTTTCCTCCTTGGCAGACAGTCTACACATATTTCCGCAATTGGCGCAAAGACGGGACTTGGCTGAAAATCCATGACAGTCTTAGGGAGTGGGTTCGGATCGAGCAGGAACGTCATCCAAGTCCATCTGAGGCAATAAGGGACTTCCAGAAAATAAACTATTCCATTAACAGTAATGATAATCATTTTAAAGGGGAATGAAGTGGCTGCTACAGCAGCCACTTCATTCCC
>NZ_JBALFD010000024.1:0-3720 GCF_036916985.1 Nostoc sp.
AGGGAAATTACAGTACACAACGTATAAGATTTAACTCTAACTCTTCCCCTTAATTGTTTGTTACATAGTTATAAATTTTCTCCACGACTTACTTATTCAATTTAGAATTTAGATAGGTGCGTTAATTAACTGCGAACTGCGAATTGCGAATTGCGAATTGGCTTGATATCCAAAGGTAGCTAATGGCGTATAGATAATTACCTCACTTCCAACACACGCACTCCAAGCTGATTCTAACTGTTGAAGTAAAAGCTTATCTCCTTCTTCTTTTTTCAACTTTTCTCCCGCAATCAATCGCTGCCCTTGTTTCGATTGCAGAAACTCTTCCATATTGCCAGCGATCGCTGCAAACTTTAAATCGAACTTCCTCACAAATGGCTCAAAGTTCTCATGGGTTGCTACGGTTACTTCATGCCCCGCACGTTTCAAGCCAATAGCCAAAGCGCAGTATGGTTGCAAATCTCCTCTTGAACCTACTGTTAAGATCGTAATCTTCAGTTTCCGGCTTGGTGCTATAGGTAGACTTTGGCTCAAATGCTTTTTCAAAAATGAAAACTCCAGTATCCAAAAATTGTACTAATTTCCTGTACCTATCTATCAAGACACTACAATTAAGACAAAGAACTTCATCAACCTCAAACAACTGACATTTGGCGGTTTCGTGATTAATGCTCTAGTTGAGGAATTCGTTGAAAAAAGTAACCACTTCCTCTT
The DNA here is from genome assembly GCF_036916985.1 of Nostoc sp. Taxonomy (GTDB): domain Bacteria; phylum Cyanobacteriota; class Cyanobacteriia; order Cyanobacteriales; family Nostocaceae; genus Nostoc. The sequence goes on from NZ_JBALFD010000024.1 coordinate 715, forward strand.
GCAGTGAGTATATATTCTGGATTTTCCAGATCATCTTCTAACTTCGAGCGCAAACGTGAGATATGCACATCCACCACACGAGTATCTGCATGTTGTTCTGCACTATAACCCCACACTTGCTGCAATATTTCTCCACGAGTGAAAGATTTGCCGGGATAGCTCATCAATAACTCTAGTAAGCTGTACTCTACACCCGTTAATGTAATCCGCTCACCTGCTTTGTAGACTTGTCGCTTATTGGTATCAATTTTGAGATTGTTTACAACCATTACTCCCAAATTATAAATAGCAGCAGTAGTTGTTCTATCGTTTCTTCGTCGCAGCAACGAGCGAATTCTTGCCTCTAATTCCTTGGGTGAGAAAGGTTTCGTCATGTAGTCATCAGCACCTAGTTCTAGCCCAGTGATCCGATCTGCTACATCTCCCAAGGCTGTAAGCATAATGATTGGCACATCTGATTGTTTCCGTATTTCTTGACAGACACCGTAACCATCCAGCTTTGGCATCATCACATCCAGAACGATTAAGTCGGGAGTTTCTTTACGAAAGGCTAATAAAGCTTCTTCACCATCAGAAGCTTGGACTACATTGTAGCCAATCATCTCAAGACGCGTCTGTAAAATTCGGCGAATGCTGGCTTCGTCATCTACTACTAAGATTGTGCCTTTTTCACCTGATAAGTTTCTCAACGCTGTTCCTAATGAGCGAGAACTCTCAACCATCTATTATCTGTTTATTAGGAGTCAAAAGCGCAAAACAATCTTGAAGTACAGTCATGAGGAAAAAAGCGATGCCTGCGGCGAGCTACGCCTACGCTTAATACTTGCATCTGTGCAACAGATTATGCTGGGACATCTACCCAAAAACAGATTTGTACACAATTAATAAATTCTTCTGCAAGGGACTCGTATTTTCCATCGATTTGGTGTACCTTGTTAATTCCGTGCAAATTATTTATACCTAACTTCTCCCAAATTTACTCAGACAACTTTTTTGCCAATGCCTTCAAGGGAACAGCCAATGAAAACTTCTAATGATACAGATACTAAGAAGATCATCAAAAAATCCGACAAGCTTACTCTGAAACAGATGAAGTTGATCGAAGAAGCAGAAGACCAACTTCTTCTTGAAGCTAATACTGACAATTCTACTGCCCCTGTGGTTGAGGTTGAGGAGAAACCAGTAGCGATTTCAGAGCCTAGAGTTCCCGACTATATTCCATTGCTTGACAATCCTCCAGTACAATCTGTGGGCAATTCCGGCTGGCAAGTGTCTGATGTCTGGCGAGATATTCGGGTAGATGATTTTTGTAGTTGATGGTAGCGAAAAGCAAGCGCCCAGAGTACCAGATCGCTTCAAAAATCAAGTTCAAGTTTCATGTTCACTCTGATTAAGATATAGGTATTTGACCTCAAGGGTGTCGATACTCATGGTGCAAGACCAGATTTTGCTGAATGATTGGCATGTAATAGCCCGCTCGCAAGACCTCCAACCTGGAACAGTTCTGCACAAGCGTTTATTAGGCTTAGATTTAGTACTTTGGCATAATGGCGACAAAGTTCTAGCTTGGCAAGACCTTTGCCCTCATCGTGGCGCTCGTCTTTCTTTGGGATATGTCAATAAACAGACCCTTGTTTGTTCATACCACGGTTTAGCCTTTAACAGCGAAGGTCAATGTATACTAGCTCCAGCTAATCCAGACCAATCGCCTCCCGCACGAGCTTGTGTTAAAACTTACCAACTTCTTGAGCGTTACGATTTGCTCTGGGTTTGTTTAGGAACACCAAAACAAGATATAGCTCCATTTTCTGAGTGGGACGATCCGGTTTATCGCAAAATTTTCTGTGGCCCCTACCACTATCACTCTAGCCCCCTGCGGACGCTGGAAAATTTTATCGATCCGGCACACTTCCCAATTATGCATTCGGGATTATTCGCCCACGCTAGTCGTCCTGAGTTGACGCATTATGAATTAGAGTCTCTTGGAGATCAGATTAGTTTCAAATGTGGTTTGTGGGAACTAGATTTTAGTTCGGCTAATCCGAAAGAAGCGCCAATGATTTTCAACACTTACCATTACCGTATCTTCCGTCCGCTAGTGGCATACTTTAAACTTGGACCTGGAGAGCATCGTCTAAATGTCTTCTATACAATTACGCCAGTCGATGAAGATGAGTGCGTGACCCAATATTGGTTAATGGTAAACAGCGCCCGTGAAATTCCAGTTGAAGTCTATCTAAATATTCAAAATCTTGTTGCTAGTCAAGATATTGCCATTGTCAATTCCCAGCAACCCCGACGCTTACCTTTAAATTTGCAAGCAGAAGTACATTTACCGAGCGATCGCTATTCTATTGCATACCGTCAGTGGCTCAAACAACAGGGTATTACTTTCGGCACCATTTAGAACTTTGTTATTATCCTGTACCAGTGCTGATAATAATTTATACCTAATTCTTTAATATTCTATAAGAAAGTTGCTTAACTACGTATTGTAAGCATAAAATTATACTTGCAATACTGAGCTATCTAGAAAAGTAGTTTTTATCGTAGATTATGTCGGATAAAAGATAAGGGTTACTTATTTTGTGTTGTAGTCTTGTATTACTATGTAATCTAAACCATAATGTGAGCAACTTGCTTGCTTTATGATTTCAAACTGGGTTGCTCAAGTTATGCGCCCCAAAGTGAAGACAGTGAATCTAAAGAGTGGAAATACCTCTGATGAAGAATCTGATTTCTTTTTCGACAGAGCGATCGCTTTTGTATCCGCCCATATCAAAATCCTATTCTTTCATGGTTTATTGTCATTAAAATAAAGTTATTGAAAATAGAATCTGCTGCTAAACTCTTGCTATTTCTAGCTTTCACGGCTTAAAAGGAAAATTTAAGTTGCTTGATATCCTGCCTGACCCGGATTTCTCACAAACTCAGAAAAAACCGGAGCGTAAAACTGATAAAATGTATACATAGCAAGCATTTCAGCAGTTTTAACCGATGAATCGA